>DUDG01000046.1 GCA_012959395.1 Flavobacteriaceae bacterium | reverse complement strand
GCAACTGATTACTGGTTTAGAACACTGCTAGAAGATGGAAGAGAATTTAAAGGACACTTTAGCCTTATAAGAGGAAAATTTAATTAAATAAATCAATATTATATCCTAAAGTAATTTGATGGAATCCTCCAGTTCCAAAAATTATATTTCCTTGTTGGTAGGAATAATTATAAGAAAATACAAAATCTTTATACGAAACACCAAAAATTGGTGTAATCAATTGGTAAGTTTGATTCTTAATTTGTTCTCCATCCAAATATTGAGCTCCATCAAAGCTTTGCCTGTAAGAAATTCCTAGCCATAAATATCCATAGTCTAAATCATAGTATGATTTGAAATTTAAATCAAGGTTTTTTTCACTTGTAAGCTTAGAACCATGAAAAAGAACTGAAGGCTCAAAAGAAAATGGGGTTTCTGTAAAAAATAAATATCCAAATGAAGCAACATACTTTAAAAAACTTGTGTAATTTTTTGAAAAATCATAAACCTCGTCTCCATAGATATTAGAGGGAGTGAATAAAATATTTTTGAAAGTAAGATGGATAAAATAATTATAATTAACATATGAAGCTCCTACATCCATATTAAAATATCCCGAACTTTGATTTATTTTACTAATTAATGGGTCTTGCTGACCGTATATGTTAAATTGATCAAATGATGTTTGGTCTAATGAATTTTGTACTCCTCCAATACTAAGGCCAAAAGAAAATTGATTAATTGATCCATAATTAAATAAATCTGGTTTTTTCATTCTTGCTCTATCTTCATTAAAATTAATATGATGTGCATACGTTAATGAAACTCCAGTTTGTGAATTATAACCATTTTCATCTTTGAAAATTATTGCACCAACTCCTGATCTTTCTGTTAATCTTGCATCAACTGACAAGGTTTGTAAATTAGGGGCATTCACTTGATCAAGCCAGTTCTTTCTAGCTGTCATTCTGATCTTAATACCGTCTAAATTAACCCCAGCCATGGAAGGGTGTAGTAAATAGTAGTTCTCTGTTAAATAATCAGTATAAATAGGTAGTCCCTCTTGACTATAAATGCTTTGAGAAAATAAAATAGTTAATAATATAAATACTTTTCTTATACTATAATTCATTCTTTTTATTTATGGTAATAATAAAAATTAATTGCTAAATATAATGATATGGCTAAACTTTCCCATTAAATTTATTAACTTAATATAGACTTAATATAAATTTTTATCAATGAAAAAAATAATTTTAATAATTACTGTACTATTTACAGTCAATATAATAGCTCAAGATTCTAAAAAAAATTCAACAAAAGATACCATTGAAGTAAAGAAGAATAAAGGTCTTCCATTAAAAGCAGAAAGGAAAATCAATATCAATACTGATGAAGGCACATGGATGTCTTTAGATATTAGTCCAGATGGGAAAACAATTGTTTTTGATATGTTAGGCGATTTATACTTATTGCCTATAGAAGGTGGTAATGCTAAAAGAATTACAGAAGGATTAGCATTTGATTCTAATCCTAAATTTTCACCTGATGGAGAAGATCTTCTTTTTGTGTCTGATAGAACAGGAGGTCCAAACGTATGGATAATA
>DUDG01000045.1:402-9417 GCA_012959395.1 Flavobacteriaceae bacterium | reverse complement strand
ATTTTCAAGACTTGAGGACTTCTCAGTTATCCATTCTTGATATTTTTCTTCAACTTGCTCTTCAGTTAAAGCACCTTTCTTAAGTCCATTGATTAAATGATTTTTAAGTAGGACTCCTTCATTAGATAAAATAGTTCTAGCTGTATTTGTTGGTTGGGCCCCAAATTGTATCCATTTAACTGATTGATCAACATCAAGAGTTATAGAGGCTGGATTTGTATTTGGATTATAGATCCCTAATTTTTCTAAGTAACGTCCATCTCTTTTTGCTCTTGCATCAGCTGCTACTATCCAATAAAATGGTTTTCCTTTTTTACCGTGTCTTTGAAGTCTTATTTTTACTGCCATATCAAATTAAATTGTGAGGTACTAAACCCCGGTTATTAATGAGGTGCAAATGTAAATTTTTTTTCTAAACTAACAAATGAAAATTATTTTATTCTAATTGAGTTGATAACTTAGACGGATTCTTTGAATATCTAATAAAAAAGATAGTTAAATTTAATTTCTAATTTTTTAATTAAAAAATGTTTTTAGTTTTTGATACTGAAACTACTGGTCTCCCAAAAAAATGGAAGGCTCCTTTGTCAGATTCAGATAATTGGCCTAGATGTGTTCAATTGGCTTGGCAATTGCATGATTCAAAAGGAGATTTAATATCAAATCATAGCTATTTAGTTCGCCCTGTAAATTTTAATATTCCTTTCGAAGCTGAAAAAATACATGGTATTTCAACTGATTTAGCTAATAAAACAGGAATTGAAATTGATGTAGTATTAAAATTATTTATTGAAGATTATAATAAAGCAGGGTTTTTAGTTGGTCATAACGTAAAGTTTGACATTAATATTGTTGGAGCTGAATTATTCAGATTAGGTTCTAGTATAGATCTTTCAAAAAAAGATGTTTTAGATACTTGTAGCGAATTAACAGCTAAAGTATGTCAACTTCCAGGTGGACGAGGTGGCAAATTTAAATTCCCAACTTTAATTGAGATATATTCTTTTTTATTTGAAGAAAGCTTTAATGAAGCTCATAATGCTTCAGCGGACGTTGAAGCAACTGCAAGAGTTTTTTTTGAATTAGTTAGAAAAGGCATATTTGATCAAACAGTTTTTAAGGGATATCTAGATTTAATTGAAAGTCTCAAACCTGAAAATGATTTTCCTGTTCCATTAGCCGGGATTAAGCATCTAAATTTAAAAAAGGAGTCTGAAAAAATTAAAAAGAAACTTTCTAAAGAAAATAAGTTTGAAAGAACCATTATTAAAGATATCCCAGAAGAATTAAAATCAGTTCCATTCGCTCATTTACATAATAACACACAATTTTCCGTTTTACAATCCACATCAAGAATTATAAATTTAGTTAATAAGACGGCTGATAATAAAATGCCAGCACTAGCCATAACAGATAGAGCTAATATGATGGGTTGTTTCCATTTTATAAAAGCCATAAAAAGTCATAATAGTATAATGTCTGATGATGAAGATTCAATTAAAATTAAACCAATAATTGGATGTGAATTAAACATTTGTTCTAATCATTTGGACAAATCTAATAGAGATGACGGTTATCAAACAGTTTTTCTAGCTAAAAATAAAAATGGTTATCAAAATTTATCTAAAATGTGCTCTTTGGGATACACAAAAGGATTTTATTATGTTCCTAGAATTGATAAAGGAATTGTTGAAAAATATAAGGAAGATCTTATTGTGTTATCAGGAAATATGTATGGTGAAGTTGCGAGTAAAATATTAAATATTGGAGAAACCCAAGCTGAAGAAGCATTGTTATGGTGGAAAGAATCTTTTAAAGAAGACTATTATTTAGAAATAATGAGACATGGTCAGGAAGATGAAGATAGAGTTAACGAAGTTTTGTTAAAATTGGCTCATAAATATTCTATTCCATTGATACCTACCAATAATACTTTTTATGTTAATAAAGAGGATGCAAATGCTCATGATATCTTATTATGCGTTAAAGATGGAGAGAAACAATCAACTCCTATAGGAAGAGGACGCGGATTTAGATTTGGATTACCAAATCAGGAGTATTATTTCAAATCTTCGAATGAAATGAAATACTTGTTTAAAGATATACCTGATTCAATTCAAAATATTTTAAATATTATTGATAAAATTGAAGAATATGATTTAGCAAGGGATGTTTTACTGCCAAAATTCACAATACCAGACATTTATAAAAATAAATTTGATTCTGATAAAGTAGATGTTGAAAATGAATATTTAAAACATTTAGCATTTAAAGGTGCTCAAAAACATTATTCAGAAATTGATTCTGAATTAAATGAAAGAATCCTATTTGAGTTAAATGTTATTAAAAATTCAGGATACCCTGGGTATTTTCTAATTGTTCAAGATTTAATTAAAGCTGCGGGTGAAATGGGCGTTTCTGTTGGCCCTGGTAGAGGATCAGCGGCTGGATCTGTTGTAGCTTATTGCTTAGGAATAACAAAAATAGATCCTATCAAATATGATTTACTTTTTGAAAGATTTTTAAACCCAGACAGGGTTAGTATGCCAGATATTGATATTGATTTTGATGATGAGGGTCGGAATAAAGTTATTCAATATGTCATTGACAAATATGGTTCAAATCAGGTAGCTCAAATAATAACATATGGAAAAATGGCTGCCAAATCTTCAATTAGAGACACAGCTAGAGTTCTTGATTTATCGCTTGGAGATGCAGATAGGTTAGCTAAATTGATTCCAAATTTAAAATTAAAGGATATTTTTGAGAGGGATGAAAAACAATTAAGTTATGATTTAAGGTCAGAAGAATTTACTAATATTATGGAATTAAAATCATTATCAAGCGGTAGTGATTTACAAGCTGAAACAATAAATCAAGCAAGAGTTTTAGAAGGAAGTCTTAGAAATGTTGGAACACATGCTTGTGGAATAATAATTACACCAGATGACATTACAAATTTTGTTCCAATTGCAACAGCTAAAGATTCTGATTTATTCGTAACACAGTATGATAATGCGGTTGTTGAAAGTGCAGGGCTTTTAAAAATGGATTTTTTAGGCCTTAAGACCTTGACTTTAATAAAAGATACGGTTAAGTTAATAAAGTACAAACATAATGTAGAGCTAGATATTGACACAATTCCATTAGATGATTTAAAAACTTATGAACTGTTTCAAAAAGGAGATACTGTTGGAATTTTTCAGTACGAAAGTGCTGGAATGCAAAAATATTTAAGGGATTTAAAACCAACAATTTTTGAAGACTTAATTGCGATGAATGCATTGTATCGTCCAGGCCCATTAGAATATATTCCATCTTTTGTAAATAGAAAAAATGGGAAAGAGGATATTAGTTATGATATTCCAGTAATGGAAGAATTTTTAAAAGAAACATATGGAATAACAGTCTACCAAGAGCAGGTAATGAAGCTCTCACAAAAATTAGCTAATTTTTCAAAAGGTGATGCAGATTTGTTAAGAAAAGCTATGGGAAAAAAGATTTTTGATCTTTTAAGTAAACTAAAACCAAAATTTTTAGATGGAGGTGAATCTAATGGTTATTCACGAGAAATTCTTGAAAAAATATGGAAAGATTGGGAGGCTTTTGCATCCTATGCCTTTAATAAATCACATTCAACTTGTTATGCTTTAATAGCATATCAAACTGCATATTTGAAATCGCACTATCCCGCAGAATATATGGCTGCAGTTTTATCAAATAATATGAATGATATAAAACAGGTCAGCTTTTTTATGGAAGAATGTAAAAGAATGTCTATTAGTGTTTTGGGGCCAGACGTTAACGAGTCGTATTACAAGTTTACAGTAAATGATAATAATGCAATAAGATTTGGAATGGGAGCAGTAAAAGGAGTTGGAGCTGGAGCAGTGAATTCAATTATTGAAGGAAGACAAGAAAAAAAATACAATTCAATTTTTGATCTAACTAAGAATATTGATTTAAGAGCTGCTAATAAAAAAGCATTCGATAGTTTGGTTTATGCTGGAGGTTTTGATTCTTTTAAGGGTGTTCATAGAGCTCAATATTTACATGATAATGGTGACGGAATTACTTTTATTGAAAAAGCATTGAAATTTGGTTCTAAATTTCAAGAAAATAAAAATTCAGCTCAAGTAAGTTTGTTTGAAAACTCTTCTGAAGTTCAATTAAATGAACCTCAAATACCAGATTGCATCCATTGGACAACTCTTAATCAATTAAAACAAGAAAAAGAGGTAGTGGGAATTTATATTTCTGGACACCCATTAGATGATTTTAGATTACCAATGGAACATTTTTGTAATGCTTCATTAGAAGTTTTAAAAAGTTTAGGCCAATTGGTTAACAAAAAATTAAGATTAGGTGGAATTGTAGGAGAAGTCGAACATAGAATTTCTAAAAATGGCAAAGGATGGGCCAGATTTACTTTAGAAGATTATAAAGATTCATATGATTTTAGAATATTTGGAGAAGAATATTTAAAATTTAAACATTTTTTATTTGAAAATAACTTTATTCACTTGAGCCTATTGGTTAAAGAAGGATGGCGTGACAGGGAGACGGGAAAAATTGGAGATCCAAGAATTAATTTTTTGTCATTTCAGCAATTACAGGATACACTAGCTAAAAATGCTGAAAAATTGACTTTACAATTGGATATAAATGATTTTGATGATAATAAAGTAGATGAGTTAAAAAAGATTTTTAAAAAACATAAAGGAAAGCAAAAGCTTGAGATTTCTTTTTTTGAAAATAATGAAAAAATAAAATTAACTATGCCTAGTGAGAATCATAAAATATTAATAAATGAGGACTTAATTTCATCGATAGAAGAAAATAATATACATTTTAAATTAAATTAAATTTTATATATAAAATGAATGTCAATTTGTCACTAAAAATTATTTGGTATACCATTTGACTATAAGATATAAAACAAAAAATCATGGCATTAGAAATAACAGATTCAAACTTTGAGGAATTGGTATTAAAATCTACAAAACCTGTAATGGTTGATTTTTGGGCAGAGTGGTGTGGTCCATGTAGAATGTTAGGCCCTATTATAGAAGAAGTTAGTAAAGATTACGACGGAAAAGCGGTTGTTGGAAAGTTAGATGTTGATTCTAATCAAGAATTTGCAGCTAAATTTGGAGTTAGAAATATTCCAACTGTTTTAGTTTTTGATAAAGGAGAACTAGTAAATAGACAAGTTGGTGTATCTCCAAAAAATATATATACAGAAAGTTTAGACGCTTTGTTATAGTTTTAAACTCTATTCCCTAATTTGTTTGCGGAATTAAAAATGGAGTGTATATTTGCACTCGCTAATTACGGTCTGGTAGTTCAGCTGGTTAGAATACCTGCCTGTCACGCAGGGGGTCGCGGGTTCGAGTCCCGTCCAGACCGCAACCGATGTTAAAAATGTAACCTCTTGAAAATCAAGAGGTTATTTTTTATAAAATTCACTATTTTTCAATAGGCTTCATATCCAAATGGTTTTGTACTTTTAAGAACCTGTTTTTTATTATCTAAATAAATATCTCTTATGAAAAAATTAATTCACCTAATAACTCTTTTTATATTCATCGCTATAAATGCACAAGAAAAGTCTGTTCCATTTTTTATAAATGGTGAAGCTCAAGTAGTGGGATCATTTAAAGATGAAACTAAGTGGATACGTCATGATCTTTGGGTTGAAACATCTTTTGACTCTGATGATGATGGAAAAATGGATCGAATGCATGTTGACGTTACTCGACCTGCTCAAACAGAAGATGGATTAAAACTTCCAGTAGTTTATGAATCTAGCCCATATTATGCTGGTACTGCTGGACTTGCAACAGGCTTATTTTGGGATGTAAAACATGAGTTAGGTCAGCAGCCTAAACCTAGAAAACATGTAGAGGTAATTAGAAAAGGCAAACGTCCAATCATATCAAATTCACAAATAAGAACTTGGGTTCCCAGAGGTTTTGTAGTTGTTCACTCATCATCTCCGGGCACAGGTTTATCAGATGGTGCTCCTACTGTGGGAGGAATAAATGAATCGCTGGCCCCAAAGGCTGTAATAGATTGGTTAAACGGAAGAGCAAGGGGGTACACTTCTAGAGAAGGGACTAAAGAAGTAGTTGCTTACTGGTCTACTGGAAAAGTAGGAATGACAGGGACTTCTTATAATGGCACCTTACCATTAGCAGCAGCTACAACTGGAGTGGAAGGATTAGAGGCTATCATTCCTATTGCACCGAATACATCATATTATCATTATTATAGATCTAATGGTTTGGTTCGATCACCTGAAGGTTATTTGGGTGAAGATATAGATGTTTTATATGATTTCATTCACAGTGGAAAAGAAGAAAATAGGGTTCGAAATAATAGGGTGATAAGAGATACTGAAATGATTAATGGAATGGATAGAATAACAGGAGACTACAACGATTTTTGGGAGGGTAGAGATTATCTAAATCAAATGAAACCTATGAAAGCAGCATTGTTAATGGCTCATGGATTTAATGATTGGAATGTTATGCCAGAACATAGTTATCGTATCTCTAAAAAAGCAATAGAAATGGGAATTCCAACACAAATATATTATCATCAAGATGGACATGGCGGTCCACCACCACTAAAAATGATGAATAGATGGTTTACTCGCTACTTATTTGGGATAGAAAATGGTGTAGAAAAAGACCCTAAAGCCTGGATAGTTAGAGAATATAATTCCCGACAAAAACCAACCCCCTACCAAGCATATCCAAATCCAGATGCCTCGTTAGTAACTTTATCTCTTCATCCTGGAGCGCCAGGAACAGGAGGTTTATTTATCAAGAAAAACAAAATAAAAACACTAGAAATACTAACAGATGATTATTCTTATGACGGAGCTTCTCTAGCTAAAGCTAAAACCTCAGAAAATAGACTTCTATATCTTAGTCCTGTTCTTAAAGAAGACATTCATTTGTCTGGATTATCAACTCTAACCATTAAAGTAGCTAGTAGTAAAAAAGCTGCAAATTTATCAGTTTGGCTAGTTTCACTCCCTTGGAATTCTGATCAGAAAGCCAAAATAACTGACAATATAATAACACGAGGTTGGGCAGATATTCAAAATTATAAATCATTGACGGAGAGTACAAATTTAATCCCTGGTAAATTTTATACGATGAGTTTTGATTTACAACCCGATGATCAAATTATAAAAAAAGGTCAGCAAATAGGATTGATGATCTTTTCAAGCGATCCTGAATTTACATTACATCCTAAACCGGGTACAATACTAACTGTGGACATTAATTCCACTTCGTTAAAGATCCCTGTGATTGGAGGACGTAAATCTTTTTATAGGGCTACTAAACAATAAGAAATTAAAGTTTTATTTGGATTAATAAAAATTAGTATTACATTTGTACTATACAAGTTGTATAATACTATTAGAACTATATTATGGAAGAGTTATTAAATTCATGGGAAGAAACATATAAAAAGGGACAACTTACTCTTTGGATATTTTTATCATTAAAAGATGGTAGTAAATATGTTGATGAGATTAAATCCTTTATTGAGAAAAATTCAGAGGGAACCATTTCTTGTGAAGAACAAAGTTTATATAGGAGTTTAAGAAAATTTCATCATGTTAGTATTGTAAAATTCGATCTAAAAGATGGAAATAAAGGTCCCTCCAGGAAATACTACTCTTTAACAAGTTTAGGAGAAACTTTATTAAAATCCTTTATTAAAAGAAACATCAACTTGTTTTTTAAATCATCAATGAAAAATTTAATACAATAATCAATGAAAAATTTTATAACTAAATATCTATTATCATTTTCAATCACCGTTTTTATTTTAACTCTTGGGTTTAGAATTCTTGGATCCTATTTTTTAAGTAATGATATAAATATTGAAATTGATGAAAATTATTTTAAAGAAACAATACCGTTAATTGCAATATTAAACATAGTATATTTTACTTCAATGATGGGGGCTGGTTTTTTCTTTGGAAAAAAAGATCATAAAACATTACCATTGATTGGTATTGGTTTTAGATATAATCTTGTATCCTTTTTGATTTTTCATATTATTTCTTTGTTTTGGTTTATTTCAAATCTAAATTCTAGTTTTGAATCTATAGAGGAATTAAAATATAGTTCCATTATTTGGGGAACTTCTGTTTTAATTCATTTTTATGTTTTCTATAAATCAAAAAATAAAATTATCAATGAGATTAATAAAGAAGATCTTTTCGACTAACTAAAAAATAATTCCTTGTTTTTCAAGGAGTTGTTTTTAAATTTCAAAAAGCTATATTTGCACCGTTGTGTTGCTTATAAACTGATTGTTTATAAGTGGTTTGTAGAGAACCGATGAAGAGCTTTCCTTAAAAGGGAAGCTTTTTTTGTTAAATTAGATAGATGAGACAAATTGTAACCCTTCTTATAACTGTTTTTTTAATAGGATGTTCAAATAAAATTAAAAATTTAGATGGATTTAAATTATTACCCTCAGTTCAAGAGATAGAATATAATAACGATTTGTCAAATCTAAACTTTGAGAATATAAAATTTGCTTATTCTGATAACAATACGGAGCTTCCTATAAGATTGGATTTTACTAATCATATTGAAAACAATAAACAAATTGAATCTACTATAGATTACTCTATTGAATCTAACTTAAATTTAAATGAAGAAGGATATATATTAAATATTTTTAAAAATAATATATCCATTATTGCAAAAGATGAAGTTGGATTATTTTATGCGTTTATAACTTTAGATCAATTATTAGAAGACTCAAAAGATAAGAATGTAAACCTGCCTATAGTTAACATTAAAGATTATCCTTTACTTAAATTTCGTCCAATTCATTTGGATATTAAGCATCATATGGAGAAAAAATCCTATTATTTTAATTTAATAGATCATTTAGCTAAACAAAAAATTAATGGGATTATTGTTGAATTTGAGGATAAATTAAAGTATGAGTTAAGACCTGAAATTGGTGCGCCCG
>DUDG01000045.1:0-261 GCA_012959395.1 Flavobacteriaceae bacterium | reverse complement strand
ATCCATTAAATTCACAAACTTATGACCTACAATTCGATCTATATTTAGATGCTATTAAAGCTACCCCTTACGGAAAATATTTGCATGTTGGTGGTGATGAAGTTCATCTATTAAAAAGAGAAGGAAAAAGTGAATTAGAACTGAATTTAATTTGGTTAAATAAAGTTTGTCAATTTGCTGAAAAACATAATAGAATTCCCATTTTTTGGGATGATATGCCATTAAAACATGCCGGTGTTTATAGACCTATGTTTAATAGTG
>DUDG01000044.1 GCA_012959395.1 Flavobacteriaceae bacterium | reverse complement strand
GGGCTTTTTGTAATGGAAACATTTTTTCTAAAACCTAAAACATTTGATTTTTATATTGCAATGGATCCTTCTCTTTGGTGGAACAATCACTATTTAGTAAAAAATTCGAATACATTTTTGACAAACTTTCCAAATAAGGATATTAAACTTTGGTTTGCTGGTTCAAGTGCAGAGGATATTTCCAAATATACTAACAGCCTAGCAAAAACTTTAAAGAATGATGCACCCAAAAAATTAATTTGGAAATACTCAGATGAAACAAACGAAAAACATAATACAATATTCCGAGCGACAAAAGAAAAAGCATTGACTTGGATATTAAATTTGAAAGGTTGAAGAAGATAATCCTTATGAATTAGTATTTCATCAGGTAAAAAATAAATGTAAATTTTCTAAAATTCTTATATTTAGATTATGAAAAAACAGGTTCTTTTAGTTTTTGTAGTTGTTCTTGTACTTATTCAATTTATTAAAGTTGAAAAAAATGAATCTTCGGATTTATCCTATGAGATCTCCAACAACTATCCTGTATCAAATGAGTTGAGTCAATTATTGAAAGTATCTTGTTACGATTGCCATTCAAATAACACTCTCTATCCTTGGTATTCGAAAATACAACCGGTTGCTTGGTGGTTAGATCACCACGTTCAAGATGGTAAAAAACATTTAAACTTTTCTGAGTTTACTAAAAGTAGAATTGCAGTTCAAAATCACAAATTTGAAGAGATTATAGAAATGGTAGAGGATAAGGAAATGCCTTTACCTTCCTATACATATGTGGGATTACATCCTGAAGCTAACTTAACTGATAAACAAAGAGAGTTAATTGTTGATTGGGGTAAGAATCAAATGAGTTATTTAAAAGCAAATTTCCCAGAAGACAGTTTAGTTTTTAGAAGATAATTTTACATTTTAAAATTATTGTAAATTGTAGGTATGAAAAAACTAATTATACTATTACTGTTTATTCCACTTGTTTCTTTTGGGCAACTTACATATGAAGTAGATTGGGAAACTGTCGCAAAAATTCGTGAAGAAGGTTTTCAGCGTTCTGAAATTGCTAATACTTTATCTTATATGACAGATGTGCTAGGAGCCCGTCTAACTAATTCAGAAGATATGAGGCGTGCCCAAGATTGGGCAGTTAAAGAGATGAAGCGCATTGGGTTAAAAAATACTAAAATTGAACCCTTCATGGATTATGGAGTTAGTTGGGACAATGAATATTTTTCTCTTCATCTCTTAGAACCAGATCAGCAAGTAATGGTTGGTTATCCAATAGCACATACTCCAGGGATAGATGGTAGAAAAAAATTATCAGTTAGTCTTGTTGAAATAAAAACTAAATCTGATTTAAAAAAGTATAGAGGTAAACTTAGAGGGAAAGCTGTTTTAGCTACGCCACCACCAAAAATTGATTTAGATAGATATAGGAAGGGTACTCCTCGATATACTGATAGTGAATTATTTGAGATTTCACAAAAACCATTTCCAAAGGAACCAGGAGGACCTCGCCCTCCATCTAATCCTGATTTAGTTTCAGCAATTGAAAGAAATTCTTTTTTTAAAGATGAAGGCGTAATAGCAATATTAGAATCGCACAGCGGATGGATTGCAGCGGTTAGAGGGTTCGCTCGCCCAGGTGCTAAGCAAGACAAATGGGGACGTGAAGAAACATTAGATCATTTGCCAATTGTTGCTGTTACACCTGAACACTATAATAGGATGGTTCGTATTGCAAAAAGAGACATTCCAATAAAAATAGAGTTAGAAATAAAAAATAAAATTGGTAAAAATAGGAGAAAAGCCCGAAATACGATAGGTGAAATCCCAGGGACAGATCTTAAAGATGAAGTAGTTATGTTAGGCGCTCATATTGATACGTGGCATGCTAGTCCAAACGCGAGTGATAATACTTCAGGTGTAGCTGTAATGTTAGAAGCCATGCGTATATTAAAAGCAATTGATGCCAAACCCAGAAGAACTATTCGTATCGCCCTCTGGTCAGGTGAAGAACAGGGACTCCACGGTTCTAGGGAATACGTAAATAAACATTTTGGTAATCCAAATGATCCTGCCATTGGTAAAAAAAGAGATTATGATAAATTTTCTGCTTATTTTAATCAGGATTATGGACCGGGTCAATACCGAGGAATTTATTTGCAAGATAATGAACATGTCCGACAAGCATTTACAGCTTGGATGTCACCCTTTAAAGATCTTGGAATGACTACTATCGGATCACAAAGTGTAGGCAGTACTGATCATATTCCATTTGATAGGGCGGGTTTACCAGCTTTCCAATTTTTGCAAGATAGAGTGGGAGGTACAGGTGGGCATACTAATCTTGACTATTATGATACTATCCCAATTGAAGATATAAAGAAGAATGCTGTAATTGTTGCTTCATTTGTATATCATACCGCAATGCTTGATAATCCATTACCTCGAAAAAATAATTAATAAGACGATATTAATACAAAGGTTTGAGATAGAAGTTATTGATAATATAAATAGGTGTTCAAACGATGAGTTGGATAAGGCTATTAAGAACTAATCGTTTTTAGTTCCTGCATTAACTTCAAATAAGGTGTTAGTTGAATTATAGAAATAATAAAACATTAATCTACAGTAATAGTAGAATTAGTTTTTTCATTTTATTCGCCAAGGTGGGTTCAGTCTGTTTTCTCCACAGTAAAATATTATTAGTTGATTTCCGTCAACATCTTTTAGTTTTGCTTCTCTCCATAACCAATTTTGGTCGGTCGGTTCTTGGTCGAATTTAATTCCTTTTCTTTTTATGTTATCAACTTGTTCTTCAAGATTTTCGCATTCAAAATATACATAAATTCCATCTCCTTTTGGTAATTCATTGGTTTGATGAATTGAAAAGGTGGAGTTTCCGTTGGGGCATTCAAATCGTGCGTAATGTGGTAGAGATTTTACGATTAATTTAAGTCCCAATTTTTCATAAAATGGGATTGATTTTGTCAAGTCTAACGATGGAACTGTTATTTGATTTAGATTCATACTAATAGAATTAGATTTTTCATAAACTAAATATAATGATTCTAAATATTACTAATCCAAGAACTGCTATAATACAGAGTTATAATCGCCCTGTTTTATATAAAGATGTCGTATTGCTAAATGGTAAAGTCGTTATAAAATTCGTTTAAGGAAGCGATTCTACGACAAAATAGAGTGTTGAAAAATCACAAATTTGTTTAAAAGTTCACTATAAGTTCACAATGAGTTTTAGATTTGTGATAGAAAAGATAAATTTTCCTCAGAGCCAATGTCCAGATTTGAACTGGAGACCTTTTCCTTACCAAGGAAACGCTCTACCCCTGAGCTACATCGGCATAAAAATTTGAGCGAGAGACCGGGTTCGAACCGGCGACCATCAGCTTGGAAGGCTGACGCTCTACCAACTGAGCTACTCTCGCTTAAATTCTGTGGGGAGAGCAGGATTCGAACCTGCGAAGTTAAAAACAGCAGATTTACAGTCTGCCCTCGTTGGCCGCTTGAGTATCTCCCCAATATTTTAAAGAACCTATAAGAGCCGATGGAGGGACTCGAACCCACGACCTGCTGATTACAAATCAGCTGCTCTAGCCAGCTGAGCTACATCGGCTTATTCCATTTTTAAATGGTTGGCAAATGTATAGATTTATTTTTTTTGAATCAAAAGAAAAATAATGATTTTTTAAAAAAAAAATTGTAATCATTTGTTTTTTTCTCTTGGATGATTATTCTTGTAGTCACTTATGATTTTAGGCATCTTAATTTTTGTATAAATTTGAGTAGATGCCAAACTAGAATGTCCAAGTATTTCTTTAATGCTATTAATATCTGCTCCATTATTTAACAAATGTGTGGCAAATGAATGTCTTAAAACATGCGGACTTGTTTTAACCTTTGTAGAGACTTTAGAAAAATACTTTTTTACAATTCTATAAACTAAGGATGGACCAATCTGAGCTCCTTTAGAAGTAATAAAAACGTTTTCTTTAATAGAAGAAATATTAGATCTATAATTGAAATAATCGTTCATTCTTTTTATTAGTGAGGGTAGCATAGGGACCAATCGTTCCTTGTTTCTTTTACCATGAACTTTAATCATACTCTCATTTAAAAAAACATCATTTATTTTCATTTTAATTAACTCATCTCTTCTAATACCTGTTGAGTATAATGTATCTATTATCAAAAGATCTCTTTTGCCTTCAAAATTGTTCTCAAAAATATCTATAACTGTAAAAACTTCTTCTTCAGAAAATGGAATTATAATTTTTTTTTGAACTTTTAATCTTTTATGATTTTTTGTAGGAGATTCTTTAATTTTTTCAATTTTAATCAAAAAATCATAATACTTACTTAAAGAAGAAATCTTTCTGTTTATTGTTAATGGCGAAAGGTTTAAATCTGACAAGCTAATAACCCAACTTCTAACTATTGAATAACGTACTCTTGAAATATCCTTGATACCGTGTTCTAATTTACAGAATAAACAAAAAGTATCAATATCATTTTTATAAGCTATGATAGTATTATTTGAAAACTTTTTTTCTTTAGACAAGTAATCAAAAAAATTTGATAAGTACATTAAAGGAAATCTTAACTTTATCTAAAGTTAAGAACTTTTATGGATAATAAATTCAGGTATATACTAGATGTTTTCTAGATCTCTTAATCCTTGTACGTAAGTAGCTTTTTTAATCTTATCTCTATTTCTTACTGAAGGCTTTATAAAAGCTTGCCTAGATCTAAGGTTTTTCATAGCGCCAGTTCTGTCAAACTTACGTTTAAATCTCTTTAGAGCTTTGTCTATGTTTTCACCTTCTTTAACTGGAATAATTAACATATCTAATTTTAATTGGTCGCAAATATAGAAACATTTTTTATTCCTTAAAAATTATTTTAAAATATTTCTATTTAATTACTTTTAAATACCTTTTAAGCTGTTTTTTAACAATTGGGAATAAAAAGATCAATCCTATCATATTAGGAAACACCATCGCAAAAATCATTGCATCTGAAAAGGCCCAAATAGATTTCATACTTGCTGCAGCACCTAATACACAAAAAGAACAAAATAAAAGTTTATATGTTAAATCTGCATACTTTCCTCTTCCAAATAAATATTTCCAAGATTGAAGACCATAATAAGACCATGATATCATAGTTGATACAGCAAACAAAACAACTGCTATAGTTAAAAACAAGTCTGAATATGGAATATATTGAGCAAATGCTTGAGAAGTGATTCCAGCACCTTCAAAAGAAACACCATCAATCATAACACTACCCATCCCATCTCCACCATACTCAAAATACCCTCCGAAATTAAAAATGATTATTACTAGCGCAGTCATAGTACATATTAATACCGTATCAATAAATGGTTCAAGCAATGCAACTAATCCTTCAGAAGCTGAGTACTTAGTTTTTACAGCTGAATGAGCTATAGATGCTGAACCTGCACCTGCTTCATTAGAAAACGCTGCTCTTTTAAATCCTACCATTAAAACCCCTATTATACCTCCAACTCCGATAGCTGTTGGATTAAATGCTTCTCTAATAATTAAACTAATAGCATCATCAAGCAAAGAAAAATTAATTAGCAAAATATAAACACAAGCAAACAAATAAAGAAGAGCCATAAATGGAACCACTTTTTCTGTAACAGATGCGATTCTTTTAATTCCTCCAATAATTATTATCCCTACTACTATGGCTAAAATTAAACCTATAATCGCTCCTGCACTAGTACTTTCTAGTCCTAATAATTGTTTAAGAACTACAGTGGCTTGATTAGCTTGAGCTGCATTTCCTCCGCCAAAAGATCCTCCAATACAACAAATTGCAAAAATTACTGCAGCAATTTTTCCAACAGTTTCAAATCCTTTTTCTTTTAATCCTTTACTCAAATAATACATAGGCCCTCCGTACACAGTACCATCTTCTCCGACATCTCTATATTGAACTCCTAAAGTACATTCAACAAATTTTGTAGACATCCCAAGAAGTCCACAAACAACCATCCAAAATGTTGCACCTGGTCCACCCAATGCAATAGCTAATGCAACACCGGCAATATTACCATTACCTACAGTTCCAGAAACTGCAGTCGCTAAAGCCTGAAAATGGGAAACCTCACCATCCTTAGATTTATTATCGCTCTTATCATGATCATCATACTTTCCTCTGACTACATTTATTGCCGTAAAAAAGTATTTAATATTTGGGAATCCAAAGTAAATAGTAAAAAATAAAGCACTGCCGACTAGCAAAACAAGTACAAATGGAGAACCTAATACTTGGAAGAATACAACAGAACTGAAAAAATCAGAAATTGGAGCAAATGCTTCGTCAATTTTTTGATCCATTCCTTTTTCTTGAGAAAAAGAAAACAAAGAAGAAAAAACTAAAATTAAGCTGAGGAATATCTTTTTCATTTAAAATAATTTTGGAGTGATTGAATAATCAACAAGATGCAAATAATAAATAATAATTCAAATATTTTTTTTACAAATCAAAAACAGAAGACCTTTTAGTTGAAATTAAATCTTTGATTCTCAACCAAAAAGCTAAAATTAAATAAAAAACGAAACCAATGCCAATTGAAAAAAAACTACTATATATAAAAAAAATTCTGACATTTTTTGCTTTAATACCCATCCATTCAGCCAATCTTGAACAAACCGAAAATCCGTGTCTTTCAAAAAAATATCTAATTTCTAACATTTTAATTAGCATTAACTATATTTCCTTTCCAATCTAAAATACCATATTCTAAATTAAAAACATTTTCAAATCCCATTTGCTTCATTAACTCACAAGCTTGAAAACTTCTTCTACCTGATCTACAATAAATATGAATATAATCTGATTTTTCAAATTCTTTAATTCCTTCCATAAAAATATGAGAATCATAAATATTCAAATTGATAGAGTTCTCTATAAATCCACATTCATATTCTTCTGGAGTTCTAACATCCAATATTTTACTATTTTTTGATTTTTTAATTGATTCAACCCATTGATTTTCTTTGAGATTCATATATTGTATTTTTTATTATTCAAATATATATTTCTAATTCTTTTAATTGAGGAAAAATTAAATTTATTTAATTTGTTGTAAACTAGAACTATGATTTATATATTTGAAACATGTTAAACAAAGTGAAATTAAATTTTTGGTGGCGTGAAGTATATTTATATATGCCGCGATAAACCATTATATATTATAAATATAAATTAAGGCTTGTCTTGCGACAGGCCTTTTTTAATTTAATAAAATAAAGAATTGTATAAGATATCAACATCAGAAAAAAAAATACTTGCTGACATGTTAACGCCAGTAAGTATCTATTTGAAAATTAGAGATAAATTTTCAAATTCTCTTTTATTAGAAAGTAGTGACTATGGAGCAAATGACAATAGTTATGCGTATGTGTGTTTTAATCCTATAGCAGAGATATCTGTTGAAAATGATTTCATTATAAAGTCTTTTCCTGACGGTAAAAAAGAAAAAATTAAAATTAAAGAGAATATAAATGTGGTTGATGAAATCGATAAATTTTTTAAATTATTTGAATGCAAAAAAAATGATAAGAAATTTTTAAGCAATGGCGTTTTTGGATATATGAGCTATGATTCTGTTAAACATTTTGAAAATATTGATTTAAAAACTAAAAAAAATGATATTCAAATACCTGAAATTTATTATGCTTTTTATTCAAATATAATTGTAATAAATGAATTTAATAACGAGGCTATATTGTTTCATCACAGTTTTAATAAACCAAACAATTTAGATATTATATTTGATTATATTAATTCAAATAAAACAACTAAATATCCCTTTTTAAAATCTGGAAATATAAGTTCTAATATGAATGATGAACAATATATTGATCTTGTGAAAAAAGGCATTAAACATTGTTACAGAGGAGATGTTTTTCAAATAGTACTTTCAAGAAGGTTTTTTCAAAAATTTGAAGGAGATGAATTTAATTTATATAGAGCATTAAGATCTGTAAACCCATCTCCTTATCTTTTTTATTTTGATTATGGAAATTATAAAATTTTCGGTAGTTCACCTGAAGCACAATTAGTAGTTAAAGACCGTAAAGCAGAGATTCATCCAATAGCTGGAACTTTTATAAGAACAGGTAATGATATAAAAGATACTAATGAAGCTAAAAAGCTTTCAGAAGATGATAAAGAGAATAGTGAACACATGATGCTTGTAGATCTAGCTAGAAATGACTTAAGTAGAAATGGAAATAATGTTAACGTTGAAAAAGATCGAGAAATTCAATTTTATTCTCATGTGATTCATTTGGTTTCTAAAGTTACAGCAATGAAGAAAAACAACTCATCAACATTTCAAATTGCTGCAGACACTTTTCCAGCTGGCACTTTATCCGGAGCTCCTAAACATAGAGCTATGCAATTGATTTCTGATTATGAAAACTGCAATAGATCATTTTATGGTGGAGCAATCGGATTCATGGATTTTGAAGGGAATTTTAATCATGCTATAATAATTCGTTCTTTTTTAAGTAAAAATCATGAACTTATTTTTCAGGCTGGAGCGGGTATAGTCTCCAAATCAAATCCCAAAAATGAATTGCAAGAAATTTATAATAAACTTGGTGCTTTAAATAAGGCATTAGAAATTGCTGAAACAATATAAATTATGAATATAATAGTCATAGATAATTACGATTCTTTTACTTATAATTTAGTTCATTATTTAGAGGAATTGGGTTGTGAAATAACTGTTAAAAGGAATGATCAAGTCACTCTAAGTGAAATTGATAGATTTGAAAGAATAGTTCTTTCTCCAGGACCAGGAATTCCTAAAGAAGCTGGACTTTTAAAAGAAATTATATCAAAATATTCCTCATCAAAAAATATTTTAGGAGTATGCTTAGGTCATCAGGCCATTGCCGAAGTTTTTGGAGCCGAATTAGAAAATTTAAAAACCGTATACCACGGAGTAGCTACAGAAATTAATATCATAAAAAATGATACTCTATTTGAAGATTTACCTAATCCATTAAAAGTAGGAAGGTATCATTCATGGATTGTAAAAGAACCATTACCAGACTGTTTAGAAATTTTAGCTTATGATGAAAATAAACAAATCATGGCTCTAAAACATAAGAAATATAAAGTAAGAGGGGTTCAGTTTCATCCAGAATCAATATTAACTGAACAAGGAAAGTCTTTATTAAAAAACTGGTTAAAAATTATTTAATGAAAGAGTTCATTCATAATTTAAGTCTGCACAAAACCCTTTCTAAATTGGAAGCGAAAAAAATATTAATAAATATTTCCAAAGGAGATTATAATAATAGTCAAGTAGCTTCTTTTCTTACAGTATTTATGATGAGAAACATAACTTTAAATGAACTTGAAGGTTTTAAAGAAGCGCTTTTAGAGTTATGCATATCAGTAGATTTGAGTGCCTATAATACGATAGATTTATGTGGAACTGGAGGAGATAACAAAGATACCTTTAACATATCAACGTTATCAGCTTTTGTAACTGCTGGTGCTGGAGTAAAAGTAGCAAAACATGGAAA
>DUDG01000043.1:9905-10180 GCA_012959395.1 Flavobacteriaceae bacterium | reverse complement strand
CCAGTTATAAAGCCAGAAAATCCTTTGCTTTGAGCAAGTCCTGTAATTCCAGGTTTGAAACGATGTCTTTTGTTGAACTTACTGATTTTAAACTCGTATTCTTTATTTAAGTTGATTGGATGAGGTCTAGGGCCTACTACCGACATATCTCCCAATAAAACATTTATAAACTGTGGCATTTCATCAATTGCAGATAACCTTAAAATCTTGCCTAGCTTAGTTAATCTATTATCATTATCATCTGCCCATTTTGTGTCTGATTGAGAATTTAAAAC
>DUDG01000043.1:0-9872 GCA_012959395.1 Flavobacteriaceae bacterium | reverse complement strand
AATAAAAAATACTGGACCTTTAGATGATATCTTAATTAATAATCCCACAATTGGAATCATCCAAGAAAGAAAAAATATACAAACTAATAAAGAAAAAACAATATCAAAGCTTCTTTTTAAAATCTGATTATAAAAATTATCAAGTGGAAGTTTATTGATGCTGATATATGGAACTGATGAAATTTTAGATATAAAAAAATTCTTAACATCATAATTAACCAAATCAGGAATGGAATTAACTTTTAAGTTGTATTCATCTGCCTTTTGGACTAAATAATCCTGATTTTTAAAAGAAAGTTTTTCTGAAAAAAATATAATATCATATTTTCTAAAAATACTATCATCAAAATCCGTGATTTTTCCTTGAAAAGGAATGTTATTAATTTTTTTTCTGGCCTTAGAATCAAAAGTAAATAAGCCATATGATCTGTAACCAAATTCAGGAAATTTAAGTAATTCATCATATAATTGAACTCCATGAGAGTTATACCCCACTATCATACATTTTAAAATATTCCCTCCAAACGCTCTGTATCTTTCTAAAATTAAATTTAAGCATAACCTATAGCAAAGCATTAAAAAATAAAAAAGAGTAATTGCTATACCTAAAGTACTAAGTTGAAATTGAAAGTTAAAAAAGAATAAATTTATAATAGCAACAATACCACTAAAAAAGAAAAGACTTTTTAGAGTAGATTTTACAAGGCTTATGTATTCTATTCCTCTTCCTAATACATGAGATCTAAAACTAAGAGACATTACAAGCCAAAAGGCTATAAAAAAAGAATTATATACACTCCAAACAGAAAAAGTTAAATAAAGCATCAAATTACTGCAAAAAAGAATGACAAAGAATTCACCTATGTAATAGAGAAAAGGAAAATAGGTGTTAAATCTTGTTTTAGCCATAGTTTATATAAATATATGACTTTAATTAGTATTCCTTTAAGCATGTATTTAAACTATCCTTTAGTAAAACCTGTATTAATAAAAGGATTTTAAAAAATTTCAGAAGCTATTTTTTTAATATTTAAGGCCTTACCCATTGAATAATAATGAAGAAAAGGTACGCCTGCTTTCATTAATTCTTTGCTCTGCTGTATACACCATTCTATACCAACCTGTTTAACCTGAGAGTTATCTTTACACTTTATTACTTCCTTTATTAAAGTAACAGGTAAATCACAATGAAATCTGTGAGGTAAAATATTAAGTTGTTTTCTAGTTGAAATGGGCTTTAAACCTGGAATAATTGGGACATTAATACCTTCCTTTTTACAAATATCTTGAAATTCAAAAAACTTTTTATTATCAAAAAACATTTGAGTTACTATATATTCGGCACCTAATTTTACTTTTTCTTTTAAAAAATGAATATCACTTTCTAGGCTTGGGGCTTCTATATGTTTTTCTGGATAACCAGCAATACCAATACAAAAATCAGTTTTAGAAGATATTTCAAGTTCTTCCAAATATTTTCCTTTGTTTAAATCTGAAACTTGATTAACTAATTCGCTCGCATACGAATGACCCTCTTTATTTGGAGTAAAGTATGTTTCTGACTTAATGGCATCCCCTCTTAAGGCTACAACATTATTTATTCCTAAAAAATCCAAATCAATTAATAAATTTTCCGTTATTTCTTTGCTAAATCCTCCACAAAGTATATGAGGCACTGCATCTACATTATATTTATTTTGAAGAGCTGCGCAAATACCTACCGTTCCAGGACGTTTTCTAACAACCTTTTTCTGTAATAACCCATTACCCAAATCATTGTAAATATGCTCTTCTCTATGATAAGTGACGTCAATAAATGGAGGATTAAACTCCATCAAAGGATCTACATTGTCAAAAATAGACTGTACACTATGTCCTTTTATAGGGGGTAAAATCTCAAAAGTAAATTGAGTTTTTCCTATAGCTTTTTTAATATGTTCTGTTACTTTCATTATTCTTAGTTTAAATTAGGACCTATCCATTTTTCAGCTTTTTCAATTGAAATATTTCTTCTTTTAGCGTAATCTTCTAATTGATCTTGGTTAATATTTCCTAAACCAAAATATTTAGCTTTTTCTGATCCAAAATAATATCCAGAAATAGATGAAGCTGGCCACATAGCTAAGCTTTCTGTTAATTTCACTCCAATTGATTCTTCTACTTTCAACAACTTCCAAATAGTATTTTTTTCTAAATGATCTGGGCAAGCAGGATACCCAGGGGCAGGTCTTATTCCTTTATAAGATTCTTTTATTAATTCTTTATTATCTAAATTTTCATTACTTGAATATCCCCATTTATCTAATCTTACTTGCTTATGTAAATATTCTGCACACGCTTCAGCCAATCGATCTGCTATTGCTTTGACCATAATTGAGCTGTAATCATCAATCTTATCTTCATATTGTTTTGAAAGTTCATCTGAACCAAAACCAGTACTTACACAAAAGCAACCTATATAATCATCTATCTTAGAATCTTTTGGAGCAATAAAATCCGAAATAGCAATATTAGGTTCACCTTCTTTCTTTTTTAGCTGCTGTCGTAATGTTAAAAATCTAGCAATCACTTCTGTTTTATCTGAATTATAAACTTCAATATCGTCTCCAACAGAATTCGCTGGAAATAAACCAAAAATAGCTTTAGCTGTAAGAGATTTATCTTTTAATATTTTTTTAAGCATAACCTGAGCATCTTCAAATAATTCTTTTGCTTGTTTTCCAGTTAATTCGTATTCAAAAATATCTGGATATTTACCATGAAGTCCCCACGTATTAAAGAATGGTGACCAGTCAATGTATTCCGCTAAAGTTTCTAAAGAAATTTCTTCAATAATTTCGATCCCTAATTGATTTGGCTTAAAAGGCTTGTTTAAATTAAAATCTATATTAAACTTTTTAGTTCTTGCGGTTGAAATGTCTATGTGCCTTTTTTCACTTTTTTTATTTAAGAACTTCTCTCTAAAATCGGTATACTTCTCTTTAATTCCATTCCAATAATCTTCTTTTAAATCCTTATTAATTAAACTACTAGCAACCCCAACAGCCCTGGAAGCATCATTGACATGCACTACTGGCGAATCAATTTCAGGAAATATCTTAACTGCTGTATGAGCTTTTGAGGTGGTGGCTCCACCAATTAAAAGAGGAATTTTGATATTCAATCTTTTAAGTTCTTGTGCCAGAAAAACCATCTCGTCTAATGACGGAGTAATTAACCCTGAAAGACCTATAATATCTACATTTTCTTCAACAGCTGTTTTAATAATTTTTTCTGGAGGCACCATAACCCCTAAATCAATAATTTCAAAATTGTTACAAGCTAGAACAACTCCCACAATATTTTTGCCAATATCATGAACGTCGCCTTTTACAGTAGCCATTAAAATTTTTCCAGCCGAATTACTTGAACCATCTGTTTTAGAGGCTTCAATGTAAGGTAATAGATAGGCAACTGCTTTTTTCATCACTCTAGCTGACTTTACAACTTGAGGTAAAAACATTTTTCCCGCTCCAAATAAATCTCCTACTACGTTCATACCGTCCATTAAATGACCTTCAATGACCATTATTGGACGATCTACACTTTTTCTAGCCTTTTCAACATCCAGTTCAATAAACTCATCTTGACCATTAATTAATGAGTATGAGATTCTTTCTCTAAGTTCTAGATTTCTCCATTCTTTACTTTTAGACTTCTTTTCTTTTTTATCACCAACAACACTTTGAGCAAAATCTAGTAATCTTTCTGTTGCATCTTCTCTTCTATCCAATAAAACATCTTCAACATGTTCTAATAAGTCTTTAGGAATCTGATCATAAATCTCTAACATAGTCGGATTAACAATACCCATATTCATTCCATGATTAATAGCATGGAATAAAAAAGCGGAATGCATGGCCTCTCTTACAGTATTATTTCCTCTAAAAGAAAAGGAAACATTGCTAACTCCTCCACTAACACTAGCATAGGGTAAATTAGTTCTAATCCATTTGGTAGCTAAAAAGAAATCCAATGCATTTTTTCTATGCTCCTCCATTCCTGTAGCTACTGGAAAAATATTAGGGTCAAAGATTATATCTTGAGGCTTAAAATTTACCTTACTAACTAATATATCATAGGATCTTTTACAAATCTCTATTCTTCTATCTAAATTATCTGCTTGGCCCTTCTCGTCAAAAGCCATCACAATAACAGCTGCGCCGTATCTTTTAACAAGGCTAGCCTGCTTTATAAACTGTTCTTCTCCTTCTTTTAAGCTTATGGAATTAACAACACTTTTTCCTTGAACTGTTTTAAGGCCTGCTTCAATTATTTCCCATTTTGAACTGTCAATCATAATGGGTACTCTAGAAATATCCGGTTCAGAAGCAATAAGATTTAGAAACTTAGTCATTGCTTCAACCCCATCAATCATGCCCTCATCCATATTAATATCGATAATTTGAGCACCTCCCTCCACTTGATCTCTAGCAACTTCTAAAGCTTCTGAAAATTTATCTTCTTCTATTAATCTTAAAAATTTCTTTGATCCTGTTACGTTTGTTCTTTCACCAATATTAATAAAATTTGATTTTTCAGAAACCACCAATGGTTCTAATCCAGAAAGTATAAGGGTTTTCTCTATCATATTTATTCTATATATCTAGGTGGAAAATTTTTTGTTTCTTCTGCTATCAATTTTATGTGATCTGGAGTTGTTCCACAACAACCTCCAATAATATTTACACATCTCGCTTCTAGGTATTCTCTAATTAATAGTTTCATTTCTTCTGCACTTTGGTCATATTCGCCAAAAGCATTAGGAAGACCTGCATTTGGATGAGCCGAAGTATGAAAATCTGTTACATTACTCAATCTTTTCATATATGGCAATAGAAGATCTGCTCCTAATGCACAATTAAAACCAATACTTAATAAAGGAAGATGAGATAAAGAAGCCACAAAAGCTTCAACAGTTTGACCAGAAAGCGTTCTTCCACTTGCGTCAGTAATAGTGCCACTTACCATAATAGGCAACGAAATATTTCGTTCATTTAATATAGAGTCTATTGCAAATAATGCGGCCTTAGCGTTAAGGGTGTCAAAAATAGTTTCAACTAATAATATGTCCACTCCACCATCAATTAATGCATTAACCTGCTCGGAATAAGCAATAACTAGATCATCAAAAGTCACTGCTCTATAGCCTGGGTCATTAACATCAGGTGACATACTGGCTGTTCTATTGGTTGGACCGATCGATCCTGCAACAAACCTTGGTTTATTTGGGTTAATTAATGTATGTTTTTCAGCAGAAGATTTGGCAATTATTGCCGACTCATAATTTAGATCATATACGATTGATTCCATATCATAATCTGACATTCCAATACTAGTTGATGAAAAGGTATTGGTCTCAATAATATCTGCTCCAGCTTCTAAGTATTTTTCATGAATTATTTTAATAGCTTCAGGCTGAGTTAATGATAGCAAGTCATTATTGCCTTTAACACTACTAGGATGATCTTTAAACCTTAGTCCCCTATAATCAGATTCGCTAAATTTATATTGTTGAATCATAGTCCCCATAGCTCCATCAAGAACTAAAATTCTATTACTTAAAATTTCAATAAGGTTACCCATTAATAATGAATTTAATAATTGGTCAGTATTTTTTTAAGTTTCGAAATTTCAAATACTCCGAATAAAAATGATGAATAAAACAGAAATCCTAATAAAGTGCCTTTATAAAATGGAATAGCTAAAACAAAACAACTAATTAATCCATTAATACTAAGAGGATATATTGATCCTGAAATCCATACTCCAAAATTTGTAATAATGAAAAAAAATAAACTGGATGCTAGCGAAATTGAAAAAACTTTTATAAAACTTATATTTTTTAATGAAAAATAACCGATAAGGATGATTACTGCAAAGGCTGAATACTGCCACAAAAATCCCGGATAAAACCATGTAAATTGATCATAGTAAGATAAAATAAAATTATTTATTAAAAGATCACTTAGCCATAACGACAAAACAGGAATAATAAAAGCATGAAATTTATTATTTAAATATGCGCCACCAAATAAAGCCATAGCTCCTATAGGGGTGAAATTAGGCATGTGTGGAATAACTCTTGAAAAAGCAGCAAATAATATTAATACTATTATTCCTAAATGAGATAAATTAATTTTATTCATAAATAAATATGTTTTTGATATAACTGATAAGAATAAGTGATTTTTATTTTTTTCATTTCTGTTTTAGCTTTTTTTAACGAGGGAGCAATCAGTCAAATCTATCCTCAAAGATCTATCAAATATAATAAATTTTAAATATAGTAAGTACTTCGGGTGGGGATCGAACCCACACTCTGTTGCCAGAACTGGATTTTGAATCCAGCGCGTCTACCAATTCCGCCACCGAAGCAAAGAATAACTAAATTATAAAATTATATCATTCATAGGATAATATCCTCATATTAATTATATATCATAAAATAAATTGTTAAATTTGCCAACCAATTAAAAATACAATGCCTCAAAATAAAACTGAAGCAAAAATTTTTGCTTGTACTCAAAGTGCTGAAATCGGTAAAAATATTGCTAAGGCTTACGGGACAAAACTAGGGAAAGTGATTTTTCATCACTTCAGTGATGGGGAGTTTCAACCTTCTTTTGAAGAAACTATAAGAGGAAGTAGAATATTTTTAATAGGCTCTACTAATCCAAGTTCAGAAAACTTAATGGAACTTTTATTAATGATTGATGCTGCTAAAAGAGCCTCAGCAAGACATATTACTGCTGTAATGCCTTATTTTGGGTGGGCTCGTCAAGATAGAAAAGATAAGCCAAGAGTTCCAATAGGAGCTAAATTAATCGCTAATTTATTAGAAAGTGCAGGAGCTACTCGAATCATTACTATGGATCTTCACGCTGATCAGATTCAAGGGTTTTTTGAAAAACCTGTAGATCATTTGTATGCTTCAACTATTTTTATTCCATATTTAGAAAGTCTCAAATTAGATAACCTAACTATAGCATCCCCTGATTTGGGAGGTTCTAAAAGAGCTTACGCCTATTCAAAGTTTTTAAAAAGTGATGTTGTTATATGCTATAAACAAAGGAAAAAAGCTAACATCATTTCACATATGGAGCTTATTGGGAATGTTGAGGGTAAAAATGTAGTTCTAGTAGACGATATGGTTGATACAGCAGGAACATTAACTACTGCTGCCGATATAATGATGGAAAGAGGTGCCAAATCAGTAAGAGCAGTATGCACTCACCCTTTATTATCAGGAAAAGCATATGAAAGAATTGAAAAATCCCAACTTAAAGAACTAATAGTGTCGGATAGTATTCCTATTAAAGATAAATCAAATAAAATTAAAGTTTTATCCTCAGCTAAACTATTTGCTGCAGTGATGAAAAATGTTCATAATAATCAATCAATAAACCCATTTTTTATAAAATAAAATCATGAAATCAATTACAATCAACGGATCTAAAAGAGAACACGTGGGCAAGGTAGCTACCAAAGCCTTACGTAATGCTGGAAAGGTGCCTTGCGTTATATACGGAGGAGAAAACCCGATACATTTTTCAGCAGATGAATTATCATTCTCAAAACTAGTATATACAGGTGATGCACACACTGTTGTTATTGTTTTGGAAGATGGAAATAAAATAGATGCAGTAATGCAAGACGTTCAATTTCATCCCGTAAGTGATAAAATTTTACATGTTGATTTCTTCCAACTTCACGAAGGGAAAGAAATCAATATGATTATTCCTGTAAAAGTTATAGGGACCGCACCAGGAGTCAGAGATTCAGGTGGTAATTTATCAAGAAATAAAAGAAAACTTACAATTAGGGCTTTGCCTAAAAATTTACCTGATTTTTTTACAGTTGATATTTCTAACTTAAATCTAAATGACAGTATAACTGTGGCAGATTTATCGGAAGAATCTTTTACAATTCTTCATCCTGAAACTCAAGTTGTTTGCCAAGTAAAAATGTCAAGAGCTTCAATGGAAATAGATGAAGATGAAGATGAAGATGAAGAATTAGAAGAAGGAGCTGAAGGAGCTGAAGGAGGAGCTGAAGGAGGAGCTGAAGGAGGAGCTGAAGGAGGTAAAGGAGCCTCTGATAAAAATTCAGAAGCTAAATCAGATAGTTAAAAAAATCTTTTTATAAAACAAAAGCATTCCTTTTATATTTAATTGGGATGCTTTTTTTATTTTTAATAAATCAAAACTACTCATTGAACTGGCTAGAATTTTTTAATTTAAGATCAAAACCAAGGATTGATATGAATAAATTTCTAATTGTAGGTATTGGAAATGTAGGAAAAGAATATTCTGGTACTAGACATAATATTGGTTTTGAAATTTTAGATTATGCCTGTAAAGAATTTGATAAACCTTTTTTAACTGAAAAACTAGGTAATGTTGTCAAATTTAAACTAAAAGGGAAAAGTTTAGTGTTATTAAAACCTAGTACTTTTGTTAATTTAAGTGGAAAATCTGTAAGATATTGGTTAAACAAAGAAAATATTCCTTTAGAAAATCTTTTAGTAATTTCAGATGATCTCAATTTAGATTTTGGTACTATAAGAATTAGAACCAAAGGATCTGATGGAGGCCATAATGGTCTTAAAAATATTCAAGAAATTCTAAATACGACTAACTATAATAGGCTTAGATTTGGAATAGGCGGAAATTTTGCTAAAGGAAGGCAATCAGATTTTGTATTGTCCAAATGGTCCAAAGAAGAGAAATCACAATTAATTACCCTTAAACCTGCTCTTCGACAAATTATAGAATATTATGTTTATAGCGGTATTAATGCTACAATGAATAAATTTAATAGTAAATGAGAGAAATTAAAGGAATTGATAATTTCTCCAGCGAATGCCCCACAATTGTAACTATTGGAACTTTTGATGGCGTTCATAAAGGACATCAAAAAATTTTAAAAAAATTAACTAGTGAAGCAAAAAAATATAATTTAAAATCTGTTGTTCTTACCTTTTTCCCGCATCCAAGAACAGTTTTAAATCCTAAATTCCCATTAAAACTAATTAACACAATTGAAGAGAGAATTGAATTGGTGTCAAAATCTAATGTTGATTTTATTATAATTCATCCTTTTGATAAATCTTTTTCAGATCTTCACCCTGAAGAATTTGTAGAATCGTTATTAGTAAAAAAATTAAATATCAAAAAAATTTTAATTGGCTATGATCATAGGTTTGGTAAAAATCGTAAGGCTGGCATAAAAGATTTGGAACTTTTTGGCTCAAAATACAACTTTGATGTTTTAGAAATTGGAGTAAAGGAGGTCAATAATATTTCTATAAGCTCAACTAAAATTAGAAACTCAATAATCGAAGGTGATTTTAACAAAGTTTACTCATTTTTAGGTTATGACTTAATGATAAGCGGTAAGGTAATAAAAGGAAATGCCATAGGAAGAACAATTGGATTTCCAACGGCCAACTTAAAAATTGATAATGATTATAAATTAATTCCAAAAAATGGAGTTTATCTAATTACAGCCATTTTAGATAAAAAAAAATATTATGGAATGATGAATATTGGGATTAAACCTACTTTAAATAAAAAAAAGCAATCTATTGAAGTTAATTTTTTTGAATTGAAAAAAGATTTATATGGAAAAATAATTACAGTTTTTATGTTACAGTTTATAAGAAATGAGATAAAGTTTAACTCTTTAGAAGATTTAAAAAATCAAATTAGAATTGATAAAAAAACTTGTGAAGCTATAATTAATAAGGTCAATTAATAATAAGGTTTATTCTAAATATAATATTCCACTACATTTGTAAAAATTATAAATTCAATGTTACTAGTATCTAC
>DUDG01000042.1 GCA_012959395.1 Flavobacteriaceae bacterium | reverse complement strand
AATGACTGATTTTTCCGATACCTACAGTGTAGTAGCCATTTCTTCGCAAGTGATGAACAAATGATTCAGGCGTTTCACTTTCAGGTAGATCAGAGATTTCTTTTTCAATGGCGTCGTTTTGGAGATGCGCTATTTTAGTTGGTCTTCGACCAGTAAGCAAACTAAAGCGTGATGCACCGCAAGTAGGCACTTGTACAAAGTGATTGGTAAAGGCTGTACCAGAGGATGCCAGTTTATCCAAATTTATGGTTTGAATTACTTCGTTTCCGTAGCAGCCCAATTCTGATCGTAAGTCGTCAATGGCAATGAAAATCACGTTGGGACTTTTGATTTCAACATCCTTTTCTTTTTTAGTGGAAGAACATCCTGCCAAAATTAGAAGTGATAAAAATAGGAGATTGATTTGATTTCTATTCATTTTAATTTGGTTAAATTTTTATTATTTAATTATTTTCTATAGCTCCTACTTTTTCTTTATATAAATTAATGGTGTCATCTAAAACTAATGCAATTACTGTATAATATTTGTCAATTGTTTGTTTAGGAACTTCGATATATGTAATTCCTGGATACTTATTCCAATATACCTTACATAATACTTGTTGATTTAAAACAGTGCCATTTCCAACTATATAAGCTCGATTGATTTTAGTTGAAACTCCTTTTAAAATAATATTATTGTCTTTAGGTAAATCTCTTACATAAAGAAATAATGTTTTTTTATCTTTACTCAGTGTTGATGGGCCATAAAAATGCTCATATGGAATCCCTCTTTCTGTTTTATAAATTGCTGAGCTATGTTTTTTTGTCCATTTTCCTAATTCTTTTAATACTTCAACTTGTTTTTCTGGAATACTTCCATCTTCTTTGGGGCTGATGTTTAGTAAAAGATTTCCTCCTTTACTTAATGAATCAACAAAAAGATCAATGACTTGCATAGGAGTTTTATAATTATTATCGTTTTGCTGATATCCCCAAGAATCATTTATAGTTACACATAGTTCCCAATATTTAGCATTTGGTCTAAAAACTGGAATACCAATTTCAGGTGTTTCATAATCCCCAAGTCCATTTAATCTAGAATTGAAAATCACATTAGGACTATTTTTTTTCAATATATTTTTTAATTCAATAATTTTCCACTCAACTGCATTGTGTTCCCAATCACCATCAAACCACCATAAATCTGGATTATATCTTGTTTTTAATTCTTTTAGTTGTCCGTCTCTATATTTTAAAAATCTATTCCATCTTTTGGGATTTTCTTGAATATTATAACGTTTTATTTTGTTTGTATGATGTGTGTAGTCTTTGTAGGACCAGTCAGGAAGAGAATAGTATAATCCCAATTTAATTCCTTTAGATCTTATTTCTCTTATAAATGGACTTAATAAATCTTTTTTTGAGGTGCTACTTTTATAAGAATTTAAATTACCATATTTAGAATCCCAAAGTGCAAAACCATCATGATGTTTTGTTGTAATAACAGTATATTTCGCTCCACTTTCTTCAATTAAATTAGACCATTTTTTAGGATCAAAATTATTAGCGGTAAAACCTTTTAGCTGTTTCATATAATCATGGTGAGAAATGTAACCATTATAAAAAGACCAAGATTCACTGATTCCGTTTACAGAATATATTCCCCAGTGTATAAAAATCCCAAGTTTAGCCTCTTCAAACCATAACATTTTATCATTAGAATTTGAACTAGAAATTTCTTCAATTCCTTGACTTTGAATAAGGAATGGAGAAACTATCAACAATAAAAATATTTTTATTTTCATGTAATAATTTGTTTATTTTTTAAATAAATTTTCTTTAAGCTTTACAAAAACTGCTTGTTGTTCTTTGTTTAGACCATCAGCTGTAAATATAGAAATTCCGCTAGCACCATTCTCTTTAGAAATTCTAATTGCATTTTCTAAATCTTCAGCCTTTCTAAGTGCTGGAGAAAAAAGTCCTGAAAATATTGGAAAATCAACATCATTTACACTTTGTTTTGTTGTAAATCCTATCCAATTTATATTTTCTCTGTAAAAATTTTGATATAACATTGGGTAAGCAGCATCTAGATTCCAATCATCCCAAGCTTGTCTAACCATTTGCCTAGACATTTCTGGAAAAGGAAAAACTGCAGCAGTGACTTTTTTGTTTTTTGAATGAGCAATTTCGATAATTTCATTTACTAGAGTTGTTACCGCATTTAATCTGAATTGTCTCCATTCAGTTGATAATTCAGGATTCTTAAAATCAATAGGATCTTTGTTAAATATTTCTTTAAATTTTTTTCTAGCAATAGTGTGGTAGCCATAATCATATTCAGGCATTTCCGTTTCCTGAACAATATTATATTTTGGTTGTAAATCGGCTCCTAATATCACATCTGGATATCTAACATAGTCTAAATGTACAGACGCTAAACCTTTAACGCTCATTATTTTTTTAGCATTATTAATGATATGATTTCTAGCTTCGGGATGAAATGGGCTTAGCCATTGATAATAATCAACATAGGCTCTGTAATCTAGAGAATTGTCTCCATTTCTATTAACTGCATACCAGTCAGGGTTTTTGTTAGCAATAGTATCCCCAGGACGATTTAAGGTCCACATCCACCCATGAACTTTAATGTTTTTTTTATTAGCTAATGGAATTATTTTTTCTAATACTTCAGAAGAACCACTAACTAATATTTCGCTAATTCCTAAAGAATCATAGTAATTTATTTTTTTCTTCCAGATTTCTTTATTAAACTCTTTCCCTCCATGAGTCCAAGTACTAAAAGTGAAATTTTCATCAACTAATTTTTTCTCACTATTACATGATATTACTAAAATTGATAGTATAGTTAAAAATGTTTTTTTCATTATTTATTTTTATTAATAATCATTTCATTTAATAATCCATTCTCATTAATTGTATATTCTATATTTTTATTATTAGCTTTTAGATTAAAGCCTGAGTGCGTTTTTAAGAATTTGATATTAATTATTTTATCATTTATTTCAATAGGTTTAAAATATATTTCTGTTCCAGAATTTAAATCTTTTAAATTTTTTAAATCCTTAAATGCAATTTTTCTAAATAATGAATAAATTATTTGTTCACTTAACACATCTCCCTTATGCTTGAATTCTATTTTTGAGCTATTATTATTGTCTGAAAACTGAATATATCCCCAATTCTCAGGCATGTGCATATTAACTTCTCCTTGACTAGACCAAACCCAGTTGTATTCAGGTAAAAACTTGCCATCTTCTTTTTTTCTCGAGTACTTGCCGTTTGACAATTCATAATCCCATTGAACTCTAGAAAAATTAATTCTCCATTGTTCACCATCTATAGGAATTGTTTTTGGTTTATCTTTTAACAGAGCATAAGATTCTAAAGGGATGGCTAACTCTACAGACCAATATTTATCTATATCACTAGAGTCATTTAATGTTCCATTATAAGAAACCGCAGACTTTAAACTATCTAAATCCCATTCGCTATTAGGTTCTCCACCAAGCCTGTATGGTTTGTTTAAAAATAAATCCCAAATAGTTCCTAAGGCATTGATTTCAACTTCACCATAATTATGAGTATTATTTGAAGGACTAATGAATATTTCAAAGTCATTATTGTGAAATATTACATCATCTCTTTTTATTATATCACCCCATATATGATCTTCTTCTAATTTTGCAAAAATGTATAAATATTTGTGATCCCATAGCATTTTTACATTTGTTTTCTTATTCGGCGTTTTAAAACCTTCAATATCTATAAAATCATCGCTAAATTGTGTATTAAGCCAGTCTGCTTCATCGTCTTTTCCATCAACTATAATTGAATTAGTAGTTTTATAAACAACATAGGTCTTTGGATTAACAATATCATTATTTAAATCAACTTTGAGAGTCTTTTTAGAATCACATCCAAACACTATCAAAGTGAAAATAATTAATAATAAATATCGATTCATCTTTTAATAAATATAAATAAATGAATTGACAATCTTATAATTGCTTGATCTTGAATTTTGTGCTTAGTATTTATTAATTTTAAGACATGAATAACTCATTTCTCATTTTTTTTTTTCTATTATTTTATAATTCACAAGATCTTAAAGTAATTTCATATAATATTCGATATAATAATCCTAATGATGGAATTAATATTTGGGAAAATAGGAAATCTACAATTGGTGAATTTATATCAAATGAAAATCCTGACTTTATTGGCATGCAAGAAGTGGTTTATTCTCAATTATTTAATTTAATCGATGACTTGCCTAATTATAGTTATGTTGGAGTAGGTCGAGATGATGGAAAAACAAAAGGAGAATACAGTCCAATTTTATTCAGTAATATCAACTATGAAGTTCTAAAATCTAATACTTTTTGGTTATCGGAAACTCCAAATAAAATTTCTATAGGATGGGATGCATCAATGAAAAGAATTTGCACCTATGGTCTTTTTCAAAATAAACATTCAAAAGAAAAAATATGGGTATTTAATACTCACTTAGATCATATAGGCATAAAGGCAAGAAAACAATCTGTAGATTTAATTATTAATAAAATCACTGAACTCAATAAAATGAATTTTCCTTTGGTTTTAACAGGGGATTTTAATTTAATAGATGAAAATATTTCAATTAAAAAACTTCAAAATTTATTTGTAGATTCTCAAAAAAACTTATCTAAATCTAACAAGTTTTATGGAACCTTTAATGGTTTTGATACCAAAAATCATTCTGATAAAAGAATTGATTATGTATTTTTTAAAAACTTAGCTTTAATTAATGCAAAACATGTTTATTTAAAGACTCCAGTTAAAGGATGGGCTTCGGATCATCATCCTGTAGTTTCTAGCTTAAAATATATTAAGTGAAATGAATAAAAAAATTGTTTTAATTATATTAATATTCTCAATATCCTGTACAAAGGATCAAGAAGAAGTTTTTAATAACCAGAATAATACAAGTGCAAAAGTTATTGGATATTTTCCAACTTGGAGATTTGGTTTAAGTGATGATATTGAATATTGTAAATTAACACATTTAAATCTTGCTTTTGCTAATCCAGATTCTGAAGGAAATCTAATAATGCCTGATATATCTAAAATTGTAAATGATGCAAAATCTGATAATCCTAACATTCAAATATGTATTTCAATAGGTGGGGGTGTTTTAAATTCTGAGCAAGCTTTAAATTGGTCAAACCTAATAGACAATTCTGAAAATAGACCTAAAATTGTTAATAAAATTTTAGAGTATGTTCTTAGTAATAATCTGGATGGAGTAGATGTAGACCTAGAATGGCAGTATGTAACTAGTGGGTATAGTGATTTTATTATAGAGCTAAACAATGCATTAGATCAACATTCAAAAATAATTACAGCAGCACTACCTGCCAAAACACTATATTCTAATTTAAATAATAATGCCTTAAATATATTTGATTTTATAAATATAATGGCTTATGATTTCACAGGCCCGTGGAATCCTACAGCTCCAGGTCAACATAGTTCCTATAACCACGCTATAGAATCAATTGATTTTTGGAAAAATTCAATTGGAATAACTAGTGAAAAACTCATATTAGGTGTTCCTTTTTATGGATATGACTTTGTAAATTCAGATACAGTAAATGCATTCACTTTTTCTAGTATGGTTGAACTAAGTAATGCAAATGCTGATATTGATAATGTAGGCACAAAGTTTTATAATGGAAGGTCGACAATTAGATCTAAAGTTCAATTAGCAAGTAATGAAGTGAACGGAATTATGATATGGGAACTAGGACAAGATTCTTTTAGCGAATATTCTTTGCTAAAAACAATTCACAAAGAATATGATAAATTAGAAATCAAAACCACTGAACTTTGTATAGATTAATATAATTTTTTAATCGATTTATGATTAAATCATTTTATTGAAAATTTAAAAAGAGTAGTGGACCTGTATTTTTCACCGGGATTTAAAATTACTGATGGAAAATTTTTTTGATTAGGAGAGTCTGGATAATGTTGTGTTTCAAAACAAAATCCACTTTGTTTTAATTGGGTACCACCACCTTTTTTTGGCTGATTAGAATTTAAAAAATTACCTGTATAAAATTGAATAGCTGGTTGATCAGAAAAAACTTCTAAAAATCTACCACTATTTTGATGATAAGCACTTGCTACTAATTGTAGTCCTTTTTTGTAATTGTTAATAATCCATGAATGATCATATCCATTACCTTTAATTAACTGATCATTATGTTCTTGAATATCACTTCCTATTTTTTTGGGTGATAAAAAGTTAAAAGGAGTATCTGAAACTTTATGAATTTCACCTGTAGGAATTAAGCCATCATCAACTGGTAAATAATTGTTAGCATTAATAAAAACTTCATGGTCTAATATAGTTGAATTAAAATCTCCCGATAAATTAAAATAGGAATGTTGAGTTAGGTTTATTATTGTTTTTTTGTCAGTCTCAGCTTCATAATCTACTTTTAATACATTGTCATCTGTTAAGGTATATATCACTTTAATATTTAAGTTTCCCGGATATCCTTCTTCCATGTCTTTACTTAAGTATGTTAATGTTAAGGATGAGGATAGTTCATCATTTTTATTAATAGCATTCCAAAATACTTTATCAAATCCTTTTTCTCCACCATGAAGGTGATTTTCTCCGTTGTTTTTAGCTAAAGTATAATCTTTGTCATCTAAAGTGAACTTTCCTTTAGCAACTCTATTAGCATATCTACCTATTATAGCACCAAAATATGGCACGTTTTTTAAATATTGAGAAATAGAGTCAAACCCTAATACAACATCTTTAAATTCGTTGTTTCTGTCAGCTACTTTTAAAGAAGTTATAATACCTCCATAGTTAAGAATTGTTATTTCAGTTTCTAATGAGTTTTTTAATGTATAGCTATAAACTTCATTTTTATTTGCTTTATCAAAAACATTTGTTTGTTGTGCATAAATTTTTGTAAACATAAAAAGTATTATTTGTAAGCTTAGTATAAAGATTCTTTTGTTTTTACTAAAATATAGATTCTTCATAAATAATTATTTTTATCAATTTAATCATTCTAAAAATAATAAATATCATGATGGATTTATAGCTAATTATTAACAAATTTGCATCTATAAAATTTAATTAATTTGTTTTATTGCTAGACCTAGTTTTTCTGGTCCATAACGAACAACATCAGTAACGGGAAGGTTTGTTGATGATTCCAAAAAATCTACCGCTTTTTTAGCTGCAATTGAGTCTAATTTGAAAGTATTTAATGAAATCCCAACTACTTTAGCTTTTGGGTAAATTCCACAAGCACTGGCTAGAGCTTCATATAGTTTAATTACTTCATTTAAATTAGGAATTTTTATGTGCTTGGAATCCCTTAAAGTTAAAAAATCTGCTCGATGGCAAAGAATCATATGAGTTGTGCAACTTCCTCTAATTAATGGCAAACTAGCTGTGCTTCCTGGATTTAATAATGATCCTTGACCTTCAATAAGAACCCAATCATCATTTGATTTTTGTAAAACCATTTGTTCAACAGCACCACAAGCATAATCCACTTTATATGCATCAAGAGGAATTCCACTTCCTGTCACTGTTATCCCAATCTGTCCTGTTGCTATAAATGCACTTTTTATTTTATTTTCTATTGCCCATTTATGAATTTCAAGACTTGTTATCATTTTACCAACTGCCATATCAGTACCCACACACAAAATCCTCTTGTTATTTAATTTAGCAGCTTTTCCACTAGCTATTTCAGGAATAAATTGTGGAACCCTAACATCCCAAATCCATTGATTATCCGTAAGCTTATTTTTATATTTTGAAGCCAATGAATCATGAAGACCATTAATTATTGAAAGGTTATTAAATATTGCTGTGTCAATTATTGGGAACCATGATTTTGGAATTTTTCCTCCAGATGGAGCAATTCCTAAAATAAGAACTTCGGCTCCTTTTGAAATAGCCAAATCTATGTTCTTAACTATAGGAACACTTCTTTCAATAGAAAGGCATTCTCTTGTATTTTTACCTTCATTTTCTGAGTCAATAACAGCAACAATTCTATTGGGCAAATATCGTAAGGCACCTAAACCCATTTTTCCAAAATCAGTAAATAAATGGCCTTCCAAATAGATAGCAACCTTTTTATAATCTTCTAACATAATGGTTCATTTTTCAAAAATGCTCCATGACCAGGAGCTATTCTTTGCGTTGTAATGCCATTTATCATAGAAGCTCCTGAAGCTGGATCAGGTTTTAAGTTGTAATGAGAGTCAAGATCAATATGGTCTATTTGTCCAGAAATTGAAGCTCCAGCTGAAATTGAAATTGAAGATTCACTCATACAGCCTATCATTGATTTTAATCCAAATGCCTTTGCTGTTGACAAAATTCTTAGAGCCTCCGTTATTCCTCCACATTTCATTAATTTTAAATTAACCCCATCAACATATTCAGAATATTCAATAATATTATGAGAATAACGACATGATTCATCAACAAATATTGGAAGTAATCTGCTTTTATATAGAGTCTTTAATTCTTTCTCTTTTCCTTCAGCTATAGGCTGTTCAACATAGTCACATTTTCTTTTCGATAACCAATCAATCATATACTTTGCATTTTCCGTACTCCATCCTCCATTTGCATCTACTCTAAGTTTAAGATCATAAGGTTTTATACTTTCTAGAACTTGATTATACATAGCTTTATCAGCTTCTAATCCTTGATTTGATCCTAACTTTACTTTAAGAAATTTTGCTGAACTTCCTTCAAATAAAAGAGGAATTCTTTCTTTAACAGAATTAGGACTCATTATTCCAATTGTAAGAGATGTCTTTGATTTGGGAAGAGGCAACCCTAGTAGTTCATGTAGAGGCATTTTTGCTTTTTTAGCTTTTAAGTCCCATAATGCAATATCTAAACCGGCGTATGCACTGGGAGAAATTTTCATTTCACGGGCAATACGCTCTATTTCATAGATTGATTTATTCTCAATATTAACATCAATTAGTTTTTGAAGTTGTAAAATAACTTCCTCAGTGTTTATAGCTCCTTCACTTTTACCAGGTGCAGATTCACCCCATCCTATTAAATCATTTTCTTTAACTCCAACAAAAACATTATAACTTTCTGCATTAACTCCTCTACTAATTGCTAATGGAAATCTTTTTTTTAATAAAAGTTTATGAAAACTAATCTTCATAAAATAAATTTAAATAATTAGGTTAATGAATATTTTTTGATGCTATCTCCTTAATACTTGAAACAAAATGATCTAAATCGCTGAAATTAGTATAAATATTTGGCGTAATTCTGCATCCTTTTACATTTTCATGATTTATTGCAACAGTAAAGATATTATAGTCATCAAATAAAACTTTTTCTAATTTTGAAGGATCTAAACCTTTGATTCCAACATTAGCAATACCACAACTTTTAAATGATTCTAATGGCGTATTAATTATCACATTTTCAAAATTTCTCAATTGATCTGACCAGTATCTTTGAATTTCACGAAGCCTTTCTTCCTTTCTCTTTATTCCAATCATCTCTATGTAATCAATGGCATTTTCTATTGCTAAATCAGTATGAACAGGGTGGGTTCCAATATGATTAAGTCTTAAAATATTGTCTTTCTCATTAATATGAGACCCTAATAATGGCCAAATTTTGGAAACTTTATTTTTTGAAACATAAAGTAGCCCTGCACCTAAAGGGGTGCTAAGCCATTTATGTAGGCTAGAACCATAATAATCACAATTTAATTCTGAAATATTTACATCAAAATGTCCAATACAATGAGCTCCATCAACCATTACGTCAACACCATATTTATGAGCCATGTCACATATTTTTCTTATAGGTAAAATATGTCCTGTAATATTAATCATATGACTAACCATAATGAGTCTAGTCTTTGGAGTAATTTGATCTTCATAAATAGAGACTATTTGTTCATCAGAAATTGGATGATTTGGTATTGAAACTATTTTGTTTAATATCCCATAACGTTTCGATACGAGTTTAAACATTTGTTGCATAGCTCCATAATCTTGAATAGCATAAATTGCTTCATCTTCTTTTTTCCAGGGAAAGCCACCAATAATTAAATCTAAAGATTCTGTTGTATTTCTTGTAATAACAAGCTCATCATCACTACATCCAACTAATTTTGCAAGACGATTTGCTACTCTTCTATTATCATTATTTCTTTTGGTTCTCATATAATAAGAACCTTCAAAATTTACACTTTTTACATGAGAAATGAATTTTTTTAAAGTTGGATTTGGAATAATATTGTAATATCCGTTTTCTAAATTGATATAATCTTTTTTTAGTGAATAATCTTTTCTAATTCTATTCCAAAATTCCTTATCATTAAGTAAGCTTCTGTCAGAGTATAGATCGTTATCATTGTTTCTTAAATCAAATGATAAAAATGGGGAAATCATTAAAGTATTACCAAAACTTTTTAAAAATTCTCTTTTTTTCATAAAATTAAATTTACAAAACTTTAATTCAATGTGTTTATTGAATTTAATAATTGAATTAATTTTGAACTTAAAAGCTAATTTACTTATATACAATTACTTTTTAACTTAGCGATAGTTAAAAGCGTATACATTCTATGAGACTTGTATTATATAAGTAGGGGAGTGAGGTGTAAAAATTACTGTTAGGGATTTTTTAGTTTTTTTTAAAATTTGTATAAAAAAGCTCATCTTTTACAAGATCAAAATCAAAAATTTCATTTTTATAAATCACTGAAACTGATTGGTTTTTATTAGTCTCTAAATTTAGCTCAGTAATTTCTCCTTGATCCCATTTCATATTTATTTTGATATTATTTCTTGCTATTAAACCTTCCACGCTTCCTGAAGACCATGATTTTGGTAGAGCTGGCAGAATTCGTATTCCCTTATTTTCATGAGATTGTAAAAGCATTTCTGAAATACCAGCAGTAAAACCAAAATTTCCATCAATTTGAAATGGAGGATGAGCATCAAAAAGGTTTTTATATATAGATTTTTTAAACAGAAGTTGGATATGTTCATGGGCCATTTCCGCATCTAATAATCTAGCAGAGTAACTTATCAACCACGCACGACTCCATCCTGTTCCAGCTCCTCCATTTTCAAGTCGAAAATCTAATGTTTTTTTCACTGCCTTAAAAAGTTCAGGTTGCTCATCGATTGTAATCTGAGTTCCTGGGTGAAAACCGTATAAATGGGACATGTGCCTGTGACCAGGCTCAAATTCATCATATTCCCTATCCCATTCTAAAATTCTTCCATCTTTTCCAATTACAAAACCAGGTCTTAGTTTTTTTAGTTGTTGTGTAATTTTTTTAGTTAGTAAATTCTGAACTCCGATTATTTCTGCTGCTTTAAGGTAATTTGAAAAAGTTTCATATATTACTTGTTGATCCATTGCACTTCCTAAACATGAAGATACTTGTTCCCCATTTGAGTTTAAATATCGGTTTTCAGGGGAGGTTGATGGTGCTGAGATAAGGGACTGATCTCTAGGATCTTCAATTAGCCAATCCGAATAAAATTGAGCAACTTGTTCCATGACAGGCAACGCCCTTTTTTTTAAAAACCCTAAATCATTTGTGTACTCATAATGATGCCAATAATGCTGCATTAACCATCCACCAGCTCCAAAAGAGGATCCCCAATAAGCTGTCCGAGCTCTTAACCAAGTTGGAGCCCATAAATCACTAGCATGAGGGATTATACTTCCATTTAATCCAAAGTTTTTTTTAGCAGTTATTTTCCCATTTTCTACTAATCTATCAACATAATCAAAAAAAGGATAATTTAATTCATGAAGTCCAGTTGAGTTAGCTAGCCAGTAGTTCATTTGCAGATTTATATTTAAATGGTAATCAGCATTCCATGGAGCTTTAATATGTTGATTCCATAAGCCCTGTAGATTCGCTGGTAATGTTCCAGTTCGAGATGAGCCAATTAGCAGATACCTGCCATAATCAAATAGCAGTTGAGTAAGTCCATTATCCTTATACCCGTTTTTTACTCTTTCTAAACGTTGGTCTGTTGTCAGTGACTCAAGTTTTTTATCAGCATTTAAGTTTAGCCTAACACGGTTAAAAAGAGATTGATGATCTAAGACATGATCTTTTTCTAATTTATTGATATCTAATTTTCTAATTTTAGAAAGTTCTTTTTTATTTTTTTCAGAGTAATTTTGAGTGTAATAATTAGAATTTGAAGCAATAAAGAGTGTTAGTTTTTTAACTCCAGAAACTTTTAAGTATTCATTTTCTGTTATTACTTTTCCTGAATCATGTTGAGAATATAAGCTAGTTTCAAATTTTACACCTGATTCAATAATCACGGGAAGTTCCCTAAATTTTCCTGACCTTTGAGTTACTTCACCTGTCATAATAATTTTTTTATCGCTAGCTTTTATTGAAACTGTTTCAATTCCCTCATCTTTTGGACGATTAAGTTTTATATTGCCATTAAGTCCATCAGGGTGTTTACTTTCTATTTCAACAACAATAAGTTGATGTGGATTAGACACAAAAACTTTTTGAATTACAAAGAAACCTTGCGTTTTATATTTTGTAGTTGATACAGCCGAATTTAGGTCCAGGGACCTGTAGTATTCAGAAATTTCTTTATGCTCCCAATCTAGAAATAAATCGCCGAGTGTTTGATGAGAAAGAGTTATGGATTTATTCGAGAACTTTTCAACTAATAATGAATCAGTAATTCTAGCATTTCCATTAATTAGATGTTTTCTTATCTCGGATAGATCTTTTGGTGTACCCTCTGGCTCATCCCAACCGATGTTATGAGGCCATAATGAATCATCATTCAATTGAATTCGCTCATTTATTGGATCACCAAATACCATTGCACCTAATCTTCCATTTCCTAGAGGTAATGCTTCTTCCCATATTTCAGCCGGCTGATCATACCATAGGGTTTGAAAGCTTGAAAGATCTTTCTGTTGCAGATTACAGTTAATAAATAGGAGAGGAATGAATATAAATATTGAGTTATATAATTTTTTTTGCATAATAATTTAAGGCGATTTACAACCTGTTTTTAAGTTTAAATTTGTTTTTAGGAAATCCTGGAAAAAACATATTGGTGTTTTTTTGCATTTTTTTATAATCAGGTCGTTTTAATACAGAATAGTATTCAGAAGGGATAACACCAGTGTAATAAACAAGAGTGGTATACATAATCCTAGAAATATAAATTATAGATACAAAAATTCCTGCCCAAATTAATTGTGATTCAATTGTATAGAAATAAAATAATGATGGTATCGATGAAATAATCAGAGAATTCCATACCATCCATTCTGCAAAATAATTAGGATGACGTGAATATCTCCAAAAACCAACATTACAAACTTGTTTCTTTTTGTTTTCTAAGAATGATTTTTTTAAAAACTTTTCTTTTTGTAGGTCTGATACATGTTCAATTATGAAAAAGATTATCCAGGATATGTAACCAAATAATTCTAAAGGAGATATAAATTCTTGAGGGTTATAGCTTTGTATTATTGCAGGTAACGCTAGGAAAGTTACATTGGCAAAACATTGTATCATGATTTCATATTGTAATGAAATATCAATATTAGAGTAACCTAATTTTTTCCACCTTAATCTTTGATACTTATATCTAGAAAGTTCATTGTTTAAATGTCCTTTTTTAAGTAATATTAATGCTCCTATACCCATCCTTAATCCAGCAATTAGATACATTCCAGAAATAATATACTTTCTAACCCAATAACCTTCTCCGTTAATTAACACTAAAACCCCAATACAAACAAGCCCCCATGGCCAACCTATATCAACGTAAGACATTCTTTTTGTAATTAATGCTGGAATGCAAACTACTATAGCAAATAATATTAATTGTGTAAACCCATTTATCAAACTTATTGGTTTAAACGTATTGCTAAAACAAAGTATGACAAAGCATATTATAAAAGGAAGATAGCCAATGAAACGATTTAATGTTTTTTTCAAAATTAATTTTATTAAATATAAAAATATTCAATTTAAACCATAGACATATCAGCTTCTTTTAATTCAGATACTAAGAACTTTTATTTAATAAGTTAGGTGTGTTTCCCTTTAGTCCAACCGTGTTTTCCTAAATATAAATCACCACTTTCAATCGCCCCATTTTCAATGGTGGTTCCCATAGAATCATTCCATCGATTTAAATATCCAAACAGTGAAATTACGCCCAGCATTTCTACAATTTCGCCTTCATCCCAGTGTATGTAAAGACGCTTTTTTAAAATATCATTAACAGCATTTGGTACTTGTGATGCTGCCAAACTAAAATCTAATGCAACACGCTCAGCCTCAGTGAAAGACGAGTGAGTTTGATATTCCCAGATGTTATCCAACTGTTCTTGTTCAGCACCATATCGTTCTGCCGCTCGAATTGCATGTGCTTGACAATAGCGACAGCCAGTCGCATTACTACTCACCCAAGCAATCATCCGCTTCAGCGCTGAAGTGACGCGACCTTCATTATTCATAACAGCTTTATTGAGGTTAATAAAAGCCTTACTTATATCTGGGCGGTGTTGCATTGTAAGAACGGAATTAGGACAAAACCCTAAGGTTTCATTAAAAAACTCGGCCAATACTTTTGTTTCTAAATCATGGTTGGGTGATAATGGTGTAACTAATGGCATTATTTACTGTTTTTGAAGTAACAAGTAACAAAAATAAATTTACAATGTCCCAAATTGATTATTAGCTTCCCGTTGCCACCAATGTTTCTAATTTTAACAGAATCCAACAAGCCTATTTTGGGAACTTGTCCGCATTAGACATGTTTTCTTATTTTAATTCATATTATACTTACAAATTTGATGAAAAGAAAACATTTATAGCCTTAGCCACTTCCTTGGGTTGTTCATCACAGATAAAGTGTCCTCCCTCTAAATAAGTTATGTCAATGGGATGTTCAAAAGCATTCTTAACATTGGATAAAAACTCTGGAATGACTAAACGATCTAACCGACCATGGATGATGTGGCTAGGAACGCTTATTTTTTTATTTTTATAATGACTCCATCTTTTCCTGTCGTTAGGCATACTGCGGTATAAGTTAGCAGCAGTGGTTATAGTATGTGGGATTTGATAACAACGGATATATTCCGCCAAGGCTTCCTTAGGGATGGGGTTGATGATTCCTTTACAGAAAAACCGTATCCAAACATCTTCTTTCCCCTTAAGTAACTGTTCTGGAAATTTGGGAATATTTTGAAAAAATTGATACCAAGAGAAACGGAACATTTCCTTGCTTAATTCTTCGATTGCTTTTTTCTTTCCAACACCATTATTGATAATCATCATGTTCATTAATATCAATTTCCGAATGCGTTCAGGCTGTAAAAGCGCCATTTCTTGAACCACTGCTGATCCCCAGTCATGACCACCTAAATAGAATGTTTCTATTTTTAGAGCAGTTGCTATCTCAAAAATATCGAGCCCCAATTGGTCTTTGGTGTATGCGCTTACGTCAAGGGTTCGTTCACTATCACCCAAGCCACGAAGATCAGGGGTAATAACATAGAAATCTGTCAATTCTTGTGCAACGTCATGCCAACAATAACTACTTTGCGGCCAGCCATGAATCAAGAAAAGAGGAGGATTATTTTCCTTACCATACGTCCTGTAAGCAAATAAACCCCTAGCTGTTTTTATTTTTTGTTGCATATGATTTATTTATTTACTAATTGTTATTTTCTCTGCAGGGGCAAATGTTCTCACTTCCAATTTCGCTTTTGCTTCTTTACCTGAATTATTAAATTTACAATCAAAAGTTATGGAATGATCTCCACTACTTACTTTTAAATTTGAAGGTGTAATCTCAAATTCACTAATTAGATTCCAGTTAACATCATAAACATAGGCATTTGTTCCGCCGGTATACTTAACAATTTCACCTGCTTTCAAAGAAACAGGTAGTTTAATTTTCTTATAATTATCCATCTCAATTGTTATATTCGATATATCACAATCAATGGCATTAATAATAAAATTTATTGTTTGTTCTTCTCCTGAGTGGTTAAAATTAAAGTTAGAATATAGCGGTTCTCCTGGTTGTAGTACTTTATTATTGTGAGTGAGTTTACCCGAATTTACACGATGTAAATCAAATTCATTTTCATTGGACCTAACTAATGTATATTCGGAATCAATATCTTTCATGATTTCAATTTGATTTTCAGCAAATAACCCTTTAAGTCTGATTTTTTCCCAATCTCCAATAAGTTGTAATATTTTGTTTTTATTGCCATTTTTTTTAATTGCCTCATCTCCTGCAATAAAAGCAAAACCGGCATTATGTGCAGCTGATCGTGTTAGCAACCATTCAACATCTTCAATACTAGTTTCAGGAGTCATTTTAAACCAACCCAACATTCCTGGCATAAAGTTTCGCTTAAAATAGGGTTGATTTTTCATTCTGTATTCGGTTTGACTTTCTCTAAAACCAGCATACCAAGGTTCACCCCAATTCATTCGGGTGTAAATATGCCAGAAAAAATGAGTGGTTCGGCTAGCATCAATAATTAAATGACTTTTTAAATCATCAGATAAAGTATTGTACCAAACATAAGGCATTAATGATTCGCCATAGGTTCCTAATCCTGTTGAACGATTCCCTTCTAAACCATCAAACGAAATTTGTCGCAAACCAGTTTGGTTGTAAAGATTTGCAATATTCTTTGACATTTCAATAGTTAAATCAGTATTGGTTAAAAATACTTTGTATGCATGATCAAGTAGTTTCGATATTTTTTCACCTGATTTATGAGTTAATGCTTCGGTTTCAAAAGCGCCTCGTTGGCAATCTAATAATCTCCAAGGGGCTTCTTTTGACACGCTGCCATAACGAATTAACTCATTGTTAATGACAACTGTTTTTAAATTATTATTTTTCATCTGATTGAAAAATTCAGGAGATTTAATTAAGATTTCCGTTTGAGTTGAGTCAATATCATTGGTAATAATCGAGCTTCCTACTTTTGCCAATCTTTTGTCTGGAATAGGGGTAACATAAGGATCGTTTGTTGTAATAAAATTAGAAAGTACATGGGTTCCTAACTTAATACCTGCTGCCTCGGCTTTTTCAACACATTTTTTTAAACCCTCAATTCCGTTAGGAAATTCTCCTTTGTATAAATCGAATTGACCCCAATTTTCAAAAGTTTTACCGTAATGGTACAAGTATTTTAATCCTGCCTCTTTTGTAAGTTCAATGGCCTGGTCAACATTATCTTCTGTGAAAGGAGTAATTAAATAAGAAGCTGAAGCATTTGGAGCTGTTTTAGCCCATTGACCATTGATCATTGGGTGAGGCAATCCTTCTTTAATTTCTATTTGTCCTATGGTTTCTAAGGTTTTCTCCACAGGACACCCAAATATTGCTATTTTAGAGCCAATTACACCACCATCATTGTAAATGGGCGCAACAATTTTTTCATGATTAAAATCTTCAAAAAATCGCTCTTTATTTCTATTTCTACAGTAGGCCTGCAAACTACTTCCAGTTGCCGTTGGTTTTGCTGCCTCAACTCTATATAAAACACTTCCATCTGAATTAGGTTTCATATTATTTGGGTCATTTTCTCTAAAAATATCGAAAGCTGGCATTCGGTCACTTTCGTTCCAAGGATAGCCACCCAAAGTTTTAATATTTAATGCTTGAATTCCTAAGGCAAACTCATCACCTCTAACAACTCCAACAGTTTCACTAATAATTTTATTAATGACATTGGGGTAAGGTCCCCATACAATTAATTCAACTATGTCTTTATTGGTAATAGAGATTAATTCAAGTGTAAAATGAGTTTCTTTTTCTTCTACTTTTATATGAGCAACCACATCATTTTTAAAGTCTAATATTATTTCATTCCCATTTAACGAAGCAGATATTGGGTGCAAAATTTGATTGTCAATTCGAATTGACATTACCGAAACTATGGTGTCTTTTGAAATGTAATCTTTGCCATTTTTTACATCAATAAAATTGACAAATGCTCCCTTGTTATTTATAGTAGTTTTTAATGAATTTGTTGTGATATCAATGATTTTTCTATTTGGGTCTCTTGAACAAGAGATAAATACTATGTTAAGTAATAATGAAATTATAATTATTTTTTTCATATTGACTAAATTTAGTTAAATTCAAGAATATGAAATATTTTTTTACTTTTTGCTATAACTTAGTGATAGTTAAAAGCAGTAAAGGCAACGATTCAGGCAACCAAAATTAAAAACCCCTGTAAATCAATGACTTACAAGGGCTTTTGCGGAGAAAGAGGGATTCGAACCCCCGGAGGTGTGACCCTCAACAGTTTTCAAGACTGCCGCATTCGACCACTCTGCCATTTCTCCAATGGGATGCAAATATAACTTCCTTTTTATTTTGTACCAATTTTATTTAAAAAATTATATAAATACCTTTCACTACATTTGAAATATGCTAGAAATAGATCAGTTTTTGTGGATTTATCCTTTATTAGTTTTCGCGGGTTTTATTGCTGGTTTTATGAACACAATGGCAGGTGGAGGTTCATTATTAACCCTTCCTCTTTTAATATTCTTGGGATTACCTCCAGCAGTTGCAAATGGAACTAATAGAATAGCAATTGTCATGTCTACTTCATCAGCAACTCTAGGTTTTAAGAGTAAAGGGGTTTCAACTTTTCCTTTTAATATTTATTTGGGCATTTGTGGGCTTTTAGGAGCTTTAATTGGTGCTAAAATAGCTATAGACATAGATGGTGCATTATTTAATAAAATACTTGCTATAATAATGATTGTTGTTGTAGTTCTAATAGTGTTTAAACCTAAGGTAAATTACACAGAACTTATTGAAAGGTTAACAGGAAAACATCTTTATATTTCTATGATTGCATTTTTTTTTATTGGAATTTATGGAGGATTTATAAACGCTGGGATAGGTTTTGTTATAATGCTGTTTTTACATTACTATAACAGGTTAAATTTAGTAAAAGTTAATTCTGCTAAAGTTGTCATTGTTTTAATATATACCACAGGAGCTTTAATAACTTTTGCCTTAGCAGATAAGGTAAACTGGACTTATGGTTTATTCCTTGCTTCTGGAAATTTTTTAGGTGGTTGGAGTTCCAGTCGTTGGTCAGTTAAAAAAGGTGAAAATTCAATTAAAGTATTTTTAATTGTTATAGTAGTTTTAATGTCTATAAAACTTTGGTTTTTTTAGTACTTAACATATTCTACTATTTCTAAACCATAACCAATCATTCCAACCCTTTTAATTTGTGTGCTATTTGTTAATAATTGAATTTTATGAACTTTCAAGTCATGTAATATTTGAGCTCCAATACCAAAATCTTTTTTATCCATTAAAAGGGGAGGAGATTTGACTTTTCCTGTAGACTGTATAGATTTTAATTCATTGAGTCTAAATAAAACATTATCTGGATTAGCTGTTTGATTTATAAAAACAATAACACCTTTATTATTTGAGTTTATTTTTTCAAAAACATTATCAATTTGCTTGTTAGATTCAGATGTTAAAGAATTTAGTAAATCATTGTTTGTTAAAGAAGAGTTTATTCTTACTAAAACTGGCTCATTCTCTTCCCAATCACCTTTGGTCAAAGCTATGTGTACTTGATCATTATTAGTTTGTTGAAAAGCATGTAGTTTATATTTACCAAACCTAGTATTAAAATTAAAATAATCTTTTTTTGATATAAGACTATCATGCTTCATTCTATAAGCTACTAAATCTTCGATAGAAACAACCTTTAAATCAAGGTTTTTGGCAACTTTAATTAAGTCTGGTAATCTTGCCATAGAACCATCTTCTTTCATTATTTCACAAATTACACCAACAGGTGAAAATCCAGCTAGTCTTGCAAAATCTATAGCAGCTTCTGTGTGACCAGTCCTTCTTAATACTCCTCCATCTTTAGCTATTAATGGGAATATGTGGCCTGGTCTAGCTAAATCGCTAGATTTAGTGCTATTATCTACCAAAGCTTTAATTGTTTTAGCTCTATCCGAAGTAGAAATTCCAGAAGTCACACCATTTCCCCTTAAATCAACAGAAACAGTAAATGCCGTGTCCATAGGGTCAGTATTGTTAGAAACCATTGGACTTAAATGGAGTTCTTTAGATCTTTTACCAGTTAATGGCACACATATTAATCCTCTACCATGTTTAGCCATGAAATTTATTATTTCATTAGAAACTAACTCAGCAGCACAAATAAAGTCTCCTTCATTTTCTCTGTTTTCATCGTCAACAACAATAATTACTTTTCCTGATTTAATGTCATCAATAGCTTCATTAATAGTGTGAAGTTTTATGATATTATTTGTCATTAATTTTTTTTTTTAAAAATAAGATATTTTAAGCTTTTTTAAACGATAAAAGTTTATTAAAAAATATTCGAAATGGATTAGCTATTTTATCAAAATTGAAAATTGATTTATCTGATGAAGCTCTCCAAATTAAATAAACACCTAACGGGAGCATTATTAAATTAGGAAGCCAACTACCAATAAACGAATCTATACTTCCATCTTCTGCAGCATTTCTGCTAAATGTTCCTAGAAAGTGGTAGCTTAAAAAAAGTATCAAAGATATTACTATTGGGAGTCCAAATCCACCTTTTCTAATAATAGCTCCTAAAGGCGCTCCAACAAAAAATAGAATAATTGAAGCTAATGCTAAAGCGTATTTATCAAACAAATTTGCTTTATGTAGATTAATTATCTTTTCTTTTATAAAAAAAGTATTTTTTTGATTAACGAGAACTTGTTTTTGTCCATTTAAAACATTTAGAACTGCATTAACAATAGAAATTTGAATGTCTTTTGGATAATCATTCAAATGATTTCTGTAATTACTATATAATGTTTTTTCTCTATTTTTGTAATCCATTCTAATATTGTTTTGGAAATTTGTAATTCCAGTTCTTGTATAGAAGTTTTTTCCAAAATTTTCATATCTAAAAGCTAATTTTTTAGATAAAGAATCAATACTGAATCCTAACTGTGAAACATTTTGCATTCTATAGGTGTTTCTATATTTCTCATCATCGAAATCTACTTGATTAAAATCTCTTAAGTCAATATTCATTATATATTTCTCAAAAGAAACATAAGTATGAGGAACAAATTGTTTATTGTTTGGTCTTTTACTATCAATATCCTGATATCTTTTCCCATTTTTCAAGACTAATTGTAAAATTTCATCAGATTCTGTACTAATCAATTCACCACTATCTGCTTTTATAACTAAAGTATTTTTTGAATTAAAATTATTTTGGTGGATAATTACATCCTCTAAAAGGGTATTGTTTGGACCGTGTTTTCTTCCAACTTTTATATTCATCATATTTATATCGTTAAAAACACCTTCAGTTATAGCAAGCGCTGGCTTAAGTTTTGCTAAATTCTTTCTTAAGTTATAGGATTTGAATTCCGCTAATGGCATCAATGTATTTGCGATAAAAAACATTCCAATGCATAAAATTAGATTAAATGCAATAATACTCCTCATAGATCTAAAAAGTGACATACCTGATGATTTTATTGCTGCTAACTCGTATTGTTCAGAAAGGTTACCAAAAGTCATGATAGAAGCTAATAAAACTGTTAGAGGAAGTACTAGTGGAAGAAGTTTGGGAGAGTAATACAATAAGAACCTGAATATAATTTCAAAATCTACTTCTTTTCCTGCTAAATCATCAATAAACATCCAGATAAGATGAAATATAAAAATAAACATCAATATGAAAAAGAAACTAAAAAATATTTTTAGATACGATGTTAGTATATATCTATCAAGAATTTTCATTGTTTCAAAGATTTTCTATATAATAATTTTTGTATTCGTTTTTGTTAAATACAAAAATATTATCCTTAATTTCTGGATTATATATAATACTATCTACTTTGAGTATTGTTTTTGTTTTATTTTTTCCGATTTCAATTAACTTAGAAATATTATTTTCACTAACGTTAATTCCTAATAATAAATAACTTGTCTCAGAGTATGAATCTATTGGTATAAGTTTTAAAAATTGAATTCTCTCTTCATAACTTATTTCTATTTTATCCCATAGCAATAAATATCCATTTCTATAAAATTTCAGTAATTGAGATGGTTTTATTGTTTGCTCATCTTCATTACCAATGCTTGAAATCAACACTTCCTCATTCTCTTCTACAATAGTATATATATATTCTGAATCGCATATTTGATTAATCCCCATAAAATTCAATAGATAATTATCGTTTTCTATTATTATTGTTCCTTTTGAATCTTGATTGATTCCTTCTAGTGTATTTTCTAAAGTATAAGTAAAATCAATTTGGTAACTTTTTGCATTGTCAATTTTTTCTGAGACTTTATTAAGTAAATTTTCTGCCTTAGAGTCATTTTGAGCAAGAACTATATTAAAAATAAATAAGGCAATAAGAAATAAAATATTTTTCATTAAATATTTTTTTCAGTTTCTAAAAATGCATTTAATGATGCTAGGTCTGGAATTAACACTTCTCTAGCTTTACTTCCTTCAAATGATCCAACAATACCAGCCGCTTCTAATTGATCTATTATTCTTCCTGCTCTATTATAACCTAATTTCATTTTTCTTTGTAATAAAGAGGCAGACCCTTGTTGTGCAATTACAATAACTTCTGCCGCTTCTTTAAATAAAACATCTCTATCATCTATATTGTTGTCAATTGAACTAGAATTTTCTTCTTCAATATATTCTGGTAATTCATACGCTGTTGCATAAGCTTTTTGTGAGCCAATGAAATCAGTTATTTTTTGAATTTCTGGTGTATCAACAAATGCACATTGAATCCTTATAAGATCATTTCCTTGTGTAAACAACATATCCCCACGTCCTATTAGTTGGTCAGCTCCTCCACTATCTAAAATAGTTCTTGAATCAATTTTTGACGTTACTCTAAAAGCTATTCTTGCAGGAAAATTTGCTTTAATAATACCAGTTATTACATTAACTGAGGGTCTTTGGGTAGCTATAATTAAATGAATTCCTACAGCACGTGCTAATTGAGCAAGTCTAGCAATAGGTGTTTCTACTTCTTTTCCTGTAGTCATTATTAGATCAGCAAATTCATCTATTATTAATACAATATATGGTAAAAAGACATTACCAGATTCTGGATTTAATTTCCTTTTTTTGAATTTAGCATTATATTCTCTTATGTTTCTACATAATGCATTTTTTAGCATTTCATAACGATTGTCCATTTCAATGCAAAGTGAATTCAGGGTCTTTATTACAGCTTTGTTATCAGTGATAATTGCTTCGTCAGTATTAGGTAACTTAGCCAAATAATGTCTTTCAATTTTATTAAAAAGAGTTAATTCTACTTTTTTTGGGTCAACCAAAACGAATTTAACTTCAGACGGATGCTTTTTATAAATTAGAGATGTTAATACTGCATTTAATCCAACTGATTTACCTTGACCTGTTGCACCAGCCATTAATAAGTGTGGCATTTTTACTAAATCAACTACATAAGTTTCGTTACTTATTGTTTTTCCCAAAACGAGAGGTAACTCCATCTCAGCTTCTTGATAATTTTTAGATGAAACTACAGAGCGCATTGAAACAATTGTTGAATTTTTGTTTGGAACTTCTATTCCAATTGTTCCTTTTCCTGGGATAGGAGCTATAATTCTGATTCCTAATGCAGATAATGATAAAGCAATATCATCCTCTAAATTTTTAATTTTAGATATTCTAACTCCAGCTTCTGGAACAATTTCATATAAGGTTACAGTTGGTCCTATAGTTGCCTTAATCTGATCTATTCCAATTTTATAATTTTTTAAAGTTTCTAAAATCTTTACCTTGTTTTCTTCTAACTCCTCTTCGTTTATGGTAATAACCCCTCTGTCGTTATGATCTTTTAATAAATCAATTGATGGAGGTTGAAAATTTTTAAGTTCTAAAGTATGATCGTATTCACCATATTTTTTAACTAAGTTTTTTGCTATAGAATCTTCATCTAATGTTTCTTCAGTTTTATTAGTTTCTATTTCAATTTTAATATTAGTATCAGGCTGAGATTCAATTATTGATTCTGTTTTGTTAATTGAAGAAAAATTTTGAATCGTTGGTTTCAACTCTTCGTTATTAACTTCAAAACTAGATTTGGAATTTTTTTCTAAATCTAGTTCAACTTCAGAATTTGTTTCTTCTTTTTCTAATATAACGTCGTTTGATTTTTTATTTTTGAACCAAACTCCTCTTAAACTTTCGTAGATTTTTTCTGGTGTAATTTTCATTCTAATTACTAAAAAAGAAAATAACCCAAAAATCAATATTGACATGATTCCAATTTCTCCAATGTAAATAAGAATTAATTCACTCAATTCATATCCAATTGCGCCTGCTAAAAGTTTGTTAGTAAAAAAATGCCCAAAGAATATAGATGACCAAATCATTATTAAAAATCCCCAAATCCATTTATTTACAAGTTTCTTTGAATTAGCTCCAACAAAGTAAGAAATACCAGTTATGAATAATAGAAATGAAAACACAAATGATGCTACGCCAAACATTCTATATATTAAAAAATGACTCAGGATAGCCCCAAATTTTTTGGCAATATTAATTGTATGAATATCTTTAGAGAAGAAATTTTCTAAATTTGATTGATCAATTCTCCAAGTATTAAAGTATGATAATAAAGATGCAAAGGTTAATATTGAAAATAATATCAAAAAAACACCAAGCATTATTTGTCTAGAACGATATTGTCTGTTTTTTTTATCTTTTAATTTGTTACTAATTTTAGCCATATAAAGTGTAAAACAAAAGTAAAGATTTAAAATTAAAGATATTAAACTGTTTTACTATCTAGTTTTTTTATTTTGATGTTTAGTGCAGCAAAAAACAATGTCATAAAGAAGCTAAGCCAATTAAATACAGCATATATAAAATAATCAAATACACTAACTCCTAATACTCCCGACTGATAAGCTCCACATGTATTCCATGGAATTAAAACTGATGTTACAGTTCCAGTATCTTCTAAAGTTCTACTTAAGTTTTCAGGAGCTAAATTTTTATCCATATAAGCTTTTGAAAACATTTTACCTGGAATTACTATAGACAAGTATTGATCAGAAGCAGTTAAATTAATTGCTAAACAGCTGCCTGCTGTACTAGCAAAAAGAGCAAATGTCGATTTGCCTAAATTCAATAGTGAACTACTTATTTTTTTTAATGAACCGATAGCCTCCATTATTCCTCCAAACACCATAGCACATATTACTAGCCATATTGTATCTAACATTCCTTTCATTCCCCCACTAGTAAATAGTTCATTTAATGCAGCATTTCCTGATTCTATAGATGTGTCTACAGTTATTGCATTTAAAATTGAAACATAGGCGCTTTTTAACGTTAATGTATTTGATCCGGAAATTTGATTTAAAATTTCAGGTTGAAGGAAAATAGCGAAAACTCCACCCAGCATTGTCCCTGTAAATAAAGCAATTAATGGAGGTGTTTTTTTAAATATCATAAAAATTACTATAATAGGAACTGTAAAAACCAAGGGATTAATATTAAAGGTATTACTGATAGAATTTAGCAACAAATCATTGTCCGTAGGTCCAGTAGAAACAACAAAGAAATTTAAAATAATAAACACAACTAGACTTATTGCAATAGTAGGTATAGTTGTTATAGTTAAATATTTAATGTGTGTAAATAGGTCAGATCCAGAAATAGCCGGAGCTAGATTTGTAGTGTCACTTAATGGAGATAATTTGTCTCCAAAATACGCGCCTGAAATGATTGCACCTGCTGCCATACCTGTAGGAATTCCTATTGCTTTTGCTATTCCAATTAAAGCAATGCCAACAGTTGCCGATGTAGTCCAACTACTACCAGTTGATATTGAAATTATGGCACAAATAATTAAACACGAAGGAAGGAATATTGAAGGATGGAGTATTTTTAAACCATAGTAAATCATAGAAGGTATGATTCCGCTAATTAACCATGTGCCAGATAATGCCCCGACAAATAACAAAATTAATATAGCTCCAGTAATTGATTTTAGGTTTTTAGAAACCACATTGATCATCATTTTAAATTCGATACCCTTATTAAGACCTAATGTTGCTGCTATAGCCGCACCAATTAAAAGAATAAATTGATTAGAGCCACCCATTGCTTCATCTCCAAATACAGAAACATTGTATGCCAATAAAATTACTAGTAAAATAACTGGAATAAGAGCTTCAAATAAAGTAAGATTATTTGTTTTTAAGTTTGTTTTAGAGGAATTTTTCATCACCACGCTAATATATAATTAGTTATAAACATAATTCTATTTTTAATTTAATCATTTAATAAAATAAAATAAAACATTTGTACTTTTGAAAAAAAAAGAATGAATCAATTTGATATAGTAATTATTGGGTCTGGACCAGGAGGTTATGTTTGTGCAATTAGATGTGCTCAGTTAGGTATGAAAACTGCTTTAATTGAAAAGTATGACACTTTAGGTGGGACATGTCTAAATGTTGGCTGCATACCCTCAAAATCTCTTCTTGACTCTTCACATCATTATTATGAAGCATTACATCATTTTGATAATCACGGAATAGAAATTAATGGTGAATTGAAAGTAGATTTAAAAAAAATGATTTCTAGAAAGGATTCAGTTGTTGAACAAACTGCAAAAGGTATTGAATTTTTGATGAGTAAAAACAAAATTACTACATACAATGGCATAGGATCTTTTATAGATTCATCTACAATAAAGGTTAGTGGTTTAGATTTTGAGAAAGAAATATCTTTTAAAAATGCAGTAATTGCTACTGGATCTAAGCCTATACCATTACCTTTTGCAAAAATTGACAAGAAAAGAACAATAACTTCTACTGAAGCTTTAAAACTCAATGAAATTCCAAAGAAATTAATAGTTATAGGAGGAGGAGTTATTGGATTAGAATTGGGTCAAGTTTATAATAGACTAGGTTCAGAAGTTTCAATAATTGAATATTCGAATACAATTACACCATTTATGGATGCAGCAGTTTCAAAAGAATTAGTTAGGATTTTTAAGAAACAAAAAATAAAATTTTATTTATCACATAAAGTATTTGAAGTAAATTCTTCTAATGATTCTGTAACTGTTCTAGCTGAAGATATTAATGGAAATAGAGTAAGTTTTGAAGGTGATTATTGTTTGGTTTCCGTTGGAAGAAGACCTTACACTGAAGGGTTAAATCTAGATAATTTAGGAATAAATACAAATAAGAAAGGACAAATAGAAGTAAATGAATATTTACAAACGAATATAAATAATGTTTATGCTATAGGAGACGTTGTGAAAGGACCTATGTTAGCTCATAAAGCTGAAGAAGAAGGAGTTATGGTTGCTGAAATAATTGCTAATCAAAAACCACATATTAATTATAATTTAATTCCTAACGTTATATATACTTGGCCAGAAGTAGCTTCAGTTGGAAAAAATGAAGAACAATTAATTCAATTAGGTATTTCTTATAAAAAAGGACAGTTTCCAATGCGTGCTTTAGGAAGAGCGAGGGCTAGCATGGATATAGATGGTTTTGTGAAAATATTAGCAGATAGTAAAACTGATGAGATACTTGGAGTCCATATTATTGGTGCTAGAGCTGCAGATTTAATTGCTGAAGCGGTTACTGCAATGGAATTTAGAGCTACTGCTGAAGATTTATCCAGAATGAGTCATTCTCATCCAACATATGCAGAAGCTATTAAAGAGGCTGCTTTAGCGGCAACTGAGAACAGGTCATTACATATTTAGAATTCAATTCAAACGATTTAGAATACTAATATTGATAAACTTTAGTTCAACTTCATAGTTTTTTCCATTTTTAATTTGATTTCTTTTAAGCATAAATTACCCAAACTACCTTTAAGAGTATGATCTAATTTTTTATTGGGAATAAAATTATTTTTTTTAATATCATCGGAAATTTTTAAATAAGCATCTCTAAATGCCATTCCGTTATTCACTAAATTATTTAAATTCTCAACGGAATAAATGTATTTGTATTTATCATCATCAAGAATGTTTTTTCTAATTTTAATTTTTTGAATTGTAAAACAGATAATCTCTAAACAGTTTTTAATTTCATTTATAGATTCAATTATTTTACCTTTAAATAGTTGTAAATCCCTATGATATCCGCTAAACAAATTTAAGGAAATATGATTAAATTCATTTGCTAATGATTGAATCATGTTACATTTTCCTCTTATCAACTCAAATACATCTGGATTTTTTTTATGTGGCATAATGCTTGAACCTGTAGTGACATCTTCTGGAAATGATATAAAATTTAATTCTTGACTCATGTAAAAGCATATATCAGAAGATAATTTTGATAATGTACTTGCAATTGAACCAATAGCAATAGCAACAGATTTTTCAACCTTTCCTCTGTTCATTTGTGATGAAACTACGTTATACTTTAATTCTTTAAAACCTAGTTCTTTAGTGGTGAAATCTCTATCAATGTTAAATGAACTTCCATATCCAGCAGCACTTCCAAGCGGATTTTGATCATTTATTTTGAATGCCGTATTTAAATACATGACATCATCTATAAGGCTTTCGGCATATGCGGAAAACCAAAGTCCGAATGATGATGGCATAGCTACTTGTAAATGAGTATAACCTGGAAGTAAATGATCTTTGTTTTTTTTAGATAAATCAATTAAAACATTAAACAATTCTTTAGTCAATGACTTAATTTTATTAATTTCATCTTTCAAATACAATTGTGTAGCGACAAGAACTTGATCATTTCTTGATCTTCCTGTATGAATTTTTTTACCTGCTTCACCTAACTTTTCTGTTAGTATTGATTCTATTTTTGAATGAACATCTTCAAACTTGTTTTCAATTTCAAATTTACCGTCTTTAATATCCTTTTTTATCTTAATTAATTCATATTCTAAAGCTTTAAGTTCTTTACTGTTTATAATACTTACTTTTTTGAGCATTTTAGCATGTGCAAGAGATGCTATAACATCATACTTAGCTAAATATAAATCGTTGATTCTATCTTCTCCTATAGTAAATTTTTCAATTTTTTTATTTAGCAGATCTTTTTTGTTCCAAAGCTTCATAATTTTTATTTTAAATTATTGTGTTTAATAAATCCAAATATTTTGGTATAGCATTTTTTATTTCATTTACATAAATGAATTCATTAGATGTATGTGATCTAGTAGAATCACCTGGTCCCATTTTAATCGATGGAAAAGAAATTTTTGCTTGATCTGATAGAGTGGGTGAGCCGTAATTTTCAATATTTATTTTACTTCCCCCAATAACTATAGGGTGATTAATTGAAATCATAGAAGAATTTAGATTTAATGACCTAGGTTCTATTTCGCAGGGCGCATCTTTTTTCAACAACTCATATATTTCTTTATTTGTATAACAATCATTAACCCTAACATCTAATACTAACTTTAATTCTGAAGGAACTACATTATGTTGATTTCCTGATTTTATTTGTGTTACTGTAACTTTAACTGATCCTAAAAAATTAGATTTTTTTTCAAATTTTAAGTTATTTATCCAATTCAAAACATCGATTGATTTAATTATTGGATTATCATAATTTTTGTGAGCTGCATGACTTGCAGTTCCTTTAACTTTTAAATCAAATACTATTAAACCTCTTTCAGCTATAGCCATTTTCATTAAGGTAGGTTCTCCAATAATGGCAAAATCAATTTCTGGAATTAAAGGTATAACAGAACCTATGCCATTATATCCTGATGACTCTTCTTCTGCTGAAGCTAATATTAGCAAATTATAGTTTAACTCTTTTTTATTATATAAATAAGTGAATACAGCTATTAATGAAACAAGTGCACCACCAGCATCATTACTTCCTAGTCCATAAAGTTTACCATTTTCGACCTTGCTTTCAAACGGATCGTTTGTGTAGCCTTTGTTTGGCTTTACTGTATCATGATGTGAATTTAATAGTATTGTTGGTTTACTTTTATCAAAGTATTTATTAAAAGCATAGACATTGTTCTTGTGTCTTTTAAAATCGATGTTATATGACTTAAACCAATTTTCAATTCTATCGGCTGATTTGTCTTCATTAAAGGAGAAAGATTCTATGGCGATTAAATCCTTTAATAATTTTATAGCGTTTGAAATTAATATTTCCATTAATCAAGAGTTATTTTAGTATAGTTTTTTTTATTTGTAATTACATTATAATCTCCTATTGAAATACTATTTACCCCATTTCTTAGAGCATAAAAACAATTATCTAATTTTGGTATCATTCCATCAGTGATTATTTTTTCTTTAATTAATCCTTTGTAGCCTGAAAGGTTAATATTTTTAATCAAGCTCGATGATTTTTTTTGATCACTTAAAACTCCTGCTCTATCAAAACAATATTTTAAACTAACATTATAATAGTTTGACATTTCTACAGATAAATGTGATGCAATACTATCTGCATTAGTATTTAGTATTTGTCCTTTTCCGTCATGAGAAAGGGAACAAATAACAGGTGTTATATTATTACTTAATAAGGTATTAATGAAATTAATATTAATTTTTTCTATATCTCCTACTAATCCATAATCAATATCATTGATTTCTCTTTTTTTTGCTTTAATTAAATTACAATCAACACCTGATAAACCAATTGAATTACAGTTATTTTTTTGAAGATTTGATACAATAGTTTTATTTATTAGTCCTGCATAAGTCATTATTGTTATATCTAAAGTCTTTTCATCTGTAATTCTTCTTCCTTTTATTAATTTTGGAAGAATTCCTAATCTAATCAAGTAGTTAGAAGCAATTATTCCACCACCATGAACAAGTATTTTTTTTCCATTAATTTTCGAAAAATTAAATAAAAACTTTTCAAAAATATTTTTATCATTTAATACTCTGCCACCAACTTTAATAATTGTTAATTTATTTTTCATTATTAATTAATTTTTTTAAAATAATTTGAGCCGCATAGGTTCTATTGTCAGCTTGTTGAATAATTAATGAATTATTTGAGTCTATTACAGAATCTGACACGACCACATTTCTTCTTACTGGAAGACAATGCATGAATTGAGCATTATTTGTTAAATTCATTTTGTCCTCATTAATCATCCATGAATCGTCATTAATGAGTATTTTTCCATAATTGTCATAACTAGACCAATTTTTTGCATAAATAAAGTCTGCATTTTTAAACGCTTCTTTTTGATCATGCAACACCTTAATACCTTTTGTTATTTCAGGGTTTAGATTATATCCTTCAGGGTTAGTGATAACTAATTCGTAATCATTGCGTTTACTCATATTAATAAATGAATTTGCCACAGCATGAGGAAGTGCTTTTGGATGAGGAGCCCATGTTAATACTACTTTAGGTTTTAAAGATTTTTTATTTTCTTCAATTGTTATAGAATCAGCTAATGCTTGTAGCGGATGAGCAATAGAGCTTTCCATATTTAAAACAGGTACAGTTGAATGATCAACAAAAGAATTTAATACTATATCCTTATGATCGTTAACTCTATTATTAAGTGATGCAAATGCTCTAATACCAATTATATCACAATATTGAGAAATTACTTTAGCTGCTTCTTTAACATGTTCTGCTTTATTTCCAGACATTATAACATGATCTTCAAATTCTATTTGCCATCCTTCATTAATAAAGTTCATATTCAAAGTTTTCATCCCTAATTGTAGTGCTGCCTTTTGTGTACTTAATCTAGTTCTAAGACTTGGATTAAAGAATATTAAACCTAGAACTTTATTTTTTCCAATATTATTAAACTTATTAGGGTTGTTTTTTAAATCTATTGTTTCATTAACAAGAGATTTATAATCTTTTATATCACTAATGTTTATAAATTTTTTCATGATAATTCTATTTTTAATGCATTGTAAAGCATATCAATATGTTTTTTTTTAATATTCAATGGTGGCAATATTCTTAAAAGGTTTTTATTTGCACTTCCACCAGTGAATATTTTATGTTTAAATATTAATTTTTTTCTCAATTTTGCAACCTTAAACTCAAATTCTAAACCTAACATCAATCCTCTGCCTTTAATTTTTTTTATAGAATCTATTTTTGAAATTTTCTCTCTAAAATAGTTTTCTAATTCTTTAGAATTTTTTAATAAATCTTCGTCCTTTATAGTTTTTAATACAGCTAATACAGCAGTGCATGCAAGGTGATTTCCTCCAAATGTTGTGCCTAGCATGCCAAATTCTGATTTGATATGATTTTTTATTAAAACACCACCTACAGGGAATCCATTTCCCATTCCTTTGGCCATACATATAATGTCTGGTTTAATATCATGTTTTTGATATGCAAAAAAATCTCCAGTTCTACCAAATCCAGATTGAACTTCATCCACAATAAGGCATATTTTATAATTTTTACATACTTCTGACATGAACTTAATAAACTCAGTCTCAGGTTCATCTAGCCCACCTACGCCTTGAATTGACTCAAATATCACAGCACTTACATCATTCTTCGAAATTTCATTTAATAACCCTTGTTTGTCGTTAAAATCTAAAAAAGTGACATCAATGAGTTTATTTAATTTTGATTTAATTTTTAAATTGTCTGTCACTCCTAATGCAGCGTTACTTCTTCCGTGAAAAGAATTTTTAAATGCAATAACTCTTGATTTATTTGTGTGGAATGAGGCTATTTGAAGTGCATTTTCATTTGCTTCTGCTCCGCTGTTACACATGAAAAGGTTGTAGTTTTCACATTTTGATTGATTTATTATTTGTTCAGCAACTTCAGCTTGCAAATCATTTATTATATAATTTGAATAATAACCAATTTTACTTAATTGATTTGACAATTCCTTAACATAGGTAGGGTGACTATGACCTATAGATATTACAGCATGTCCTCCATATAAATCAAGATATTTATTCCCATTTTTGTCATACACATAACACATTTTTGCATATGATGGAGTCATTTCATATAGTGGGTATACATTAAATAAATTCATTTTTTATTTGTTGATATATTATTTATAATTAAACCTTTTGCAATGCAATGCCCTAAATTTCCTTCTCCGATGATAGCTATTTTCATTATTATATTTTAATAAATTGAAGATTTTAATTTTAATCCTGTCTGTTCTTCTATTCCAAACATTAAATTCATGTTTTGAATAGCTTGTCCTGATGCTCCTTTAATTAGATTGTCAATAATTGAAGTGATTAGTAATTTGTTTTTATTCATAGTAATATGAATAATACATTTATTAGTATTAATTACTTGTTTTAAATGAATCTCCTTTTCAGAAATTATAACAAAAGGATGTTTTTTGTAAAAATTTGTATAGATGTCTTTTGCCTTGTTTAAATCAATCTTACTATCAAAATAACTTGTGCAAAATATTCCTCTAGTAAAACCCCCTCTAATTGGTAAAAAGTTTATTTCTTTTATGTTTTTAGATAAATTATTAAATGAATAATAAATCTCTTCTAAATGCTGATGAGTAAAAGGTTTGTACCAAGAAATATTGTTATTTCTCCAGCTAAAATGTGATGTATCACTAGGAATTACTCCTGAACCTGTGCTTCCTGTAATAGCATTAGTATGGATTTCTCCATCAATATAGTCTGTACCTATTAATGGAAGTAAGCCTAGTTGTATGACAGTAGCAAAGCAGCCAGGATTTGCTATGTTTTGAGCATTTTTAATTTCTTCTTTTTTAAGCTCAGGTAATCCATAAACGAAGTATTTCTTTTCATCAAAATTTTCATTAAAAAATGAATTTTCTAATCTATAATCTTGACTTAAATCAATTACCTTGATTTCTTGTTTAATATTATTATTATTTAAAAACTCATTTGATTTTCCATGACCTAAACATAAAAACAGAACATCTATATCATAATTTAATTTATTCTGAAACTTCATTTCTGTTTCACCAATTAAATCTTGATGAATATCGGAAATATATATTCCTGAATTAATATTGCTATGTACAAAAATCAATTCCGATTTAGGATGATTTGTAATTAGTCTAATTAATTCACCTCCAGTATATCCAGAACCTCCTACAATTCCAACTTTTATGTTATTTAGTGTTATTGACATATTGATATATTTTATTTTGATTAGAAAAAATATTTATAAATCCCTTAACATCCTCAGCACTCCATTTATTGTTTTTTTCACCATATGATCCGAATTCTGAATTCATAAGATCATTGTTTGATTTTATTCCATTTAATTCATATCTATAAGGATATAGAGAAATAATCACATCTCCATTAACATTTTTTTGACTGCTTTCTAGAAAGCTCTCAATATCTTTAATTACAGGATCTAAATATTGTCCTTCATGAAGAAGCATTCCGTAGAAATTTGATAATTGTTCCTTTTGAAATTGTTGCCATTTTGTTAATGTGTGTTTTTCTAATAAATGATGTGCTTTTAAAATTAGTATTGGACCACCTGCTTGAAAACCTACTCTTCCTTTTATTCCAATAATTGTATCTCCTACATGAACGTCTCTTCCAATACAATATTGATCGCATATTTTTGAAATTATTTCAATGCATCCAACGGGATCATAATACTCATCATTTATCCCACATATTTCTCCTTTTTTAAAACTTAATTTAATTTCTTTTTTAAATGTATTTTTAAGATTACTAGGGTATGCTTCCTCTGGAAGTTTTCTATCAGATGATAAAGTTTCGTCACCACCAACACTAGTTCCCCACAATCCTTTATTTATAGAATATTTAGCTTTTTCCCAGCTTATGTTAACTCCATTATTCTTTAGATAGCTTATTTCATCTTGCCTAGAGAGATTTCCATCTCTAATTGGTGTGATTATTTCCATTTCAGGTGCAATAATTTGAAAGATCATATCAAACCTAACCTGATCATTTCCTGCTCCAGTGCTTCCATGAGCTATATGGGTTGCTTTATGCTTTTTTGCATATTTTACAATTTCTAATGCTTGAATTATTCTTTCTGCACTAACTGAAAGAGGGTAGGTGTTGTTTCTTAAAACATTTCCGTACACTAGAAACTTGATTATTTTATCATAATAAGATTTAACAGCATCAATTGATTTGTATTTAAAGGCACCTAATTTAATTGCTTTTTGTTTAATTAATTTAATTTCATTTATGGAAAACCCTCCAGTATTTACACTCACTGCATGAACTTCATTTCCTTCTAATGAAAGTTTTTTAAGACAATAGGAAGTGTCTAAACCTCCACTATATGCTAATACTATTTTTTTCATTTCATTTTTTTTTTGGATCATAAAGCATTCCTGTACATAGACACATTTCTTTTTTTGTTCTATTTAGAACATCGTAATTTTTACAAGTTTGACAGCCTTTCCAAAATTCATCATCATCTGTTAATTCTGAAAAAGTTACAGGCTTATATCCTAGTTTGTAATTTATTTTCATTACTGGAAGACCAGTTGTTATTCCAAATATTTTAGCATTTGGATATTTTTTCATTGAATAATTAAAAGTCATCGTTTTTATTTTCTTAGCTAATCCTTTTCCTCTAAAAATTGGAGAAACGATTAGTCCAGAATGAACAACATATTTACCATGTTCCCAGACTTCTATGTAACAAAACCCGGCAAACTCATTATTATTAATTGCAATTATGGCATTTTTGTTTTCAATTTTGGTTTGAATATATTGAGGTGATCTTAATGCAATTCCTGTCCCTCTAACTTTAGCAGACGAACTGATTGTTTTCGATATTTTAGAACAATATTTAATATGCTTCAATGAAGCGATTTGAATTTCCACGATGATTTAAAAAAAGTTGATTAAGATTGAATTTGAAATGAAACTGGACTCACCTAGTTTCTTAAATAGAAAAATACCCAAATGGGCGGGCACGACGCGGAGCACTATTGAATGTAGTAGCGGTAAATGATCTATTTATAAAATTCACTTCGCAAATATTATAATAAAAAATTATTAAAACAAACTATTTATAAGAATAGTATAATTAATTTAGCAATTACTAAAATTTTTAATTGAATAGAGTTTCCAAAATCTTTAAAGCAGATGATGTAACGTCATTTAAAAAAAAACTTTTTAGTTGGTCAAACAACTTTGAGGTGTCTGTTTATTTGGATTCTAATAATTATAAATCTAAAATAGAGGATTATGAAACAATTCTATGCGTTGATATTCATTCTAAACTTCCTTATACAAAAGAAAAATCATTAGATAAACTAGATAATTATATTAATCAAACTAAAGATTGGATTTTTGGATATTTCTCATATGATTTAAAAAATGAGATAGAAGATCTTAAAAGTGATAATATTGATAAGTTTGATATACCAAATATTTTTTTTTTTCAGCCTAAGAAAATATGGTTAATTTCAAATTCTTCCATTGAAGCATTGTACTTGGACGGTAATCAAATTCAAGATGATTGGACAGAAATTAATTCTATAAATTCTTCTTTAAATTTTACAAATTCTAATAAAATTCAATTAAAAGAAAGATTAAACAAAGAGCAGTATCAAGATAAAATTAAAAAACTATTAGATCATATTAAAAGAGGTGATATTTATGAAGCTAATTACTGCATGGAATGGTTTTCTGAAAACTCAAAAATTTTACCTAACGAAGTTTACCTCAGGTTAAATGAGATTTCTAAAACCCCCATGAGTGCTTATTTTAAAAATCAAAATTTTCATCTTTTGTCATCATCCCCTGAAAGATATATTAAAAGAGAAAATGATAGAATTGTTAGTCAGCCAATAAAAGGTACTTCTAGAAGGGATTCAGATGATTTTATTGATATGAAATTAATGAAAGAATTGCATGTTAATCCTAAAGAAAGATCTGAAAATATAATGATTGTTGATTTAATCCGTAATGATCTTTCCAAGTTTTCAATAACAGGGTCAGTTGAGGTTAAGGAATTATGTAAAGTATACTCATTTAAACAAGTTCATCAAATGATATCAACTATTGAATCTAAAGTTAAACATGACTTAACTTGCGTTGAAATTATAAAATCTACTTTCCCTATGGGTAGTATGACAGGTGCACCTAAAATTAGAGCTTTAGAGATTATTGAGGATCTAGAGGTTTCTACTCGGGGGTTATATAGTGGGGCTCTAGGATATATAAAACCTTCTGGCGATTTTGATTTTAGCGTAATTATAAGGTCTTTAATATATGATTCCGTTACTAATTACCTTTCATTTCATGTGGGTAGTGCTATAACTTCTAAATCAGATGTGTTTAAAGAATATGAGGAATGTTTGCTTAAGGCAAAAGCAATGATTTCTGTACTACAATAATTAGTTTTTTTTAAAATATTAAAAACGTAATATTGCTTTAAATGCTAGATCTATTTAAAAAACATATTGATAAAGAATTTTCGTTTTTGAAAAATTCTAAATTACTTGTTTGTGTAAGTGGAGGAATTGATAGCATGGTTTTATTAAATCTATTTTTAAAATTAGAATTTAGTATAGGCATTGCACATTGTAACTTTAAATTACGTGATAAAGAAAGTGATTTAGATGAAATGTTCGTCAAAGACTATGCAAATGAGAATTCTTTGACTTTTCATTCTAAATCTTTTATAACAAAACTTACTAAGCATTCGACACAAATGGCTGCTAGAACTTTAAGATACAATTGGTTTAATGAAATACTGATTTCAGAAAAATATGATTATATAATAACTGCTCATCATTTAGATGATTCTTTAGAGACATTTATTTTGAATCTAAGTAGAGCGTCTGGCATTGAAGGATTAACAGGTATAAAGCCAATAAATAATAATTTAATACGTCCACTATTAATATTTTCAAAGCAACAAATATTAAATTTTGCTAAAAAAAATAAAATTAGATGGAGAGTGGATTCTTCTAACAACAAGAATGATTATTTGAGAAATAAAATTAGAAATAAAATCATTCCTCTGATGAAAGAACTACATCCTAAATTTTTAGATCAATCTAAAAAATCGATGGATTTTCTTATGGGTTCAAAAGAAATTTTAAACAAGTATTGTATTGATTTTAAGAACAGAAACTTTTTAAGCATTAATAATGAAATACACATTCCTAAAGAAATCATTTTAAATATAGAATCTAATAGTTTTATTTTTGAATTATTTAAAGATTATAATTTTAAAACACCTGAAGAAATCATTAATTTATGTAGTTCTATTTCGGGAAAATTGATTCGATCAAACTCATATACTTTATTAAGTGATAGAGATAAAATAGTTTTAAAATCAAATTATAGTAAAGACGATTGTATTTATAGTCTTAATATTAATGGAATTATACGACCTATTGTTTTGTCTGTAAGTGAAGGGTCTTTTAATTGTAAAATGGATAGTAAGTCTTTACTGTTAAACAAAGAGGATATTAATTTCCCTTTGACTCTAAGAAAGTGGAAGGAAGGGGATTATTTTTACCCAAATGGAATGAATGGAAAAAAAATGATTTCTAAGTATTTTAAGGATCAAAAAATGTCTTACTTTGACAAACAAAATCAATGGATATTGTGTAATGGTGATGATGTTTTATGGATAATCGGCATGAGATTTGATAAAAGAAAGTACAGAAGCGATAATGCTAATATTAAAATCCAATTCAATGAAAGTTAAATTTTTACTTTTTGTTTTTTTTATTTTTAGTCAATTTAATTTAGCTCAAGAACCAGTTTCTTTTACAACTTCTGTTAAAAAGATTTCTGATGGCACATTTGAATTAATTACTAGCTCTAAAATTGAAAAAAATTGGCGTTTGTATTCTCAAAATCTTATTGATGGAGGTGCTATTCCAACAGAATTTATTTTCAATAATACTAAGAATTTTGAATTAATTGGAGATGTAATAGAATCTAAATCAATAACTAAGTTTGATCCAATTTTTAACATGGATCAATCTTATTTCATTGATCAATCCACATTTACACAATCTATAAAAATTTCTAATAAAAGTATTACTTCAATATCAGCTATAATTGCTTATCAAGCATGTGATGATATGGTTTGTATTTTTAGAGAAGCTGAATTAGTTTTTAATTTAGATGGCTCAATTAATGATATAATAAATGAAGACCTAACATCTTTAATTTATGAAGATTCTAACCCATTAGTAATAGATTTAAAAAATACAGAACTTTTAGAAACATATTCTTCTTCAGAAAACCTATCATCTAATCTCTATTTGAATTTACTTATTTTGGGTTTCATAGGTGGTTTACTAGCTTTATTAACCCCTTGTGTGTTTCCTATGATACCATTAACGGTTTCATTTTTTACTAGTAAGGGATCTAATTCTAGTTTTAATGCTTTTGTTTATGGAAGCTTTATTATTCTAATATACCTCTCATTAAGTATCCCATTTCATTTTATAGATTCATTAGATCCTGATATTTTAAATAACATTTCTACCAATGCTGGTTTAAATGTTTTCTTTTTTGCTGTATTCATAATTTTTGCTTTTTCTTTTTTTGGCTTTTATGAAATAGCTATTCCATCAAGCTGGATAAATTCTGTAGATTCTAAATCCAATAGTTTTGGTGGGCTTATTGGAACCTTTTTTATGGCATTAACTTTAGTTTTAGTGTCTTTTTCATGTACAGGTCCAATTCTTGGTTCACTTTTAGTTGGATCTATTTCATCCCAAGGAGGAGCAATGCAATTAACAATAGGAATGTTAGGATTTGGACTAGCATTGGCTTTGCCATTTACATTATTTGCTTTATTTCCAAATTTATTAAACTCCTTACCTAAATCTGGAAGATGGATGAATACATTTAAAGTGATTTTAGGTTTTCTTGAATTAGGCTTTGCATTTAAGTTTTTATCTAATGCAGATTTAGTAGAGCATTGGGGTTTAATTAAAAGAGAAGTGTTTATTGGAATTTGGGTTATAGTTTCACTAGCATTATTCTTTTATCTAATTGGATTATATAAATTTCCTCACGAAAATCAATCAGTAAATAAATCAAAGTTTAATATTGTTTTAAGTTTGTTTTTCTTGTCATTTGCAATTTATCTATCACCAGCATTATTACCTAATGGATCTAGTAATGCCAGACTTTTAAGTGGATTTACACCACCTTCATTCTATAGTATATATTCTAAAGCTTCAGATTGTCCTTTAGGCCTTAATTGTTTTAAGGATTTTGACTCTGGACTGACTTATGCTAAGAATAATAATAAACCAATATTGTTAGATTTTACAGGTTGGGCCTGTGTTAATTGTAGAAGAGTTGAAGAGAATGTTTGGACTGATCCAATTGTTTTCGATTTAATTAACGATAATTTTGTTTTAATTTCTTTATACGTTGATGATAGAAAAGAATTAGAACTTAAAGATCAAATTACTTTAAATTATAAATCTGGAAAAACTAAAGAAATAAGAACTGTTGGTGATAAATCAGCAACATTTCAGGCTTTAAATTTTAAAAGCGCTTCGCAACCTTTTTATGTATTACTAGATTCAGATCTTAATATTTTAAATAGTCCTATTCAATACACCTCTAAAGAAATATATCAAGCTTGGCTTGAAGAGGGGTTAGATAATTTAAACTTTTAACTAGTCCATTTAAAAAAAAGAGGATTATTTAAGTTCCTGTTTAGGAATGTTATCTATACATTATTACAGTGACTTGTAAACTTTTTCAAATGGAACTCTAAATCTTTCACCGTAAACACCTTCCTTAGTTCTAATTCCACAACCAATTACCATGTTAATTTCTGATTTTCGAGGTAATTTCAGTATTTTTTTAACCATTAAGGTGTCTGAACCTTCCATAGGACATGTGTCATAACCTATTGAAGACATGCTGATCATAAAATTTTGTGCAGCCAATGCTGCACTTTTATGAGTTACAATTCTTTTATCAGTAAATGTGACTTGTCTAAAAACTGGCATAAATAGTCCAGTTAATTGAACTATAATAGATTTAAAAAAGCCTAGTATACCGAAAAAATCAGTATATGTAAATGGAATAAGTTTATTATAGTAATTTAAAGCCATTTTATATTTATTATTTGTTATCGAATTATCTCCAGCTTGTTTTTTAATAAAATCAGCGTTTGCTTTAGCTCTATCTTTCCAAAGATCTTTTCTAACAACAATAATAACTAATTGATTAGCAGTTTTTGCTGCATTTTGATTTAAACAAGCTTTAGTTAATTTTTTTAAAATTTCTTTATTAGTAATATGAATAAACTCCCATAATTGAAGGTTACTGCTATTAGGAGCTAATGAAGCGTTGTATATACAATTTTTTACTTTATCTGTATCCAGTTCATTTTTAGAAAAAACTCTAACAGATCTTCTGTTTTTAATTGCTTCTGAAACTGTTTTTTCTTTATTCATAGTATTAAATTTTTTATACTATTAAACATTTATCATGCCAATTTGAAAATTATTTACAAAATGACAACTTGATACTTGATAGAATCAAATTATTTTTAATATTTTTTTCATAAAATTAATTTTGTTTTTGAAAGGTGGGTATCTTAAAGGAGGATCGATCCAAAGAGGTCTCGAAATATATGGTTTGTAGTGCGAAAAGGTTTCAAAAGTAGATTTTCCATGATATTTTCCCATGCCACTAGAGCCAATACCTCCAAATGGCAGTCTGTCATTAGCTATATGAACTACTGTGTCATTAATTGCCCCACCACCGAATGGATATGATTCTAAAAACTTTTTACCAAATGCTATATTTTTAGTAAAAATATACATGGCTAAAGGATGTGTATACCTTTTAATAATTTCATCAACTTCATTAAAATTATCATATTCAACAATTGGAAGTATAGGTCCAAAAATTTCTTCTTTCATTAACTTAGAATCAAAATTATTTATTTCAATAATCGTAGGCTCGAAATACTTCTTTTCAATATCAAAATGACCTCCATATAGTATTTTTTGATCTTCTAATAAAGAACTTAAATAGTTCATGTGTTTTTCACTAATTATCCTTCCATACTCAATTGATTCAATTGGTTTATTACTATAAGCCAAAGAAAGTTGGTTTATAATTTCTTTAATTAATTTTTCTTTAATTTTTCTATTGACTATTAAAAAATCTGGTGCAATACATGTTTGACCACAATTGGTAAATTTTCCCCAAACAATTCTTTTTGCAGTTACCTTTATTGAGGCAGTTTCATCAATAACACAAGGGTTTTTTCCGCCAAGCTCAAGTGTGACTGGGGTTAAATGTTTTGCTGCTTGCTGAGCGACGATTTTTCCTACAGTAATACTTCCAGTAAAAAATATATAATTCCATTTAAACTCTAATAATTTTGATGCGACTTCTGGACCTCCTTGAACAACTTTTACAAATCCATCATCAAAAACCTTTGCTAAGATTTTTTCTAAAATAATAGACGTATTTATAGAATATTCAGAAGGTTTTAACAGAACAGTATTTCCCGCTGCAATAGCACCAACTAAAGGAGCAATTGATAACTGAAAAGGATAGTTCCATGGAGAAATGTGTAATGTGTTTCCATAAGGTTCTGGAACTATAAAATCAGAAGAAGGGAAGTTTAGTAATGAAGATCTAATAGGTTTTCTCTTAACCCATTTCTTTATGTTTTTTAAAGCTATTTTTATTTCTGAATAAACAAACCAAATTTCAGTCAAATAACTTTCTCCATTTGATTTGCCTAAATCTTTATTTAAAGCATTTTCAATTTCTTTTTCGTTAAGTTCAATTTCTTTTTTTAAACTTTTTAATAGCTGTATTCTAAAATTGATATTAAGTGTTTTTCTTGAGTTAAAATAATCTATTTGATTATTAATTATTGATTTTAATGTGTTATCCATAAAAAAGAGCTTTTTTATTAATGTTATTTTAAAAATTTAATAAAAATAGATGTTGTAGACTTATTGAGTCTAAATAATACATATTTTTGTTTAAATTTAAATAAACTAATTATAGATGTATATTTTATTAAATATGTCCTTCTCATAAAAATGAGAGGGTTTTTTTTTAAATATTTTTTTTAATGAACTTGAATAAATATAGTAAAGTTATTACACAGGACCCAACTCAACCTGCTGCAAAGGCTATGCTACATGCTATTGGTTTATCTGAATTGGATTTAGAAAATCCATTAATAGGGATTGCAAGCACTGGATATGAAGGCAATCCATGTAATATGCATTTAAATGATTTATCAAAATTGATAAAAAGCGGAATTAATAAGCATGAATTAATAGGATTAATTTTTAATACTATTGGAGTAAGTGATGGTATTTCTATGGGAACTCAAGGAATGCGTTACTCTTTACCATCTAGAGATATTATCGCAGATTCTATTGAAACTGTAGTTCAAGCTATGGCTTATGATGGTTTGATTACTGTAGTAGGTTGCGATAAAAATATGCCTGGTGCTTTAATGGGCATGCTTAGACTAAACAGACCATCTATATTAGTTTATGGAGGAACTATAGCTCCTGGTTGTCATAATGGCAAAAATCTTGATATTGTTTCTGCTTTTGAAGCATGGGGGGAAAATGTAGCTGGAAAAATTGATGATAATGAATTTAAATCAATTGTTAAAAATGCTTGTCCAGGCGCTGGGGCTTGTGGGGGAATGTACACTGCTAATACCATGTCTTCTGCAATTGAAGCTATGGGCATGTCTCTTCCATATAATTCTTCTAATCCTGCTACAAGTTTAGAAAAAAGTGTAGAATGTGAAAACGTAGGTTTATCTCTAAAAAATTTATTAATTAAAGATTTAAAACCTTTAGATATTATAACTAGAAAATCATTAGAAAATGCAGTAAGGTTAATAACAGTATTAGGAGGATCTACTAATGCAGTCTTACATTTATTAGCTATTGCTAAAGCTGCAAAAATTGATTTTACAATAGATGACTTTCAATATATATGTGCAAAAACACCATTTTTAGCTGATTTAAAACCTAGTGGCAAGTTTTTAATGGAAGATCTCCATGATATTGGTGGTATTCCATCTGTAATGAAATATATGTTAGAAAACGATTATTTACATGGTGACTGCATGACAGTTACTGGAAATACTATTTCAGAGAATTTATCAGGCGTTAAATCACTTTCATTTGATCAAAAAATAATAAAGCCATTTAATCAGCCAATAAAAGAAACAGGTCATATAAGAATTTTATATGGTAATTTAGCTTTAGATGGTTCTGTAGCTAAAATAACTGGAAAAGAAGGGTTAGATTTTACTGGAATTGCAAAAGTATTTGATGGAGAATTCGAAGCTAATGATGGAATTAAAAATGGTGCTGTTCAAAAAGGTGATGTTGTTGTTATTAGATATGTTGGGCCTAAGGGTGGGCCAGGTATGCCCGAAATGCTAAAGCCTACTTCTGCTATAATGGGATGTGGATTAGGAAAAGAAGTTGCTTTAATTACTGATGGAAGATTTTCAGGAGGAACACATGGATTTGTAGTGGGGCATATTACACCAGAAGCTCAAGAGGGAGGTAATATTGCATTTATTGAGAATGGTGATAAAATAATTATTGATGCTGTAAATAACACATTAACTTTAGATATTTCTGATAATGAACTAAACAAAAGAAAATCTAATTGGGTAAAACCTTCATTAAAATTTGAAAGTGGAGTTTTATTTAAATATGCTAGAAATGTATCAGATGCTTCTAGCGGATGCGTAACTGATTAATATATGAGTAAATTAAATAAAATATCTGGTGCTGAAGCTGTAATAAAATCTCTTTTAGAAGAAGGTGTTGACTTAATATATGGTTACCCAGGTGGTGCTATCATGCCAATTTATGACGAGTTATTTAAATATGAGGATAAATTAAATCATATATTAACTAGACATGAACAAGGAGCAACTCATGCAGCTCAAGGATATGCTAGAGTTTCTGGTAAAGTAGGTGTAGTTACAGCAACATCTGGACCTGGTGCAACAAATTTAGTCACTGGTATTGCTGACGCTCAAATTGATTCAACTCCAATGGTTTGTATAACAGGTCAAGTTGCTTCACATTTATTAGGTTCTGATGCATTTCAAGAATGTGATATTATTGGAATTTCTACACCAGTTACAAAATGGAATTGTCAAATTACAAAAGCATCAGATATTCCTGAAGTAATAGCTAAAGCTTTTTATATTGCAAAATCTGGAAGACCCGGTCCTGTTTTAATTGATATTACTAAAGATGCTCAATTTGAATTGATGGAATTTAAATACAAAAAATGTCACTCAATTCGAAGTTATACCCCAATTCCTAAATTCTCTATTAATGAAATTAATAAGGCAGCTGAATTAATTAATAGTTCAAAAAAACCATTTATAGTTTGGGGGCAAGGAGTTACTTTAGGAAATGCTGAAACTGAATTTAAGGAATTTATAGAAAAAACTGGTATTCCTGCTGCCTCTACTATTTTAGGTTTATCTGCATTATCAACTGATCATCCCTTACATGTAGGAATGTTAGGAATGCATGGAAATTATGGTCCTAATGTTCTTACAAATGAATGTGATGTATTAATTGCAATTGGAATGCGTTTTGATGATAGAGTAACAGGAAACCTAGAAACCTATGCTAAACAAGCTAAAATTATTCATTTTGAAATTGATCCAGCTGAAGTAAATAAAAATGTAGAAGTAGATGTTCCTGTATTAGGAAGTGTAAAAGAAACTCTTCCAAAAATACTAGAACTTGTAAATAAAAATAGTCATAAAACCTGGTTAAATAAATTCAAGTCATTTTATAAACTTGAATATGAAAAAGTTATAAAAAAAGATATATATCCAACAAAAGTTGGATTAAATATGGCTGAAGTAATAAATGAAATAAATATAGCTTCAAAAGGCAATGCTATAATAGTATCTGATGTCGGTCAACATCAAATGGTTGCATGTAGATATGCTGTTTTTAATCAATCAAAATCAAATGTCACTTCTGGAGGATTAGGAACTATGGGTTTTGCTCTTCCAGCTGCTATAGGAGCAAAAATGGGAGCTCCAGATAGAGAAGTTATTGCAATAATAGGAGATGGAGGTTATCAAATGACTATACAAGAATTAGGTACTATTTTTCAAACGGGGTGTGCTGTTAAAATTGTTGTTTTAAACAATGGATATTTAGGGATGGTAAGACAATGGCAGCAGATGTTTTTTGATAAAAGATATGCTTCTACTGAAATGATAAATCCAGATTTTGTAAAAATAGCAAAAGGATACTTTATTGAAGGCAATAAAGTTAAGAAAAGAAAAAATTTAAAATCTTCAATAAAAGAAATGATAAATTCGAAAAAACCTTATTTTCTTGAAGTTTGTGTAGAAAAAGAAGCTAATGTTTTCCCAATGATTCCTTCTGGAGCATCTGTTTCTGATGTTAGACTTGAATAATAATTATGACTAATAAATTAAATACATATACAGTTTCTATTTATACTGAAAATAACATTGGATTATTAAATAGAATTTCAGCTATTTTTTTGAAACGCCATGTTAATATTGAAAGCTTAACTACTTCTCAATCTGAAATTGATAATATTTATAGGTTTGTTATTGTAGTAAAAGTGGTGGAGTCAAAAATTAAAAATATTGTTAAACAAATTGAGAAACAAATAGAAGTTATTGCAGCCTTTTATCATACAGATAAAGAAACTATTTTTTTAGAAACAGCTTTATATAAAGTAAAATCGAAATCTCTTTTTGATGAAAAACATATTCAAAAAATTATTAAAAATAGTCAGGCTAACATTGTAACAGTGTCTCCGGATTATTTTGTTATTGAAAAAACTGGTTGGAGGGAAGAAACAGAAAAACTATACGATTCGTTAGAACCATATGGCTTATTACAATTTGTGAGATCTGGAAGAATTTCAGTTTCCAAGGAATCAATGAATATTTCAAATATTTTAGGATTAAATACAGATAAATAAATTATGGAAAATTATTTTAATCAATTACCGCTAAGTAAAAAAATAAAACAATTAGGGAAATGTAGGTTTATGGATTCTTCAGAATTTGAAAATGGTATAGATATTCTTAAAGGTAAAAATATTGTTATAGTTGGTTGTGGAGCACAAGGTTTAAACCAAGGTTTGAATATGAGAGATTCGGGTCTTGATATTTCCTATGTTTTACGATTATCATCGATAAAAAATAAAAATGAATCATTTGTTAATGCTTCAAAGAATAATTTTAAGGTTGGTACTTTTGAAGACCTAATTCCAGAAGCAGATATTATAATAAATCTAACACCTGATAAAAATCATACTCATGTAGTAAATCAGGCAATGCCATTAATGAAAACAAATTCAATTTTATCTTATTCTCATGGATTTAACATTGTTGAAGAAGGAATTAAGATAAGAAAAGATATAACTGTAATTATGGTTGCTCCAAAATGTCCTGGGACTGAAGTTAGGGAAGAGTTTCTTAGAGGTTTTGGTGTCCCAACATTGATAGCAGTTCATCCTGAAAACAATTTGAATGGAGATGGATTAGAACTTGCCAAAGCATATGCGGTAGCAACTGGAGGTCACAAAGCAGGTGTTTTAGAATCTTCATTTGTAGCTGAAGTAAAATCTGACTTAATGGGTGAGCAAACTATATTATGTGGTGTATTACAAACCGGATCTATTTTATGCTTTAATAAAATGATTGAATTGGGATTTGATAGTGGTTTTTCTTCAAAATTAATTCAATATGGGTGGGAGACAATTACTGAAGAATTAAAGCATAATGGAATTTCAGGAATGGTAAATAAGTTGGATGATCCCTCTAGATTAAAAGTTCACGAACTATCCAATGAACTAAAAAAAATAATGACTCCATTATTCAATACACACATGAATGATATATTGAGTGGAGATTTTTCAAAAAACATGATGAGTGACTGGGATAATAATGATAATAATCTATTAAAATGGAGAGAAGAAACTGCTAATACTAATTTTGAAAAAACGGATCCATCAAATGTTCAAATTCCTAATGATGATTACTTTAAAAAAGGAATTTTAATGATAGCTTTCGTTAAATCTGGTGTTGAACTTGCTTTTGAAACTATGGTTAATAATGGAATTATTGATGAATCTGCATATTATGAATCTTTACATGAATTACCTTTAATAGCTAATCTAGTAGCAAGGAAGAAATTGTATGAAATGAATAAAATAATTTCAGACACTGCTGAATATGGATGTTATTTGTTTAATCAATCTTGTTTGCCACTTCTTTCAGAATTCATGAAGAAAATTGATAAGACACACATTGGTATAGTTAATAATGATACAGAAATTGATAAAATTAAGTTAAATAAATTTGACTCAGACACAGAAAATCATCCAATTGAAAAAATTGGTATGATTTTGAGAAAAAACATGAGTAACATGAAGAAATTAAATAAATGAAACAAATTTAATTTCTGTTTATTTTCTTTAAGAATTTAACATAACTGGCATAACAAGCATAGTAATCTGTTCAGAATTTTCTTTTGATTTTATTGGAGTTAAAATACCTGCTCTATTAGGTAATGATAATTCAAGTTTTATTTCATCTGAACTTAAATTTGATAACATCTCAACTAAGAATCTTGAGTTAAATCCTATTTGAATATCATCACCATTGTAGTTACAAGTAAGTCTTTCCTCAGCTTTGTTGCTATAATCTAAATCTTCAGCAGAAATAATTAATTCATTACCAGTTATTTTTAAGCGAACTTGATGTGTTGTTTTATTTGAAAATATACTAACCCTTTTAGTTGAATTTAAAAATAATCCTCTGTCTATCGTTAATACATTAGGATTTTCTTTAGGAATTACTGCTTCATAGTTTGGGTATTTCCCATCAATAAGCCTACAGGTAAGAGTTAAATTAGAAAAAATAAATTTCGCATTACTTTCGTTAAATTCAATGTTAACATCAAAATCATCATTCATTAAAATTCCTTTTAAAATATTAAGAGGTTTTTTAGGCATTATAAATTCGACTAATTTTTCAGAAGTATAATCAGTTCTCACATACCTTACTAATTTATGGGCATCAGTAGCTACAAAAGTTGAATTTTCATTAGAAAATTGAAAAAAAACACCATTCATTACAGGTCTTAGATCATCATTTCCAGAAGCAAATATTGTTGTATTTATAGCTTGATAAAGAACCTGTGATGAAATAGTAGAGTTAGAAGCATCAGTTATTGCTAAAGTTTTAGGGAATTCATCTCCTTTAGCATAAGCCAGGGCATATTTTCCATGATTTGAACTAATTTCAATTGTATTATTTTCTAATACATTGAACGCTAAAGGTTGCTCGGGAAATGTTTTTAGAGTATCTATAAGTAACTTTGCAGGTACAGCTATTGATCCTGAATCATTAGAATCAATTTTAACATCTGCAGTAAGGGTGGTTTCTAAATCTGATGCAGTTACCTTCAAAAGATTTTTTGATATTTCAAATAAAAAGTAATCTAAAATAGGCAGAGTATTATTAGTATTTAAAATACCTCCTAAAATTTGAATATTTTTAAGTAGTAATGAACTTGAAACGATAAACTTCATAATTTAATTATATAGTAGTAAATATATTAGAAAGAATTGTCAATATAAAACTATTTTATTAACACTTTTTACAAGTTTTATTCGAATTTTATAGTTACTACATCTCTATAATTTAAACCAAAAAGACTACTAGCTCCACCTGTAGTATTAGGATTACTTTTATAAATAGCTAATTCAAGAAAGTTAGATTTATTAAAAAGAGCTAACTTTTTGCCTTCTTCTTTTCTAATTTCTTTCTTAATATTAAATTTTATTGCCTCACTATAAGAATTTACAATAGATTCAAATTTATAATTTCTAGCATTGATTACATAGGGTCTTGACTTCCCAAATTCATCAAATACTGTTTTAGAAATATTAGTAATAACATTTTCATAATTATCTATATAAATAACATTACCAATAATTTCATTGTTTTTTTCATTTATGATAGGATTAATATCATAAAGCTCTTTTAATTCATGAATTCTTTTACCCACAAGATCAATTGATCCTCCTCTGTATATATGTGCAGCTACTTTAACAAAAACATCTAAAACGGTAAAGCTTGTTGATTTATCGTTATGAATATTAATTTCTATAATTTTTTCAGGATTAATCTTGGAAGATATAAGTGACATAATCCCATTATTTGCGCATATAAAATAATGCCCATCTAATATCATTACAATATGATTTTGTTCTGGTGTTTTTTCTGAATCTACTCCAATAATATGAATTGAACCTTCAGGAAAGTTTTTATACGAGTTTTGAATTATATAGGCACCTTCTATAATGTTAAAAGGAGATATCTCATGAGAGATATCAACAATATTCACATCAATAATTTCATTGTAAAGCGCACCTTTTACTGAGCCAACAAAGTGATCCTTATTACCAAAATCAGTTGTTAATGTAATTAAACCCATTTGTTAATAGAAAATTAATATATAAGATTAAAAATTACATAAATTTACAACTTGCCAATTAATAATAAGCTAAGCTTAAGTGAAAAAACTAGAATATTTTATTAATCAGATACATCCCTCGGAGTTTTTTGACAAAAATAAATATGATATTGTTTCTTTAATAAAAAAACATTTTACGAAAATAAAAATTATTCCAAAGGGTGACAGGTTAATTTTAGAAGGAGATGAATCTTTAATAGTTCAATTGACAATAAGGTTAGACACTCTATTGCTTTTTATTATAAATCAAAACAATATTATTAATGAAAAATCCATTCACTCAATTTTAAGTGGAAATGGGAGTAAAATATTAGACTCTATACATAGTAGACTTATTTTATATGGAGTTGGAAAGAAAAAAATTAAAGCTCACACAATAAATCAAATTAAAATTGTTCAAGCTTTTGAAAATAATGATATGGTTTTCGCTATAGGTCCAGCAGGAACAGGAAAAACATACACAGGAATAGCTATCGCAGTTAAAGCTTTAAAAGATAAAATTGTTAAAAAAATAATTTTAACAAGACCTGCTGTTGAAGCTGGAGAGAGTTTAGGTTTTTTACCTGGAGATCTAAAAGATAAATTAGATCCTTACATGCAACCATTATATGATGCATTAAAAGAAATGATTGCCATAGAAAAGCTTGAAGATCATATTAAAAGGGGAGTTATTGAAATTGCCCCGTTAGCTTATATGAGAGGAAGAACTTTAGACAATGCATTTGTTATACTAGATGAAGGTCAAAATACTACTCATAATCAAATGAAAATGTTTTTAACCAGAATGGGCAATAATGCAAAATTTATGATTAATGGAGATCCAGGTCAAATTGATTTACCTAGAAAAATGATATCAGGATTAAATGAGGTAAAGAATATACTTAAAAATGTCGATGGGATTAAAATAGTGAATTTGGATGAGACTGATGTTATACGACATGAAGTAGTGAAAAAAATTATAAATGCATATAAAACAATAGAAAACGATAACTAATAATTATTATGAAAACGATTACAAATACAGAATTTAATTTTAAAAATCAAATTTCAAAATATTCTGGAAAAGTAAGAGATGTTTACAATATTAATAATGAATACCTAGTAATGATTGCTTCTGATAGGTTGTCTGCATTTGATGTTATATTACCAAAAGGAATCCCTTATAAAGGTCAAATTTTAAATCAAATTGCCTGTAAGATGTTAAATGAAACATCTCATATCGTTCCAAATTGGTTAATTGATTCGCCAGATCCCAATGTGTCGATTGGAGAAATTTGTGAACCATTTAAAGTTGAAATGGTTATAAGAGGATATTTATCAGGACACGCCGCAAGGTTATATAAGTCTGGTGCAAGAGAAATTTGTGGAGTAAAAATGCCTGATGGAATGATTGAAAATGATTGTTTCCAAATTCCTATTATTACACCTACAACTAAAGCTATTAACGGACAACATGATAAAGATATCTCTAAAGAAGAAATATTAAAACAAAAAATAGTTTCATATGATGATTACAAGAAACTTGAAGAATATACTTATAAACTGTTTAATGAAGGTTCAAAAATAGCTAATTCTCAAGGTTTAATTTTAGTTGACACTAAGTACGAATTTGGAAAAAATAATAATGGAGAAATAATATTAATAGATGAGATTCATACCCCAGACTCTTCAAGGTACTTCTATTTAGATAATTATAATGAATTGCAGAAATCAAAATCTCCTCAAAAACAATTATCTAAAGAATTTGTAAGACAATGGCTTATTAGTAAAGGTTTTCAGGGGAAAGATGGTCAAGTAATTCCAGAAATGAATTCAGAATATGTAAAAGGAGTTTCAAATAGATATATTGAGTTATATGAAAAAATAACTGGATCTAATTTTGTTAAATCAGATATAAAGGATATTCATTCTAGAATTCAAGAAAATGTTGAGAACTATTTTCAATCAAAATAAGTTGATATAATAGCTTCAGCTTTACTTTTATTATCCAACCACAACAAGTCGTTGTTTCTGTTTAACCAAGTAAGCTGCCTCTTCGCATATCTTCTTGTATTTTTTTTAATTTCTTCAATGCATGTTTCTAAAGATTCTTTCTTTTCAAAATAAGGGAAAAGCTCTTTGTAACCGACCGTTTTAAGAGGTGTTAGACTGCTATGGTCTATAAGTGATTTAACTTCATTTAATAAACCATTAATTATCATTTTATCAACTCTATTATTTATCAAATCATATAGATTATTTCTTTCAGTATTAATAGCTATTTGAAAAACTTTATATGAGCGGTTTACCTTTTTTTTGTTTAAAAAGAATGAATAAGGCTTTTTAGAAGTTATACAAACTTCTAAAGCTCTAATTATTCTTCTAGGGTTATTTATATCAATATTTAAAAAATGATCAGGGTCAATTTTACTTAATTTTTTTTGAAGTGATTTAATTCCATTTACTTCCAATTCATTATTTAATTCTTCTCTAATTTTATAATCTATTTCTGGAAATTTATCTAACCCATTAATTGAAGCATCCATATATAATCCTGAGCCCCCAACCATAATCATATAGTTTTGGTTTATGAATTTTTTATTCAAAATATTATTAGATTCAATTTCAAAATCATTTATAGTATATCTATCAAAAATTGATTTATGTTGAATACAATGGTGTTTAATTTTTGAAAGATCATTTTCTGAAGGAACTCCAGTCCCTATATTCATTTCTTTATAAAATTGTCTTGAATCACACGATATAATTTCACAATTTAATAATTTAGCTAATTCAATGCTAAATTTTGTTTTTCCAACTGCTGTTGGACCAGAAATTGTGATTAAAGTTTTTTTCAAATTAATTCACCAATATTAATGATTTTCTCTACTTTATTTTTTTTTAAATAATTAATGATTATAAGTTCAGACTCATAAGTATTATCTGATTTAGAAATCAAAGATTCTAAAATTTCAATATTATTTATTTGATAATTTAGTGTAAAATATCCATATCCTTGATACTTATTATCTTTAATTAGTATAACACTTTTTTCGTCAATATTTCTTCCTTTATCAATTAACATCATATTGGGAAATGGAAAACTTAAGTCTTTAATTATTTGATTTATTTTAAGATTGTTATCCTCAGAATTATTTTGTTCTAAATTATATTTGTTACTAAAAAATGATAATCTATTATTTGCAACTTTTAATGAAGAATAGGTTTCTAGGAAGTTTATTGAATCATTGAAGTGAGATATTCTCAGAAACTTTAATTTATCAATGCTTTCAAATACTTCTAAACCAAACTTTTTCACTTTACTTTTTAACAACTTGTTGAATTTAGGCTTATGACTGTTTATTTCATTATATTCTTTAATTAAAGCAATTAACTCGTTTCCTGTTGTTTCATGACTTATATTGGATATTTCTAGTTGTATTTTTAAAGATTTATTAGAACTTCCTGTCAGGTGTTGATTTACTCTATTTTTTATTGATTTACTCTTGCCGATGTATATTATTTTATGTTCTGAGTTATAGAAATAATATATCCCTACCTTATTTTCTAAGTTTTTTAGTAAATCAATCCATTTGTTTTTTATAATCGTGTCATCTTTAATTATTAATTTATTTAAGATTTCTTTACCAATGTCTTTAACTAATAATATTTTGAATAGTTCAACAGTTGCTAGAGCATCTCCACTAGCTCTATGTCGATTGCTAATTGATATTCCTAATGATTTTACTAGATTTCCTAACTTATAGGAATCCATTGCTGGAATAAGTTTTTTTGATAAATTAACAGTACATAGTTGTGAAATTTTATAATTATAACCTAATCTATCGAATTCTGTTTTTAACATTCTATAATCAAAAGATGAATTATGAGCTACAAGAATAGTATTGTCTGTAATTTCCAATATTCTTTTAGCAATCTGATAAAATTTAGGGGCATTTACTAGCATCTTGTCATTAATTCCCGTTAACTGTTGAACAAAAGGTTGTACAGGTTTATCAGGATTAACTAAACTTATAAATTGATCAATAATATTGTTGCCATCAAACTTATATATGGCAATTTCAGTTATACCTTCTTCATTGAATTTTCCCCCTGTCGTTTCTACATCAATAATTGAATACAAAATATTTATTATTTACGTTCTCCAAAAATAGTACTACCTAATCTTATTAAATTACTATTACATTCAATAGCAATTTTATAATCTGCACTCATACCCATTGATAAAATATTTAGAGACAACGCTTTTCTGTGTTTTTTAAACAATTTATTTAATGAAGTAAATTGATTTCTTATGAGATTTTTATCAGATGTAAAGGAAGCCATACCCATAAATCCATTTATTCTAACACTTTCAAAAACAGATAATTCATTATTATATATTATTGAGTTAATATCATCGATTGAAAATCCAAATTTTGATCCATCATTTGAAATGTCAATTTGTATTAAAATATTAATGATTTTATCATTCTTTAATGCTTGCTTATTAATTTCTTTAATAAGCTTCATGCTATCAACACTGTGAATTAAATGAATAAAGGAAGCTATATATTTCACCTTATTTGATTGAAGATGTCCAATCATATGCCATTTTATATCCTTAGGCAAAACATCATGTTTAGAGACAAGCTCTTGAATTTTATTTTCACCAAAATGTAATTGTCCAGTTTCATAAGCTGCATTTATGTTTTTAATTGGTTTTGTTTTTGAAACAGCAACCAACTGCACATTATCAGAAATATTAGATTTAATTTCAATTAAATTATCTGCTATACTCATTATTGAATCTTATTAATTATTTCATTAGCTAAATTCAAAGCTAAGTAGCCATCTTCAAGACTAATAATTGGTTTTAAATTGTTTAAGATTGAATTAGCAAATGAGTTATGTTCTTCAACAATAGCATTTGTGCCTTTAACGCTGGGATTACTATAATATATTTGTTTTTTTTGACCTTTAGAATTTTTAATAATCATTGCATATTTGTCAAATTCATCTATTACAGTAGATATTTTAACAACCTCACTTTTCTTTTCTAAAAAATCAATTGAAATATAAGCGTTATCTTGAAAAAAACGAGTTTTTCTCATATTTTTAAGTGATATTCTACTAGCAGTAAAATTTGCTACACAGCCATTTTCAAATTCAACTCTAGCGTTTGTTATATCAGGAGCATCGCTAATTACACATACTCCATTGGCACTAACTGATTTAATTTTTGAATTAACAACACTAAGAACTATATCTATATCATGAATCATCAGATCTAATACTACAGACACATCATTTCCTCTAGGATTGAATTCAGCTAACCTATGACATTCTATAAATTTAGGTTCATAAATAGTTCCTCTAAGGCTTGTGTAAGCAGGATTAAACCTTTCGACATGGCCAACTTGTCCAATTAAATTATTATTTTTCGCTATTTCAATTAATTCCTTAGCCTCTTCAATTGTAGTAGTAATAGGTTTTTCAATAAAGACATGCTTGTTATGCTCTAAACATGTCTTAGCTATACTATAATGTGTAGGTGTATTAGAACATATAAAAATTACATCTACAGATTTTATTAATTTAATAGATTGCTTAAAGAAAGTAAAATCATTACTGAAGATTTTAGATTTTTCTAAATCATTATCATGGAAACCAATTAGTTCAAAATAACTAGATTCATTAAGAAGTTTAAGATGAATAGAGCCTAAATGACCTACACCAATTACACCTGCTTTTATCATATATATATTTTTTTCAAAAATACAATTCTTATTTATTAAATTTATCATAATTAATAGCTATTGTTAGATACATCAAAACATAAGGGACTAAGAAAAAAATTAGTTAATGAACTTATTAGTAAAGGAATTAGTTCTAATGAAATATTAAAGGCTATTCTCAAAATTCCACGTCATTTATTTATAGATAAAGATTTTGAGTCACACGCATATATTGATAAAGCATTTCCAATAGATTCTGATCAAACAATTTCACAGCCTTATACAGTCGCTTTTCAAACAACATTATTAGATGTTAAAGTTAATGATAAAATTCTTGAGATAGGAACAGGATCTGGGTATCAAACAGCAGTTTTACTTGAATTAAAAGCTAAAGTTTACACTATAGAAAGACAGCACCTTTTATTTAGAAAATCTATTAAAAAATTACTTGAATTAGGGTATGATCCAGATTTAATCAAATATGGTGATGGTTATTTAGGAATTCCAGAACATGCTCCATTTGATAAAATTTTAGTTACTGCAGGAGCTGTAGAAATTCCAAAAAAATTACTTATACAGTTAAAGATAGGAGGAAAGATGGTAATACCAATAGGAGACAAAGTTCAGAAAATGGTATTAGTGACAAGAATAAATAAAGCTAAGTTTGAAAAGGAGATTTTAGGAGAGTTTTATTTTGTTCCAATGCTAAAGAATATAAATTAAATTACTTTTTATTTAACCTATCTAATTGAATTTTATTCTCTCTATTCTTGATAGCTTCTCGTTTATCATAGATTTTCTTTCCTTTAGCTAATGATATCAAAACCTTTGCAAACCCCTTGTCATTTATATATACTTTCAAAGGAATTATAGTCAAACCTGTGTTTCTTACTTCTTTAAATAATTTTTTTAGTTCTTTTTTATTTAGCAGTAATTTTCTTTGACTTCGCGTTTGATGATTGAACTGATTTCCAAATGAATATTCATCAATAAACATGTTAATAATGAATAATTCTCCAGAATCATTAAATTCACAAAAGCTATCAGAAATAGAGGCTTTACTATCTCTTATTGATTTTATTTCAGTTCCAGCCAATACAATGCCCGCTGAAAATTGATCCATTAAAATGTACTCGAACTTTGCACGCTTATTTTGTATATTTATTTTTTTTAACACTAAGTAAAGTTAATAAGTATATTTCACTTTTATGTCTAAATTAAATTGGATTGAAATTAAATCAATAAATCAAATTCCAAAATCTTCTAATAATTACATTTTAATATTTAAACACTCTCCTAGATGTATAATAAGCAAGATGACTTTGTTTAGATTTGAAAATGCCTATGATCAAGATGTTAATATTTCATATTTTATGTATGTAGATGTAATTAAAATGAGA
>DUDG01000041.1 GCA_012959395.1 Flavobacteriaceae bacterium | reverse complement strand
AACAAAGTGAATCTACTATAGATTACTCTATTGAATCTAACTTAAATTTAAATGAAGAAGGATATATATTAAATATTTTTAAAAATAATATATCCATTATTGCAAAAGATGAAGTAGGATTATTTTATGCGTTTATAACTTTAGATCAATTATTAGAAGACTCAAAAGATAAGAATGCAAACCTGCCTATGGTTAGCATTAAAGACTATCCTTTACTTAAATTTCGCCCCATTCATTTGGATGTTAAGCATCATATGGAGAAAAAATCCTATTATTTCAATTTAATAGATCATTTAGCTAAGCAAAAAATTAATGGGATTATTGTTGAATTTGAGGATAAATTAAAGTATGAGTTAAGACCTGAAATTGGTGCGCCCGATGCCCTCTCGATTGACTGGTGGATTGAACTAAGTGAATATGCAAATAAAAGAAATATCATGATCAATCCCCTTGTACAAGGTTTAGGTCATGCTTCCTTTATTTTGAAACATGAAAAAAATAAACATTTAAGAGATGTCCCTGACAGCGATTGGGCTTTTAATCCATTAAATTCACAAACTTATGACCTACAATTTGATCTATATTTGGATGCTATTAAAGCTACCCCTTACGGAAAATATTTGCATGTTGGTGGTGATGAAGTTCATCTATTAAAAAGAAAAGGAAAAAGTGAATTAGAATTGAATTTAATTTGGTTAAATAAAGTTTGTCAATTTGCTGAAAGACATAATAGAATTCCCATTTTTTGGGATGATATGCCATTAAAACATGCCGGTGTTTATAGACCTATGTTTAATAGTGAGATAAGTATGGAAAAAGTAGATGAAATCTGGGAAAAAAATGAATTAAACTTGATGCAGTTTATAGAAAAGTTTCCAAAAAATGCAGTTTATATGAGGTGGAATTACCAAAAATCAGATACATATGGGAATCAAAAAGCCATGGATTGGTATATGAATAACGGGCTAAATGTTATGGGCGCTACTGCTGGTCAAACTAGATGGACATTAATGCCTCAAAATCAAAGCAATATTTCACAGATTAAGTCATTTGCTATTAGTTCAATAGAAAAGAACTTAGAGGGATTGCTTTTAACTCTTTGGGATGATGATTCTCCGCACTTTGAATTATATAAAAGAGGAATTGCTGCTTTTTCACAGTATTCATGGTCTGGAAATAAAACAACTATTGAAGAATTTAAAACTATTTATAGACATAGGACATATGGTCCTGATTTTTCAAATAATGAATTTGCATTTATAGATAAACTTGAAAAACCTGTTAGTTTATGGCTTAATATGTTATTAGAAGAAAAAGTAAGAAGAGCTGCAATATCTAAAGAAGAAAATCCTTTGGAAACATTTATTATTGATTTGCCTGATTTAGAAAATAAGGGAATGTGGTCTAAAAAATATTTTAATAAAATTAAAAATGCAAAAGCTTCACTTTTAATTAGTAAAGAAGTAGAAGAAACTATTGATAAGCTAATGGAAAATGATCCAAAAAATAAATACACTTTAGAGGTCTATAAACAAGTTAATGAATTGGTAAAATTTTCTTCAAATATTATAATTGCATTAGAAAAATTAGATCTTTCATCAGAAATAGATTATGAAAAAACAGCATTTAATGAGATTAGAAATTTTGAAGACAAATTTAATTCTCTAAGGATAAATTTTGAAGAAGTATACTCTAAAACTAGAATTTTAAATAAGCCAGAAAATTATATTTTAGATCAAGATCATCACAATCATCCTGCTAATCAAACAATAAATTTTGATTGGCAATTTTTATCAGAAAAATATTTTTTAAAAAAAATTAAGAATTACATAAGTCAATATGAAAAATTTTAACAGAAGAAAGTTTATAAAAACAACAACTATGTCCGCAGCTGCTTTAGCAGCGGCTAAAACGTTAGTTAGTTGTACAGAAGACAATACTCAACCTGTCTCAAAAGGGCAGTATATGGGTGGGTTTTCAGCTCCAAAATTTGATATAATTCGAACTGCATTTATCGGAGTTGGAGCTAGAGGAAGTGGTCATCTTCGCTCTTTAGCTAGCTTAGAAGGTGTAGAAATAGTAGCCATTAGTGATTTGTATGAGGATAATTGTATAAGTAAATCAAAAATTGCAAGTGAAATTGGAAAAGGTGAACGACACAAAAATATTGCTCATTATTGGGGAGAAGAGAGTAAATGGAAGGAAATGCTTGATGAAGTTAAGCCGGATATAGTTTTTATATCTACTAATTGGAATAATCATGCTCCTATGGCAATTAAATCGATGGAAAAGGGTGCGCATGTATTTGTTGAAGTCCCTATAGCGGTTACTCTAAATGATATGTGGAAAATTGTTGATACATCTGAAAAAACTCAGAAACATTGTATGATGATGGAAAATGTGAATTATGGCCGCGATGAATTGATGTATTTAAATATGTGTAGAAAAGGAGTTATTGGCGAACTTCTACATGCTGAAGCAGCTTATATTCATGAGTTAAGATTTCAAATGTCGCAAGAAGAAAGGGGAACTGGCTCTTGGAGAACTCATCATTATGCTAACGGGAATGGAAATTTGTATCCGACTCATGGCCTTGGCCCTGTAGCACAGTATATGAATTTAGGTAGAACCGAAGACTCATTTAAAAATATTATTTCTTATTCATCTCCAGCAAAGGGAAGAAAATTATATGCTCAGAAAAATTATTCTCATGAACATAAATGGAATCAATTAAATTATAAAAATGGAGATATAAACACCTCCATACTAAAAACTAATTTAGGGAGGACTGTTATGGTTCAATGGGACGAAACAAGTCCGAGACCTTACACTCGTCATAATCTTATTCAGGGAACTAAAGGGACTTTAGCTGGTTTTCCAACCAGGGTTGCACTAGAGGGTGGATTTGACGACATAAGTAAGGATCATCATTCTTGGATACAAGGTGATAAATTAGAAATGTTATATGAAAAATATGATCATCCATTATATAAAAGATTAAATCAAAAAACTAAAAATACTGGTCATGGCGGAATGGATGGTATTATGAGATATCGAATAGTAGAGTGTCTAAGAAATGGAATGCCATTAGATCAAAATGTTTATGAAGGATGTTTCTGGAGTGCAGTGACTCCTTTAAGTGGAAAATCAATATCAGAGGGAGGAATGCCCCAACTATTTCCAGATTTTACTAGAGGGAACTGGAAAAAAACAAAACCTCTTGAAATTATAACTTGAAAAATATTTTATGAAAAAAAACATATTACTTTTTGGTATTATTGCAGTACTAGGATATGCTATTATTGTATTTGGCTCTCAATCTTCAAATTTTGAAAACGAATGGATTAGTCTTTTTGATGGTAAAACTACTGACGGTTGGCGTGGATATAATTCTGAAATGATGCCTCCAGGGTGGATTGCTAAGGATGGGATGCTAATGTTTGACACCGAACTGGAATTAGAACAAAATTATATTGGAGGAAAGGATATCATTTATGGAAAACAAGAATTTGAAAATTTTGAGTTATATGTAGAGTGGAAAATTCCTGTTGGAGGAAATAGCGGTATTTTTTATCATATTAAAGAGGGATATGGCGGACCTCCTGAAGTTTCTCCTGAATACCAGTTAATTGATGATCTAAACTATGCGACTATTCATGATTTAAAATCATATAATCAGCAATTTGGATCAGAAGAACCATCAAAATTACAGGATTGGCAGCAGACTGCGGCAGATTATGCTATGCATATAACCAATCATGATTTAAAAAAATTGAATCCAGCTGGAGAATGGAACTCAGCTAAAATTATTTTTACAAATGAAAAAGTTGAACATTGGCTTAATGGAAAAATGGTTCTCTCATTTGTGCCTTGGTCAACAGAATGGTATGAAAAGAGAAATTCAGGAAAATGGAAAAATGCACCTGATTATGGAAAATATAAAACGGGATATATTGGCTTCCAAGATCACGGAAGCTCACTATGGTTCAGAAATATTAAAATAAGAAAACTATAATTATATATTAATAAATATTTTTAGAGCTTTCTTAACCAAATATTTCTAAATTGGACTGGGTTGCCATGATCTTGTAACATAATAGTCCTCTTCAAGTCTTCCTTAGAATTATTATAAGTTCTCATGTATTTAGAAATTACATTTCTACCTTTTAAGGGCATCCCAATGTATTCTGTAGTTCCTAGTAATGTCACATTATTTTGAACTAAAACACCATTGTGAAAAACTGTAAAACTCCCTGGCTTTATTTCTTCTCCTGATTTATTGTAAGAGGGTTCCATAAATACTATATCATATGTTTGCCATTGATTAGGACCTTTACTTGCATTAACCAAAGGAGGATATTGTTTGTAAACTGATGCCGCTTGACCATTAGAATAGGTTCGGTTATTATAGCTGTCTAAAACTTGAATTTCAAACCTTCTTTGAAATATTACTCCACTATTTCCTCTACCCTGACCATTGCCATTAACAATTCTTGGGGTTTTCCATTCAATATGAAATTGAATAGAACCAAATTCTTCAATAGTTTCAATTCCTCCATCTTGTTTAACTGTGATTGATTTGTCATCGTTGATATTCCAATCCGCTTTATTTCCAGATTTTGAATTTTTCCAATTTATAAGATTTGTTCCGTCAAAAAGTATAATGGCATCGCTAGGAGGAGAATTCATAGTTCCTGGCTTAATTACAATAGGCTCAGGCTCCCATACTTCGGAATCTTCTGGCTTTGAAGTTTGTGAGTAAGAAATTAAGAGGCCTAAAAAAAAGAAAATATATTTCATAATTATAGTTTTATAAGCTCCAGCCTTTTCGATATTTTTTGTGTAATAAGCTGTTAGCTTTTTCATTATTTTTAAATTTAAAATTTTTGGAATCCCATATTAATTTTTGATTTTTACATCGTATAGCAATCATTCCAAGTAAAACCATTTCTGTCAAAGGGCCCCCATAATCAAAAGAGGAACTAGCGGGATTACCATCTTTACACGCTCTTATCCAGTCTTTTTCATGAGAAGTGTTAACTCTGGGTATATAGGGTTTAGGTTGATTGTATTCTAACATTTTTTCTTCAGGAATAATTTTTACACCGCCAGCGCCATGGGAGCCGTGTGTAATTTTCCCGCTATCTCCAATTAACATAGCTCCGCTTAAAGTAAATTGTTCACCATTTTTAAATTCATCTGGAATAGGGGGCTGAATTCTACCATCAGACCAAGTTAATTTTAATTCTGGGTGATTTCCTCTTTTTGGAAATGTCATTCTAATAATTGAAGCTGAAGGATAAGTTTGTGATTCTATCTCCGGTATGTAATGAGTTGATGTTGCTTGAATTTCAGAAGGAGCACTAAGTTCTAATGCATAAAATGCAGGATCTAAAATATGACATCCCATATCTCCCATGGATCCAGTTCCAAAATCTATCCAAGCTCTCCAGGATAATGGATGATAGTCTGGATGATAATCTCTATATTTTGCAGGCCCTAACCACAAATCCCAATCTAATCCTTCAGGGATGGGAGGTTTTTCTTTAGATTTAGCTTTAACAGCAAAAGTATCCCAAGCATTTCCTCCTATTGGTCTATCAGTCCATGCAAATACTTCTCTAATAGGACCTATAGCTCCATCATCAACCCATTCTTTTAATTTTCTAATTTCATTTGAAGATCTGCCCTGATTTCCCATTTGGGTTTGCACTTTATATTTTCTAGCTGCTTCTGTAATAACTCTTGCTTCATAAACAGTGTGGGTTAAAGGTTTTTGACAGTAAACATGTTTGCCCATTTGCATAGCCATCATTGTTATTACTGCATGGTTATGATCTGGTGTTGCAACAACTATAGCATCTATATCTTTTTGATTTTCCATCATTACTCTAAAATCCTTGTAGACTTTAGCTTTAGGATATTTATTAAAAGTAGGAACAGATCTATTATAGTCTACATCACAAAGAGCTACAATATTTTCGTTTTCACACTGTAATAGATTTCCCGATCCCATTCCCCATTTTCTAATTCCGACCCCAGCAATGTTTAATTTATCACTTGGAGAGGTATACCCTTTTCCGCCTAAAACATGTCTAGGAACAATAATTAATGGAGGAATTATAATTGATTTTTTTAAAAAATTTCTTCTAGAATTTTTATTATTTTTTACCATTGTTTAATATTTTAAAAAATATAGTCTTAATAAATTTAACGGTAATTATTATTGTACACAAGCAATTATATCAAGAATTCAAAGCACTATTAATTCATTAATAGAATAATTAAAAGCTATTAAAAATTCTTATTGTAATTCTAATATTTATATCTATATTATTTAACTAAAATGGATTTAAAAATTTTCATAAATGAAAATAAAATTTTAGTAAATGAAAAAGTTAATCTTAATTATAGGCTTATTTATTGTTGTTAACCTTCAATCCCAATGGGAACCAGCTGGAGATAAGATAAAAACAACTTGGTCAGAAAATATTGATCCAAATAATATTTTACAAGAATATCCTCGTCCAATATTAGTTCGAAAAAAGTGGAAAAATTTAAATGGTCTTTGGAATTATTCAATAACTGGGAAAGGCCAGTCTAAACCCAAATTTTATGATGGTAAAATTTTAGTTCCATTTGCAATTGAATCAAGTCTTTCGGGAGTTCAAAAGAGAATTAACGAAGACAATGAGTTATGGTATGAACACACTTTTAATGTTCCTAGATCATGGAGAAAAAAACAGATTATTCTTCATTTTGGAGCGGTAGATTGGGAATCTGAATTATGGATAAATGATCAAAAAGTAGGTTCTCATTATGGAGGTTATGATCCTTTTTTATTTAATATAACTCCTTATCTTAAAAAAGGAAAATACCAAAAGCTGGAACTTAAAGTTTGGGACCCAACAGATGATGGTTTTCAACCAAGAGGAAAACAAAATAAAAGTCCAAGAGGTATATGGTATAGTCCTGTTTCTGGAATATGGCAAACAGTTTGGATTGAGCCAGTTAATGAAAAACATATTTCCAAATTACATACCATTACAGATATTGATAATCAAAGCGTTAATTTAAATCCTATTACTTCATACGATTCAGTTACAGATTTTTTAGAATTAATTGTAAAAGAAAATGATAAGATTTTATCTAAAATGAGAGTTCAAATAGACTCTGAAATAAATATTCCTATAAAGAATCCAAAATTATGGAGTCCTGAATCTCCATTTTTATATGACTTAGAGATAAAATTAATTTCAAGTGGCAAAGTAGTGGATAGGATCAAATCTTATTTTGGGATGCGTAAAATTTCCATAAAAAAAGATGTAAATGGCACAATGCGTATGCAACTTAATAATAAAGATTATTTTCAGTTTGGAACTTTAGATCAGGGATGGTGGCCAGATGGTTTGTACACAGCTCCTACAGATGAGGCTTTAAAATTTGATATTATTAAAACTAAGGAGTTAGGATTTAACATGATAAGAAAACATGTTAAAGTTGAACCTGCAAGGTGGTATTATCATGCTGATAAATTAGGGATGCTTGTATGGCAAGATATGCCTAATGGCGAGAAATATGGAATACCAAAATGGCAAACTAATAAATTTTTTGATGGAAAGGAATTCATGCCTTCTATTGAGTCAGAAACTAATTTTAAAAATGAATGGATGGAAATCATGGATTTTCTTTATTCTAATCCATCTATAGTTTGTTGGGTTCCGTTTAATGAATCATGGGGTCAATTTAAAACAGAGGAAATTAGTGAATGGACAAAATCTTTTGATCCCTCAAGATTAGTAAATGCTGCAAGTGGTGGTAACTATTATAAAGTAGGAGATATTACAGATATTCATAATTATCCGGAACCAAAAATGAAATTTTATGACCCTGATAGAGCTAATGTTTTAGGTGAATATGGAGGGATAGGTCTTGCCATGGAGGATCATTTGTGGCAAGCAGATAGAAATTGGGGATATATTAGATATAAAAGTTCTAAAGAAGCAACAGATCAATATGTAAATTTTGCTAATAAATTATTAGAAATGATTAGCTTAGGTTTCTCTGGTGCTATTTATACTCAAACAACAGATGTTGAAGGTGAAGTTAATGGATTGATTACTTATGACAGAAAGGTTATTAAACTGGATTTGGATAGAGTAAGAGAAGTTAATTTGAAATTAAGAAAATCTTTACCTAATAAATATATAAGGATTATGCCTGAGAAATAATATAATTTATAGTAATTATTTTGATTTTAAGAAACCATTTCTTTCAGTTTGTCTTTATTTATAAATTTTAAGAAACTTTTTAATTAACTTTAGTAAAATAGTATATTTATCATGAACAGTAAGACAAGAAGAAATTTTATAAAATCATCAGCGGCATTGGCTTCTTTAAGCATTTTACCAACTTCAATATGGGCTTCTTCAAAAAGCGGAAGATTAAGAACAGCTCATATAGGTGTTGGAGGAATGGGTGGGGCAGATTTAAATGATATATCATCTCACAAATTAGTAGATGTTATAGCTCTTTGTGATGTTGATTCTAATGCATTGACTTCTGCAAGTCAATTGCATCCTAAAGCCAAATTATATCGAGATTATAGAGTGATGTTTAAAGAAATTAGCAATTCTATTGATGCAGTAATAATTTCAACTCCTGATCACACACATGCTCCTGCTTCAATGATGGCAATGAAGATGAATAAGTCTGTGTATTGTCAAAAACCATTAACTCATCACGTCAGTGAAGCTAGATCTATGCGAAAACTTGCTGAGGAAAAAAATCTTGTGACACAGATGGGTATTCAAGTTCATTCTTTTTATGATTATAAACTTGCTACTTTGTTGATTCAGTCAGGTATAATTGGGAAAGTAAGCTCTGTAAGAGCTTGGTCTCCGAAAAATTGGGGTTATGACGGCTCTAAGCCTCAAGGTATTGATTCTGTACCTGAAAATTTAGATTGGAATTTATGGCTTGGCACCGCCTCAAAGCGTTCTTATAAAGACAAAGTTTATCATCCTGCTAACTGGAGAAAATTAGTAGACTTTGGGTGTGGAACTCTTGGTGATATGGGAGTCCATATTTTTGATACGCCTTATAATGCTTTGGAGCTTGATGTGCCATTGACCATCAAAAATAATTGTAGAAAACCTAATGAATTTGGATTTCCTGAAAATAATACTGTAACTTATGAATTCCCAGGAACGAGATACACAACTGAATCTTTTAAATGGATATGGAATGATGGACCAGGAGCTCCAAAAATTCATAAAAATTTAAAGCTCCCAAATAAAGAGAAATTACCTCTTCAAGGGGCTATGTTTATTGGAGAAAAAGGTAGACTTCTGCTCCCTCACTTTATGGAATTACCAAGATTAATTGTAAAAGGAGAATATAAAGAGCTGGATCTGTCATCTCTAGAAGAATCAGGTAAGATAACAAATAAACCTATTAGAAATTATGCGGGTGAATCACATCTTCATTATCATCAATTTGTTGATGCTTGTTTAGGGAAAGATAAATGTTCTGCGCCATTTTCTTATTCAGCTAGACTGACTGAAACTATTTTGCTTGGAGTCATTGCCGGAAGATTTCCTGGAAAAAAACTTCATTGGGATAACAATACAGCAAGATTTAAAGAGGAAAAAGCTAATAAATTTTTAGATGCTCCTTACAGAGATTTTTAAGTCATTTCATTTTTATGAATGTTATAGCCCTTAAAATGAGTTAAAATACCCATAAATTGAATAAAAGTATACCTTTTATTCAATTTATGGGTATACTTTTATATTTAAACCAATGAAAAAAGTATTACAACTAATTTTTTTTATAAATATAAGTTACGGACAGAATAATTTCAATACTTATAATCAAATAATAGCTGGAAAAGATTATAATTTAGAAATGGTTCCAATTCCAGGAGGAAATTTTTTAATGGGAAGTCCTAATTCAGAAAAAAGCAGATTAGCTGATGAAGGCCCTCGTCATAGCGTTGAAGTTGATTCTTTTTGGATGGCTAAGTATGAAACTACTTGGGACTTGTATCGTCTTTTTATGCGACGTGCTATAGATGGAAATCAACCAGATTTTGATTCAAATACTGAAGTTAACATTGATGTCGATGGAGTCTCTGGAGCAACAACTCCTTATGTAGAGATGAGTTTTGGGATGGGAACAGATGGTTTTCCTGCAATATCTATGACTCAACTCGCAGCTAAAAAATTTTGTCAATGGCTTTCTGCAATGACGGGAAAGTTCTATAGACTTCCAACAGAAGCTGAATGGGAATATGCTTGTAGAGCTAACACTAAAACTGCTTATTCATTTGGTGAAAATTTAGAATTATTAGGTGATTATGCTTGGTTTAAAACTAATAGTGAGGAAAAATACCACAAGGTTGGACAAAAAAATCCAAATGCATGGGGTCTTTATGACATGCATGGAAATGTATCAGAATGGACGTTAGATCAATATGATTCTAAATCTTATTATAGGTATTTAGGACAAAATGTTTCTAACCCATATGAAAAACCAACTAAATTATATCCAAGAGTTGTTAAGGGGGGTTCTTGGATGAATTCTAGTTATAGACTTCGAAGCGCATCTAGACAAGGCTCGTCTAAGCGATGGAAAAAACAAGATCCTCAAATACCAAGAAGTATTTGGTGGCACACAGATGCTCAATTTGTAGGATTTAGAATTATAAGGCCAAAAAACACACCTCAAATAAAAGAGCAAAATGAATATTGGAATAACTAAAAATAAAATAAACCATTATGAATAGAAGAAGCTTTGTACTTAACTCAACTCTTGCATCAACAGGCATTTTATATGCTAATTCTGTATTTTCAAATAATAAATTAAATACATATAAATTTAATTTGAATTATGCTCCTCACATTGGTATGTTTAAACACCATGCGGGTTCAGACCCAATATCCCAATTAAGTTTTATGATAGATCAAGGTTTTACAGCTTTTGAAGATAATAATATGAAGAAAAGAGACGTTGAAACACAAAAAAAAATTGCTTTATTTATGATGAGTAATAACATGCAGATGGGTGTATTTGTTGCCCATACTATATATTGGAAAGAAGCTAATTTGGCAAGTGGAAATAAAGAAAAAAGAACTGAATTTTTAAAGGAAATAAATGAATCTGTAGAAGTGGCCAAAAGAGTAAATGCCAAATGGATAACTGTAGTACCTGGTCATTTAGATTTAAGATTAAATATAGGGTATCAAACTTCTAATGTAATTGAATCGTTAAAGTTTGCAAGTGATATTTTGGAACCACATGGAATTATGATGGTTTTGGAGCCGCTTAATTTTAGAAATCATCCAGGATTATTTCTTTCTAAAAGTCCTCAAGCTTATGAAATTTGTAAATCTGTTAATTCTCCTTCATGTAAAATTTTATTTGATATTTATCATCAACAAATTCAAGAAGGTAATTTAATTCCTAATATAGAATCTTGTTGGGATGAAATTGCTTACTTTCAAATCGGAGATAATCCAGGAAGAAATGAACCAACCACTGGAGAAATTAATTATAAAAATATATTTAAGTATATTCATGATAAGGGTTATAAAGGTGTTTTAGGAATGGAACATGGAAATTCTAAATCAAAAAAAGAGGGAGAAAAAGCAGTTATAGAAGCTTATAAAAAAGTAGATAATTTTTTAATTTAAGATATATGGAAAATAAAAATATAAATAGAAGGTTATTTGTAAAAAGTACCACAATTAGTACGGGAGCATTATTGACAATCCCTTTTTCTTTGGAGGCTATGGCAAATAGCTCAAATAATAGAAAAATTAAATTAGCTCTGATTGGATGTGGAGGAAGGGGGACTGGAGCGGCTGTTCAAGCACTTAGAGCAGATACAGACGTAGAACTTGTAGCTATGGCGGATGCATTTTCAGATCAATTAGAAAATAGTCTGAAAGCAATAAGTGAAGAATTGAATGGCGAAAGAATCATTAGGGTTAAAGAAAAAAATAGATACATAGGATTTAATGCTTATCAAAAAGCTATAGACTTAGCGGATGTAGTAATATTAACAACTCCACCTGGATTCCGACCTTTACATTTTGAATATGCAGTAAATAATGATAAGCATATTTTTATGGAAAAACCTGTTGCTACTGATGCTAATGGAGTGAGGAAGGTTTTAAAGGCTGCTAAATTAGCTGAAAATAAAAAATTAAATGTTGTAGTTGGACTTCAAAGAAGATATCAAAAAAGTTATAATACAATACTTGATTTAATTTCAAATGGAGATATAGGGAAAATAGTTTCAGGTCAAGTTTATTGGAATGGAGCTGGAGTTTGGGTTAGAAAAAGAAAACCTGATCAGACAGAAATGGAATATCAAATGAGAAATTGGTATTATTTCAATTGGCTATGTGGTGATCATATTTTAGAACAACACATTCATAATATTGATGTTGCTAATTGGTTCATCGGTGAATATCCTAAATCTGCACAAGGGATGGGGGGACGTCAAGTTAGAAAAGGAATTGATCATGGAGAGATTTTTGATCATCATTTTGTAGAATTTACTTATCCAAGTGGCGCAGTAATTTCAAGTCAATGTAGACATCAACCTGGAACTAAATTTAATGTGAGTGAAGCTTTTCAAGGAACAAAGGGAAATGTATTTACTTCTGGAAATAAGAATTGTAAGATTACTGACAATAATGGAAAGGATGTTTTTAGGTATAAATCTGAAGGAGATGAAAGTCCATATCAAATAGAACATAATAAACTATTTCAATCTATAAGATCAGGAGGGGTAATTAATAATGCGGAATATGCTGCAAAATCAACATTATCAGCTATTATGGGAAGAATGGCTACCTATACAGGTAAAGAAATAACATGGGAACAAGCATTAAATGCAAAACAAGTTTTAGTGCCGGATAACTTAAACTGGAATTCGATTCCACCAGTATTGCCAGATTCTAATGGCAGATATTCCATTCCTAAACCTGGTATAACCATAATAACATAAATAGATAATGAATACCTGAATTATGAAGAAGTATTTAAGTGTAATTATTTTTTTTCTAATTTTAAGTTGTGAAAAACAAGAAACAACAAGTGATAATGTTATTGAACATGATTGGACAACAAAACAGTTTACTTTTGAACATGATGGATTAACCAGAACTTATATTCTTCATAAACCTAAGAGTTTTGTTCAAAATTCACCTTTATTATTTGTTTTACATGGGTTTACTAGTTCGGCAAATACAATAATGACTTATTCACAGATGAATTTAATAGCGGATAATAATGGTTTTATGGTATGTTATCCACAGGGGACAACTCTAAATACAGGTGAAACACATTGGAATGCAAATCTTGAAATGAGTTCTATCAATGACATTGAATTCTTATCAGAATTAGCAAAAAAAATTCAATTTAATTATAAAATAAATCCAGAAAATACATTTACTAGCGGCATGTCTAATGGAGGGTTTATGTCTTATACACTTGGATGTGAAAAATCAGATATCTTTAAAGCTATTGCTTCTGTTACTGGGACAATGAGTGGAAAGGATTGGAATAATTGTAATCCATCATATAAAATACCTGTTATGCAAATTTCAGGCACAGAAGACACTACTGTTCCTTGGGACGGAACTATGTCAACTTCTTATGGATGGGGTGGTGCCCCACATATTTTAGAAGTAATGGATTTTTGGTCAGACCTTAATTTATGTAATCAAAATGAAATAATTGATTTTCCTGATATTGATTCTTCAGATAACTCAACAGTTTCTTTGACTAAAAGAAAAGGAGGAAGCTACAATAATGAAGTTTGGCTTTATACTGTCACAGGTGGCGGACATGATTGGCCAGGTGCATTTGGCAATAAAGATATTAAGGCTTCGGAAGAAATTTGGAAATTTTTTAAACAACATTTAAAATAAGCTTAAAGAAGTAAATTTTTATTTACTTCCCCATGAACATCTGTCAATCTAAACCTTCTTCCCTGATGTTTGTAAATCATTTTAGTGTGATCAATTCCAAATTGATGTAAAATAGTTGCCTGCAAGTCATGAACATGGACAGGATCTTTTATGATATTATAACCGATATCATCTGTTTCACCATAGCTAAATCCAGGTTTTACACCTGCCCCAGCCATGAATATAGTAAAAGATCTTGGATGATGATCTCTTCCATAAATAGTATCACTTAACGTTCCTTGACAGTAATTAGTTCTTCCGAATTCTCCACCCCAAACCACCAATGTGTCTTCTAATAAACCTCTTTGTTTTAGATCCATAATTAAAGCAGCAGTAGGCTGATCGACATCACTAGATTGACCTTTGATTTGAGTAGGTAGATTTTCATGTTGATCCCAACCCATATGATATAATTGAACAAACCTCACGTCCTTTTCAATTAATCTTCTAGCTTGTATGCAATTAGCAGCATATGTGCCAGGGTTTTGAGCATTTGGACCATACATTTGGAGAATATGGTCAGGTTCATCAGAAATATCCATAGTTTCTGGAACAGAGGTTTGCATTCTGTAAGCCATTTCATATTGAGCAATTCTATTATTGATTTCTGGATCTCCAAAAATTGCTTCTTGCTCATGATTTAATTCCGCTAAATAATTCAACATTTTTCTTCTTTCTTGAGAGGAAACACCATCAGGATTTTTTAAATATAATACAGGGTCTTTGGCCGATCTAAATTGCACGCCTTGATGCAATGAACTCAAAAATCCATTTCCCCATAGCCTAGAATATAAAGGTTGTCCTTTAGGTCTACCGGTTCCATTAGATAAAAGAACAACAAAAGATGGTAGATTATTGTTTAGACTTCCCAATCCATAACTCATCCAAGAGCCCATACTGGGCCTTCCTGGTTGTTGAGATCCTGTTTGAAAAAAAGTAATTGCTGGATCATGATTAATAGCTTCAGTATGCATAGATTTTACAAAACATAATTCATCAGCAATTTTACCAACATACGGCATTAAATCACTTACCCATGCTCTAGATTCTCCATATTGTTTAAAGTTATAAATACTGCCTACAAGTGGAAATTTAGCTTGACCTGAAGTCATTCCTGTTAGTCTTTGGCCTTTTCTTACAGATTCTGGTAAATCAGAGCCTCTAAGTTGATTTAATTTAGGTTTGTAATCAAATAAATCTAATTGAGATGGACCGCCACTCTGAAATAAATAAATTATTCTTTTGGCTTTTGGGGCAAAGTTAGGAAGGTTTAAAGTATTGCTCCCTAAAGCAGAAAAAGGATCTTGATTTTTATCAAAATTAAATGGATCCATTAGAGACCCTAAAGCTAATCCTCCGATACCTAAACCTGCTTTTTTTAAAAAGTTTCTTCTATTATTATTTAAAAAATGTTTATGAATTTCTTCCATAGATTTTAACTTTTTTGTGTTGTTTCATCTAAATTATAAACTAAGATTGCTAATGAAGTAAATGCTTTTTCATCGGAATATTCATTAATTTTTTTCACTTCATTTAAATAAGAGTCAAGTTTAGAAATTTCCAGTTCATTAGGAGTTCTGCCTGTTACTGTTCTATAAAGCTTGATTATTTTATCATTTTTAGATATGTTTTTAATTTCATATATTTTCTTTGAAAGATATTCAGCTGCCATTAAATACTGTGGGTCATTCATTAATGCTAGAGCCTGTAATGGAGTACTTGTCTTTTGTCTAACTGCTACACAAAAATCTCTTGTTGGAGCATCAAATATCATCATTGAAGGTGGAGGAACTGTCCTTTTCCAAAAAGTATATAGACTTCTTCTGAATAAATTTTCTCCTGTATCAGGATTATAAAATGCTAAACTGCCACCACCACCACCAGTAACTTCATCCCATAATCCAGGTGGTTGCATTGGCTTAACACTAGGTCCGCCAATTTTATTAACCAGCATTCCACTAGAAGCTAATGCATTATCCCTTATCATTTCTGCAGATAATTTTTGTCTAGGATAATGTGAGAGATACATATTATCAGAATCAATTAACAAACTCTTTTTTTTTATTTTGCTAGACTGTCTGTAAGTTGAAGACATGACTATTCTTTTAATGAACTTTTTAGTATCCCATTTGTCTTCTTTTTGATAGGTATAAGCTAACCAGTCAAGAAGCTCAGGATTAATAGGTTTACTACCCTGGCTGCCAAAATCATCAGGAGTTGAGACTATTCCTATTCCAAAAAATTGTTGCCAAATTCTATTAACAGCTACCCTTGAAGTTAAAGGGTTATTATCATTAAAAAACCATTTTGATAATCCAATTCTATTTGCTGGATTGTTTTTATAATCAAAAGGTAATACTACTTGTGGAGTGCCTGGATTAACTTTTATTGTAGGAGAATCATAACTCCCACGATTTAAAACATAAGTATTCCTTAGGTTTTCAGATTCTTTCATAACCATTAAAGTCACGTCATTAATGCTATCTGGAAGATTAACAAAATTTAATTCACCTTTAATATCCGCTTTTTTAATTGTTAAATTAGGTTTGGGTGCTGTTTCTCCATATATAATTAAACCATCCTCATCTACGTTGTTAAAAAAACTATAGAAACTAAAAAAATCTTCATGCGAAATTGGGTCGAATTTATGAGAATGACATCTTGCACATTCAATAGTTAGACCCATCATAATTTTTGAAGTAGTTATAGCTCTATCAGCAACGTATTCAACACGATATTCTTCAGGGACAACACCACCTTCTTGAGTAATTTTATGATTTCGATTAAAACCAGAAGCAAGAATTTGCTCTTTTGTTGCATCTGGAAGCATGTCTCCAGCAATTTGCCATGTTATGAACTTATCGTATGGTAAATTTGTATTAAATGAATGAATAACCCAATCTCTCCAAGGCCACATAATTCTTTCTTGATCATCCTGATAACCATGACTATCTCCATACCTAGCCAAATCCATCCATATTGCTGCCATTCTTTCTCCGTATGATTTAGAAGAAAGTAATTGATCTACTCTTTTTTCATAAGCATTATTAGATGAATCATTTAAAAAGTCATCAATATTTTCTAATGATGGAGGAAGACCAACTAAATCAAAATATAATCTTCTTATTAGAATTTCTTTTTCTTCATTTTTTGATGGTTTTAAGCCCTTAGTTTCTAATTTTCTTGCTATAAAAAAATCAACCTCATTGTTACACCAATTAGAAAAAGTAGTTTTAGGTATTTTAGGAAGAATAGGTTTCGTATAAGACCAATGGGGTTGCCATTGCGCACCTTGCTCTATCCATTTTTTAAGAATTTCTTTTTCATTATTTGTTAGCTTCCGATTTGATTCTGGAGGAGGCATTACTTCATTCGCTTTTTCATGGTAAATTCTTTTAATTAGCTCACTTTCATTAGGATTTTTTCTATCAATCACCAGTTTGCTATTATCATCTTGAAGCGAATTATAAAATCCTTTTTCTAAGTCTAACCTTAGATTAGCTTTTCTTACTTTGTCATCTGGTCCGTGACAGGCATAACACTTGTCTGATAAAATTGGCTTTACATCAAAGTTAAAATCAACTTTAATTAGATTATCATTAGATAAACTAGTATTTATTGAATAGCTTTTTTCTTCATTAATATCTATTGAAGTTTCAAATGGAGTGCTAGATAAGTATTTAAAAAATAAGACTCCCAGTAGTGGGATCAAAAAATACGTTAATAACTTGTAACTATTAGATTCTTTATTGTTCACAATATATTAAAATTATAATTTTTTCAGTCAATTACATGATTTTTTAGAGTAAAAAATAAATAAATAGTATAAATCAACTTTTTTTGAAGATAAAAGCTTTAGTTATACAGTTCTCTAATTTTTATTTGTTTGAAATATGCTTTCCCAGGGTGATCTTGTAAGCAAATAAAACCATAAGGAGATTTCCCAAACCCATACCATCTTTCATCTCCAAGATACGCATAGTCTTCAGATCTACTAAATTTACTCTTTTTAACAAGAGAGTCCCATTTCATTCCTTTTAAAGGGAACTCATTAATTAAAACTCCATTTAGAACAACTTCTCCTTTATTTTTTTTGTGATCTATTTTGATATGGTATGAATTCCATTCTCCTGCAGGATTTGCTAATGAAGTTTTGGTTGGTGCAGAAATATCATATACGGCCCCAAGAAAATGTTTTTTCTTTTCTAAATCTTTAAGGATATTATTTAACTCAATTTCCCCACCTAAAATAATTTCAGGTTTTAGATATGCATCTGTGTCAATAATTTGAATTTCAGGGCCAGTTTGATATGGATATTTATATTTTTTTTCTTCTCTAACTCCCCACATAAAACCACTATTCCCTCCATTTTCTATTTTCCAATCAAATATTATTTCAAAATTCAAATATTTTTTGTTAGACAATAGACTAGCATCTGATTCGCCAGATTCAAGACTAGACAAAGCATCAAAAATTAAAACTTCATTTTCAATCTTCCATCCTCCTTTTGTTCCGTCATCTTGAAATATGTGCCAGCCTTCTAAAGAATTGTTTATGATTAGATTTTCCCAATCAGAGTTATTTTTATTACAACTTAAAATAGAAATCAATACAAAAAGAGAGAATATTATTTTTTTCATATTTTAAGACTTAGATTAAAATAGAGGTTATTTTAAAGTTTTTAAAATTATTTCCTCCATTACTTTATATCCCGCTTTATTTGGATGAACTAAATCATCAATAGAAGTGTATTCAGGAACTTTTAATCCTCCTTTATTATCAACCATAGCAGAATAGTAGTCAGCATAATTAACCTCATTTTCTTTACAATATTTTTCTAAAATAGAATTTAACTTAATTACTTTTGGCCCTGGATCCAATCCCGGAGACCATGGAAAATCTATTGCTGGCAGAGTAGAGCAAATTATTACTGAAATATTGTTAGCCTTAGCAATTTCTGCCATAGAAATTATATTTTCAGCAGAATTTTCAATTGTAATGGGTCCAGTATTTCCAGCTATATCATTAATTCCAGCAAGAATAACAACAGTTTTAGGCTTTAAATTTATTACATCAGGCCTGAATCTTATGAGCATTTGAGGTGTTGTTTGACCACTAATCCCTCTATTAACAAAAGGATTTTCAATAAAAAAGTTTTTGTTAAAAAAACTCCAACCTTCAGTTATAGAATTGCCCATAAAAACTACTCGGTTTGCATCATTTATTTTTATTAATTCTTCATTATTTTTTTCGTACTTTTTTAAGTGTGCCCAATCTTTTAAATCTCCACCCCCTGCTATATGGGCTTCCTGGGAGTAATTGTTGTTTTTCATTCCAATATTTATTAAAAAGATGATAAATAATATTTTTTTAAGATTCATACTTTTAGTTTTTAGTTTTTGAGTGTATCCATTTTAAAAAGTCAACTTCAGAAAATGCATTATTCCAACTATTATGTCCAACATTTTCATAAAAAGTGATTTTTGGACTTCCACCTGCAGCAATTATTGCATTAGCCATTTTTAGGGAATATCTTGGGCTAACAACTTTATCACTAGACCCATGAAAAATCCATAAAGGAACTTTTTTTGCATATTCACTTACATATTGCGGAATTCCATCCCCACAAATTGGAGTAGCAGCAGCAAACATATTTGGCCTTCTAAATAATATTTCAAAAGTTCCCATTCCACCCATAGAAAGACCACTAACATAAACTTTGTCAGTATTTACTTGTTTTTTTTGCACTAATGAATCCATTAACTTTAATACAAGACTTAAACTTAGATTTGGTTCATCACTATCCCTTATTTTAGTCATGGATTCTTTATCAGATAAATCAAAAGACATATTAGCCCAGTAATCATTACTAGCACATTGAGGGAAAATAACCCAAGAATTAAATTCTTTTCTATTTTCTTTATTTAAAAACAGTTTTGCCCCATGAACAAGTTGCAACTCATTGTCATTTCCTCTTTCACCAGCTCCATGTAAAAAAAGATGTAAGGGGTAGATTTTATTTTGATCAAAATTTTCTGGCTTTAGTATTCTGTATTTAAGAGTATCACCTTCATTAATAAAAATTTCTTTTTCAAATAAATTTAGATTTTGAGCATTTATTGCAGATGTAAAAAATAAAATAATAATTAGAGTTGAATTTTTTTTCATATTGATTTATTCAGTTGTTGGAATACGTATTTTCTCAACCAATTCTTGTATTTCTTTAGGAGGAACAGATGTAAATTGACATACGGTAATTGAAACAATAAAATTAACTAACATAGCAAAGGTTCCAAATCCTTCTGGAGAAACTCCAAACCACCAGTCTTCTTGACTTCCTCCACCAAACCATCCAAATTTAAACTTAGTCATATAAAAAAGCATAAGGAGAAGTCCGGTAACCATACCAGAAATAGCACCTTCTTTATTCATTCTTTTATAAAAAATACCCATAACAATAGCAGGGAAAAAGGAAGCTGCCGCTAGACCAAAAGCAAGTGCTACTACAGCAGCAACAAAACCTGGGGGATTAATTCCAAAATATCCAGCCATCACAACAGCAAAAAATGCAGATATTCTAGCATAAATAAGTTCGCCTTTTTCGGAAATATTAGGATTAATTATTTTTTTAATCAAATCATGTGATATTGAGGATGAAATAACGAGTAATAGTCCAGCAGCAGTTGAAAGTGCAGCTGCCAACGCTCCAGCAGCCAATAGAGCAATTACCCAATTTGGAAGCTCAGCAATTTCAGGATTTGCCATTACCATAATATCTCTATCAATATTTAGTTCATTTAACTGAGGATCAGCAAGATATTGAACAATGCCATCTTTATTTTTGTCTTCAAAAGTTAATAAGCCTGTTTTTTCCCAATTATCAAACCAGCCAGGTAAATCATCATATCTTTTTTCACTAACCGTTTCAATTAAATTAGTTCTTGCAAAGACAGCAATAGCTGGGGCAGTAGTATATAATATTCCAATAAAAAGTAGAGCCCATCCAGCAGATTTTCTTGCATCACTCACTTTTTTTACTGTAAAGAACCTAACTATAACATGTGGAAGACCGGCTGTCCCAACCATTAGAGCAGCAGTTATAAAAAAAACATCTAACATTGATTTAGATCCAGATGTATATTCGTGAAACCCTAATTCCGTACTTAAGCCATCTAGTTTGTCTAATAGGTACATTCCATCATGACCTTGAGATCCAAATCCTAGTTGAGGAATCGGATTACCTGTCATTTGAATTGATATAAAAATTGCAGGCACCATAAAAGCAAAAATCAAAACACAGTACTGAGCTACCTGAGTATAGGTAATGCCTTTCATTCCACCTAAGACAGCATAAAATAAAACAATAGCCATTCCAATGATAACTCCCGTATTAATATCCACTTCTAAATATCTAGAAAAAACCAAACCAACACCTCTCATTTGTCCTGCCACATAAGTAAAAGAGATAATTAAAGCACAAATAACAGCCACTATTCTTGCAGTGTCAGAATAATATCTGTCACCAATAAAATCTGGTACTGTGAATTTTCCAAATTTTCTTAAATATGGCGCTAACAAAAGAGCTAATAAAACATAGCCTCCAGTCCACCCCATTAAAAAAACAGAACCATCATAACCCATAAATGAGATGAGACCTGCCATTGAAATAAATGAAGCTGCGGACATCCAATCTGCAGCTGTTGCCATACCATTAGCAATAGGAGAAACTCCACTTCCAGCTACGTAAAAGTCTTTAGTAGATCCTGCTCTTGACCAAATTGCAATTCCAATATATAAAGCGAATGTAATACCAATCATTAACCATATCCATAGTTGTAAACTCATTAGAATTATTTTAAGTTAAATTTTTTGTCAAGTCTATTCATTAAAAAAATATAGACAAATATTAGTATAATAAATACATAAATAGAGCCTTGCTGAGCAAACCAAAACCCGAGTTTAAAACCACCAATTTTGAATTGATTTAATTCATCAACAAGTAAAATTCCAAATCCAAATGAAACGGTAAACCAAATAGATAAAAGTATTATTAGGTATTTTAAGTTTTCTTTCCAGTATTTTTGAGCAAGCTTTTTATTCATATTTGTAAAATTGCATTTTTTATATTAAGAAAATAATTAGTTTTATTGTATACCTATTAATACAGGTTCATAGTTTAAAACCCTTAAAAAGTAGATAATTCAAATCTAGTTTAATGTCTCCTAAATTCAATAAATAAATAGCTAAATAGTTATAAATTTAAATACAAATCATTTACTTTTAAAGATTAAACATTATTAAAGATGAATTTTAAACCAATTTATTTAATTTATTTCTTTTGTTTTTTTTCTTGTAATAGTACAGTGAAAAAAAACACTGATTCAAATAATCATGAAGGTATGATTTTTATTAAAGGAGGAGAATTTACTATGGGTGGAAATAATAAGCAAGCAAAACAAGATGAGTACCCTAAACATAAGGTTATTGTGAATTCATTTTGGATGGATGAAACAGAAGTTACTAATTCTCAATTTAAAAAATTCATAGACGCTACTGGCTATGTTACAACTGCTGAAAAAATGATTGATTGGGAAGAAATTAAAAAAATAGTACCACCAGGGACCCTAAAACCTCATGATAGTCTTATGGCTCCTGCATCTTTAGTTTTTTTTGAATCTAGTGCTACTAATTTAAATGATTACACTCAATGGTGGAAATTAAAAAGAAACGCAAATTGGAAACAACCCCTTGGAACAGGAAGCAATATTAATGACAAAGATGACCACCCTGTTATTCATATTAGTTGGGATGATGCAATGGCATTTTGCAGATGGGCAGAAAAAAGATTACCAACGGAAGCGGAGTTTGAGTATGCATCAAGAGGAGGCTTCGATAATACTATATATAGTTGGGGAAATGAGCCAATTTATAAAGGAAACCCTAAAGCAAATACTTGGGAAGGAAAATTCCCGTCTAATAATAAGCTTAGTGATAAATTTTATTTAAGTGCTCCTGTTAAATCATTTGAACCTAATCCATTTGGATTATATGATATTGGAGGAAATGTTTGGGAATGGTGTTCCGACTGGTACCACAGTGAATATTATCAAATAATTTCAGATAAAACTATTCAAAACCCTCAAGGTCCAATAAATAGTTATGATCCTATGGAACCTTACAGTCCTAAAAGAGTTATGAGAGGAGGGAGTTTCTTATGTAATGATTCTTATTGTAGTGGATATAGAAATTCAATGAGGATGAAAAGCACACCTGATTCGAGTTCTATTCATGCTGGATTTAGGACAGTTGTTGATGCAAAACCTTAAAAAATAAAACACCCTTGCTTTTAGAAGACAAGGGTGTTTTTTCAACAACTAACCAAAAATATTATGTATTATTCATAATGCAGTAATCGTGCCAAACTTTAGAAATGTAATTTTTTTTTAAACATTATAAAGCATTTCGTTGTATTTTAGAACAGTTCTAAAACCTTTGTTTTTAAAATATTCAGGCGAACTCAAGGGCCCAGCAGCTAATATAAAATCACCCCCCCAAGCACCTAAACTTTTTATTTCACCATCATAATCTTTAAAAAGATTTTCTTTTATTGGAATGATTTCAAGATACTTTGATAAAATACTTTCATGTTTTATTATGCAATTTTGAAAATCTATTAAGGTTTTGGAATTAATAAATTCCATAGTTAGTTGAGAAAAAACATTAATAAGGTCATTATTTTCTAATTGATTTTCATAAAAAAGGTTTATTTGCTTATTACTATTTTGTTTTTTATTTAAATGAATAAAAAATAAATTTTGAAAAAAAATCGGTTTGAAATATACTTTTTTAATAGTTGGTTTATTGTTTTTAAGTTTATATAAAATGGGATCTTTTGATTTTGCACAAGCAATATCATAACCACTTCCTTTAAAATTAGACCATAATAATTCATATGGATTGATATTGGCCCAATTTGAAATATTATTAATTAATGTAGAAGAACTACCTAAACCCCAGTTATTTGGGAAATCAAGATTAGTCTTAATAAGACCACCACTAAATTCATTTAAAAAATGAGAATTTAATTTTTTTGCTGATAATAATATGGACTGTAAAACTTTAGTTGTCTCATTTTTGTTTTTGATAATTTCCAAATCTGGAAGTCCAAATTCGCAATTAAACCATATTAAGTTTTTTTCATCATATGCCTCCCAAATTAATTTGTTAGAATGGTTTGCTATAAACTCAAGTGTTTGATTGAATTTAGTTGGAATAGCAAGTGCTAAGGCTCCTTTTAAAACAAAGTATTCAGAAGTAATTAATAATTTACCAGGACTAGTAGTTTTATAATTCATTTCTTCTAAGATTAATTAGTGCTTTTTTAGTTGCACTATAAGAAACAATGTTATTTTTAAAGTGATTAACTAGCTCTTTCTTTTCATAATCATTAACATTCAGTGTATTTAAAATATTAATTAAATGCATTTTCATGTGTCCTTTTTGTATTCCTGAAGTTATTAATGATTTTAAGGCACCAAAATTTTGAGAAAGCCCAGCTACAGCAACTATTCTCATTAGCTCTTTTCCCGACGGATTTCCAAGTAAATTAAGAGACCATTTTACAAGTGGATGTAAGTTTGTTATGCCACCAACAGTTCCTAAAGAAATGGGAAGTTCTATTGAAAAGGTAAAAACATCATTGCTTATACTTACGTCTGACAAACTAGTGTAAGATCCATTTTTTGATGCGTAAGCATGAACACCAGCTTCAACTGCTCTAAAATCATTTCCAGTAGCAATAACTACTGAATCAACTCCATTCATTATTCCTTTATTATGCGTTACAGCTCTTACAGTTTGGGTTTTTGCAATTTGTATTGCTTGAAGAAATTTTTGTGCAAATTTATTTCCATTAAACTCTTTATCCTCACTTAATTCTTCAATAGAACAACTTACTTCAGCCCTAACTAAACATTCTGGAACATAATTAGACAGTATGCTCATTATTACTTCTATGTTTTTTTCTTTTTTAGAAAAAGTAGAATTCAAATTAGATTCTTTTATCAAAGTTTTTGCAAACTGTTCGAGACTAGAATTTATAAAATTAGCTCCCATTGAATCTACGGTATCAAACGTAGCATTTAGTTGATAATAATTAGGGATATCTGTGGTTTTATCAATAAGTTCAATATCTATAATTCCTCCTCCTCTTTTAGTCATGTTAGAACTTATTTCTTCACATTCTTTATATAATAATGGTTTTAGATTTTTAAAAAAATCAAATAATTTTTTTTTCTCTCCTTTGAAGATGAAATGAACTTGACCTGTTTTTTTAAAATTTAAAATAGTTGTTTTAAAACCTCCTCTTTTTCTCCAAAATTTAGCGACTTTACAAGCTGCAGCAATAACAGAACTTTCTTCAATTGCCATTGGAATAGTATAATCTTTACCATCAATTAAAAAATTTGGAGCAATACCAAGTGGTAAGTAAAAATTAGAAATAGTATTTTCTGCAAACTCATCATGAATTTTTTGTAAATCCACATTTTCATTCCAATACTGTTTTAACAACTTGTCTGATTTTTGATTATCATGGAAATAAATGGATTTAACCCATGCTATTTTTTCTTCTTTTGATAATTTAGAAAAGCCATCAACTTTATTGTTAAAATTTTGTTTTTTCATGCTATAAATATAATCATTGTGTAAATTAATTGATTAATATGACCTTTTATAATTTATAATTAATGAATAGCTTTAATTTTATTTATTAACTAATTATTTTTTGAAACGTAAATACTATATATGAAAAAATCTGCTCAACTTTTTTTTAAATCATTCTTTTTTATCTTAATTATAATACTTTATGGGTGTGAAGATTCCAAACTAAAACAACCTAACATCATATATATTTTAGCTGATGATTTAGGTTATGGAGAAATTGGAGTATATGGGCAAAAATTAATTGAAACACCAAACATTGACAAATTAGCAAATTCTGGAATGTTATTTACCAATCATTATTCTGGTGCTCCAGTATGTGCTCCTGCAAGAAGTGTATTAATGACGGGAATGCATATGGGAAACACTCATATCAGAGCTAATGGCGAGTGGAGTGAGAGAGGCGATGTCTGGAGTTTTAAAGCCATGTTAGATGACCCAAGTTTAGAAGGGCAGAGACCCTTATTAGACTCTATAGTGACGGTTGCTAATGTTTTACAAGAAAATGGTTATAAAACTGGGATGGTTGGAAAATGGGGGTTAGGAGCTCCGATGACTAATAGTATTCCAAATAAAAAAGGATTTGATTTTTTCTATGGCTATAATTGTCAAAGGCAAGCACATACTTATTATCCCACTCATTTATGGAAAAATGAGGAAAGACATTTGTTGGATAATTATATAGTTACAAAACAAGAGGGAATAGATGAAAATGCTGACCCCAAAGATGATATTTCATATTTAAAATACAATCAAAAAGATTATGCTCCAGATTTAATGCATCGAGAAGCTTTAGATTTTATAGACAGAAATAAAGATGAAAATTTCTTTCTTTACTATGCCTCACCAATTCCTCATCTCCCTTTACAAGGCCCCCAGAAATGGGTAGATTATTATTTAGAAAAATTCGGATCTGAAGAGCCCTATACTGGAAAGTCATATTTTCCTAATAAAAATCCAAGAGCAACCTATGCCGCTATGATTTCATATTTAGATGAACAAGTAGGTGAGCTTGTAGCTAAACTTAAAGAAATTGGAGAATACGAAAACACTCTTATTATTTTTACAAGTGACAACGGACCTACTCATGTCCCCCAGGTAGATACTAAATTTTTTAATAGTACAGGAATTTTTGTTAATTCTAGAAACACTATGAAAGGCAGTGTTAATGAAGGTGGTGTAAGGGTCCCGATGATTGCAAGTTGGCCAAACGAAATCAAAGAAGGATCTTCTTCAGACCATATTTCAGCATTTTATGATTTTTTTGAAACAGCACTAGATGTTGCTAATATAAAAACACCTTTTCCTACTGATGGAATTAGTTTTTACCCTACCTTAATAGGGGCAGACCAAAATCAGCATGATTATTTGTATTGGGAATACCCTGCTAGTGGTGGATTACAGGCAATAAGAATGGGAAAATGGAAAGGGCTTAAAAAAAATCTATTTAAAGAAAAATCTAAACTTCAGCTTTTTGACCTTTCTAAAGATGTAAAAGAATTAAATGATTTATCTGAAGAATTCCCAGAGATTATTTCAATTCTAGAAGGTTATTTAAGAGAAGCCCACACCACACCTTATTTAGATAATTTTAGAATTCCTTCTTTAGAATAAAATAAGTTTAGGTAATTTAGTTTGAATAAAATTTGATTTTTGAAAAATATTATTATTTCAAAAGCTCCAGCTAGAATTTGCCTTTTTGGTGATCATCAGGATTATTTAGGATTACCTGTGATTGCATGTGCCATAGATAAATATATGACAGTAGAGGGTGAAGTTAATTCTGATGGGGTATTAAAATTTAATTTAATTGAATTAAATCAAAAAGTATGTATTGACATTAATGATGATTTAAGTTTTATAAAAAAAGGAGATCATTTAAGAGCTGTAATAAAAACATTAAGAACTTTTGGATGTGAAATAAATTTAGGCATGAATATAAAAGTTATGAGTGATATTTATATTAATGCTGGCATTTCTAGTTCTTCTGCCTTGACAGTTTCTTTAGTTAGTTTTTTTATTAAAGTTTTTGGAATTAAAAGACAAATCAATAAAGAATTAATAGCTGAGATAGCTTATCATTCAGAAGTAATTGAGCAGGGAGGATCTGGTGGAAAAATGGATCAATATTCAATAGCTATAGGGAATACAACATTTCTAGAAACAGGTTCAAAATTTTCATACAAAGAAATTGATAGCGGGATTAATAGTTTTATAATTGCAAACTCTGGCGTTTCTAAAAACACAGATGGAGTGTTGAACTTATTGAAAAATAAGGCTTTGGATGCGATTAGTAAGATTCAAAAAATTAATTCAAAATTTAATATAGTTCAATGTAAAAAAGATGAAATTAAAAATTATTCAAAGTTTTTAGATTACGAATCTTTGATTTATTTTAGCGCTGCTGTAGAGAATCATGATATTACACTAAAAGCTTTAAAAGAAATGGAAAATTCTAATACAAATATTAAAGTTTTAGGAGAATTGATGAATTTACATCATAGTATTTTAAAAAATAAACTTAAAATTACAGTTCCTAGAATTGACCGTATGATCGATGCAGCAAATTTAGCTGGAGCTTATGGATCTAAGATTATTGGATCTGGAGGTGGCGGTTCTATTGTTGTGATTTGTGATTTTAAAAATGAACAAAATATGATAAAATCAATACGTCAGGCTGGTGCAATAGATATTTCAAATGTTAAAATTTCTAAAGGTGTAATTTAAAATGACAGATTCAATAATTATTATGGCTGCTGGGGCTTCTTCAAGAATGAAAAAGCCTATTAATAATAGTAAATTATCAAATGCTCAGATTGAAGCTGCTAATTCAAAAAGTAAAGTTTTGATTGAATTTGGAAGAGAAAAAAAACCATTTATTAGTTATTTAATTTCAAATATTATTCAAGCAGGGTTTAAGAAAATATATATAGTAACTAGTGAAAAAGCAGATTTTTTTAGAAATAATTTTAAAATTGAATCAAAAGAAGTTATTATTAATTTTTCTATTCAATATATATCAAAAGCAAGAGTCAAACCCTTAGGAACAGCTGACGCTGTTTTACAGACTCTTGATCAATTTCCTTTATTAAAATCTATATCATTTTGTGTTTGTAATGGTGATAATTTGTATTCAGTGCAGTCTTTATTTAAAATCAGAAAAAGTAAAGCTATTAATGCTTTTATCGCTTATGATCGTGATGGATTGAACTTTAGTAAAGATAGAATTAGCTCTTTTGCAATTGCAAAAATGGATAATAAGAATTTTCTTATAGATATTATTGAAAAGCCTGAATTAGAAATAATTAATAAATCTTTGGATAAAGCAGGTAAAATTAGGGTTAGCATGAATCTTTTTAAATTTAATGGAAATCAAAGTTTTAAATTTTTTAAGAATTGTCCTATAAATGATTCTAGAAATGAAAAAGAAATTCCAGATGTTTTAAAAAATATGATTTCAGAAGATTCTAAAAGTGTTTTAGGAATTCCTATATCAGATTCAGTTTTAGACTTAACTTCGAAAACAGATATTTTAGAACTAGAAAAACATTTGAAATAATTGAGTTGGTCTACACTATCTATCTTTTTAGCTATTTATTGATTAAATTTAGGATAGATTATGCTAGTTTTAAATAATAAAAATAATGATTGACTTATCTTCTCTTGATGTATTTATAATTGTTTGTTTTTTTTCAATAACTCTTTTTATTGGGTTTTGGGTTTCAAAAAAATCATCTTCTAGTTCATCGGAATATTTTTTATCTGGAAGAAATATGCCCTGGTGGTTGCTAGGGATTTCTATGGTAGCTACAACTTTTTCTACAGATACTCCAAATTTGGTGACAGATATAGTCAGGCAAGATGGAGTGTCTGGAAATTGGGTATGGTGGGCATTTTTATTGACAGGTTTATTGACAGTTTTTGTTTATGCTAAGCTTTGGAGAAGATCAAATGTATCAACAGACATGGAATTCTATGAACTGAGATATAGTGGTTGGGGAGGAAAATTTTTGAGAGGATTTAGAGCTATATATTTAGGCGTTATATTTAATGTAATGGCTATGTCTGGAGTGACACTAGCGGCTATTAAAATAGGTGAAATAATGCTTGGTATATCGCCCATTGAAACAATTCTTTATGCTGGAACTATTACAGTTGTTTTTAGTACAGTAGGTGGTTTTAGGGGTGTAATTTACACTGATTTTATATTATTTTTTGTTGCTATGGCTGGATCAATTGGTGCAGCATATTACTTAGTAAATCTGCCTGAAATTGGTGGAATGGCTAATCTTATAGCAAACGAAAATATTACTGAAAAGCTTTCTATTATTCCAAATTTTGACGACCCAGACGTATATATTCCTTTGCTTATTGTTCCGCTTGCAGTGCAATGGTGGAGTTCTTGGTATCCAGGAGCTGAACCTGGAGGAGGAGGCTATATAGCTCAACGAATGTTAGCTGCCAAAGACGAAAGCCATGCTATTGGAGCCACTTTTTTCTTTAACGTCATGCATTATGCCCTTAGACCTTGGCCATGGATTATTGTAGCCTTAGCCTCTTTGGTTATATTTCCTGATTTAGCAAGCATTCAGGATGCTTTTCCTGATATTTCTGAGGATAAACTTGGTCATGATCTTGCATATCCTGCAATGCTTACAATGCTTCCGTCAGGGTTATTAGGTCTTGTTGTTGCATCACTAGGGGCAGCATATATGTCAACAATTTCTACACATTTAAATTGGGGATCTTCTTATATAGTAAATGATTTTTATAAGCAACAAATAAAAAAAAATGCATCTGAAAAAGAACTTGTTAATATTGGAAGAATTTCAACAGTATCTCTATTTGTAATTAGTGCAATTTTTGCATTATTATTGACAAATGCTCTTCAATTATTTGATGTAATTTTAATGTTTGGAGCAGGCACAGGTTTAATTTTTATTTTGAGATGGTTTTGGTGGAGAATCAATGCATGGAGTGAGATTAGCGCAATGTTTGTCTCAGGGTTTATTTCGATAATTTTAAATTTTACAAGTTTAGGAGAAATATTATTTTCTGATTCTGGAATCTTGCCTTCTTATTATAAATTTCCAATGGTTGTTTTATTTACTTCAGTTGTGTGGTTAGTAGTTACTTTTTTAACCAAACCAGACACTACAGAAACATTAATTAATTTTTGTAAAAAAACAAACCCTGGTGGTCCAGGCTGGGAAAAAATAAAATCAGAAGCTTTGAAAAAGAATATTAACTTTAATAAGGAAAATAATAATGAAACATGGTCAGTTCCGATTGGAATTATCTGTATGCTATCTGGTTGTTTCGCTATATATTCAATTTTATTTTCTACAGGCTACTTTCTATATGGCGAAATTAATAATGGGATTTCATTTTTAGCGATAGGATTAATTTTTTCCTATCTACTAAAAAATAGTTGGAAAAAATTAAAAAAATTAAAATGATAATTGATTATAAATCACCCGGAACATTTGAAGAAACTAGATTTGAAAAAATTCATACTGTGATTTTTGATGAATCTAAAGAAGCTTCAAAAATGGTTGCTAATGAAATAGCCATTTTAATTAGAAAAAAACAAAAAGAAAAAAAGCATTGTGTTTTAGGTCTGGCTACTGGTTCTTCACCTATTTCAGTATATAATGAACTTGTAAGAATGTATAAAGAAGAGGGACTTAGTTTTTCAAATGTAATTTCATTTAATTTAGACGAGTATTTTCCAATGAAAAAAGTTGATGCTCAGAGTTATTATCATTTTATGGATGTGCATCTATTTTCGTATGTTGATATAAAACCTCAGAATATTTATATTCCAAATGGAAGCTTGAACAATGATCAAGTTAATGATCATTGTTTGAATTATGAGAAGAAAATACATGAACTAGGTGGAATTGATTTTCAACTTTTAGGTATTGGAAGAACAGGACATATTGGTTTTAATGAACCAGGGTCAAATTATAATTCTTTAACAAGGTTAGTACATTTAGATTACATAACTAGAAATGATGCAAGAAAATCTTTTTATGGCATCGAAAATGTTCCAACTACTGCTCTTACAATGGGAATTGAAACTATTAGAAAATCTAAAAGAATAGTTTTACTTGCTTGGGGGCAGAATAAATCTTTGGTTATTAAAAAGGCTATTCAGGATGAAATAGATTCGAATATACCTGCTAGTTTTTTACAAAAGCATGGAAATGTTACTTTTGTTTTAGATAATTCTTCAGCTTCTGATTTAACTAGAATTAAGTCTCCATGGAAGGTAGGATCTTGTAATTGGACTAAAGAGCTTAAAGCGAAAGCAGTAGTTTGGTTGTGTCAAAAAACAAAAAAATCTTTATTAAACTTAACTGAATCTGATTACAATGAAAATAATTTGTCAGAATTATTAATCTATCAATCTTGTTACGATATTAATTTAGAAGTTTTTAATAAGGTTTCAAGAACAATTACTGGGTGGCCTGGTGGAAAACCAAATGCAGATGATAAGTATAGACCAGAAAGGGCTGAGCCCTCTAAGAAAAGGGTACTTATTTTTAGTCCCCATCCTGATGACGATGTGATTTCAATGGGAGGAACCTTTGCAAGGTTGGTTAATCAAGGTCATGAGGTACATGTAGCGTATCAAACATCTGGCAACATAGCTGTAAATAATTCGGATGTTCTTAAGTATTTGGAGGTTTATTCAGAAATTTCTGATAATGTTAAAAAAAGTTCGAAAGATTTAATTAAATTTCTTAAAAATAGTAATGAAATATTAGATGATAAAGATGTTAGAAATATGGCATCATTAATAAGAGAAAAAGAAGCTTTAGCTGCAACTAGATTTATTGGCATACCTGATTCTAATGTTCATTTTTTAAAGCTCCCATTTTATGAGACCGGTACTGTAAAAAAAATGCCACCTTCAAACTCGGATATTAATATAATGATTGATATAATTAAAAAAATTAAACCTCATCAAATTTATGCTGCTGGAGATTTGGCTGATCCTCATGGAACACACAAAGTTTGTTTGGATGTTCTTTTTAATGTATTGGAATTAGTTAAGAAAAAAAGTTATATGAAAAATTGCTGGGTTTGGCTATATAGAGGAGCTTGGCATGAATGGGAAGTTCATGATATAGACATGTCTATTCCAATGAGCCCTAATCAGGTTTTAATAAAAAGAAAAGCTATTTTTTATCATCAAACTCAAAAAGATAACGTCATGTTTCAAGGTGATGATAATAGAGAATTTTGGGTTAGAACAGAAGATAGAAATAGAGCAATTGCTAAAACCTTCCATGATTTAGGAATGTCGGACTATTCTGCTATAGAGACTTTCAAAAGATACCACTTTTAGGTATATTTCTGCATGCAAATTATAAAAGAAGTTTGCGTTGATTCATTTAACGATGCAATTAATGCAGAGAAAAATGGTGCTAATAGAATTGAATTATGTGGCAGATTAGATTTAGATGGATTGACTCCTTCAAAGAAACTAATTAGCAAAGTTTTTTCTAATTTAAAAATCCCTATTAGAGTAATGATAAGACCAAAGCATCCGTCTTTTGTCTATTCTGATGACGAAATTCTACAAATGTTGGAAGATATTACTTATTGTAAAGAATTAGGGGTTGATGGAGTTGTTTTAGGCTGTTTAAATGAGAATTCATATTTGGACATAGAGAAAATCGATTTATTATCAAAGATTGCAAAACCTTTAAATGTTATTATCCATAAAGCAATTGATTCTACGGAATCAGTTATTGACTCTATATTATTATTGCTTAAAAATGAAAATATAAATGGAGTTTTGACTTCTGGGGGTCAGCAATTTGCAAAAGATTCTATAGAAACTCTAAAAAAAATACTAGATTTAGCACCTGATAGTTTTGAAATTATTTGTGCGGGTGGAGTTACTTATGAAAATTTTAATAAGTTACATTCATTAGTAAAAGGAAAATATTATCACGGCAAAAAAATAATTAAATTCAAATAAATAAAACATGAACAATCAAGTAGAACCTCAACTAAAGACACTTTTTGGCCATCCCATAGGACTATTTGTTCTATTCTTTACAGAATTATGGGAACGATTTAGTTACTATGGAATGAGAGCAATTCTTGTTTTGTATTTAATTTCTGAAACTTCGGGAGATAATCCAGGAATGGGTTGGAGTGAAAGTTCTGCTATTGAGTTATATGGATGGTATACCATGTTCGTTTATTTAGCTACAATACCTGGAGGAATTATAGCTGACAGATTCTTAGGACAAAGAAAATCAGTTATGGTTGGAGGTCTTTTACTTTGTTTTGGTCATGGAATTTTAGCAGTAGAGGCATTATGGGCATTTTACACAGGATTAACTTTTATTGTTTTGGGAGTTGGATGTTTAAAAGGGAACATTTCAACTATGGTAGGTGGACTTTATGGGAATCAGGATATTAACAAAAGAGACATGGGATTTTATATTTTTTACATGGGAATTAATGTAGGTGCAGCTGTATCAGCCATAGTGGTAGGTTATGTAGGAGAGGTTTATAGTTGGCATTACGGTTTTGGTCTAGCGGGTATTGGTATGGCCATCGGTCAGTTTGTTTATTGGAAAGGTCAAAAGTATTTAAGTCATGTTGGAAATTTGGTTAAATTAGATACTTCAAATAAAGAAAAATCTGAAAATTTATTTTTACAAATTTTTAAAAAATCAAATTCATTATTAGGATTTTCTTTAACTGCGTTTTTAGGTTTATATGTTGGATATAGTGGAGATTGGAATTATGGCTTATTATTAATAGGAATTGCTTTTGCAGTTGGATTCGCAATTCTTGTATACAATGACGGAAATAAGGTAGAAAAAGATAGAATTTTAGTAACTTATTTAGCTTTCTTAATAGTTATAGTTTTCTGGGGTGCTTTTGAGCAAGCGGGAGGTCTTATGAATATTTATGCATCTCAAAAAACAGATTTAGCTTTAGGTGATTTTATGGTTCCTGCCAGTTGGTTTCAATCAGTTAATGCTACTTTTATTTTAATTTTTGCTACCATGGTTGGATCTTTTTGGATTTGGTGGAAAAAAAATGGATATGAGCATTCTTCGATTTTTAAAATGGCAACTGGGGTTATAATAATGGGGCTAGGTTTTCTTTTTATGTCGATGGCTTCTAATGAAGCGGCTTATGATTCTGCCGGAGAGATTACTCAAAAATCTGCAATGTATTGGTTGGTTTTAGCTTACCTTTTTCATACTATAGGTGAATTATGTGCATCTCCAGTTGCACTTTCATTTGTTACAAAATTAGCTCCAGTAAGATGGGGCGCTTTTATGATGGGAGCTTATTTTGCTGCAACTGGTCTTGGAAATAAAGTTGCTGGACTAATTGGAGAAAATGCATCTGAAGCTGGTGATTTTTGGACTTTTACTGGAATAGCTATTTTTTGCACAATTTTTGGAGCATTAGTGATTTTAATCATTAAACCGGTTAAAAGGTTGGTGCATGACGCAGAATAGATTAGTTAAGATTATGTCAAGAAAATATATTTTAAGGATTACTTTTCTTTTAGCTTTTGTGTTTAATTATTCTCAGGCTATTAATTGGATTAGTTTTGAAAAAGCAATTGAGTATCAAAAATCTAATCCAAAAAATATTATTATGGATGTATACACGAATTGGTGTGGTCCTTGTAAGTTAATGGATAAAAATACTTTTCAAAATAAAGCTATTGCTCAATACATAAATGAACATTATTATGCCGTAAAGTTTAATGCTGAAGGAAATGACATAGTAAATTTTATGGACAGAAAGTTTAAAAATATAAACTACGATAAGAATAAAGTGCAAACAAGAAATTCTTCTCATCAATTCACTCAGTTTTTAGGAGTGAATGCTTATCCTACTACTTTGTTTTTTGATAGTAATATGAATTTAATTGCTCCAATAAGAGGTTATTTACTGCCAAAACAAATAGAAATATATCTTCAGCTATTTAAAGACGATTCTTATAAAAAGATCAAAACGCAAGAGGATTTTGATATGTTTCTTAAAAACTTTAAAAGTAAACTTAATAGCTAATTATTTTTTGTTAGCCTTTTCAATGTAGATGTCTAAAGCTTTTGACATAGATGAAATTTTTGGAGCTGGAACTGAAATATCGATTCTTAATCCAGCTTCTTTAGCTGCTTTTACAGTACTATTCCCATAAACTGCTATTCTAGTATTATTTTGTTGGAAATCTGGGAAATTTGAAAATAAGGATTCTATCCCTGATGGACTAAAAAATACTAATATATCATAGTATACATTTTTAAGTTTAGATAAATCACTAATTACCGTTTTGTAAAAAGTTCCTTGAACCCAATTTACACCTAGTTCATCTAGTTTTTTTGGAATAGCAGGAGATAATACATCCGCGCTTGGGATTAAATAGTTTTCTTCACTATACTTAGCAATTTGAATTGATAAATCTTCAAAAGTTCTTCCACCTACATATATTTTCCTTTTTCTATAAACCACATATTTTTGCAAGTAAAAAGCTACGGCTTCTGATAAACAAAAATATTTTAAAGCGTTTGGAATTGGAAATCTCATTTCTTCAGCAACTCTAAAAAAATGGTCAATGGAGTTTCTACTTGTTAAAATAATAGCAGAAAATTTAGATAAATCAATTTTTTGAAAACGAACTTCTCTCGCTGTCATGCCTTCTACATGAATAAATGGGATAAAATCAATCTTAACCTTTCTTTTTGATTTTAATTGTAAATAAGGAGAGTTTGCAATAGTGGGATTTGGTTGCGAAATTAAAATAGATTTAACTTTCATAATTTTCCAATATTTATTAGATACAATACCAAAATTAGTATTGGAGCTATTTCGAACGCGCAAAGGTACGAAATAAAATAAATTAGACTTTTAGAATTATTTGGAGAATATTTTTTTAAAATAAAACTATATGAAAGTAACGTATAGATTAAGATTAAGATTGCAGATACTCTCGTTATAAATTTACTAGAAAAATCATTAAAAATTATAAATATCAAAAAGAAATATAGATGTAAAGAAAATAGGTTTTTTAATGCAATTCTATATCTGTTGATTTCAGTCAATTTCTTTGAAAATCCTAAGAGCTTAGAGAGAGTTTTTTCAATTATATACTTTAAACCAATAAAAATTGAAATAATAACTAAAATTAATAGATAATTATCCCAATTGATTTTTAGAGAAAACAAGCCATTTAACAAATAAAGTATTAAAATAGTGGATGTAAATACTCTGTTGAAAAACATCAATATGTTGGTTGAAGTGATAACAGGAATAGTTTGACCTGTTTTATAGATAAAGTACCTATGAATGTTCCAAAATTTTATTAAATGTTGAAATTTCTCACCACTAGTGAACCTTGCAGCTATAATTAGTAAAGCGCAAATAATTAAAACAAATTTAATCCAATCTTCAATTAAGATAGATCTTAAAACAACTTCATTCATTATTCAAAATTACCATTATTTTAAATGATTAATTTCAAAAATTATTTTTAGCACTTAAATCTGTATTTTTGTACAAAACATCAAAATGTCTAAAGCACTTGTGATTATTCCGACTTATAATGAGTTGAATAATATTTCAATTGTTTTGAATCAAGTTTTAAACCTTCCAATTGCCTTTAATGTCTTGGTGGTAGATGATAATTCTCCAGATGGAACAAGTAATGTTGTAAATCAGTATATAAATAAATTTAAAGACCGGGTATTTCTTCTTTCACGAAAATCAAAACAAGGACTTGGCAAAGCATATACTGAAGGTTTTTTTTGGGCATTAGAAAATCAGTATAATTATATTTTTGAAATGGATGCAGATTTGTCTCATGACCCAAAAGACCTTGTTAGAATGCATCAAACTCTTGAATTATCTAATTGCGATGTCGTAATAGGTTCTAGGTATATAAATGGGATAAATGTTATTAACTGGCCATTAAGTAGAATATTACTTTCATATTTTGCTTCCATATATTCTAGGGTTGTTACTGGTTTACCTGTAAAAGATGCAACATCAGGGTTTGTAGGATATAGAAATATAGTATTGAGAACAATTAATTTAAAAACTTTATTATTTAATGGATATGCCTTTCAAATAGAATTAAAATTTAAAGCTTTTAAAAACGGATTTAATATTATTGAAATTCCTATAATTTTTAAGGATAGAGAAAATGGAGAATCTAAAATGAATGGAGATATAATTTATGAAGCTGTTTTTGGATTAATCAAAATGAAATTCTATAGTTACTTTTATAATGTCAATAAATGATTATGTCGAAAATTTTAATTAAAAATGCTAAAATTGTTAATGAAGAAAAGATCTTTGAATCAGACCTTTTAATAAAAGATGATGAAATTTTTGAAATATCTGAGGAAATAAAAGTTGAAAGTGATTTTATAGTAATTGATGCAAAAGGAAAAATTTTAATTCCGGGTATAATAGATGATCAAGTTCATTTTAGAGAACCCGGATTAACTCACAAGGCTACGATCAATTCGGAATCTAAAGCTGCTATTGCAGGTGGAATAACTTCTTTTATAGAAATGCCCAATACCAATCCTCAAACAACAACTATTGATGAATTAAAAAATAAATTTAAAATAGCCAATAATAATTCTTATGCTAATTATTCTTTTATGTTTGGAGGCACAAATGATAATTTAGCTGAAATAAAAAAAATAGATTCTAAAAAAGTAGCGGGTTTAAAATTATTTTTGGGGTCATCAACTGGAAATATGTTAGTTGATGATGAAACAGTTTTAAAAGAGATATTTTTAAATACAGACTTATTGATTTCTGTTCATAGTGAAGATGAAAAAATTATAAATGATAATTTACGTGAGTATAAATCTAAGCATGGATCTAATATTCCATTTGATTGTCATCCAAAGATAAGATCGGAAGAAGCTTGTTTAAGATCCACTCAAAGAATTTTAAAATTAGCAAAAGAAACAGGCGCTAGATTACATGTTTTTCATTTATCAACTAAAAGTGAATCATTGCTTTTTGAAAACAATATTCCTTTAAAAGAAAAAAAGATAACTTCTGAGGTTTGTGTTCACCATTTATGGTTTTCTGATGAAGACTATAAAGAGAAACAAGCTTACATTAAGTGGAACCCTGCTATTAAAACAAAAGAAGATAGAGATGCGTTGTGGAAGGCTTTAAATAATGATAAAATTGATATTATTGCGACTGATCATGCTCCTCATACAATTCAAGAAAAATCGAATAATTATTTAGAATGTCCATCAGGAGGGCCTTTAGTCCAGCACGCTTTAGTTTCTATGATCGAACACTATTTAAATAATAAGATTACATTAGAAAAAATTGTAACTAAAATGTGTCATAATCCAGCTGATCTCTTTCAAATTTCAAAACGTGGTTTTATTCGTAAAGGGTATTATGCTGACTTAGTTTTAATAGATTTGGACAAATCATGGACAGTTGAAAAAAGTAATATTTTATATAAATGTAATTGGTCTCCTTTCGAAGGTGTTCAATTTAATTCTATGGTGAGTCAAACATTTGTAAATGGAAAATTAGTCTATAATGATGGTGTATTTGATGAAGAATTACATGGAAAACAATTAACTTTTGAAAGATGAAAAAATTAATTTTATTAGGGATTTTGATATTGACTTTTGCTTGTTCTAATAAAGACAATACTAAACCTAATAATTTAATGAGTGAGGATGAAATGGTTGATTTTTTGTTTGACATTAATGTGATTAATTCTAGTAGAGCCTATAATAATAGATCTGATCTAAATTATTATAATATTAATGATTCCTTACTGTTTAATAAACACGAAATAGATTGTTTAAAATTTGTTAATAGTAATTTCTATTATGCATCAAATCCTAAACAATATTTAAAAATTTATTCTAAGTTAGAATATAAACTTAATCAGTTAAAAGATTCATTGACAAAGGAATTAGATATTTTAACTATTAAAAGAAGAGATTCGTTAAATTAGTTTTTAAAATTTAAACAAGTTTCTTCAATTGCTTTTTCAATTTTTTTGAATTTGTAATTTAGTTTAGAAACTATTTTTTTATTTGAATATTCATTTTTCGAATTACTAGATTCTATAATAGCTTTACTTAACCTCCTTCTTTTATTTAATATCAAGCTTCTTGAAAAATCTAAAAATAAAGCTAACATCATTAAACTTTTACTGGCTCGCTTTTTGGGAGGATTTAAAGAGAGATGATCACTGACTAACGAAATGAATTTTTTTTGAGTCCAATTTTCTGAAATAAGAATAAATCTTTCTGAAAAGATATTTTTATTCATTAGTTCCACCATTATTTTTACAACATCTTCAACACAAATAAATCCAGTTTTACCAGGAGGATAATATTTCATTCCTCTACTTATTTGAGTTATAATTGCTCCACTTCCACGTTTCCAAAATCCACTACCTATAATTAATCCAGGATTTACAATAACAGCATTTAGTCCTTCAGATATTCCTCTCCAAACTTCCATTTCTGCATTGTATTTTGTTTGAGAATAGGGATTTGAGGTTTCTTTCCATTCACAATCCTCATCAATGGGCTTAATTTTTGTTTCTCCTATTGCAGCAATTGAACTGATATGGCAAAATTTTTCTATTTTATTGTCTAATGAACAATTGACCATATTGGCAGTTCCTTCTACATTAATTTTTTCAAGAGATTTAAAATCCTTTGAATCGAAAGAAATAAAAGCAGCACAATGATAAACTTCAGTGATATCTTTAAATGCATTTGAAAGACTTACAAGATCATTAATATCTCCTTCAATCCAATTTATTTTTTCAAATAATTCTTCATAATTTTCTGAGTGATATGAGAATACTTTTTTAATTATATCTAATTGACTATTCTTTCTATGAAGTGCCTTAATTTTTTTATTGTTTTTGATTAGAAAATATAATAAATGACACCCAACTAAACCTGTTCCTCCTGTGACTAAAATCATATATCTAAATGTACTATTTATTGTATAACTTTTTTGTTTAATATAAGAGATATATATTTGTTAAAATTTAAATTGTGACTACAAACTTTGTTAATGAACTACGATGGAGAGGAATGCTTCAAGATATTGTTCCAGGTTGTGAAGAAAAATTATTAGAAAGCTCATGTAATGGTTATATTGGATTTGATCCCTCTGCTGATTCTTTACATATAGGTAGTTTAGTGCAAATATTAATTTTGATGCACTTTCAGAATTGTGGACATAAACCAATTGTTTTAATTGGAGGTGCCACTGGAATGATCGGAGACCCATCTGGAAAATCTGCAGAAAGAAATTTATTAAGCAAAGAAGATTTAGAAAATAATATTAAAGGAATTAAGACTCAGCTTTCAAAATTTTTAAACTTTAATTCTAATGAAAAAAATTCAGCTATAATATGCAATAACAATGACTGGTTTAAAAATATTAATTTAATTGATTTTATCAGAGATATTGGAAAGCATTTGACAGTTAATTATATGGTAGCTAAAGATTCTGTCAAGAACAGATTAGTTAAGGATTCAAAAGATGGGATGTCCTTTACTGAGTTTACATATCAATTAATTCAAGCTTATGATTTTTATCATTTATTTAGTCAGAAAGATTGTAATATTCAGATGGGAGGAAGTGATCAGTGGGGTAATATTACTAGCGGATCTGAATTGATCAGAAAAAAAACTGGCAATAAGGTTTTTGCTTTAACCTGCCCACTTATAACAAAAGCAGATGGAACTAAATTTGGAAAAACAGAAGATGGTAATGTTTGGCTAGATAGGGATAGAACCTCACCATATAAGTTTTATCAATATTGGTTAAATATTTCAGACGAAGATGCTATTAAATATGTCAAAATTTTTACATTTTATAATGAAATGGAAATAAATGAATTTATTAAAGCTCATGAAGAAGCGCCGCATCTTAGATCTCTTCAGAAAATAATAGCAACATATCTAACAATCTTAGTTCATTCAAAAGAAGATTTAGATAAAGCAGTTATTGCTTCAAATATTTTATTTGGAAAATCAACTTCTAAAGATTTAGGTAAATTAGACGAAACTACTTTTTTAGATGTATTTGATGGAGTGCCAAAAGTTAATTTGACTCTGAATTATTTAAAAAATAAACCTACTGTTTATGAATTTCTTTCAGAAGCAGGATTTTTATCTTCTAAATCTGAAATAAATAGAGCTATTAAAGAAAATGCAATTTCAATAAATAAAGAGAAAATTGATTCTAACTTTGTTTTATCTGAAAAAAATCTGGTTTGTGATAAATATATTTTAGCTCAAAGAGGGAAGAAAAATTATTTTTTAATTTCAATTAGTTAAACATAAGATTACATCCTCTTATTTCTGATTCACTTAATCTTCCGTTTATTTTAAAACTAAAATCATCAAATATTTCCCCAATATCGTCTGAAGCAATAAATGCACAAGTATTAATATTTGCTAAATCTATAACATTTATCGCTCCTCTTCCTGTATTTGATACTGAAAAAGGGTTATTAATATCTCTAATTAATATCTTCATCCAAGGCGGATTTTTAAATATTCCTTTTTGTTTTGAGTAAGCTTGAGAAAATAACTCGGTCATACCATACTCAGAGTGAATGTTTTCAACATTAAATCCTTTTGATAACCTAGAGTGAAGTTCTTCTCTTGTTAATTCTATTCTTCTGCCTTTCATTCCTCCAGTTTCAATCACAATTAGATTACGGATGTTAATAGGGTATTTTTCAATAAAATCAAGTAAAGCATAACTGACTCCAAATAAGATAATTCTTTTATTTTCTTTCCTTAATTTAATTAATACTTTATTAAGCTTTTTATAATCATTTAAGTAGAATTCACTTTCATTATATTTAGATTCTTTGATAAAATAATCAATCATATAAACTAAAGATGAGTTTTTTTGTTCAAGATAAGAAGGTAAAAGTCCTAAAAAAACATAGTCTTTAATTGGTCCATAAAAATTTTCAAAACATTTACTAAAGCTTTTGACATATAAATTTATATCACTTACATAATTGATGCTTTTACTTTCTCCAGTTCCGCTACTTTTAAATAAATGGGTGATTTTATCATTATTACAAACTATTTTGTGTGTTTTAAAAAATTGAATAGGAATGAACGGAATATGTTTTAATTCATTTACCTGATTTGGTTTTATTTTCAATAACTTACAGTATTGATTGTAAATGAAGTTTTTATTAAACTGTTCATGAAATAAAGTAATAGCCTTATTTTTAAAGTCTAATTGAGATGAAATATTAAGTGAATCCAATTTTTTTTTCAAATTTAAGAAAAAGGTTTTTTTTAATTATGTAATATAATGTCAAATATCCCTAAAGTTCTTGTTGTTGATGATGATCCTGATATTGTAGAAATTTTAAGATATAACCTTTCTTTGGCTGGTTATGATGTTAAAAGTGCAAATAATGGTAATGAGGCAGTAAAAAAGGCTAAATTATTTATCCCGGATATAATTTTATTAGATATTATGATGCCTGAAATGGATGGTATTGAAGCATGTTCACGGATAAAAGAAATGCCATTTTTAAGTAATACTATGGTGATTTTTTTAAGTGCAAGGAATGAAGATTTTACTCAAATTGCTGCATTTGATGCAGGTGGAGATGATTATATGTCAAAACCTGTTAAACCTAAAATTTTATTAAAAAAAATTGCTTCTATTTTAAAAAGAATGAACTCTAGTAAAATAGCGAATCATATTATTGAATTAGGTAATATTATTATTAATAGAAATGAATACAAGATAATAAAGAATAAAAAAGATATTATTTTACCGAGAAAAGAATTTGAATTATTCTATTTATTAGGATCCAAACCAGGAAAGGTATTTACAAGAGATGAAATAATGAGTAAGGTTTGGGGCTCTCAGGTTATTGTCGGTGATAGAACTATTGATGTTCATATTAGAAAATTAAGAGAAAAAATCGGAGATTCGTATTTTAAAACTATTAAAGGGGTAGGATATAAGTTTGCCCAATGATTTTATGCCATCTTTCAATAAATCTAGACTTCAGTCTTTAGTATTATCAATTCTACTAAGTATCCTTACTCTGTTAGTAATTTATTTATTTGTTTCAAATAATTCAGATACACCAATATTTTTATTCAAAAATATAATGGGATTATTGACTTTTATAGTTCCGCTATTTATTTTTTCTTTTCTGTTAATTTATTTTTACTTAGAATTTTTTCTTTTAAAAAAATTAAGAAATCTATATAAAGAACTCATTCCTCTTAAGGAAATTAAAGAAGATACTCTTGTTTCCACTAATATGGATGAATTAGTTGAGCAACTAAAAAAATTCTCAAAAGAGAGTCAAACTGAAATTAAATCGATGCAAGAAAAAGAAAATTTTAGAAGAGATTTTATTGGGAATTTAGCTCATGAATTAAAAACACCTTTATTTACATCACAAAGTTACTTATTAACTTTAATTGATGGTGCTTTTAAGGATGAAGAAGTGAATATTAAGTATCTCAAAATAGCTGAAAAAGCTATTGAAAGATTAATTTTTATTGTGAAAGATTTAGATTTAATAACTAAGCTTGAGTCAGATGATTTGAAATTAGAAAAGTCTACATTTAATATTGTTCCTTTAGTAAATAATGTTTATGAAATGTTAGAATTTCAAGCGAATAAAAAACAAATTACTTTGTCTTTGGATTCGAGTATTAATAATACTGATGTTGTTGGTGATCAAGAAAAAATACACCAAGTTTTAACCAATTTAATTGAAAATTCCATAAAATATGGTAAACATTCGGGAACAACAGAAGTAACTATTCAAGATATTGTTGAAAATAAAATTATTGTTAGAATTACTGACAATGGAAGTGGAATAAAAAAAATACATTTTAATAGACTTTTTGAAAGATTCTATAGGGTAGATAATTCTGGAAATAGAAAAACAGGTGGCTCTGGATTAGGCTTGGCAATTGTTAAGCACATAATTGATGCACATGATGAAAAAATTTATGTTGAAAGTGATTATGGGGTAGGGTCGGAATTCTCTTTTACTTTAGAAAAATCTAAATAATTATTTTTAAGTTTGCTCTAACTTAAACTAACAATTTTTGGGCAGTAAAAACAAGCTTAAGCGATTTATCGAAAACAAAAGTTTTTCTAATGTAATCCAACCAAATAGAGAAGAATTGATATCAAATCAATTTAATTTAAAGGGAAATTGGAATAATTTGTATTTTAGAAACAATAATCCTATTGTAGTTGAGCTCGGATGTGGGAAGGGCGAGTACACGGTTAATTTAGCTAAATTAAACCCCTCTGTAAATTATATAGGAATTGATATAAAAGGGGCGAGATTTTGGAGAGGTGCTAAAACTGCTAATGAAGAAAATTTAGATAATGTAGTTTTTTTAAGAACACAAATAGAATTAATCAATTACGTATTTGGCAATGATGAGGTGAGTGAGATTTGGTTAACATTTCCAGATCCACAAATCAAATATCAAAGAAGAAAACATAGATTGACAAACCCTATATTTTTAGAAATATATAAGAATATTTTAAAATCTGATGGAATTGTTCACCTAAAAACAGATAGTGAGTTTCTTCATGGCTACACTTTGGGTCTTTTAGAAGGTCTTTCAATTACACCTCTATTGTCTAATCACAATGTTTATAGTAATCTTAACGCTCCAGATGAAGTGTTGAATATTAAAACACATTATGAAAAGTTATTTTCAGAATTAGATAAAAATATTTCTTATTTAAGTTTTAATTTTAACGATGACTAATATTTTTAATAAATCAGATTTTTTTAATAAAGTATATAGTATAGTTTCCAAAATTCCATATGGGAGAGTGACTACTTATGGAGCTATTGCAAATTATCTTGGCTCAAAAAAAAGTGCAAGAGTAGTGGGTTGGGCAATGAATGCTTCTCACATAACAGAAGGAGTCCCCGCTCATAGAGTAGTTAATAGAATTGGACTTTTAACAGGAAAAAAACATTTTTTTGGAATTAATTTGATGAAACAATTATTAGAAAGTGAAGGTGTTAAGGTTGAAAATGATCAAGTTGTTAATTTTAAAAATATTTTTTGGGATCCTTCTTTAGAATTACAATAAATTATATTCATAACCCTATATTTGCAATTTAGAATGATTTTAAATATTGCTTAATTGTGAAACCAAATAAGGAACTTGTATTAGAAATTTTAAAAACTATTCATTTCGAAGGTCAAACAAGTGATATTGTTTCAGATAACTCAGTTTTAAATGTCGTTGTTTTTAATAATGAAATTTTAATCGATATAAACATAAATAATCCTTCTTTACAAGCAAAAAATAATATAAAGTCAAAAATTTTAAAGTCAATAAAAAGTAAATTAAATCAGAAAATAGATATTAAAATTAATTTTAAATTGAAAGCAGAGACTAATAAAACTATTTTAAATCTTAATCGAAAATTAGATAATATAAGTAATATACTTGCTATATCATCAGGAAAAGGAGGGGTGGGAAAGTCAACAGTTACGGCAAATTTGGCTATATCTTTATCACAAATGGGCTTTAGTGTAGGTATACTAGATGCAGATATTTATGGACCATCTATTCCCCTAATGTTTGATATTTTTGATAGTAAGCCTTTGGCTGTAAATGTTAATGGAAAGTCTAAAATGAAACCAATTGAAAGTTTTGGAGTTAAAATTCTATCAATAGGGTTTTTTACAAAATTAGATCAAGCAGTAATATGGAGAGGGCCAATGGCATCAAAAGCATTGAATCAAATGATTTTTGATGCAGATTGGGGTGATTTAGATTTTTTACTAATTGATTTACCTCCTGGCACGGGTGATATTCATTTGAGTATTATGCAGTCATTACCAATTTCTGGAGCAGTTATTGTAAGTACTCCTCAAAATGTAGCTTTAGTGGACGCGAGAAAAGGAATTTCAATGTTTAATCAAGAAAATATCAATGTTCCAGTATTAGGAATTATTGAAAACATGTCATATTTCTCACCTTTAGAATTGCCTGACAATAAATATTATTTATTTGGCAAAGAAGGGGCTAAAAATTTATCTATTGATTTGGAAGTTCCTTTTTTAGGTGAAATTCCTTTAATTCAGAGTATTAGAGAATCTGGTGATTATGGAAGGCCAGCTGCATTGCAAGATGAAACATTAATTCAAAGTGTATTTAATAATATTTCAAAAAATATGCTTTCAGAACTTATAATTAGAAATAAAAAACTTCCTGAAACCGAAGTAATTAAAATTACAACAATGTCAGGTTGTTCAGCTATTAAATAAATATTATGAATAAAGATGTATTAAGAAATAAAGTAGAAAAAGCTTTAAGTGAAATAAGACCTTTTTTAGAATCTGATGGGGGAGATATTGAATTATTATCTATTAATAATAATATAGTTGAAGTTAAACTAATGGGTAATTGTGTCAGTTGTTCCGTAAATCAAATGACTTTAAAAAGTGGAGTAGAAATGATTATTAAAAAATATGCTCCTCAAATTCAAAAAGTAATAAATATTGGTTAACAGAATGAATAAAATTACAACTGATATTTTAATTATTGGAGCTGGTCCAGTTGGATTATTCACTGTTTTTGAAGCAGGTCTATTGGGATTAAAATGTCATATAATTGATGCTTTAGAAAAGCCAGGAGGACAATGTTCAGAAATTTATCCTAAAAAACCAATTTATGATATTCCAGGAATGCCTGAAGTTTTGGCTGGATCATTAATTGATAGTTTATTGGAGCAAATAAAGCCTTTTAGCCCTGGATATACTCTAGGGGAAAGAGCTGAAAAATTAATTAGAAATGATGATGGATCATTTGAGGTGATTACTAATAAAGGTCTAATTCATAACTCTAAGGTTATAGCTATCTCAGCAGGATTAGGCAGTTTTGAACCAAGGAAACCTCCGATTAATAATATTGATAATTTTGAAGGAAAGGGAGTGGAATACATGATTAAAGACCTAGATTTTTATAAAGACAAAAAAGTTATTATTTCTGGTGGAGGAGATTCGGCTTTAGATTGGACTATTGTTTTGTCTAAAATAGCCAAAAAGGTTACTTTAATTCATAGAAGAACTAAATTTAGAGGTGCTTTTGATTCAGTAGAAAAGGTTCAAGACTTAAAAAACAAATCTTTAATTGACGTCATAACTCCAAGTGAAGTTTTAAAATTAAATGGATCTAATAAACTTCAAAGTGTTTCAATAAAATTAAATGGTTTAGATAAATTAATAGAAACAGATTATTTTATTCCATTATTTGGATTAATTCCTAAGTTAGGAGGTTTAGTTGACTGGGGTTTAGAAATTAATACAAATTCAATAGTTGTAAATAATGCTCTTGATTATCAAACTAATATTCCAGGAATTTTTGCTGTAGGAGATATTAATACATATCCTGGAAAATTAAAATTAATTTTATGTGGTTTTCACGAAGCTACGCTAATGTGTCAAGCAGCTTTTAAAATAATATTTCCTAACAAGAAAAATATTTTAAAGTATACGACAGTTTCTGGAGTTCAAGGTTTCGATGGTTCAACTAGAAAAACAGATAATTCAATAATTAAATCCATTGAATAGTTTATGAATAAAAATTTTATTTATAATTCAAGTGATAACGAAAATATAAATGGAATTTCTGAATGGCAATCACCAAGTAACATTGCTTTAGTTAAATATTGGGGAAAAAAACCTAATCAAATTCCAATGAACCCTTCATTGAGTTTGACTTTGAGTAATTGCTATTCAAAAGCTAGAATTTCATATCAATCAAAAAATGTAAAAGATAATAACTTTGATTTTAGTCTATTGTTTGAGGGTAAAAGAGAAATAAGCTTTGAAGACAAATTATTTCAATTTTTTAATAGAATTAAATGCTATTGTCCTTATTTACTAAACTTAAAACTGATAATAGAAACGAGTAATTCTTTTCCTCATAGTAGTGGAATTGCATCTTCTGCTTCCTCCTATAGCGCTCTTTCTTTATCAATAATGGATATTGAAAAACACCTAAACCCTGAAATCGATGATGAGTATTTTTTTAAAAAAGCTTCTTTTTTAGCCCGTTTAGGTTCTGGAAGTGCTTGTAGAAGTATTATGGGGCCAATTTCTATTTGGGGATTTAGTGAATTATTTTCGGAAAGCAATGATTTATATGCTAACATATATCCAAATAAAGTTAATAGTATTTTTAAAAATATTAACGATACTGTGTTACTTGTAGATAAGGGGAAGAAAGAAGTTTCTAGTTCTTTTGGACATGATTTAATGAATGGTCATTCGTTTTCTAGTGATAGAATAAAACAAGCACATAATAATTTAAAACAATTAAATAAAGCTCTTGAGAATGGAAATTATGATTTGTTTATTAAAATAGTCGAGATTGAAGCTTTATCCCTTCATGCAATGATGATGACCTCACAGCCTTATTTTATTTTAATAAAGCCAAATACATTAAAAATTATTAATGAAGTTTGGAAATATAGAAAAGAAAACAAATCAAAAATTTGTTTTACTCTTGATGCTGGAGCTAATATTCATTTGTTATATCCTGAAAATGAATATGATAAAATCCAAAACTTTATATCTTCTAATTTACTTAGTTATTGTGAAAATGGTGAATTTATAAATGATAAGATAGGTAATGGACCAAATAAATTATAATTTTACGCAATGAAAGCTCCATTATTTTATTCAAAGATTCTACTGTTTGGAGAATATGGTATTATAAAGAATTCCAAAGGATTATCTATTCCTTATAATTTTTTCAAAGGAGGATTTAAATTAGGTGATTTAAATAATCAAGAAGTAAAAAAATCTAATAATAACTTACGATTATTTAAAGATTTCATATCTAAATTAGATAATACTATAGTTGCTTTTGATCTTAATAAGATGGATAATGACTTGAATATGGGGATGTATTTTGATAGTACTATTCCTCAAGGATATGGTGTTGGAAGTAGCGGTGCATTAGTAGCTGCTATATATGATCGATATGCTCAAAACAAAATAACAGTTCTTGAAAATTTAACAAAAGAAAAAATCTTAGTATTGAAACATGTTTTTTCTGAAATGGAATCTTATTTTCATGGAAAATCTTCGGGATTAGATCCTTTAAATAGTTATCTAAGTTTACCAATTCTAATGCATTCTAAAAATAAAGTAGAAACTACCTGGATACCTTCTCAATTCTATAATGGAAAAGGTGCAGTATTTTTATTAGACAGTGGGGAATCAAGTGATACAGCTCCTATGGTTGAGATATTTTTTGAATCAATGAAAAATAAAGAATATAGTAAAATCATTAAAGAGGATTTTATAAATACAACAGACAATTGTGTTGATGATTTTTTGAAAGCTGATTTCAAGTCACTTTTTTTAAATATCAAAAAATTATCAAAAGTAGTTTTAAAAAATTTCAAGCCTATGATTCCTGAAGACCTTCATAACATTTGGGCTAAAGGGATAGAATCTAATGATTATTTCTTAAAACTTTGTGGATCTGGTGGTGGTGGTTATATTTTAGGATTTTCACAAGATTTTGAAAAAGCAAAATCAGCATTAAGAGATTATAAGTTAGAAGTAGTATATAACTTCTAATGACTTCTTCTTTAAATAAAAGATTTTTATTAAAGTTATTAAGTCTATTTTCAGTAGTTAGAGGTTACAATATTATTTTCATTGCATTTGCGCAATTAATTTCTTCAATTTTTATTTTTTCAACAAACCAAAGTTTTTATGAAGTAGTTTTTGACCATAATATATGGCTCATAATTATTTCTTCTGCTTGTTCAATTTCTGCTGGGTATATAATTAACAATGTTTATGATTCAGATAAAGATTTAATAAATAGACCTTTAAAAACAATTTTAGAAAAAGAAATTTCAGGAAAAACAAAACTAAATATCTATATCGTATTAAATATTTTAACTTTATTTTTTTCTTTTTTAGTTTCTTTTAAAGCATTTATATTTTTTGGATTATATATCATAGGAATTCTTTTCTATTCAATAAAAATTAGTCGTTATCCTTTTATTGGAAATTTTCTTTCAGTTATTTTGTCAATTACTCCTTTTTTTGCAATTACTGTATATTATAATAATTTTTCTTTGGAAATTTTAACTCATGCTTTTTTTCTATTTTTTGTGATATTAATAAGGGAATTAATTAAAGATTTAGAAAATTTAGTTGGAGACTTCACTATGAATTATAATACGATTCCCGTTAAATATGGAGAAAAAACAACTAAAATTTATATAACTTTTTGCATAAGTATTGTTTTTATAATTTCTTTTGTTTTAATAACAAAATATGATTTATCTCTAATGATTTATTACTATGTACTAGCAATCCCATTTTTTATCATTTTTTTGTATTTGTTATGGAAGTTTAATTCTAAAAAATATTATTTATTTCTACATAATTCTTTAAAAACCTTAATTATAATAGGTCTATTTAGTATTATATTGTACAGCTTCTAAAAAACAAATAATGGATGATGTAAAGCTTATTAGATTAAATAAATTTATTTCTAATTCAGGTTATTGTAACAGAAGAGAAGCAGATAATTTTATTGTTCAAGGGAGAGTTTGTGTTAATGATAAAGTTATTAATAAGTTAGGTGTAAAAGTTTCAATTGATGATAACGTTAAACTAGATGGCAATAGTATATCACCCAATAAATTGGTTTATATTCTTTTAAATAAACCTAAGGGGTTCCATTCTATTAATTTAAATAATAAAAAAAATATATTCAGTTTATTGCCTATAAAAAAGTATCATAATTTACAGTCTTTAGATTTTTTGCATGAAAATTATATGGGACTTATGATATTTTCTAATAACCAAGAGTTTATTAAACATATGGCTAAAAAAAGACAAGATATTAAACAATTGTATCATTTAGTTCTAGAATCTGATTTAAAGCAAATTGATTTAAATTCAATTCAGAATGACCTTAAATCAAATGATATAATGATACTTAATATTAACTATGTAGATGGAGCGAAAAAAAATGAAATTGGATTAGAGCTTTCTTTAAAACAAGTCAGTGATATTGATAACATATTCTTAAAATTCAATTATAAAGTACTATCATTAGATCGAGTTCTTTATTCTAATATGACTAAAAAAGATTTGCCAAGAGGAAAGTGGCGTCATTTTAAAAAACAGGAATTAATAAATTTAAAAGCTTTTTAATTTTTACTAGCCCATTTAAAGCCTCTTGTTAATAATTCCCAGACTTCTGGAATATCGAAATTATCTGGCGAATGACCAATTGATAAGTAAAACACTTTACCTTTTCCAAAATTTTTTGTCCAACAAACTGGAATTTCCTGATCTTTTATCCAAGGAAATTCTTTTCCACTAAATTTAGTAGTAGCCAATATATTTATATAAGGGTCTACATGCATATAATATTGTTCGCTGTTTAAATTAAAGTTTTTGATGTTTTTTGTTAAATCGTTTTTAGGCTTAGTGAATTCAACTGTATAATTGACATTTCCGCCAGGATGACTAACAAATTGTCCGCCTATCATAAATTGATATAGAGTGTTATTTCTAAAAGAATCTGCGAGCCCACCATGAGAACCTGCTATCCCAGTTCCAGATTTAATTGCATTTGTCAATCCTTTTTCTTGAGCAGAATTTAAACTTCCCATAGTTACTGTTTGAATAACTAAATCAATCGAGTCCATTAACTCTTTATTTGAATAAGAATTCAAATTATTAGACACTATAACATGTGCTTTTTGTACTTCTAGCCAACTCACCACTCTTTTAACAAATAATTTTGGACTATGGTAAGGATCTAATTGATATATAACTAATACATTCTTATTCTCTAAAGATTGAGCATTTATGAGATTTTGAAACAAAAACAAAAACAAAAACAACTTAATTACAATGTTATTCATATTAAACTTTAATAGAACCTTAAATTATGGAAATAATCACTAGCATTAAAATTAGTATATAAATTTCACGAAAACGATATTATTTATTATTTAATATTTCAATTGAAGTAATTATTTGATTAAAAATAATTATATGTATCTTTTATTTGTTAAAATGAGATTAATTAGAAATAAAATAAAATGAATAAAAAATCTAGAAGAAGTTTTATAAAAAAGTCATCTGTTTTTGGAGCAGGATTCTTTATTATTCCTAGAAGAGTTTTAGGTGGAGTTGGGTATACTGCACCAAGTGATCAGTTATTGATTGCTGCAATTGGAGCTGGAGGAAAAGGAAGTGATATAAGGAATTCTTGGGCTAGTAATGAAAGAGTCATTGCATTATGTGATGTTCATCCTGATGGTAAGCATGGAGTTGTTAAGTCTAGGAAAAAATATCCAGCAGCTAATTTTTATATGAATTTTAATGAACTTTTGGATAAAGAAAAAGATTTAGATGCTGTAACTATTAGCACTCCTGATCATACTCACGGCGTTATTGCAAATAGAGTAATGAATAGAGGATTGCATACTTATATTCAAAAACCATTAACTCATAATATAGAGGAAGCTAGACAGTTAACTATTACTGCAGCTAATAACAAGGTTGTTACTCAAATGGGTAATCAAGGAGGTTCTAGTGTTGGTGTAAACAAAATAATAGAGTGGGTTGATGCAGGTTTGATAGGGGATATTAATAAGGTTTACGCTTGGACAAATAGACCAGTTTGGCCTCAAGGATTTAAAATGCCTGAACCATCTTCTTCTAAGCCTGAAAATTTAGATTGGGACTTATGGTTAGGGCCTGCACAAAATAGAGAATATAGACCAGAATTTCATCCGTTTAACTGGAGAGGATGGTGGGATTATGGTACAGGTGCACTTGGAGATATGGGTTGTCATATTTTAGATGCTCCATATAAAGCGCTTGGTTTAGGATACCCTAAGGATGTAGAATGTAGTGTTGCTAATATTTATGAAAAAATGTGGAATGCAAATTATTACCCGGAAGGTCCTCCAGCAGCTTCATTAGTAACTTTGCATTTTGATAAAACTTCTAAAACTAACTCCAATGTTGAATTAATTTGGATGGACGGAGGAATTATACCTCCACGTCCTGAATTAATTCCAACTGATGATTATTTGGGTGAAGACGGCAATAAAAATGGAGTTCTTATTATTGGAAAAAAAGGAGTTATTAGTTGTGGTGTGTATGGATTGAATACAAAATTATATAGACAAGGTGAAAAAACATTGCATCTAGACACAGATAAAATTTACAATAGGAGAGGGAATGGCTTAGACCATATTCATCATATTGAATGGATTAATGCATGCAAGGGCGGTTATGGTAGTGATGCATATAAAAAACTTACCTCTCCAATTGAATATGCTGGACCATTTACAGAAACTGTTTTAATGGGGAATCTTGCTTTAAGAAGTTATATGCTTAAAAAAGGTGATGACTTTATTGGAAGGAAAAAATTACTTTGGGACGGTAAAAACACAAGGATAACTAACTTTGAGCTGGCTAATCAATTTGTAGGTAGAGAAAGAAGAGAAGGCTGGGAACTCTAATTAATAATTGGTAGATACTATATAGAGATTGGTCTAAATTTTAAAAAAAGACCTTTAATAATTAAATAAATTAGAAATATGAAAACAAAATTTTATTTTTTATTTTTTTTAACTTTTTTTATAATTAGTTGCAATAATTCTCAAAAAAAGTTAGCAAACAAGGTTCCAATGGAGCATTTAATTGATCCCTCTAATGATAACCAGTGGGTTTCTCTTATTAACCCTGACTCAATGGAAGGGTGGCATTATTATCAAGATAATGGACAGAAAAGTGGATGGGATATAGAAAATGGAGTTTTAACTTTTACATCTGCTAATGCAAAAGGAAAAGGTGATAAAAGTTTAGTAAGCGATAAGGAATATACAAGTTTTAAAATTCATTTAGAATGGAAAGTAAGTCCCATGTCTAATAGTGGATTTTTTTGGGGGGTAAAAGAAGATATGAAATATGAATACCCTTTTGTTACTGGTCCTGAAATTCAAATTTTAGACCCTGAAAATCCAGATGGACCTTTAACACAAGCTGGTGCCTTGTATGGTATGGTAGCTCCATCAAAATGGGTAACTAAACCAGCAGGAGAATGGAATACTTATGACATAACGATTGATCATAATACTAATAAAGGGGTTGTCGTGCATAATGGAGAAGAAATAGTCAATTTCCCATTAAGTGGTGAAGTATGGGATGCTATGGTTGCTCCAACAAAATTCAACAGGTGTGATGAAAAGCCTTGGCAAAATTGTGATTTTGGTAAATTTAAAACAGGAAGAATTGGTATACAGGATCACCCAGGTGTTATATCTTTTAGAAATATTAAAATATTAGAGTTGTAATTGATCAATTTTATAAAAAACAACTTCAATTAATAATAGTAGAATGCAAATAAAAGAAACTTCAAAAGAGTATGATGTTGTAATTGTTGGTTCGGGTGCTGGGGGTGGAATGGCAACTAAAATTTTGTCTGAATCAGGTTTAAGTATTGCTATTGTTGAAGCAGGACCGTATTTTGATCCAGCTAATCCAGATCAAATGACCCAAATGAAATGGCCATATGAGTCACCAAGAAGAGGGGCTGGAACAAGAAGACCTTTTGGAGATTTTGATCAAGCTTATGGTGGATGGGAAATAGAAGGAGAACCTTACACTCAGAAAGGAGACACTAATTTTAGATGGTTTAGATCTAGAATGTTAGGAGGGAGAACCAATCATTGGGGAAGAATTTCTTTAAGATTTGGACCAGATGATTTTAAAAAGAAAAGCAAAGACGGTTTAGGAGAGGACTGGCCAATAGGTTATGAAGATATCAAACCATATTACGATAAGGTAGATAAATTAATAGGTGTATTTGGCAGTAAAGAAAATCTTTATAACGATCCTGATGGGTTTTTTCTTCCAGCTCCAAAGCCAAGACTTCATGAATTATTTTATATTAAAGGGACTAGGAAAAGTAATGTTAAAGTAATGCCTTCAAGATTGTCAATTCTTACTAAAAGAATTAATGATGAAAGAGGAGTTTGTTTCTATTGTAGACAATGTGCTAGAAGTTGTTCGGTATATGCTGATTTTTCATCAGGGTCATGTTTGATTTTCCCTGCACAAAAATCAGGAGGTCAAATTGATATGTATGTAAATTCAATGGTAAGATCTATTACGACTGATGAAGAAGGAAAAGCAACAGGTGTTTCATTTATAAATAAAGAAGATAAAACGGAATATAAAATTAAAGGAAAAGTAGTTATTTTAGCTGCTTCAGCATGTAGTTCAGCAAGAATATTATTAAATTCTAAAAGCAAACAACATCCAAATGGTCTGGGAAATAGTAGTGATATAGTCGGGAAGTATTTACATGATTCAACTGGAGGGGGAAGAATGGCTTTTCTACCTGAATTAGTTAATAGAAAAATTTATAATGAAGATGGAGTTGGCGGAATGCATGTTTATTCACCATGGTGGTTAGATAATAAAAATTTAAATTTTCCTAGAGGCTATCATATTGAAGTCTGGGGAGGTATGGGAGGACCATCATATGGAACAGGATTTGATGTGAATTATCTTAATAAATTTTTTGGAATAAAAGTAGGTGGTTATGGAGATATGCTAAGAACTGACATGAGAAAATATTATGGGTCAGTTCTAGGAATGGATGGAAGAGGAGAGTCAATAGCTATGAAAAGTAATTATTGTGAAATTGATCCAGAAAAGGTTGATGAATTTGGTGTTCCTGTTCTAAGGTTTAATTATAAATGGAGTAACCATGAAATCAATCAAGTTAAACACATGCAGGATACTTTTGAAGAAATCATTCATAATATGGGAGCTATTCCATTAGGTAATAAACCTGGAAAAGATTCAAATCATGGTTTAACTAAGCCTGGAGAGATAATACATGAAGTAGGGACAACACGTATGGGAAATGATCCGAAAACGTCTGTAGTTAATCAATTTGAACAGCTTCACGATGCCTCTAATGTATTCATAGTTGATGCAGGTCCTTTTGTTTCACAAGCAGATAAAAACCCAACTTGGACAATCATGGCATTAGCATGGAGAACTTCTGATTATATAATTGATCAATTCCAAAAACAAAACTTTTAAGAAATGGATAGAAGAGATAGTATAAAGTCAATAATGTTAGGTTCCATTGGGTTAGGTGTGCTTTTAGAAGGTTGTGTTTCAGGAGTTGGAAGTGAAGAAGTAAAAAAAGCTATTTCTAAATTTAAATATGGAAGAACCAAAATAGAAATAGAATATGATAATAGACTTTTTTCTAGAAAATGTTTTAGTGATAATGAAATGAAAACCATAAAGGAAGTATGTAATTTAATACTCCCACCAAATGAATTTGGCTCTATTGAAGAAGCAGAAGTTCCTGAACTTATTGAATTTATGGCTAAAGATATACCTAGTTATGAAACTCCAATTAAAAAGGGGTTATTAAATCTAGATCAAATTTCAAAATCAATGTATCAAAAATCATTCGTTGAATGTGATGAAAATCAACAAAAATTTTTTTTGGATGACATGGCTTATCCAGATTTGGAGTTGTCTAATTCTGATCAAAAAGATGAAGTACAATGGTTTTCTTTAATGAGAAATTTGACAATGACAGGATACTACACTTCAAGAGTTGGAATAGAAGAATTGGGTTATAAAGGAAATACTCCAAATATTTGGGATGGTGTTCCTCAAGATGTGTTAGATCAGTACGGGCTTTCTTATGATAAAAATTGGCTGGACAAATGTGTTGATCAGTCCAAGAGAAATGAAATTGCAAAATGGGATGAAAAGGGCAATTTAATTTCTTAAGGGTAATTTTTACTCATCTTTATATATCTTAACTAAGAGTTTTCCTTCAGAATTCATATGTGCTCGATACATGCCAGGTGTATTCATCTCCATCGCTACATTTCCTTTGTTGTCTATAGCGATTACCCCTCCATTTCCGCCTAACTTTCCAATTTTATCATTAATAACTAAACTTGAAGCATCTTCAATTTTCAAATTTTTATATTCCATGAGTGCAGAAATATTAAAGGCAGCTACAGTTCGAATGAAAAATTCACCCCAACCAGTTGATGAAACGGCACAAGTTAAGTTATTAGCATAGGTGCCTGCTCCAATTATGGGAGCATCTCCAATTCTATTCCATTTTTTATTAGTCATTCCACCTGTTGATGTTCCTGCTGCTAAATTCCCATGCTTATCTAAAGCAACACATCCAACCGTGCCGAAAAGTTGACTTTTATAAAATTCATCATAATTTAGTTTATTGGAAATTTTTTTAGCATTAACTTCTCTTAGTTTTACTTTTTCAAGATTTCTTTTTCTTCTTTTAGTTATAAAATAGTCTGAATTTACTATCTCAAGGCCTTGTTGTTCAGCAAATTGATCAGCCCCGTTACCTGACAACATCACGTGTGGCGAATTTTCCATAACTTTTATTGCAGCACTAATAGGATTTTTAATTTTTCTCGCTCCTGAAACTGCCCCTGCTTTAAGTGATTTTCCGTTCATAAATGACGCATCTAATTCCGCGAAACCATATGAATTTAAAACTGCTCCTTTACCAGAATTAAATAATGGAGAATCTTCTAAAATATTTATTGATTTTTCTACAGCTAATTGACTTGTTCCTCCATTTTTTAGTATTTCATGACCAACCTTAATAGCAGTCTTTAAAGCATTTCTATATTGTAATTCCATTTCATCTGACATGTTTTCTTTTAGTATAGTTCCTGCTCCACCATGAATTACAATTCCAAAATTGTGTGTTTTATTTTTTTCTAAACCCAATTTATTTTCACTACAACTCAACAAGGTTAAAATTGATATAAAAAAAATGTTTTTCATTACTATTGATTTATATTAAATTTAGGTATTAAATGTTTCTTAAAATAAAAAACCCTTTAAAGATTTTAACTTTAAAGGGTTTTAAGTTAAAGTGGTACCTCCAGTACTAATACCCTTCATTTAACTATCTAGTATTGAATATTTTATATCAATAGACTTTACACATTG
>DUDG01000040.1 GCA_012959395.1 Flavobacteriaceae bacterium | reverse complement strand
ACACAAGGTGAATGGGTTAATGCTAGGTTTACTGAAGCCAATGGAACTGTCTATGAAGAATGGTACCAAATTGCTGATAGCAAACTTATTAGTTGGAGCTCAGCTAAAAGAGAATTGCCTAAATCATGAAAAAATGAAGAAAATACTATTGTTACTGTTGATTAATGGTTAAAATTTTATAAAATTAAACCCTGCTTTGGCAGGGTTTTTATTTAAAATGAAGTTTTGATATTTTACCATTTCCAGCTGCATAAGCTGTACAGTCATTTAAAAATCTTAATGTATAAAACCCTTCATCACTTATGTGTTTCCAAGAATATCCTCCATCATTGGAAACATCTATTCCGTCGAAACCTACAGCAACCAAGGATTTACCTTTACTATTTGGAAAATATTGAACACAGCTTCTATAACCTGGATTTTGATTATTGGCAATAGTTTTCCAAGTTTTTCCACTATCATTTGTAATAATCTTATTTGATATATTTTCTAAAGGTTTAGTATAATCTCCACCAATTGCAAAACCATTTTTATTGTCATAAAAATCAATACTAAAAATACCTTTAGTTGATTCTCCTTGAATTATAGGCGTTTCTATTATTTTCCAACTTTTTCCAATATCCTCAGAATAATAGATTCTACTATTAATTCCTCCGCTAGCAATCCATGCTCTATTTCCAACTATAGAAATATTAGTATCGCTAGCTGCAAAAAATCCTTCATTTGAAAGTCTTTTATTGAAAATGCTGCAATCTAATTTTTTCCAACTTTCTCCACCATCTCTAGTAATTAAAATGCTGATGCAACCGTCCACAGAGTCTCCTACAACCAAACCTTCTTTATCATTCCAAAAATCCATAGAATCATAAAAAACCTTTTCATTCTCCTCTCTATAAACAACTTTTCCATTTTTAAAAAGCAATGCAGGATTTCCAATTGTAATGGTAAAAACATCCTGATTCACAATTGATAATGATCTAAAATTTGGATATAAAACTGAATCAATCTGAGAACTATACTGATCTACATTAATCAAATCAGGTTTATTTGTATCAAAAGAATATATTTCCCCCTTAGAAGTCGCATTATAAACCTTTTTGTCTTGTATTTCAAGTGCCCTAATATTCAATGAGGAATCAAGCAAAATATGACTTATATCAACTTTTGAAAATGAAAGATTAATATCTAAAATATTGGTTTGACAACTTGTAAAGAAATAGACAGAAACAATTATTAAAAAAAAGTATTTAAAAAAAATTTTATAATACATATATTTTGAATTTGTATAATTAAATTTAAAGTAATTAAAGTTATATTTAATTTAAAACATAATTATAATGGTAAAAGATCTTAATAACAACGAATTATAAAATGGTAAAACAATTAAACTAATTAAAGATTTGAAAGCATGAGGTATTTATTAATTATTATTTTATTATTATTTAACTATTCATGTAGTAATAATGAAAAAGTAAAAAAACCAAATATAATTTACATTTTGGCGGATGATTTAGGTTATGGAGATTTATCTGTTTATAATCAGAATTCTAAAATTTCAACACCAAATATTAATAGTATTGGAAATCAAGGGATGATTTTCTCTGACATGCATTCGACTTCTTCAGTATGTACTCCCACAAGATATAGTATTTTAACTGGTGAATATGCATGGCGAACAAAATTAAAGGAAGGAGTATTGTGGAGTTATGGAGAACCTTTAATTCCAGAGAATAAAAAAACAGTTGGGTCTATGCTTAAAAAATTTGGATATACAACTAGTGTTATTGGAAAGTGGCATTTAGGTTTAGGCTGGGAAAAGAAAGTTGAAATTTCTGAATCAAATGCTGATATTAGTGATTCTGGTTTAATAAGGGATATTAATGAAAATATCATTGATTTTAGTAAAAACCCAACATTTGGACCACCTCAAAACGGATTTGATTATAGCTTTATTCTCCCATCATCACTTGACATTCCTCCTTACTTATATTTAGAAAACAATAAGTTTATAAAACCTGTGAATAACTATACTGATGGCAACAAACCAAATCATGATTCATCCGGAGCTTTTTGGAGAGCAGGTCCTATGGCAGAGGATTTTGAGATTGATCAAGTATTACCTACTTTTTTTGATAAATCAAAAAAATATATTAAAAGAGTTCAAAAAGAAGATAAACCTTTCTTTTTGTATTTGCCTCTTCCTGGGCCTCATACACCATGGCTTCCACTTGACAGCTTTAGAGACACCTCGGAAGCAGGTGAATACGGAGACTTTGTAAAAATGATCGATTATCATGTAGGAGATTTATTAGATCATCTTAAATCACTGAATTTAGAGGAAAATACTATGGTGATTTTTACTAGTGATAACGGCCCTTATTGGTGGCCAGAATCCATTGAAAGATTTAATCACAAAGCTGCCTTAGAATTAAAAGGAATGAAAGGAGATATTTATGATGGTGGACATAGAATACCATTTATGGTTAAATACCCTGGCATAGTAAAAGAAAAAAGTACAAATTCTGATGTTAATTCATTGGCCAGTTTAATGGGCACTTTAGGCGAAATGTTAGGAGAGGAATCTAATAATATAGGGATAGATAGTCATAGTTTTTACGATGCATTGATGAATGATAATTACAAAGCAGAACCCAAATCTATTATTCACCATTCTTCAAGGGGTTTCTTCTCGATTCGAAAAGGAAAATGGAAGTTAATTGAAAATTTAGGGTCAGGAGGATTTTCAAAGCCAGTTTTTATTAAACCAAATCAAGGCGAGAATATATATAGTCTTTTTGATATGGATGAGGATATTTCTGAAATTAATAATTTATCAAATAAACATCCAGAAATAGTAAAGGACTTAATTACTGAAATGAATTTGATTAAAAAAAAATCATTTCAATTAAATCCATAAATTAATAAAATATTAATTACATCGACGGAAACTCTTCTATAGGTTTTAAATTCCATTTCAATAGTTCAATTTGGAGAAGAAAATTTTATTAGAGCTTTTGTAGATTATGTTATTCAGATTCTTAACGAACAATTTAATTTTTATGAAACTCAAAATCCTTCTACTAATATCTCTATTTTTTATTAGTTCATGCGTTACTGTTGCAAAAAAGCCGAAAATTGCAATAGCAGGCTTAGCTATTGAATCTAGCACCTTCTCGCCAGCCTTTACTAATGAAGATGATTTTAAATCAAGAATTGGAGAAGATGTTTTTTCATATTACCCATTTTTACAAAAAGATTCAATTAATAGAAACCGAGCTAATTGGATTCCAACTTTAAGAGGACATGCTTTGCCTGGCGGAATAGTTACTAGAGAAGCTTATGAATCATTAGTTCAAAAGACTTTAATGATGCTAAAAGAGAATCTTCCATATGATGGATTGTTTTTTGACATTCATGGAGCTATGAGTGTTGTGGGACTTGATGATCCTGAAGGAGATTTTATAAAAAGAATTCGAGAAGTTATTGGTTATCAAACCATCATTTCAACTTCAATGGATTTACACGGAAATGTCTCATTTAACCTAACTAAAGAGACAGATTTAATTACATGCTATAGAATGGCTCCACACGAAGATGCAATTGAATCAAAAAAAAGAGCAGTAGAAAACTTACTAGACAGAATAGAAAATGGTAAAGGAAAGCCACTTTATAAAGCTAGAATAGAAATTCCAATTTTGCTGCCTGGAGAAAAAACTAGCACTAGAATAGAACCTGGCAAAAGTCTCTATGCTAAAGTTGAACCAACATCTAATAATGAAGGAGTTGTTGACGCTGCTATATGGATTGGATACGCATGGGCAGATGAACCCAGAAATCATGCGGTTGTAGTTGTCACTGGCGATAATAAAAAATCAGTTAATAAATCAGCTGAATACTTAGCAAAAAGTTTTTGGGAAGTCAGAGATCAGTTTGATTTTGTAGCACCTGTAGGAACTTTAGAAGAAAGTTTAGATTTAGCTTTAAAAAGTGATACTAGTCCTTTTATTATTAGCGACATGGGTGACAATCCAACAGCAGGAGGAGCGGGTGATGTAACATGGACATTAAATGAATTATTAAAAAGAAATGAATTTAAAAAATCTAATGGGCCATCTTTAATATATGCTTCAATACCTGGGCCGAAACTAATTGAAAAAGCCGTAGAACTTGAAATTGGTTCTTACATAGAAGAATTCGTAGGCGCTGAAGTTGACAACCGCTATGCCCCCCCGGTTAAATTAAAAGGAATAATAAAGTCTATTAAATATGGTGATAAACATGCAGAAACCGAAGTAGTTGTAAAGTCAGGAAGCATATCTGTGATTGTAACAAAAAAAAGAAAGCCTTATCACTATGAAAAAGACTTTACAGATTTAGGATTAAACCTACGTCAGTCTGATATTGTAATGGTTAAAATAGGATACTTAGTCCCTGAATTGTATAACATCAATAAAGGTTGGATAATGGCTTTAACTCCTGGTGGAGTTGATCAAGATCTTTACAGATTAGAATATACAAGAATTAAAAGACCCATGTTTCCTATAGACGATTTTTTGAAAAACCCCGATTTAAGCTCTCAATTAGTTCCTGTTTCAAATTAAATTATTTATTTTTTTTCAAAAACAGCAAACATAAATTCCTGAAAAGTATCAAAAGGTGTTGGATGAATTGAAATCCGATGGTTTAAAAGAATAAAGTGTTTTTTAAAAATCTCATTTATAGAAGAAGAGTTATATCTTGAGATTTCAAGTCCGCTACACTTTAATGGGCCATTACTAGAAAAGGTTCCTAAAATTATTTTACCATTACTATTTAAACACGAATTAGCCAATTCTACATAATTATTAATTTTTGAAGAATCTTTTAAAAAATGAAATGCAGCCCTGTCATGCCATAAATCGTATTTATTATTACTTACAAAATCATTAATATCTGAAACAATCCAATTAATTTTCTCTGATTTTTCTCCCAATCTATTTTTAGCTTTTTCAATAGATTTTTTAGAAATATCTAAAACATCAATATTATTAAATCCTAAATCAAGCAAATTATCAACTAATCGACTCTCCCCTGCCCCAACATCAATAATTTTTGAGTCCAAATTTAAATTCAAACTTTTAATATGATCTAAAGAGGTTTTGGGAATTTTCTGATACCAACTAACCTCATTTTCATTCTTATTATAATAAACATTATCCCAATGAAGTTTCATTTTATTTTCTGCCATAATTAAAAATATAAATAAAAAAGCAGTAATATCAGTTAATTTAAACTAAATTCGCAAAAAATTTAATAAATATTATATTATGAAAAATGGAATTGTAAAATTCTTCAACGGATCAAAAGGTTATGGTTTTATCAAAGAAGAGGGTGTTGAAAAAGATCATTTTGTTCACGTTTCAGGACTAATTGACAGAATCGATGAAGACGATAAAGTTGAATTTGAACTAGAAGAAGGTCCAAAAGGATTAAGTGCTATCAACGTTAAAAAAATAGACTAATTTTTTTAAGAAGCACCGGTTTAGTTAATATACTCTAAAGATAGAGTGAATTAACAAAAGTGTACGACTATTTTCCATATTATGGTAAATAGTCGTTTTTTTTTATCTAAGTTTCAAGTTATATTTTAACTGTTTCTACTTTCTTTGTAACAAGATATATTCCTAGAAAAATCAAAAGCATTCCTAAAACATTTATAAAAGTTAAAGTATCATTTTTTGTTCCAATTGCATAAGCAATTCCAACAATAGGCTGTAAATAGATAAAAGAGCTAACTGATGATGCTGTTAAATTTTTTAAAGCAAAAGCATTTAATAGATATGTAAAAAAAGTAGTTCCTAAAACAACATATATCATCGGAAGAATAGCATCATATAAAGGAAGAGTATTCCAACTAACATTTAAAAATTCACTATAAGTGACTGGTAGGTTTATTAAAAACCCTATAGTAAACAGCCATTTTAGTAAAGTAATTAAATCATACTTGGCAATCATAGGTCTTATTAAAATAAGATACAATCCGTATGTAGCAGAATTCAAAAAAAACAAAGAATTTCCTAAAGGAATATTAGGAGCATTTAGTCCAGTTTTTGCAGTATATAAAATCAGTGTTATTGCTCCAATAAAACCAGATATTATTCCTAAGACTTTCATTGCTCTTATTTTTTCTTTTAAAATTATAGCAGAAAAAATAAAAACTAAAATAGGAGCTATAGTAATTAAAATGGAACTATTTACAGGTGTTGACAACTCTAATCCTTTGAAGAAAGCAAGCATATTTATAACCATTCCCAACAAAGAACATAAAACTATTCTAGGCCAATCCTTTTTTTCAATTGAACTACCTTTATAAAATAAACTTAAAGTCCAAAATAATATTGAAGCACCTAACACTCTTAAAAGTATAAAGCCAAACGGCTCAATGTAAGTAGGCATAACATTTTTTGCAATAGTATGATTAAAACCATAAATAAGAGTTGCTCCAAACGCTGCTAAAAAACCTAAACTTCTTTTATTCAAATTTTTTTATTTTTAGATTTTGAAAATCGAAAAACAAAATTAACTTAATTAACATATAATATTTCCTTAATAATGAAAAAAGTAATTTTATTGTCAACTACCCTATTAATCTTGTTTATTTCATGTCAAACCACTGAATATGAAACTATTATAAAAGACAGTAATTTTAGATCTACAATAAATACAGGAAAATTCATTGAATTTGAAAACGGATTCACGTATTATGAAATTGAAAATGGTAATCAAAAAAGCACTTTAGTGTTTATTCACGGCTTTTCTGTTCCATCCTATATATGGGATAATACTTTTAATTCAGCAATTAAGAAAGGTTACAGAGTAATTCGATTAGATTTATACGGAAGAGGATATTCTGACAATCCAAATACTGATTATACAGACGAATTGTTTGCTAATCAAGTTATTGAATTGTTAAAAGAGTTAAATATTGATAAAGCTACCTTTTTAGGGTTATCCAACGGAGGAAGAGTAATTTCTAAATTAGCTTATTTAAAACCTAACCTTATTGAAAAACTAATATATGTTTCAGCATCAAGCTTTTACGAAAGCACACAATCTTTAAACAATAATGTTAGCAAAAAAGAAATTCAAGACTTCATAACTTCTCAGTATCCAACAATATCAAAAAGCCAATTACTTGACTTTAAATATCCTGAAAATTACCCCGACTGGGATGATAAATATGAAGAATTATTAAAGTATAAAGGTTTTGCTAGAGCTTTAATTTCTACTAGAAAAAATCATATTAGCTTAAACATTGAAAACTTCTTAATTAACGAAATCAATCTCCCTGTATATACTATTTGGGGGGATAGTGATTCTGCAGTGGTATATAATGACTTTAAGGAAAATCTTAATAAAGTTTTACCAAATAGATTTGAATACTTCGTTCCAAACTCCGGTCATCTCCCAAATATAGAAAACAAATCAAATTTCGAAGATTATCTTTTTAATATTGTATTAGAAAAACATGATTAACTTTATAAAAACAATTATATGGAATGGCACAAAAAACTTACAGAAAAAACATTAAAATCATGGGGATTAAGTAATTACGCTGGAATGTGGTTATCTTTTGTGAAAGGTGTTGTTATAGGGGGAATTATAGTGCATTACTTCTTTTAATCTTCCTCATTAAATAATGAAAGATCTTTTCTTTTGACTAAATAACCATCTTTTCTTACATGATTTGGTGAATCTAATTCTTCAATTTGAATTCCTAATTTACTTTCCAACCAAGCTGCAAATAAATGCCTGTGGCAAAATTTAGTTTTGGCACAATGACACATTAATATAGGCTCTACATCTCCAGTCAATGAGTTTAAATGCTCAAATACATTTGTTGGATTTAATTCATTTAACTGTTTATTATATGTTATAATAAATTTTTCTTCATTAATAATTTTCTTTTTAAACTTTTCCAGGAGTTTCCAGTTAGGAACTAAAGCTTTATATTCAAACTTAACATCATTAGAGTTTGAAGGAAAGAGGGCAATAGAAACTGCTCCTTCTATTTCATTATTCTTTAATATTTTAAAATCAGACGTTTTAATAGTTCTTATTTTTAATAATAAGAAAGTAAAGAAAAATATTGATTTACCAATGTTATAATATTTTTTTTTCTAGATTCTTAAAAATTATCACTTTTTGTTAGTAGAAAATTGATAAAAAGCTTTCTATTTTAACTTAATTTTAACATATTTGTTAACAAACAAAATTTAATATATGAAAAAACTAAACTTTCTTGTGACATTGTCATTAATGATAGTGTCTGTTTGGGGATTCGCACAAGACGTTGTAATTACCGGTAATGTATCGGATGATAACAGTCTTGCTCTTCCGGGAGCAACAGTTTTAGTAGAAGGCACTTCAAATGGTGTTACTACTGATTTTGATGGTAATTACTCGATTTCAGCTAGTGTTGGAGACGTATTAGTCTTTAGCTTCGTTGGATTTGATAGTAAATCTGTTACTGTTGGAAATTCTCAAAAAATCAATGTTTCACTTAGTTCAAGCACTGAACTTGATGAGGTAGTTGTAATAGGTATTACTAGTAGGGATCGTAAAAGATTAACTAGTAGTGCTGTTGTTGTTAGCTCTGAGCTTATTGAAGGTGTAGCTCTTAGCTCACCTGATCAAGCACTTCAAGGTCGTGTTGCTGGTTTAAGAGTAACTACTCAGTCAGGAACTCCTGGTGCGCCACAAGATATTAGAATTAGAGGTGAAGGTTCAATTTCAGGATCAAATGCTCCTTTATTTGTAATTGATGGTGTTCCAGTAAACAATGGCTCAATTAGTCCATTACTTACTGACATGGGTATTCTATCAATGATTAATGCTTCTGATATTGAAAGTATTACTGTGCTAAAAGATGCTTCTGCAACTGCTCCTTATGGTGCAAGAGGATCAAATGGTGTAATTGTAATAACTACAAAATCAGGTACTGCTGGTGAGGTTCAATATAATTTAACTACTCAGTATGGTTTTCAAAACTACGCAATAGATGAGCGTCCAATGCTAACAGGTAATCAAAGACTTGAACTTGGAGCAGAAACAATCATTAATGATTTTGGTTGGGACAAAGAAACAGCAACTAACTATGCTCTAGCAAACTTTGCTGGTGCTGCTGCTTGGGATGCTGGAGGAAGAGTTGATGGTAACTGGGAAGAACTTATTAAAGTAAAAGATGCTCCTTATCAATCTTATGACTTGTCTGCTTCTGGAGGATCTGCACAAGAAAATTTCAGAATGTCTGTAGGTTATAAAAACCAACTTGGAACATCTGTAGGTACAGATTTTGAAAGTGTTACTGGTACATTTACTTATAAAAGAAAAGCCGGTAGAGTTGATATTGTTACAAGCAATAGAGTAACTAATGCGATTCAAAATGGTATACATGAAGGAAGTTCTTATTTTGGTGCTCCTCAGATGACAAGATTGTTTATGAGTCCATTTCAACAGCCTAAAAATCCTGATGGATCATGGAACATAAACCTTTCAACAAGTGTTTTTAACACTCCATATCTAGCTGAGAAAAACATTCAGCAAAATGATGGTACTAGAGCTCTTTCTAATACAACGATTACTTATAGATTTACTGATGATATTAAATTTAGAACTAGGTATGCTGTTGACTTTACTTTAGGTGTGTCTCATGAATTCAGAGATCCTCATCATGGTGATGCTAACGGTGATAATGGATATGCTTATCAAAATACATCTAGATCCTTTACCTGGTCATCTAATAATTCATTAGAATTTGACAAAACAATTGATGATGTTCATTTTATTTCTGCTGTAGCTCAAATGGAATTTCAAAAAAACAAATACACTTATAACTCTTCTTCAGGAGAAAATGTTCCTGCAGATGGATTGTATTATGTAAATAGTTTTGGAACTAATGAGGCTGCTTCAGGTGCTTTTAGTGACTGGAAGCAACTTTCTTATTTAGGATTATTAAACTACTCTTATATGGACAAATATGTTGCTGACTTTTCATATAAATATGAAGGTTCATCAAGATTTGCTCCCGGATATAGATTTGGAAGTTTCTGGTCAGTTGGTATCGCTTGGAATATTTCAAACGAAAGTTGGTTGGCTGATAGCAATGTGGTTAACAACTTAAAATTTAGAGCCTCTATTGGAGAAACAGGTAGTAATAGTGTTGGATTAAACCAATACCAATCTTTATTTGGTTATAGCGCAAGTTATAATGATAATGGTGCTGTTTATCCATCTTCATTTGGAAACTTGCTTTTATCTTGGGAAAAACAACAACTTTATGATATAGGTCTTGATTTCTCATTATTAAACAATAGACTTTCTGGTTCTGTAGGATACTATAACAGAAATACAAATGACTTACTTCAAAGTGTTCCTTTATCAACAACAACTGGTCATAGTTCACAAACAAAAAATGTAGGTGAAGTTGAAAATAAAGGTATAGAAGTTGAATTATCTGCTGACATTCTTAGACTAGGAGACTTTACTTGGAATATCTATGGAAACTATGCAACTAACGATAATGAAGTATTAAAGTTAGCTAAAGATGCTTCTGGTAACGATATCAACTTAGATGGGTCTTACAATAGAACAAGAGTTGGAGAACCAATGGGAGTTTGGTATATAAGAGGTTGGGCAGGAGTTAATTCTGACACTGGTAACCCAATGTATTATAAGGGTGGAGCAACTGATCCTAGTATGGAAATAGTAAACAGCTATGGAGCTGCATCTCAAGCAGTACAGGGTAATAGAATTCCTACATACTCTGGTGGTTTAGGAACAAGATTATCGTATAAGAATTTCTACTTAGACGGTAACCTTTATTTTATGGGTGGTCACAAAGTTTTTGAAAGATGGAACTGGTATACACATGCGAGCAACTTACTTTCAACTAGATACTACCAAGGTTCTGCCGAGTTAATGAAAAGATGGCAAAAACCAGGTGATGTAACTGAAGTTCCAAGAATGAGATGGAGCACTAGTACTTCTGGAACTGGATCAGGAACAACGAGTAGGTTCTTATACGATGGTGATTTTGTCAGATTAAGAGATGTGGTTATGGGATATTCCATTCCTCAATCACTTGCTAATAAATTAGGTTTCGACAACGTAGGTTTTAGTGTTAGAGGACTTAACTTATTCACTTGGGTTAAAGATGATAGATTAAAGGTTGATCCAGAAATCAGAAATAGTGGATCATGGGAAATTTACACTCCAGTATTGAAATCTATTTCATTAGGTCTAAACTTAAAATTTTAAGAAC
>DUDG01000039.1 GCA_012959395.1 Flavobacteriaceae bacterium | reverse complement strand
AATTTCTTTAGGTAAATCAAAGAATTTTTTTATTTGAGAATAAAGATCATCAATATTTTCTTTAGATAAAAAATGACCTTTTAAAGAAAGAAAACCAATTTCTTGATAGGCTTTACCAACTTTTATAATAAAATTCTTTTTTAAACTTTCGTTGTCAGATAAAAAATCAGATAGATCAACCGAAGGAATATTTGACATGATTAAATAATTTCATTTATATCTGTATAGTCAAAATCAAAAGCTTCTGCTACTGCTTTATATACAGTTTTACCATTAATTATATTTAAACCTAATTTTAAAGATAGATCCTCAACACATGCATCTTTCCATCCCTTATTGGCAATTGCTAAACCTCTGCTAATGGTAGCATTTGTTAATGCCTCTGTAGACGTTACAGGAACTGCTCCAGGCATATTAGCTACACTATAATGAAGAATATCGTCAATTACATAAGTTGGGTTTTTGTGCGTTGTTGGGTGAGTTGTTTCAAAACATCCTCCTTGATCTACGGCTACATCAACCAATACAGTACCTTTTTTAAGGTCCTTTAGCATTTCTTTTGTAATTAAATTTGGTGCTTTAGCTCCAGGAATTAACACAGCTCCTATAATAAGATGAGCATTTTTTATAGCCTCTGCTATGTTATAGGTATTAGAAAATTGAGTATTAACATTTTTAGGCATGATATCATCTAATTTCCTTAATCTATCAAGGCTAATATCAAATATCGTAACATTAGCACCTAATCCAGCAGCCATCTTAGCAGATTGTGTTCCAACCACACCACCACCTAACACAATTACGTTTGCAGGTTTCACTCCAGGAACACCACCTAGTAAAATTCCATAACCAGATTGAGGTTTTTCTAAAAACTTAGCTCCTTGTTGAGTAGCCATTCTTCCTGCCACTTCAGACATAGGGGTTAAAAGGGGTAGGGTTCTATCTTGATTTTGAACTGTTTCATATGCTATACAAATTGCTCCACTTGCAATCATTGCTTCTGTTAATTCTTTTGAGGATGCAAAATGAAAAAATGTATATATAATTTGACCTTTTTTAATAAGACCATATTCTTCTTTTAAAGGTTCTTTAATTTTAATAATCATTTCTGATTTAGCGTAAATCTCCTCAATAGAATCAAATATTTGAGCACCAACTTTGGAATATAAATTGTCTGAAAAACCACTACCTAAGCCAGCTCCTTTTTGAAGATATACAGTATGACCATTTCTAATAAAAGAATTTACACCTGAAGGAGTCATTCCCACTCTAAACTCATTGTTTTTTATTTCCTTTGGAATACCAATTATCATATTAATATCTTAAATATTAATGCATAGTTAATGACAAATAATCAAATTACAAAACTCTTTCTCTTTAGTAAAGGTAAAAAAATGTTAGTCAAACAATTTCTTGTCAATTGAAGGAAATAATTTTAAAGCATTTTTAAAATATAATTTCTTAAGAACTTCATCTGGAAGGTTAAGACCATACATTTTCCAAAGTCCATGTCTTTTTCTATAATAGTCAAAATATTCATCTTTAGATTCTAAAACTCTAAAATAAACATCAAACTCAGACTTTTTATAAGTGTCTTTTCCAAACATAACTCTGTCTTGATAATCGATAAAAAACTGTCGAGCTCTTCTTGGCTGTCTTCCAAGCTCTCCAATAACGGCTCCAATTTCAGTATAAACATTCGGTAAGCTATCTAAGTGCTTTTCTAATTCATCAAGGTTGTTAGCCATCCATCCCATATGAGCATTAATAAAAATAGTATTGGGATGATTTTTGAACATATTAAACTGCTCCTGCATTACAGTTTCAAATGACGGATATTTATCAGATGGTCTAAAACTTCGAGGTTTTTGTCTAGCATGCAACCATCTTTCGTTATACTTATCAATAGGATCAAAGAAAGGGGAGGGCTCACCAGAATGAATTAACACCGGTATTTTAAGATTTCCACATGCTTCCCAAATAGGAGAGAGTCTTTTATCATCAATGCTAACCCTGACACCTTTTGAATCTTTTAAGTTAAGACCTAGGTTTTTATAAATTTTTAGGCCGATAGCACCTTCCTTTACTCCATTTTCTAAAATTTCTACTGATGACTTAGCAAAATCGTCATTATCTATTTTATTTAAATCTAGATTAACAAATATTCCAAATCTATTTGGGTAGTTTTCTTTAACATTCTCTAATGATTTCGAAAGATTCAAGTCCATTAAAGTTTGATTTCCAGAAAAAGTAGCAAAACCAGATCCACTAAGATTTATCATATAACCCATGTTTAAACTATCCATTTCATTAACTAAACCTGATAAATCTGAAATAGGCATATCCCAATGATGACTGTGAACATCTACAAAAGGATATTTAGATTTTTTAGATGGATTTTGAGGAACTACTAAAGTAGATATAGGAGAATATTCTTCAATATCCATCAGATTATTTTTAGTTTGAACCTTGTCAATTACAAAATAAGAAATTCCACTAAAAATTATAATTATTATTAAAAGAGAAAATAAAAATACTAGTGCTTTTAAAAAACTTTTAAAAGAAAACATTGTTAATTAAATGGAATTACTACTTCTGTTAAATCCCATCTTAATCTTATAGCTGAATTTGTATTAGGACCATTAGGCGGTGCTGGAATAAAATCAAATGTTAATTGCTCAATAGATTCATCAATTGCATTTGAAGGAACAGTAATTGAAAACAAATCCATTTCAGAATCTGGCTGAGAAATTCCAAAATAAGCATTAGTACTATTAAAAGTAATATCCCAAGTATTTAAACCAGGTTTAGTATATAAAGAATATTCACCCTTAGATAGAACATTGTCTCCAAAAATTAAGTCAGAACCAGTTTTTATCATAGTATGTCTATTAGCTCCAGTTCTCCAATAATTATCAAATGGAACTAATGCCGATTCAGCTTCTGTTCCAAATATAAGTCTACCTTTTTTATAAGGACTACTATAAGTTATTGTAATATCTTTTCCATTTTCTGAAAAAGAGGCAGTTTGCAATGGACTTTTAGGGTTCATTACTGTATAAACAGCAAAAACTATAAAAGCCACCAACAAAACTAATAGGGTATATAATATCTTTTTTTTCATAATAAGTAGATTGTTGTATTAATAAACACGATTTAACATAATATAAATTATAGTTCAATTGTATTATTTCTTCTTGACTTTTACTGCATTCATTCCCTTGGCACCCTTCATAATATCAAATTCAACCTTATCTCCTTCATTAATCTCATCAATACATTCACTTATATGTACAAAATATTTTTCTTGGCTTTCTGGATCAATTATAAACCCAAAACCTTTTGAATGATCAAAGAAATTAACTTTACCAATAAAACCCTCCGTTTTAACATCTTCTCGCTTAGGAACTCCTAAAACGATGTTACTTGCAATGATTTTCTTTTTTTCTGAAGGATCTGGTTTCGTGTCTGTGAAATTTCCGTTATAATCAACATAAACAAACTCGTTAGTAACAAGTTCTCCACTTTCTTTAGCTTCTTTACGAGCTAACATCTTCTTTATTTTGTCTTCACGTTTCTTTTTACGCTTCTTTTCCTTTTCTAGTTTGTTAAAAGTTTGTTGCGATTTAGCCATATATAATTTTAATATCCGTAAAAATACATGTTTTATAGTTTATATTAAAATTATATAGGTGAGTTTCTTTAATATTAATACTGATGTCTATTTTAATTTGGTAGTAGATTTATTTCTTAATTTTAAAACATTTAAAACATCATTAAGTTTATATCCTTTTTCTTGAAGAAGAATTAAATAATGAAATAATAGGTCTGCACCTTCATTTAAGAATAATCTTTCATTATCGTCATCTTTTGATTCAATAACCAACTCTATAGCTTCTTCTCCAACTTTTTGAGCAATCTTGTTGGTTCCTTTTTTAAATAAGCTAGATACATAACTAGAATCTATGGGATTGTTTTTTCTATCTTCAATAACACTCTCTATCTCGTCAATAAAATCTATAGATTGATTTTCTTCATTAAAACATGTGTCTTCTCCAGTATGACAAACCGGTCCTAAAGGATTCACTTTAATAAGAACCGTATCATTATCACAATCTTCCTTGATTGACACAAGCTTTAATTCATTACCACTTTCTTCGCCTTTTTTCCAAATTCTTTGCTTAGTTCTACTGTAAAAATAAACAGTTTCAGAACTTAAAGTTAAACTTAAAGATTCTTTATTTAAATAACCTAGCATCAATACTTTAGAGGTTTTATTATCTTGTATAATAGCTGGTATTAACCCGTCTTTGTTTTTATTAAAATCTAAATTCATAATCGTATAGGTATATTATTATTATTTAATTCTATTTTAAGTTCTTTTAATCCAATTTCATTAAAATGAAATACACTTGCAGCAAGTACAGCATCAATATTACCTGATTTAAAAACTTCATTAAAATGTTTGATTTTTCCCGCTCCACCAGAAGCAATAATAGGGATATTCACTTTCTGTGATAATTCCTCAAGTGCTTTACAAGCAAATCCATTTTTAGTGCCATCATGATCCATTGAGGTAAATAAAATTTCTCCCGCTCCCCTCTTCTCTACTTCTTTAGCCCAGTTAAATAATTTAATCTCTGTTTTAATTCTACCGCCAACTAAGTACACGTACCAGTCATTATCAATAAACTTTGCATCAATTGCCACAACAATACACTGACTTCCAAAATTAGAAGCTAATTCATTAATAAAATCAGGATTTGATACAGCATAGCTGTTAATAGAAACCTTATCTGCTCCATTTTTCAAAAGAATTTCTACATCCTCCTTAGTTTTAATCCCTCCTCCAACTGTAAAAGGAATATTAATATTCTCTGAAATTTCATCAACTAACTTAGCAAATGTCCTTCTGTCCTCTTTTGTAGCGGTTATATCTAAAAACACAAGCTCGTCTGCTCCGTTTTCAGAGTAATATTTAGCAAGCTCAACTGGATCTCCAGCATCTACAAGATCTACAAAATTAACACCCTTTACGGTTCTAGAGTCTTTTATATCAAGACATGGAATTATTCTTTTGGCCAGCATTATGTATTTATAAAATTCATTAAACTTTTTAATTCTATCTTGTTTTCATAAATCGCTTTTCCAAGAATAGCACCTTCACAACCAATTTCTTTTAAATCCTCTAAATCTTTAATATCTGATATTCCACCCGAAGCAATCAAACAAACATCTTTGAATGACTTTAAGATATTTTTATAAGAGTCTACTGAAGGTCCCTTAAGCATTCCGTCTTTAGAAATATCCGTTGGAATAACATACTTTACACCTTTTGAGACATGATAATCTAAAAAATCCATAAGATCATTTCCAGAATCATTCAACCATCCGTTTGTTTTTATTTTATTATTCAAAAAATCAGCTCCTAAAATTATCTTTTCAGATCCGTAATTTTGAAACAACTCAATAAACGTATCAGGATCTGAGACAGCAATACTTCCAAGTGTAACCTGAGATGCACCTGATTCAAATGCTATCCTTACATCCTCAACTGATTTTAATCCACCACCAAAATCAACATTTAAAGCTGTTTTTAGAGCGATTTGCTCAAGAATCTTGTAATTTATAATCTTACTTGATTTCGCGCCGTCTAGATCAACTAAATGAAGAAAATTAATACCATGATCTTCAAATCGTTGGGCCATTTCAAATGGACTAGAGCTGTATACAGTTTTTTTACTGTAATCACCTTGCGATAACCTTACGCATTTTCCTTCAATAATATCAATAGCTGGAATTATTCTCATTATTAATTAGTTATAAAATTTTTAAGTAAAATCTCACCCTTGCTTCCACTCTTTTCAGGATGAAATTGTACTCCTGTGAAATTGTTTTTTTTAATAGCTGTACTGTAAGAGATTCCATATTTAGAAGTTGCAATAGTTTTTGGAATAACGGGAACAAAATAACTGTGAACTAAATACATGTATTCCTTTTCCTTAATTGAATCAAATAAGCTAGTTTTTAAATTAAAAAGAGTGTTCCATCCAATTTGAGGAACCTTAAGTGAATTATCAAACCTCTTTACTTTTGAATTAAATATTTTTAAACAATCTGTATCTCCTTCCTCTGAAAAGTCACACATCAATTGCATACCTAAACATATACCTAGCACTGGTTGTTTTAAACTAGGTATAAGTAAATCTAAACCTACAGATTTAAGTTTTTTCATGGCACTACTAGCCTGCCCTACACCTGGAAAAATAATTTTATCTGAACTTGATATAATTTCTTTATCCGAAGTCAAAATTCCTTTACAACCAAGTCTTTTTAAAGCGTATTTCACGCTTTGAGTGTTCCCAGCCCCATAATCAATTATAGCTATTCTCATTACAATACTCCTTTAGTGGATGGCAATATTAATTTATCCTGATTTTTACTAATAGCACTTTTAATACATTTAGCAAAAGCTTTGAATATTGATTCTATTTTATGATGCTCATTAGTTCCTTCTACTTTTATGTTTGCATTTAATTTAGCACCGTCACAAAACGATTTAAAAAAATGATAGAACATTTCAGTTGGAACATCCCCTATCTTCTCTCTTTTAAATTCAGCATCCCAAACAAGCCAACTTCTTCCTCCAAAATCTATTGCCACTTGAGCTAAACAGTCGTCCATAGGAAGCGAAAAAGCATATCTTTCGATTCCTATTTTCTTTCCAAGTAAAGCAGAAAAAGATTCTCCAAGAGCAATTGCCGTGTCTTCAATAGTATGATGCTCATCAACATTCAAGTCTCCATCAACTTTAATGTTTAAATCTACCAGTGAGTGTTTTGAAAGCTGATCCAACATGTGATCAAAAAATGAAAGACCAGTATCAATATTACTTTTTCCTGTTCCGTCTAAATCAAGTTCAATATTAATTTTCGTTTCATTTGTAATTCTTTCAAACGTAGAATATCTATTCAATCCACTCAAGTATTCATATACAGATTTCCAAGAATCTGTTTTAAGTTTTACAATATCATTTAAAGAATCATCAAGGTCTGAACCATTATAAAAAATACCTGAGCAATTCAAGTTTTTGGCTAATTGCATATCAAACATTCTATCTCCTATAACAAAAGAATTCTGCATATCAATATTGATATCCTCAATATACTCTGTTAACATTCCTGTTCTTGGTTTTCTGTAATTAGAGTTTTCGTTTTCAAAACTCTTGTCAATGTGTATTTTAAAAAACCCAACTTCTTCATTTTTAAAAGAATTAATAATAAAATTTTGAGCAGGCCAAAAAGTTATTTCAGGAAAAGAATCTGTTCCCAAACCATCTTGATTTGTAACCATTACTAGTTCAAAATCTAATTCTTTACTGATTTTGTTTAAATACTTAAACACACCTGGAAAAAAACATAATTTCTCAAAACTATCTAATTGTTTATCTAGCTCAGGCTCTTCCACTAAAGTTCCATCTCTATCTATAAAAAGAATCTTTTTCATAATTCGTTAAGTGTTTTTATGAATATTTTATTTTCTTCTCCTGTTCCAATAGTAATTCTTAAACAGTTTTGACACAAATATTGATTTGATCTGTTTCTAACAACAATACCTTTCTTTAATAACTGATTGTATCTCAAATCCGCATTATCAACTTTAACAAGAAGGAAATTTGCGTCTGATTTGTATGTTTTTTGAACAAAATCCAGTTTTTCTAAAGAGGATATTAATACTTTCCTCTGATTTAAAATTAGACTGATGTTATTTTTAAGTTCATCAGTTTTACTTAACTCTTTAAGAACTTTGTTTTCAGTAAGTGTATTTACATTATAAGGGGTTTTGATTTTGTTTATGTAACTAATAATATTTTTATTTGAAAACCCCATCCCTAGCCTAATGCCTGCCATTCCATAAGCCTTAGACATAGTTTGAGTAATTATTAAATTATCATGCTTATCTATAAGACTAATTAGAGATTTTTGTGATGAAAAATCTATATAAGCTTCATCAACAACAACAATCCCCTTAAAGTCTTTAATTAGATCGTTTAAATCATTGATATCGAATGAATTTCCAGTAGGGTTATTTGGAGAGCACAAGAATAAAACCTTAGTCTTAACTGAACTTAAACTCAATATTTTATTTTTATCAATTGAAAAATTATTCTTTAATGGGATCTCAATATTCTCAACACTATTAGTCTTAGCAATGACATCATACATTCCATAAGTTGGAGGAAGAGTAATTATTTTATCTTCATTTGGATTACAAAAAACACGAACAATTAAATCTAGAATTTCATCAGTTCCGTTTCCAAAAACAACTTGATCCTTTTCAATGTTTTTAATTTTAGAAACAACAGTCTTTAAATCATTATGCTTATTGTTTGGATATCTATTAATTCCATTCTCAAAAGGAGACTCATTAGCATCTAAATAAATTAAATTTTCATCATACCCATTCTTATAATCATCTCTAGCGGATGAATATGAAGACATTTTTTTAATATTATCTCTAACAAGAGTATCTATTTTCATATTAATTTTTTAAATCTTTAACCCTTATTGATACTGCGTTTTTATGAGCTTTTAAACCTTCCGCTTGAGCCATAGTTTCAACAGTTTTAGAAATATTCAACAAACCTGTTTTTGATATTTTTTGAAATGTAATAGTCTTTTGAAAACTATCTAAATTAACACCACTATATTGCTTTGCATTTCCATTTGTCGGAAGAGTATGATTTGTACCCGACGCATAGTCACCAGCGCTTTCAGGAGTGTAATTTCCGATAAACACAGAGCCAGCACTTACAATATTGTCTATAAAAAAGGACTCATTTTTAACATTAATTATATAATGTTCTGGTGCATATAAATTAATAAAGTCAATTGCTTTAGTTTCATCATCAAAAAATATAAGCTTTGAATTTGAAATTGAGTTATTAATAAAATCTATTCTGTCTAAATTCTTAATTTGATCATTTATGCATTTTTCAACATCATTAATCAAAGATTTTGAAAGACTTACAAAAATCACTTGACTATCTGGACCATGTTCCGCTTGAGACAGTAAATCTGATGCTATATAACTAGGATTAGCATATTGATCTGCAAGTACTAATAATTCACTAGGACCTGCAGGCATATCAATTGCAGTGTTAAATTGAATAGATTTAATTTTTGCAGCAGTTACATATTGATTGCCTGGACCAAAAATTTTGTTCACTTTAGGAATTGAACTAGTCCCAAATGTCATTGCGGCTATTGCTTGAGCGCCACCGACTAAGTAAATGTCTTTTATATTACAAAGTTTGGCAACATAAAGAATAATGTTGTTAGCACTTCCATCTGATGAAGGTGGAGTGCATAATATCATTTTTCTACAACCAGCTATCATTGCTGGAATTGCTAGCATAAGTATAGTAGAAAACAAAGGAGCAGAACCTCCAGGTATATAAAAACCAACAGACTCAATTGGTCTTTTCTCCTGCCAACAAACTACCCCAGCGCTAGTTTCTATTTTACAAGATTTAGTTAATTGACTTTTATGAAATTTGTAGATATTATCAAAAGCTAAATTAATAGAGTTTTTCAACTCATTATCAACATAATTTATAGCATTAGCTATTTTAGATTCTTCTACTTTATTATTTATTAAATCAATCTTATCAAATTCTTTAGTTAATAATCTAATAGCATCATCCCCTTTTTTTTGGACTAAATTAAAAATATAATCAATCGTTTTATTTATAAAAGAAATTTTAATAGTGGGTCTTTTAATCAGTTCTTTCCAAATACTTTTAGGTGGATTATAATATTTATTCATTATAAAACCATTTTTTCAATTGGACAAACTAAAATATCCTCAGCACCAGCTTCTTTAATCTTATCTATCACTTCCCAAAATGTATCTTCTTCAATAACCGAATGCAACGAACTCCAGCCTTTTTGATTTAAAGGTAAAACAGTTGGGCTCTTAAGAACAGGTAGTATTTTTGAAATAGTATTAATTTTCTCATTTGGAGCATTTAAGAGTATATATTTAGATTTTTTTGCTTTTAATACTGCCTTTATTCTAAAAAGTAATTTTTCTAGTAACTCATTAGATTTTTTATCAATTGTGTTACTTACAGCTAAAACTGCTTCAGAATAATGTATTACATAAACTTCTTTTAAATTATTTTTATATAGAGTGCTTCCGCTAGAAACTATATCACAAATTGCATCAGAAAGACCAATATTAGGTGCAATTTCAACAGACCCATTAATAACGTGAGTTCTTGCTTTTATAGATTCTTTATTTAGAAAATTATTTAAGGTATTTGGATAAGAAGTAGCAATTTTAAGATCATTTAAATCCATAATAGAATTAAATTCCATCTTATTAGGAACTGCAATAGAAACTTTACACTTAGAAAAACCTAATCTTTCAATAATATCAATTTTATTATCATTTTCTATTATTAAGTTTTCTCCAATTATAGCCACATCAACTATTCCATCAATTATATACTGAGGGATATCACTATTTCTAAGAAAAAAAACATCAATCGGAAAATTAACAGAAGATGCTTTTAACTGGTCTTTATAATTGTCAATATTAATACCACACTTCTTTAATAGACTTAATGATTCTTCATTTAATCTTCCTGATTTTTGAATAGCAATTTTAATTCTTTGCATTGTATATGTTTAAATTTTTAACAAAAAAAAACCCGTTTGAATTAACAAACGGGCTTATATAATAATACAACAATATCATCACATCACTCGTTTGAGGAAGTATAAATGACGATGTATGTTATGAGTAAATTTCATTTAAAGGTGCGAATATATATAAAATTATTGATTTCCTAAAATTATAGGAAGTCCATCTTTACCACTGCCAATTATAATAACTTTTGAGTTAGGTGATTCAGCTAATTTTAATGTAGCTTCAATTCCTTTGTCTCTTAAAATATTGCTAGTTAGAGATGAATTTAATATTCTATTTGCATCTGCTTTACCTTGAGCATCAATTCTTACTTTTTCAGCTTCTTTTCTAGCTGATTCAAGTTTAAATTCATATTCAAGAGACATTTGTTCCTGACTAAGCTTTCTTTCAATTGCTTGTTTAATCGTTTGAGGAAGAGTAACATCTCTTACTAAAACAGCATTAATCTGAACAAATTGTTCCTGTACCCCCTCTTTAAGCTCATCATAGATTTCATCTTGAATAGCATCCCTTTTAGTAGAATATAATTGTTCTGGTGTGTATCTTCCGACAACACTTCTAGCTACTGCTCTAATTGATGGTACTAGAACTACATCTAAATAGTTAGTTCCTTTAGTTTGGTGTAATAAACCTAGCTTATTAGATTGTGGCTGATATAATACAGAAACATCAAGTGAAATCTCTAAACCATTTGAAGACAATACCTGCATTTGACTTTCAAAAACCTCTTGTTGTTTAATATTGTATATGTATACTTTATTCCAAGGGAGTATAAAATTAAGACCTTCCCCCATAGGAGCTTCATCCGTCACAACACCTCCGCCAAGAGTTCTAAATAATACTCCTGCTTCACCATAACCAATGTTTACTATTGATTTCATAAGGCCAACAAATGTGAGCATTACTAATATTACAATAGGCAATCCAATTCTGTTTAATTTTTCCATTTTTTTAGTTTTTAATTTTAATTATTTATGTTAACATGCCGCCATCGACATTAATTACTTGACCTGTTATAAAAGTTGACAGATCCGAAGCAAGAAATAAACAAAGATTTGCCACATCTTCAGGTTTACCTCCTCTTTTTAATGGGATTCCTTGAATCCAGTTATTTACAATATCTTCACTTAATTCAGCCGTCATTTCGGTTTCAATAAAACCAGGTGCAACAACATTAGATCTAATATTTCTAGACCCAAGCTCTAATGCAATAGATTTTGAAAACCCAATAATACCAGCTTTAGAAGCTGCATAATTTGATTGACCTGCATTACCTTTTACTCCAACTATAGAACTTATATTAATTATGCTTCCTGATTTCTTTTTTAGAAAAACTCTTTGAGCAGCTTTAACCATATTGAAAACGGACTTTAAGTTAACTTCAATTACTTTATCAAAATCAGTTTCACTCATTCTCATCAAAAGATTATCCTTTGTAATACCTGCGTTATTAATCAAAATATCAAATGTTTCAAAATCATTCAACACATCATCAACAAGTTTTTGAGATTCCTCAAAACTAGCCGCATTACTTTTATACGCTTTACAGTTAACTCCTAAATGAGTAATTTGAGAAACAAGATCATTAGCTAAGTCTACAGACTTGCTATATGAAAAAGCAATATTAGCACCGTGACTAGCTAAAGTTAAAGCAATACCTTTTCCAATGCCTCGACTAGCACCAGTAATTATCACTGTCTTCCCCTCTAATAAACTCATAACACCAATTAATTTGTAAAATTAGTGATTTATTAAAGAACCTGAGCAACTTTTTTTCCAATTTCTGCAGGAGAATCTACAACATGGATACCACATTCTTTCATGATTTTCTTTTTAGCTTCAGCGGTGTCTTCAGTACCATCAACAATTGCTCCAGCATGGCCCATAGTTCTGCCTTTTGGAGCAGTTTCTCCTGCAATATATCCAACAATAGGTTTTTTATTACCATTTTCCTTAATCCAGAGAGCAGCATCCGTTTCAAGTTGACCGCCTATTTCTCCAATCATTACTATGCATTCAGTATCTGGATCATCCATAAACAACTTTATAGCGTCTTTTGTAGTTGTTCCAATTATAGGATCCCCTCCTATTCCAATAGCAGTCGATATTCCAAAACCTTGTTTAACTATTTGATCTGCTGCTTCATATGTGAGAGTTCCAGATTTTGAAACAAGCCCTATTGTACCTTTATTAAAAACAAAACCAGGCATAATGCCAACTTTTGCTTCGTCAGGAGTTATAATACCAGGGCAATTAGGTCCAATTAAAGTACAATCCTTGTTTTTAATATATTGACTTACTTTAGTCATGTCAGAAATAGGAATTCCTTCCGTAATTGCAATTATAGTTTTAATACCGGAATCAGCTGATTCCATAATTGCATCAGCAGCAAATCTTGCAGGCACAAAAATAATTGAAGTATCAGCATTAATTTTTTCGACAGCTTCTTTCACAGTGTTAAAAACAGGCTTTTCTAAATGCATTTGACCTCCCTTTCCTGGTGTAATTCCACCAACTATATTTGTTCCATAGGCTATCATTTGTTTAGAATGAAATGTTCCTTCACTTCCAGTAAATCCTTGTACTAAAATTTTAGAATTCTTGTTTACTAATATGCTCATTAATAGGATTAATTTTTTACTCTTTCTAAATAAGATCCTTTTTCGGGATCAATTTTAATTGAATCTCCTTCATTTATAAATAAAGGAACGTTTATTGTTGCTCCAGTCTCTAAAGTAGCTGGCTTTGTTGCATTAGTAGCGGTATTTCCTTTAAGACCTGGTTCAGTTTCTGAAATTTCCAAAGTAACGCTTTGAGGCATTTCGACAGAAAGGCTAGATCCATCTTCTGTGTTTGTTAAAACTGTTACAATCTCACCTTCTTTTAAAAATAGACAAGAGTCTAATAAATTTTCTTCAATAGTAATTTGATTATAATCATCAACATTCATAAAATGATAAGTCACGTCTTCTTTATATAAAAATTGAAATCTATTAGTCTCAACCCTTACCTCATCAATTTTGTGACCAGCAGAAAATGTATTATCAATGACTTTTCCATTAGTTACACTTTTAAGTTTTGTTCTAACAAAAGCCGGACCCTTCCCTGGTTTAACATGAAGAAACTCAGTAACTTTATAAATATCATTACTATATTTTATACAAAGTCCTTTTCTTATATCTGATGAAGTTGCCATGGTTTTTAATTTTTAAAATAACCTTTCATTATTCCTCTTTGAGAATTTTTTATAAACAATATTATTTCATCCCTTTCTTTAGTTGCTTCCATTTCTGCTTCCATAATATGGACTGCTTGAGTATTATTATACTTTTTTTGATATAAAGTTCTGTATATAGATTGTATTTCCATAATAACCTTATTGTCAAACCCCCTTCTTCTTAATCCTACTGAATTAATTCCTACATATGAAACAGGTTCTCTAGCGGCTTTTACATATGGCGGAATGTCTTTTCTAACTAATGATCCACCTGCAACAAAAGCATGGTTACCAATAGAGCAAAATTGATGAACAGCGACCATGCCAGCTAAGATTACGTAAGATCCTACTGTAACATGTCCTGCTAAAGTTGAATTATTAGAAAAAATGCTATTATCTCCAACAATACAATCGTGAGCTATGTGACAATATGCCATTATAAGGCAATTTTTTCCTATAACTGTTTTATTTCTATCGGTAGTTCCTCTATTGACAGTAACACATTCTCTTATTATAGTATTATCTCCAATAAATACCAGAGTTTCTTCTCCATTAAATTTCATGTCTTGGGGAACTGCAGAAATAACTGATCCAGGAAATATCGAGCAATTTTTTCCAATTCTAGCACCACTCATAACTGTAACATTTGATCCAATCCAAGTCCCTTCACCTATCGTTACATTATTTTCTATAGTTGTAAAAGGCTCAACTACAACATTTTTTGCTATTCTAGCACTTGGGTCAATATGGGATAAAGGATTATACATTTAAGTTTAAGTATTTCTAATTATTTTAGCCGTTAATTCAGCTTCACTAGTAAGCTTACCTTCTACAAATGCTCGAGCTTTCATGTGAACTATTCCTCTTCTTAAAGGTGAAAGTAATTCGCATTTAAATATCAACGTATCACCTGGAACAACAGGATACTTAAATTTAGCATTCTCTATTTTTGCAAAAAAAGTTAAATAGTTTTCTGGATCAGAAACAGTATTTAAAATAAGGACCCCTCCAGCTTGAGCCATAGCTTCAATTTGAAGCACACCAGGCATAATTGGTCTTTCAGGAAAATGACCATTGAAGAACTCTTCATTTATAGTGATATTTTTCAAACCAATGATATGTTTATCTGAAATTTCTAAAATTTTATCGACCAATAAAAAAGGTGGACGATGAGGAAGAATCTTCATTATCTGATTAACATCCATTACAGGTGGCTTAGATAAATCTACTACAGGAGCGACATTTCTTTTCTCATTTTTTATAATAGATGCTAATCGTTTTGCGAACATTGTGTTTACATAATGTCCTGGTTTATTAGCGATTACTTTACCTTTTATTCTTGTTCCAATAAGAGCTAAATCTCCAATAACATCTAAGAGTTTATGTCTAGCTGCTTCATTTGGATAATGTAATGTTAAATTATTTAGAATACCATTCGACTGTACAGCAAGCTTATCTGTATTAAAAACTTTTCTTAATTTGAGCATTGTTTCTTTTGAAAGCTCTTTCTCAACATAAACGATGGCGTTATTAATATCACCTCCTTTAATTAAACCATTGTCTAACAACATCTCTATTTCGTGTAAAAAACTAAAAGTTCTTGCATGAGCAAAATCTGTTTTAAATTGACTCAGTTTTTTCATAGTGGCATTTTGAGTGCCTAAAATTTTTGTACCAAAATCAACCATTGTTGTTATTTCATAAAATTTTGAAGGAATTACAGTTATATCACTACCTGAATCTTCATCGTAAAAAGAAATGACATCTTTAACTATATATTCTACTCTATCTTCACTCTGTTCTTTAATACCTGCTTTAATTAGAGCTTCAACAAAATACTTGGAGGAACCATCCATTATAGGAGGTTCAGCAGCATCTAACTCAATTAATACATTGTCTATTTCAAGACCAACTAAGGCGGCTAAAACATGTTCAGAGGTTTGGATGTTAATACCATTTTTTTCAAGAGTAGTTCCTCTTTTTGTGTTAACTACATAATTAATATCAGCTTCAATAATTGGCTTATCAGGCATATCCATTCGACAAAATGCATAACCAAAATTATCCTCAGCAGGCTTAAAAGTTAGATTTACTTCATTTCCAGAATGAATCCCAACCCCCTTTAATGATACTGATTTAAGAATTGTTTGTTGTTTAGCCATCTTTATTTAAATTAAAAAGTTTGTCTAAAGATTTTATTATACTAGGTAGGTTCTTAAAATGAACATAAGATTTATTATAATCTCTATAGTTAATTGCTGGCATACCCATTACAGTACTATCCGAATCAACACTCTTCATAACACCAGATTGCGCTTGAATCATAACTCGATCTCCAATTATTAAATGTCCAGAAACTCCAGCCTGCCCTCCTATCATACAATTTTTTCCTATTGTTGTTGACCCTGCTATTCCAACGCAAGCTGCAATAACAGTGTTTTCACCTATGATCACATTATGTGCTACCTGAACCAAGTTATCAATTTTAACTCCAGTTTTAATTATAGTTGAACCTAACGTAGCCTTGTCAATAGTGCAATTAGCTCCAATTTCAACATTATCTTCTAAAATTACATTACCATTATGAATAACCTTAATTTGATTACCGTTTTTATCTAAATTAAAACCAAAACCATCAGAACCAATAATTGTACCTGCGTGAATTATACAATTCTCACCTATAATGCAATTATCATATATTTTTACACCAGGAAATAATATACTATTGTTCCCTATTTTTACATTTTCACCTATAAATACTTGAGGATAAACTTTAACATTTTTTCCTAAAATAGAGTTTTCTTGACAAACAGAATAAGCTCCAAAATATAAATCATCTTCATATTTAACATTATTTGAAATAATTGATGTTTTATCAATACCAAATAAAATTCTTTTGTTTTTATTAAAAGACTCAAGTAATACAGAAAAAGCCTTGTTTGGATCATCAACTCTAATAAGAGTTTTTTCAACAGGTTTATCTAGAACAAAAGAATTACTAATAATTATTATAGAAGATTTTGATGAATATAAAAAGTTATTATACTTAGGGTTACCTAAAAAAGATAAGGAATCTTTCTCACCACTTTCTATTTTAGAAAGTTTATCAATTGAAATTTGATCATTTCCTTCAACTACACCATCAACAATTTCAGCAACCTGATAGGCTTTTAAGTTCATCGACGCAAAAGTATGAAAAATGAATTAATTCAATTTATAAAGGATTAACAATATTAATATGTGATTTAAATTATAACTAAATTTGATTTTAATTAATGTCATATGATGAAACTTTTATGGGTTGACGATGAAATTGATCATTTTAAATCGCATATTCTTTTTTTAAATAACAAAGGATATGACATTGATATATGTATAAGCGGGCAAGAAGCGATAAAACTTATAAAACTTAATACATATGACGCTATATTAATTGATCAAAATATGCCAGGACTTTCCGGGATTGAAACATTAGATCTTATTAAAGAAAAAACATTAATTCCGGTAATTATGATTTCTCAAAATTCTGAAGAATCGATCGTAGAAGAAGCTTTTGGGTTAAAAGTTAATGACTATCTAATCAAACCGTTGAGTCCAACTCAAATTTTATTATCACTAACCAAGATTTTTAAAAACAAAGAACTAATTACCAACAAAACAATATCAAACTATCAAAAAAACTATCAAGAAATTAATTCTAAAATTAATTATTGTAATTCAATTAAAGAATGGATAGAGATTTATAAAATTTTAACTTATTGGGAATTAGAAATCAGTCAAATTGATAATAATGACATTTATGAGATTATAGAATCTCAAAAAAAAGAAGCAAACAGATTATTTGGAACATTTATTGAGAAAAATTATAAAAACATTTTATTAGATAATGATATTGACCTATCTCACACACTATTTAAAAACAAAGTTATCCCTGAATTAAGTTCAGAAAGACCCACTTTAATGATTTTGATTGATAATTTAAGATATGATCAGTGGAAATGTTTAGAACCAGATATAATTAGCGATTACAAAGTTACTGTTAACGAGATTTATTCTTCTATAATTCCTACAACCACTCAGTATTCAAGAAATTCAATTTTTTCTGGCTTATCACCAATTGAAATAAATAAAAAGCATAACGAATTATGGAAAAATGAAAATGATGAAGGAGGAAAAAATTTATTTGAAAAACTTCTTCTAAAAGAACAATTAGTACGGTTAGGTAAAAATGTTAGTTTTAATTATCATAAAGTAATTAATACTAAAGAAGGAATAAAGTATTATGAAAAACTAGAAAATGAAAAACAAAATGATTTAAGTGTTTTGGTATATAATTTTGTTGACATGATTTCACATGCAAAAAAAGATGTAAATTTTATTAAAGAATTGGCGAAAGATGATAAAGCTTACAGAAGTTTAACCTTGAGTTGGTACAATAATTCCAATCTTAAAAAAATAATTATAAAAGCAAAAGAGTTGGGTTATAAAATAATCATAACTACAGATCATGGAACAATTAACGTAAATACTCCATCGCTAGTTTCTGGTGATAAAGAAATATCTACAAATTTAAGATATAAAACAGCAAAAAAGATAAATTCTGAAACTAAAAAAGTAATTAAAATTGACGATCCTTCAAGTTTTTTATTACCATCAAATTATCTAAGCAGTTGTTTTATATTTGCTAAAGAAAATACTTACTTCGTATATTCAAACAACTACAATAATTACGTAAATATGTTTAAAAACACATACCAGCATGGCGGAGTTTCTTTAGAAGAAATGTTAGTGCCATTTGTTGTGATTAAGCCAAAGTAGATTATGGAATTTGAATATGACTTAAACAACATTGAAAAAGCAAGTGAGCTTGTTTTAAAAAGTTCTAAAAGTAACATTCTTTTATTTAGCGGAGTTATTGGGGCTGGAAAGACTACGCTAATTAAACAATTATGTAAAAATTTAGGAGTCATAGATACGGTAAACAGTCCTACTTATAACTTAATAAATGAATACATCACTAAGGAATCAACTGTATTTCATATGGATCTTTTCAGGATTGAAAAAATAGAAGAAATTAATAACTTAGGCTTATTGGACTATTTAGCAAGTAAAAATAAAGTCATAATTGAATGGCCTGAAATAATTATTGATCAATTAAATCAGAACTATTCTCATATTACAATAGATTATATTGGAGATGATAAAAGAAAAATAACAATTAAAAACAGATAACTTACCTATGAGCTTTTTAAAACGTTTATACTATTTCCTGTTTGGAACAACAATAGGAATAATTATCCTAATATTTATTTTAGATAAAAAAGAAAGTACTTTTAACTATACACCTAACAAAAGGGTATTAAATGATATCTATAAAAAAGAATGGGTTTTTAATAATAAAAACGAAAGTATAATTAAAAGCAAAGAAGGCTTTTTAAATATTTATGATGTAAATTTTTCAAAAAGTAATGTAAAATTAGATTCATGTAAAATATACATTATTGAAGCTGATATAAAAAGTAATCTATCAACTTTTAAAATTAAAAATTGTGAAAAAGTTGCATATTTCAATAAAGTAAAATAGTTATGACTTCTCTAAATATCTTCTTCTTTTTTCATTAATTATAAGTTGTAATTCCCTTCCTGTTTGACCCTTAACAGAAGTGTTTTCTTCTGCTCTTCTTATTAAATACGGCATAAGGTTTCTTACAGGTCCAAATGGTAAGATTTTAAAAGTATTATAGCCTTTATCAGCTAGATTATAAGTTATATTATCGCTCATGCCGTATAATTGGCCAAACCAAATTTTCTGGTCATTGTTATCAATATTCATTTCTTTCATAATATTCATAATTTTGATAACAGATTCTTCATTATGAGATCCACAAACCAAACTAATTCTATTTAAATTTTCAAATACAAAATCTAATCCAGAATCAAAATTTACATCGGTTTCAAGTTTGCTTTCACAAATTGGAGATTTAATATTTAAAGATTTTGCTGTTAACCTTTCTTTTTCCATATAAGCTCCTCTTACAAGTTTAAAACCAAATGTAATATCATTAATGTTTTTATCATTTAATAAAATTTTTAAATATTCTAATCTGTCCCATCTATACATTTGAACAGTATTAAACACAATTGGTTTTTTTTTATTGAATTTAAGCATCATTAAAATAGCTAGATCATCAATAGCCTTTTGAATAAAAACCTCCTCTGCATCTATTAAAACTTTAATATCATTTTCGAAAGCTTTTTGACATACTCTTTCAAATCTTAAAACAACTTTATTCCAAAGAATATTTTCGTCTTCATTTAAAGTTTCTCCATTTGTTTTCTTTTTAAACAAGTCTATACTTCCTAAGCATGTAGGTTTAAAAACTGTAAAAGGAATTTCAGTACGATTCTTTACAAATTCAATGATTGATAGCTTTTTATCATAACAGTTATCAAACTCCTCTTCTGAATTAAAGGCTTCAGTAGAAAAATCAAGCACTGAACTTACTTTTTTTTGATACATTTTTTTTATAATTGGGATACAATCCAATTCAGAAATTCCACCACAAAAATGATTAAATACACTCATTTTAATAATTGGAGTAACAGGTAAGTAGATTTTTAAGGCAATTTTTGTTAAAAATGTAAATATTTTTACAAGTGTCTTATTTTCTATAATCTTAAATAGGAATTGGGCTCTTGAAAGTTCGAAATTAGATTTTAATGAAAAGGCCTCCTTAGTATTTGAAAATATCGAATTCAATAATTTAAATTTTTATTATACTAAATTACATAGTTTTTTAAATAAAAAAGATGTTATTTTTGTAAAATATTTTAGACAAATGAAACCAATTAAGGCTGAAAGTTATTCTATTTTTTTCGAAAATGAAGGCTATAATACACTTAAGTCTCATTTAAATTCTTGCAATTATTCAAAAATATTTATTCATTTAGATTTCAATACGAATAAAGATTGTCTAAGTGTTCTAATTGATAAAATTAAAATTAAAGAATATGAAACAATAATTTCAAAGGATGGCGAAGATCATAAAAATATTGAATCATGTATGTTTTTATGGAATAAATTATCATCCCTTGGAGCAGATAGAAAAAGTCTAATAATCAATTTAGGTGGTGGAGTCGTTGGTGATATGGGTGGCTTCATTGCAAGTACATTTAAGAGAGGAATAGATTATATAAATATTCCTACAACTCTCTTGTCAATGGTAGACGCTTCTATTGGCGGAAAAACAGGTGTTGACTTGGGTGTTTTGAAAAATCAAATTGGAACATTTCATGACCCTAAAATGGTAATAATAGATCCAATCTATTTAAATACTCTTAATAAATTAGAAATTTTTAGTGGATATGCCGAAATATTCAAGCATTCATTAATTTCAAATTTAGACTTGTTTAATAAGTTAGTTTTTGAAAAAAACAATAATATAATTTATAATTTAAAAATTATCAATAAATCTATAGAAATTAAAAATAAAATTGTTCTAATAGATAAAAAAGAAAATAAGGAAAGAAAGGCTTTGAATTTTGGTCATACTTTAGGCCATGCAATTGAATCATTTTTTTTAAACACTAATAAAAGACTCTTACATGGAGAGGCTATTGGTATTGGTATTGTTTTAGCTTCATACATATCCAATAAATATTTTAATTTTTCTCAATTTGATTTAGATAGAATTAAAAAGCACATATTAAAAATTTATAAAAAAATTAATTTTTCAAATAGTGAAATAATGGAAATTATTAAGCTATTAAAACATGACAAAAAAAACAGTCATGGAAAAATAAACTTTATTCTTTTAAAAGAAATAGGGAATCCTGTTTATGATATTGAAGTTGAAAATAAAACCATTATTGATTCATTTCGATATTACGAAAAATAATAATTATGCTGAGTTTCTACTTGCATTTATATTTCCAAACAAAGATCTAGTAACCATTTTTTCATAAGTATTCAAATCCTTTTTAGAAACAACACCTCTTTCAATGTCTTTAATTTTTCTTAAAGCATATTGTTGAATGGTAATTAAAGGAAGAACAATTCTTTCCCTTGTCTGAATTGAAGCTTTATTTGCAGGTTCATTCTCCATAAGTTCCTTAAAACCTGAAAGTTTTAGTATCATTGATTTTGACAGTTTATACTCTTCATAGATTAAGGTCCAAAATTCTCCATATTCAGGATCATTTTTCATATATGAAGTTAATTTAAAAAATGACTTTGTAAGACTCATCATGCTATTAGAAATTAATGTTCTAAAAAATGAAGATCTTTTGTATAGTTTTTTGAGATCATTAAACTTATTTTGGTTACTATAATATTTTAATGCAGTTCCAACACCATAAAAACCAGGAACATTTTGTTTAAGCTGACTCCAACTACCAACAAAAGGAATTGCTCTTAATGCAGAAAAATCAAATTCTGCATCATCTTTTCCTCTTTTTGACGGTCTACTACCTATATTAGTTTTGGCGTAGTATTTAATAGTACTCATATGTTCTAAATAAGGAAGGAATTTAGGATGATTTTTAAAATCACTATATGCTTTATAACTAATGTTGGCTAAGTTTTCTAAAATAACTTTATCGTCTTTATTTGAACTATCATTACTATCATTTAATATTCTGTTTTGAATTCCAGAACTTAATAATTGTTCTAAATTATATTGACAAGATTGAACAGTGCCAAAATTTGAGCTAATTGTTTGACCTTGAACGGTAAGTTGAATTTCATCAGACTCTACAAAACCACCCATAGAAGCATAAAACTGATGAGTATTACCGCCTCCTCTAGCTGGAGGCCCTCCTCTTCCATCAAAAAAGAGCACTTTAATACCTAATTTTCTAGAAATAGTTGTTAAGGCTTCTTTTGCCTTTAATATGCTCCAATTAGCCATTAAGTAGCCTCCATCTTTAGTTCCATCAGAAAAACCAAGCATGATAGTTTGTTTATTCCCTCTTTTAGACAAATGATCTCTATAAAGTTTATTTCTATAAACAGATTCCATTACCATAGAAGCAACTTTTAAATCTGAGATAGTTTCAAATAAAGGAATTATATCTACAGAAGGTGATTCCCAATCACTTAACCTAAACATTGTAAAAACTTCAATAATATTTAAAGATGATTGATTATTACTTATAATGTACCTGTTTGATCCCTTTTCACCATTAGCATTTTGAATTGTTTTCATTGCTCTAATAGATCCTAAGGTAGAAATAGCTAATTCATCTTTAAAATGATCTAAAGGAATATTTCTTTTAATATTTGAAAGAACTTTTATTTTTTTTTCCTTAGATAGATTTAGGTAATTAGTAGGAAATATTTTGATAAGTGATTTTTGAGCAATTTTAAAAATATTTTCAAAAACTTTACTATGAATTCTTGAATCTTGTCTAATGTCTAAACTCGCAAAATGATAACCAAAAATATTAACCTTGTTTATCAAGTCATCCAAATCATCAATAAACAACGATTTATGCTCATTAGTCAAAATTTCTTTAATCTGATACAGCTTACTTTTAAGCTCTTCTAAACTAATTTCAGGTGGATTATTGTCGTTAAAAATACTTTTATATAGTCTATTCTCAATATCAACAACTATAGTGTCTATATTTTTAAAAGTAAGCCTTCTTCTAAGTTTTCTAATATCCCTATAGTAATTCTTAATCACATCACTTCTTAACTTCCTTGCAGTACTTAGCGTAATTTCAGTAGTTACAAATGGATTTCCATCTCTATCTCCACCAGGCCAAAACCCTAAATTAATTATATCATTATTAAAGTCTTCTCCATCAAATATATTCGATTTAATATATTTATAAATATTACTTATTGAATTGTAAAAAACATTCGACAAATACCAAGTAAGACTAACTGCTTCATCATATGGTGTAGGTTTTTTATTTTTAAAAAAAGGCGTTTTACCTAATTGAGAAAGTATAATTTTTATTTGAGCTAAATCATTTTCTTTAACTGCTGAAGTAAGGTCGGTAATGATCCCTAATACAGATCCTGGATAAAACTGAGTTGGATGAGCAGTTAAAACTGGTCTTAATCTAAACTTTGATAAGTAATCCCTTAATTCAGGCTTTTTATTTTTAGACTCAGCCTCTTCTTTTAAATTACGTAAAGTTCCTCTACCATCTAAATTATTTATATAAGAAAATGAAGCGTCTTCAACTGCATCAAAGAGGACAACCTGTCTTTCTATGTATTGAATAAATCTGAAAAGCAACGTAATCTTCTCTTTTTCATCTGAGTCCTTTAAATAGGTATTGAAAAAAAATTCTACTATTTGAGATGGATTATTGTTTTTATCATAACTTTCTACACAAATTTTTTCAAATAAAGGAAGCATAACCCCAGTATTTCCTATACTTTCGTATGGAAGAGTTGAAAAAATACTATTATAAACTTGGTACCTTGATAAAACTTTATCGTTAAATCTTTCTTTCTTGGTTAATTTTCTCACAAAAACTTAAAAATTACTATAATTCATTAAAAATTCTATGCATCAATCTCTTCTTGTCATTTATGCTTTCTTCCAGAGAAATCATTGATTCAGTTCTTGAAACCCCCTCAATATCGTCCATCATGAATATAATAGACTTTGCATGATCAGTGCTTTTAGCACGAACTTTACAAAATATATTAAACTTACCTGTTGTAATATGGGCTACAGTTACAAAAGGAATTGTTTTTAAATGTTGAAGAACAAATTTTGTATGATGAGTTCTTTCTAAAAAAATTCCGATATATGCTATAAAAGTATAACCTAGCTTTTTGTAATCAAGTGTTAAAGTGGAGCCTTTAATTATACCCGCATCCTCCATTTTTTTCACCCTTACATGCACTGTTCCAGCAGAAATAAGAAGTTGTTTTGCAATATCCGTAAAAGCCGTTCTTGTGTTCTCTATTAATAGATCTAATATTTGATGATCTATTTCATCAAGTTTTAATTTAGCCATTTTATTGTTTTTAAATTTAGAGAAGTACAAATATATTGAATTATTTTTAAATAAAATGAGAAATCATTGAATTATTCGCAATTTATTAATGATATCCATTAAATTATCAATGATAAAATTATTGGACATATCAAAACAATCTTTAATTTGATTGAAATCAACATTAAGATGACCTGACATGTTTGAAAAATGTCCATGTTTATCTATGTAAGGTTCAAATCTAATTTCTTTTTTATTAATATCTAAAACTTCTTTAAACATGATGCATATATCGATAGTTTGATTTTTATCAGAGAAGGTTTTAACATTTTTTAAAAAAATATCACAGAAAAAAGTTGAATTTTCTGGAATTAAGTAATAGTCTTTGTAGTCAATTTTTACAAAATCATTAAAAGCAATTGAATTTATGGAGTAGATCAAAGAATAACACATGTATTCTCTTGTTTTTTCTCTGTTATAATCTTGACCTATATGTCCAGATTCAAAAAGAATAGTAGGAGTTTTAAGAGATTGAAATGTGTCTCCAACGCAATTTTGATTATAATCATCATTATATCTGGAAATATTATCAGGAATAATTGAAGACATTTTACCTTTTACGAAAGCTATAATCTTCATACTCTCCTTTCTAGATTTAGTTTCAGATTTTTCAAAATTAGCAGAAGGAGATAAAAAAGATAATATAGAAGGTTTGTTATTTTTTACTGAGTAAATAGACCTTTGGTCATGTAGATTAAAACAGAAGTCGGGCTTAAATTGATTATAGTGATTCCTTAGAATACTACTCTCTATCTGACTTAAAGAAAGGGCATCTCTGTTAAGATCAATGTTGTTAATATTTTCTCTGGTATATTTCAAAGCTCCATCAGGGTTTAATATTGGTATAAGCATCAAAGTAACAGAAGAAAAAATATTTTTCTGATAATTGTTTAAGAATGATAAACAATCAAATAAAGCTTTTGTGGAAGTAGATTCATTTCCGTGCATTTGGGACCATAAAAGTATTTTAATTGGTCCAAATCCCATTTTAATCGAATAAATGGGAAGATTATTAGAACTATGACCTATAACCAAAAAGTCATACTTCATATTAAGTTTAACTATAGAATCATTGTTTATGTATCTGCCAAAAAGCAACTTTTCTTTATAATCTTGATATTTATCAATTTCTAATCCCATTAATTTATTTAGAAACATCAAAGTTAACAATACAAATGATTACAATTGTGAACAGTATATTTGTTTAAAAACTTATAAAAAATGATAAAATATTAACAAATGTATACATATAAATTATTAAATTGATTAATTGCTTATTTTTAAGCATTTTATAAATTTATATTAAAGTAGCACTTTAACTAAAGTCTTAATAAATAATTTATAATTTAGTGTAATTATGTAAAATATTTTATATAAATTTACAATTGTATACATGGAAAAATTCAGAGAAAGATTAAAAAAATTAATTGAAACAGAAGGTTTAACAGCTTCTAAATTTGCAGAAAAGATTGGAACTCAAAGGTCAAGCGTTTCACATGTTTTAAGCGGAAGGAATAAGCCTAGTCTAGATTTTGTGATTAAAGTAACTAATGCATTTAAAGACATCACTCTTGATTGGTTAATCAATGGAGATCCATCAGAAGAAGTTAGCAAGGAAAACAGTAATAAACTAACTCCTACTCCTTCTCTGCCAGAAAACTTAGAGAAATTGAGTGTCAATAAAAAAATTAAAGAAATTGGCTTTTTTTTCATGGATGGCACTTTTAAAATATTCAAGAATTGATATATCTTTACGTATGAATAATTTACGTGCACCATTATTTCTTTTACTACTATTATTAACCTCTTGCTATAATTCAGAAAGAAACTGTAAAGAATTTCAGGTTGGATCTTTTGAATTTCAATCAATTTCAGATAAAGGCGATACTCTTAAAACGAGATTTAAAAGAACAAAAGAGTTAGAAATAGGATATTTTAACAATAATATCGACTCAAACTCTGTTAAATGGGTTTCAGACTGTGAGTGCATTTATAAAAAAATCAATCCTAAATCACTAAACGAAAGAAAACCTGTTCAAATGAAAATATTAAGCACCTTTGAAGATACTTATGTTTTTGAATATTCATTTGTGGGAGATATTAAAAACACACAAAGAGGATTAGCTAAGAAAATTTCTGAGTAAATGTTAAAAAGTAAATATATTTTCAAATCTAAAAGACTTGGTTTTAGAAATTGGACAAAAGAAGACCTTAATTCATTTGCTGAAATGAATCAAGACGTTGATGTTATGGAATATTTTCCTAAAAAATTAACAAAACAAGAAACAGAGGAATTCATATATCGACTTCTAAAACATTATAATAAACATAGGTATAACTATTTCGCAACTGAAAGATTAGACTCAGGAGAGTTTATTGGATTTATTGGGTTAGCTTATCAAAATTATAAAACAGAATTTAATCCTGCTACAGATATAGGTTGGCGATTAAAAAAATCAGCGTGGAACAAAGGATATGCAACTGAAGGTGCAAAAAGATGTTTAAAGTTTGCATTTAAGGACTTGAATATTGAAAAAGTAATTTCAACTTGTTCTCAAAATAATATAAAATCAGAAAACGTAATGAAAAAAATTGGAATGATTAAAAAGGGAGAGTTCAATCACCCAAAGCTTAAAAATCACCCTAGTATCAAAAAATATATTTGTTATGAAATAAAAAATGAATAAAAAAGTATTATAACTGATTAAAATTCCAGTTCAGTCTGCCCCTCTTGGTTTTCTGAGTTTTTATTATCGTTTTCTACATTTTCGTTTTGAACACTGACCTCTTCATTTACTTCAAGTTCCATTATTGGAGTTTTTTCAGGGGGACTGTATGGAATCGGTTCAATTAAATTAATATTTTTTATCTTAAAAGAAGAAAGTTGATTGCCTAGAGCCTTAATTCCTTTTACACTAATCAACTCTTCAATTTTTTCAATTAAATTATCTTTTATTCCTTTAGATGTTTTTGAGAAACTTATATCAATTACTGGCTTCCAATCAGAGGAAACTATTTCTAACTGAATTTTAGAGTTTGATGGGATAAAGTATTGATCTACATTTTGACTTCCAGCTAAAAAACGTTTTATAAAATACTTGTCTTTATTTCCATCAAAATAAATTGCTGACAAAGGCTTGTCTATAATCCACTTCTCCAAAATAATCATATCCTCTGGAAAATGCATATTTAAGTTAGGCTTAACTGTCTTTAAAATGCCGTTTTGTTGAATAATAAGCAAAGAATCGTCTGCTTTAAACTCACCTAACAGTTCCCCCCTGTTCTCTACATTTAACCTTTGTATAGTTTCATCAAACCAAATCTTTCTAGGCTTCAGAGTAGACAAACCTTTTTCTTTGAATTCAATTTTATTTACAGTGTATTTTGTAACTATATTACCTTTAGAACTCCTTCCTTTTATTTCTAAATCAGCAAAATCTAATTCCCATTTTAATTTTTTTATCGAACCAGACTGTCTTAAAACAACATTTACTATTTCTGCCTCTCCATTAGGATTTGCTGAAAAGTAAAGGATTTTAGAACCTTCTGTTCCTCTTGTTAAATCATAATCTTTGTCTCTAGTAACTCCTGTAACACTAAATCTTTTAATATATGATGTTCCCTTTTTTCCATCCCTGTAAATCATGTTATAAACTGTTCTCTTGTCTTTCTTTTTAAAAACAGCTACATGCTTTATGTTTTTACCAATAAATTTTTTTGAATCTACTTTTGTAACCATCATCTTTCCCTCTTCAGTAAACGCAATAATATCATCTATATCGGAACATTCCTCAACAAACTCATCTTTTCTAATTGAAGTGCCAATAAAACCCTCTTCCCTATTAACATAAAGCTTTGAATTTTTTACTACAACTTTCTTAGCATCTACATCATCAAATATTCTAATCTCAGTTTTTCTTTTTTTATTTTTTCCATAAACAGATTTTAAATTTTTAAAATAACTTATGGCAAAATCAGTAAGATTATTTAAGTGAAAGGTGATTTTCTCTAATTCAGATTCAATAGATTCAATTTTTATTTGAGCTTTATCTATATCAAATTTGGAAATTCTTTTAATCTTTATTTCAGTTAACCTTACAATATCATCTTCAACAACTTCTCTTTTAAGATTATTTATAAACGGTTGCAAACCTTCTGATATTGCCCTAATTACACCTTCCCAAGTTTCAACATTTTCAATATCACGATAAATCCTGTTTTCAATAAAAATCCTTTCTAAAGAAGCATAATGCCATTGATTTTCAAAATCACCTCTTTTATATTCTAATTCTAGTTTTAGTAATTCTTTAGTTCGATGAGTAGATTTCTTTAAAATTTCTGAAACACCTATAAACAATGGTTTATTATTTTCAATAACACATCCAAGTGGAGAAATTGAAGTTTCACAAGAAGTAAAAGCAAATAAACCGTCGATAGTTTTATCTGGGGATACACCACTAGGTAAATGAACTAAAACTTCTACATCATTTGCTGTATTATCTTCGATTTTCTTTACTTTAATTTTCCCATTGTCATTAGCTTTAACAATTGTATCAATTAAAGAAGATGTAGTGGTGGTAAATGGAATCTGACTGATAACTAAAGTATTCTTGTTTAATTGACTTATTCTAGCCCTAACTTTAATCCTTCCCCCCCTAAGCCCATCATTATAATTACTTATATCCATTATTCCTGAGGTAGGAAAGTCAGGATAAATAATGAATTTTTGTCCCTTTAAACATTTTATTGATGAGTCTATTAGCTCAATAAAGTTGTGAGGTAGAATCTTGGTAGATAAACCTACTGCAATACCTTCACCCCCCTGCGCAAGCAACAAAGGGAACTTAACAGGTAAATTTATAGGTTCTTTTCTTCTTCCATCATAAGATGATTGCCATTTTGTTATTTTAGGGCTAAAAACCACCTCTAAAGCAAATTTAGAGAGCCTTGCCTCTATGTATCTTGAAGCAGCTGATCGATCGCCAGTTAATATATTTCCCCAGTTACCTTGAGTTTCAATTAAAAGATCTTTCTGGCCAATTTGAACCATTGCATCTGCTATACTAGCATCCCCATGAGGATGGTATTGCATAGTATGACCTACAACATTTGCAACTTTATTAAAACGTCCATCATCCAAATCTTTCATGGAATGAAGAATTCTTCTCTGTACAGGTTTAAAACCATCTTCTAGTGAAGGAACAGCACGCTCTAAAATTACATAAGATGCATAGTCTAAAAACCAGTCCTTATACATTCCAGATACCCTAGTTAAAGAATCTTCTAATTCTTCTTTACTTATTTCATCTGGTTCTAAATATTCTTCCTCCATCTATGAATCTATTCTATCAAATTCAACCTTAAGATTATCAATTATAAATTTTTGTCTATCGGGAGTGTTTTTTCCCATGTAAAAAGACAATAATTCTTCAATACTAAAATTTTCATCAAGCATAACTGGATCTAACCTTATATTTTCTCCTATAAAATGCTTGAACTCGTTTGGAGAAATCTCACCTAAACCCTTAAACCTTGTAATTTCTGGTTTAGTTCCTAATTTATTAATAGCTTCAATTCTTTCATTTTCCGAATAACAATAAATTGTTTCTTTTTTATTTCTAACTCTAAAAAGAGGGGTTTGTAATATATACAAATGTCCTTCTTTGATTAATTCAGGAAAAAATTGTAAAAAGAAAGTGATTAAAAGAAGTCTTATATGCATTCCATCAACATCAGCATCTGTTGCAATAACTATATTATTATATCTTAGATACTCTATACTATCCTCTATATTTAATGCGGCTTGCAATAAGTTGAATTCTTCATTTTCGTATACAATTTTTTTTGTCATTGAATAACAATTAAGAGGCTTTCCTCTTAAACTAAAAACAGCCTGAGTATTAACATCTCTTGATTTTGTTATAGATCCGCTAGCAGAATCTCCTTCTGTAATGAACAAAGTAGAATCCAATCGATTTTCTTTATTCATATCGTTGAGATGAACTCGACAATCTCTTAATTTTTTATTATGAAGATTTGACTTTTTCGCTCTTTCTCTAGCTAATTTCCTTATTCCTGACAGTTCTTTTCTTTCTTTTTCAGCCTGGATAATTTTTCTCTGAATTTTTTCTGCAGTATCTGAGTTTTTATGTAGATAATTGTCTAAATATTTTCCTATGAAATCATTTATATATGATCTAACAGTAGGAAGCCCTTCTCCCATTTCAGTTGAACCTAACTTAGTTTTAGTTTGTGATTCAAAAATAGGTTCCATAACTTTTATACTAACGGCAGAAATAATTGATTTTCTAATATCACTAGCATCATAAGGTTTACCATAAAAATCTCTTATAACTTTTACAAGCGCCTCTCTAAATGCAGACTGATGAGTGCCACCTTGTGTTGTGTGTTGTCCATTGACAAAAGAATAGTATTCCTCACTATACTGAATCTTGCTATGAGTTAAAGCAACCTCAATGTCATCTCCTTTTAAATGAATGATAGGATATAATAATTTTTCAATGTCATTATTATCTTCTAAAAGATCTTTTAAACCATTTGAAGAAATAAATTTTTCACCATTAAATAAAATAGTTAAACCAGGATTTAAATAAACGTAATACTTAAGCATTTTTGAGACATACTCTGCTCTAAACTTATAGTTTTTAAATATTACTGTATCAGGTATAAAAGTGACTTTAGTACCCTTTCTTTTAGAGGTCTCCTCAACGTCTTTATCTAAAATTAAATTGCCTTGTTCAAAAAAGACAGACTTTATCTTGCTATCCCTACAAGAATCAACCTTAAAACTGGATGACAAAGCATTAACTGCTTTGGTTCCAACTCCATTTAAACCTACTGATTTTTTAAAAGCTCTAGAATCATATTTCCCTCCCGTATTCATCTTAGAAACAACATCAACAACTTTACCTAGTGGTATCCCTCTTCCGTAATCCCTAACTGAAACTCCGGAATCAGAAATCGAAATTTTAATTGTTTTTCCAGCTCCCATTATAAATTCATCAATAGAATTATCTAGAACTTCTTTTAAAAGAATGTAGATGCCGTCATCAGGTGATGAACCATCGCCTAATTTTCCAATATACATTCCCGGACGCATTCTAATATGCTCTTTCCAGTCTAATGACCTAATATTATCTTCAGTATAATTTGATGAAACTGACATAGCTACGAAAATAGCTAATATAGATGTGGATTAAAAAAAAATGAAATGGTGTTTTAATAAATTAATTAACAATAGAAATGATCTGTTGTTGAAATCTTTTTTAGTTAGATATTAAATTTAAAGTGCATAATATCGCCATCGTTAACTATATAATCTTTTCCTTCAATTTTTAATTTTCCAACTTCTCTAGCTTTCGATTCACTTCCAAATTTAATATAATTACTATATGAAATAACCTCTGCTTTAATGAATCCTTTCTCAAAATCAGTATGTATCACTCCTGCAGCTTGAGGAGCACTCATACCTTTCAGTATAGTCCAGGCTCTAACTTCTTTAACACCAGCAGTAAAATAAGTTTGTAAATTCAATAGATCATAAGCTTTTCTTATCATCTTAGAAGATCCTGGTTCGCTCAAGCCAATATCTGACAAAAAAACTTGTCTATCTTCATATGTATCTAGCTCATTAATGTCTGCCTCAATAGCAACTGCTAAAATTATAAATTCTGAATTTTCTTCTTCGATAACCATCTTAATTTGATCAACATGAGAATTACCAACAACAGCAGAAGATTCATCAACATTACATATATATAATACTGGTTTATTAGTTATCAATTGCATTGTATCAATTAAAATTTTTTCTTTATCAAAAAAATCGAGACTTCTTACAGGTTTAAAAGAATGCAAATGATTTATTAATTTAACTAAAAGTGTATTTTCAGCAATAGCCTCTTTATTTCCAGTTTTTATTAATCTAGCTATTTTATCTCTCCTTTTCTCTACTGTTTCTAGATCTTTTAACTGAAGTTCTAAATCAATAATCTCCTTGTCTCTAATTGGATCAATAGATCCTTCAATATGAACAATATTATCATCATCAAAACACCTTAAAATATGAATAATAGCATCTGTTTCTCTTATATTAGCTAAAAATTGATTTCCCAATCCTTCTCCTTTACTTGCTCCCTTAACTAATCCTGCAATATCAACAATTTCAACTGTAGCGGGAATTACCTTTTCGGGATTAACTAACTTCTCTAAATTTTCTAATCTTTTATCAGGAACACTTATTATTCCTATATTAGGTTCTATTGTACAAAAAGGGAAATTTGCACTTTGAGCCTTTGTGTTAGATAAACAATTAAAAAGTGTTGATTTCCCAACATTTGGAAGTCCTACAATACCTGCTTTCATAAATTAATTTTCAGGGTGCATAAATCTCTGCTTATCCATAAGAGTTTCTTCAGACTCAACATTATTTTCATCTGGAATACAACAGTCTACTGGACATACAGCAGCACATTGAGGTTCTTCATGAAAACCTTTACACTCGGTACATTTGTCTGAGGATATGAAATAATATTCATCTGAAACAGGTTCTTGCTCAATTTCTGCATTAACACTTTTTCCATTTAGCAAAATTAAATCACCTGATAAACTTGTGCCATCAGAATATTTCCATTCATAAGCAGCTTCATAAATAGCAGTGTTAGGACATTCTGGTTCGCAAGCACCACAATTTATACATTCATCAGTAATCTTTATAGCCATGGTTGTTACAAGATCTTTCTATAGATTTGCGTGCAAAAGTAATTGAATTAAAATTCCAAACCAATTTAGTGACTACAATAAATCAAAATATAGATGCTTTTCATAAACTAGGAGAACTCTTTAAAGATATTTCCAATCAAAGCAAAGACTCCTTATATCAAGAATGGATAGAAAAATTTAACAAAAAAATTGTATCTGCTTATCAATATAATAACTGGTTTACCAAAGATTATATTTTACTTTCTTTTAAAAATTGGAGTAAAGAATTGGTTGACGAAAATCTTTCTTTTTGGATTAACAAATACGAAAAGAAAGATTGTTCAAATAAGACTATCGCTATAATTATGGCAGGCAACCTGCCTGTTGTAGGGTTTCATGACTTTATATGTGCAACTATTTTGAACTACAATTGTTTGATAAAAATGTCTTCTGATGATAAAATCATATTACCAATTATAATAGATTTTTTAGATTTTTTAAATCCTGGATTTAAAAATAAAATTGAATTTACAGATAAACCTATAAAAAACTTTGATGGAGTTATTGCAACAGGAAGCAACAGCTCATTTAAATACTTCGAATATTACTTTAAAAAATACCCTAAACTTCTTAGAAAAACCAGACATTCAATTGCTGTTCTAGATGGCAATGAATCAGAAATAGATTTAGAAAATTTAGGAAAGGATATCTTTAATTATTTTGGAATGGGATGCAGAAGTGTTTCTAAAATTTTAGTCCCTAAAAACTATAATTTTGATTTGCTTTTTAATGCTTTGTTTAAGTTTAAAGAAGTGATAAATCACAATAAATATGCAAACAATTACGATTATAACAAAACAGTCTATTTAATGAGTAATCAAAAATTTATTGAAAATGGATTTCTAATTTTAAAAGAAGATAATAAACTAGGATCTCCAATAGGATGTTTGTTTTATCAATTTTACGAAAACTCTAATGATTTAAACTCTTATATAACTAATTATAAAGATTCATTACAATGTATAGTAAGTAATTTAAAAATAAACAGTTTTACTTGTTTTGGAGAAAGTCAAAGTCCAAAAATTGACGATTATGCTGACAATATTGATACATTAGATTTTTTGTTAAAAATATAATAATATCTTATCTATAAAACAATACTTAATTATTCATATTTTATTATTTTTGCACCTTATAAAATTCAAATGACAAAACATAATTTTAGTGCTGGCCCAAGTATACTGCCAAAATCAGTAATTCAAGAAGCTTCCAAGGGAGTTAATGACATTAATAATTCTGGGTTATCATTATTAGAAATTTCTCATAGAAGTAAAGATTTTAAGGAAATAATGCATGAAGCTACTTCACTAGCTTTAAACCTTCTTGGTTTAGATAACAAAGGCTATAAAGCTTTATTTTTACAAGGAGGAGCAAGTATGCAGTTTTTAATGACAGCTTATAATTTATTAGAGAATAAAGCTGGTTATTTGAATACTGGTGCTTGGGCTAGTAAAGCATTAAAAGAGGCAAAATTTTTTGGAGATGCAATTGAAATTGCTTCATCAAAAGATAATAATTTTAATTATATACCAAAAGAATATTCTATTGACTCTGATTTAGATTACTTTCATATAACTTCAAATAATACAATTTTTGGTACTCAAATTAAACATATCCCAGATACTGATGTGTGTTTAGTATCAGATATGTCTTCTGATATATTTTCTAGAAAAATTGATTTTTCTAAATTTGGATTAATCTACGCTGGAGCTCAAAAAAACTTTGGACCAGCTGGAACAACATTAGTAATTGTTAAAGAAGATATATTAGGAAAAGTTTCTAGAAAAATACCATCTATGCTTGACTACCAAGTGCATATTGATAAAGAGAGCATGTTTAACACTCCTCCTGTTTTTGCTGTGTACACATCAATGTTAACTCTTAAATGGTTAAAAGATAATGGTGGTATTGAAAGTATTGAATCTAAAAACAATACTAAAGCTAAACTAATGTATCAAGCTATAGACACAAATGAATTATTTGTGGGGTTTGCAGCTAAACAAGACAGAAGTTTAATGAACGTAACGTTTAATTTAGTTGATTCAAATCACAAGGAACTTTTTGATCAAATGTGTAAAGAAGCAAATATAAATGGAGTTAATGGTCATAGATCTGTAGGTGGGTATAGAGCCTCAATATATAATGCCCTAGAAATAGAATCTGTAAAAGTTCTAATTGATGTAATGAATGAATTAAAAAGAATAGTTTAATTAATAATAAATACTCATGATAAATGTTTTAGCTAATGACGGAATTTCTAAAAGCGGGAAAGATTCATTAGAAAAGGATGGGTTTAACGTTTCAACTGTAACAGTAGCTCAAAATCAACTAATTAGTTATGTTAATAAGGAAAATATTAGTGTTTTATTAGTAAGAAGTGCTACTACAGTTAGAAAGGATCTTATCGATCAATGTCCAGGGTTAAAAATAATCGGAAGAGGTGGCGTTGGAATGGATAACATTGATGTAGATTACGCTAGAAATAAAGGAATTAACGTGATTAACACACCTGCTGCTTCATCTGCATCAGTAGCAGAATTAGTTTTTGCTCATTTATATAGCGGAGTTAGATTTCTTTTTAAATCAAATAGAGCAATGCCTTTAGAAGGAGATAGTAATTTTAAAGGTCTTAAAAAAACTTATGCAAAAGGTGTTGAGCTTAGGGGAAAAACTATTGGCATTATTGGCTTTGGAAGAATTGGGAAGGAAACTGCAAAAATTGCCATTGGTGTTGGTATGAAGGTCTTGGCGTACGATAAGTTTTTAGAAAAAGCTGATTTAACTTTAGATTTTCATGATGGGAAAAAAATAAATTTTGAAATAAAAATTTCAAAATTTGACTACCTACTTAAAAATTCCGATTTCATCTCTTTACATGTTCCTGCGCAAAAAAACTTTGTAATTAATAAAAATGAAATTGATATGATGAAAGATGGAGCTGGACTTATTAACGCTGCAAGAGGAGGTGTTGTTAACGAAGTTGAGTTAGTTTCCGCTTTAGATTCAGGAAAACTATCCTTTGCTGGTCTTGATACTTTTGAAAATGAGCCTAAACCTGCTGTAAAATTATTAATGCATCCTAAAATATCATTAACTCCGCACATTGGTGCTGCCACAAACGAAGCTCAAGATAGAATTGGATTGGAATTAGCAGATCAAATTAAAAGTATATTAAGTTAAGATATGATTGAGAAACTAAAAAAAAAATGGGGAATTGACACTTTATTTCAATTCATTATAATCTTTATAGTATTTGGAGTAACTGGTTCAGTTTCTGCTAAATTATCTGGTCCAGTTACAGAATATTTAAATCTAAACTCATTACCAACATTAATTTATTGGCCTATAAGAATAATCATATTATTTCCCATTTATCAAGTTTTAATTGTATGGTTTGGATTTTGTTTTGGTGTATTAGTTAGTATTTTAACATTTCAAAAAGACACCTTTATTTTTAATTTTTTTTATAAAATGTCAATTATGATGTCTAAAAAAATGATTAAACTCCTTTCTTTTGGTTACCTATTTAAATAGCAGAAACATCTTAAAAAGAAACTAATAAATAAGGAACAAATCAAACTACTACCAACAAACACTCCTATCTATTAGACTTATTTCAAAAAAGAGTTTTTACTTTTAATAAGTTTTTTGACTTTAGGAGCTATAACCATAGAACAATAAGGGACATTTTTATTTTGTTCAAAGTAATCGTAATGGTAATTTTCCGCTAAATAAAATATGGTTTCTTTTTCAACATTTGTAACTATAGGGTTTAAATAAATTTTAGATTGATTTAATTCTATTATGTAATCATTTATAATTTTCCTTTCACTTGTATTGCTTGTGAAAATTGAGGAACGATATTGAGTGCCAATATCATTTCCTTGCCTATTAAAGGTAGTTGGGTCATGAGTTGAGAAAAAAATCATTAAAATATCCCTAAAAGAAATAAGTTTAGAATCATACTTTACTCTAATTACTTCTGCATGTCCTGTTAAACCTGTACACACATCACGGTAAGTAGGATTTTTTGTTTTGCCCCCAATATAACCAGGAGCTATATTAATAACTCCATTAATTCTATTAAAAATAGCTTCAGTACACCAAAAACAACCTCCACCTAAAATTATAGTGTTAATACTTGTCATTTTTATAATAAACCTTTTATTAACATAGTTGTCTAAAATTAACTTAATTTCGTCATTGTTTTAAATATAAATAAATATTTTGAAGAATAGTTTTTGTCTTTTTTTTGTCCTTATCTTTTCTTTTACCTTCTCTCAAGACAGAAAAATATTAAATATAAATAGATTTGATTCTCCTCCAAAAATTGATGGAATTTTAAATGATGCTAATTGGAAAACATTAATCCCTGCTACTAAATTTGAAAGGTGGATGCCAAATAATGGTTCTTCTGAAAAAGATGGATATGAACATTTTGTATATATAGGTTATGATGACAATGCAATTTATGTAGCTGGAAAATTTAATAATCCAAATCCTATTCCTGTTGAATTTAGTCAGAGAGACGATATATGGGAAATAAATGCAGAGACCTTTTTTATCTCTATCAATTCTTATGATGACAATATTAATGAACAAAGTTTTCAAGTTACAAGTGCTGGAACCTTAGGAGATTCATATACTTCTGGTGAAATGTCTGATGAAGATTGGGATTTTGATACAGTTTTTGAATCAAAAGTGTCTATTGGTAATAAAAGTTGGAGTATGGAAATGAGAATACCGTATAGTGCTCTAAGATTCCCATCAAAAAAAATTCAAAAATGGGGAATTAATTTTGGAAGAAAAATTGCTGAATCTGGTGAAGTATATACCTGGAATTTTGTTGATCAAAAAAATGCAAATTATGGTGAATCTATGGGAATAACTTCTGAGATTAAAGACATATCCCCCCCTATTAGATTATTCTTTTATCCATATGCTCAATCTTCTATAGACTTTAAAAAAGGAAGTAGTCCTTTAAATGGATATTCTGCTGGAATGGATTTGAAATATGGAATTAATAATAGTTTTACATTAGATGCAACTCTTATTCCTGATTTTGGACAAGTAACATTTGATGATAAAGAGCTAAATCTTAGTCCATTTGAACAACAGTTTGATGAAAATAGAGCTTTTTTTACTGAAGGATCTTCTTTGTTTAAAAAAGCTGATAGAATAAGCTTTAGAGGCGGTAGTTTCTTTTACAGCAGAAGAATTGGAGATGAAATAAGTTTTGATGAGGAAGATATTCTTAACGCTAATGAAAAGATATTATCCTATGACAGAAAAGCTGACCTGCTAAATTCAATTAAGTTAACTGGAACTACAAGTTCTGGACTTAGTATTGGTTTTATAAACTCTATTACAGACAATGCGTATGCATCAATAGAAAACTCATTAACAGGAAAAATTAGAAAAGAAAAAATTGCTCCTGCAACAAATTTTAATGTTCTTTCTTTAAATCAACAAGTATTAAATGAATACTCTACTATTTCATTTCTTAACGCTAACGTATACAGGATTGGAGAAGGTTTTGACAATTCTAATAATAGTGCTTTTGTATTTAACTTATTTGATGATAAAAGAAAGTTCAATATAAAAGGAAATGTTAACCAAAGTAATTCTCCTGTTTTTTCTGAAACTAAGGGATTTAGAGGGGCGTTAGCTTTTGATAAGTTAACGGGAAGTTTAAGATATGGATTTGGCTGGAGAGGAGTTGATGCTAATTATTATCAAAATGATTTAGGTTACTATAACAATAGAAATGATCAAAGTATTTACGCAAAAGTTAGTTACATGACTTTTAATCCTACAGATTTATACGAAAAATTACAAGCTTATCTATATGTGTTTGAGAGTAGTAGATTTTATCCAAAAATTAAAAAATCAAGCGGATGGAGATTAGGAGGTGAAATAATAAGCCCAAAATTAGAAGAGATTAAACTAGTTATTGATTATGATTCTAAAAATAAAAATTTTGAAGAGCCAAGAAGTAAAAATTCATTTATAAATGAACCCGCTAAATATGAATTTCAACTCCAATATAAATCAGATACAAGAAAAAAAATACAGTATTCATTAGGTATGGAACACTCTTATGCCGTTGAGGAACTTTTTGATGAGAAAAAAAATGATATAGAAATAAATTCAGGTATAGGTTTTAGATTGTCTAACAATTTCAATCTAGATTATGAAATAAAAAATGAAATAAATTATGATGATGTAGGTTATGTATATAAAGAAAATGAAAATATTTATTTTGGAAAAAGAGATGTAAAAGCATTAGAAAATAATTTAATATTAAATTATAATTTTGACTCCTACAAATCTTTAAATCTAAGGTTTAGACAATTTTGGAGTAGTGCTAAATATGATGATTCTTTTTTCTTACTAAACTCTAAAGGTGAAAGAGTAGTTTCCGATAAATCTATAATTGACAATGATCCTAACACAAATTTCAATTTATGGAATTTAGACTTGAGTTATAATTGGGAATTTTTGCCGGGCAGCAAATTAACTTTATTGTACAGAAATAATATTTTTAACGAAAATAATTTATCTGGGATTTCATACTACAGCAGTACTAAAGAGCTGTTTCAAAAACCAATTGATCATCAAGTTTCAATTAGAATAAATTATTTCTTAGATTACAATCTAATTAAAAGAAAGAAAAAAAGAATATAATTTTAATGATTTCAGCACAAAATATATCTAAAACATTTAATGGCAAGAAGGTGTTAGACAATGTAAGTGTAGAAGTTAAAATAGGAGAAATTATTTCTATTGTGGGGCCTTCAGGAGCTGGAAAAACTACCTTATTACATGTTTTAAGTACACTTGACAAGCCTGATCCAGATGATAAAACCAAGTTAATTCTTAATGAAAAAGAAATAATAAAACTAAATGATGATGATCTTTCTAAGTTTAGAAACACTCAAATTGGTTTTATTTTTCAATTTCATGAACTTTTACCAGAGTTTAGCGCTATTGAAAATGTTTGTTTACCTGGTATTATTAAAGGAGATTCTCACTTTGATATTATTAAAAAAGCCGAAAACTTGTTAAAATCTCTTGATTTAATCCATATTAAAGATCAAAAACCTTCTGAATTATCTGGTGGAGAACAACAAAGAATAGCAGTTGCAAGAGCTTTAATTAATAATCCGAATATTCTTTTTGCAGATGAGCCAAGTGGAAATTTAGATTCAAAATCTGCTGACATATTACACAATCTATTTTTTGAATTAAGAGATAAACTAAACGTTACTATTGTACTAGTCACACACAATAAAGAATTAGCTAATATGGCTGACAGAAAACTCAATTTAGTTGATGGTAAATGGACTAACTAAATTAGAGTTAAAAGAATTTTTGGATAATAAATTCGAACAATACAATCAAAAAAGTTTTATCGAATCAGATCCTATTCAAGTTCCACATAAATTTAAATTAAAACAAGATATTGAAATAGCTGCATTTTTGACTTCAACAATAGCTTGGGGGCAAAGAAAGACAATTATTAAAAATGCTAAAATAATGATGGAGAATCTTGATAATTCTCCATATGAATTCATTAAAAACTCTACAAAAAAAGATATTGATAATCTTCATGTTATACATCGAACATTTAATGAAATAGATTTTAGATATTTTATTAAAAAACTAAAAGAAATATATAACACCTATAAAGATTTAGAGTCTGTATTTTGTTTAACTGAAAATAATACAGACATGCATCATTCAATACATAATTTTAAAAAAATATTTTTTAATGGCAATCATCCATCTAGAACTACAAAACATATAAGTGATCCTTTTAAAGGTTCTGCTTCAAAAAGAATAAATATGTTCTTAAGATGGATGGTAAGACATGACAATAATAATGTAGATTTTGGAATATGGAAAAACATCTCTACTTCAATTTTATCATGTCCACTTGATGTTCATAGCGGAAATGTTGCAAGGAAGTTGGGTCTTTTAAAAAGAAAACTTAACGATCATAAAGCAGTAGTAGAGTTAGATTTGAACTTGAGAAAATTAGATAAAATCGACCCTGTCAAATATGACTTTGCGTTGTTTGGTTTAGGGGTATTTGAAGGATTTTAAAAATCTTTTACATGAAAATTCAAATCTATTACTATATTTGCCCAGCATTATTTTTAATGTTCTTTAAAATAACTTGATTGCATGTCTATAATACTTAAATCTGCAAAAGTTATAAATGCCGAAAGTAAATACAACGGTACTAAGCAAGATATTTTAATTTCTGAAGGTAAAATTCAAAAAATTTCTAAATCAATTTTATCTCCTAAATCAAAGGAAATTAACATAAAAAATCTTCAAGTTTCATCTGGATGGTTTGACAGCAGTGTCTCATTTGGAGAACCTGGATTTGAAGAAAGAGAAACTATATTAAATGGTGGAAATGTTGCGGCAAGAAGTGGATTTACTAACATATTGCTCAATTCAAACACTAACCCTGTAATAGACAATCAATCTGATGTTTCATTTATTAAAATAAAATCAAAAGACTTAATAACAAAAATTCATCCTATTGGTGCATTAACTATCGCTAGCAAATCTAAGGACCTTGCCGAATTAAGGGATATGAAAAATTCCGGTGCTGTAGCATTTTATGATTTCAAAAAACCTATAATTAATCCAAACTTATTAAAGATATCTTTACTTTATTCCCAAACTTTTGATACGGTCATAATGTCTTTTGGACAAGAAGATTCTGTTTCAAATAGTGGAGTTATGAATGAGGGATTAGTTAGCACTACTTATGGAATTAAAGGAATTCCAAACCTTTCGGAAGAAATTCAAATAAGCAGAGATTTAAAGATCTTAGAATATACTGGTGGAAAACTTCACATCCCTACTATTTCAACTAAAGAATCTGTTGATTTAATTAAAAAAGCTAAATCAAATGGGTTAAACGTTACTTGCAGTGTAGCAATTCATAATTTAATCTTCAATGAAGAAAAATTAAAAGAATTTGATACTAGATATAAGGTGTCACCTCCATTAAGGACTGATAAAGATAGAATAGCCCTTATTAATGCAGTTAAAAAAGGAATTATTGATATGGTTACAAGTGATCATATTCCAATTGATGTTGATAATAAAAAAACTGACATTGATAGTGCTAAAAATGGCACAGTTGGGTTAGAATCTTTTTTTGGAGCTTTGTTGACAATTTTTAGCTTAGATGAAAGTATACGTATTTTAACAAGTGGAAAACAAAGATTTGGAATTAATAACCATTCTATTCAAGAAGGATCTAATGCAGATCTTACCCTATTCACTAGTAATAATAATTATACTTTTTCAAAATCAAATATTCTTTCAAAATCAAAGAATAGTGCATTTTTAGGAATGAAAATGTCTGGAACTTCTTTGGGAGTTATTGTTGGTGAAAAACATATAATTAATGAGTAAACTTCCTTTTTTTTATTTAATTAAAAAGTCTTGCTTAGTTGATGTCCCCTCGCCTCTTCTTATTATGGCTCATGGTTATGGAAGTAATGAAAATGATTTGTTTTCTTTTTCTAGAGCTCTTCCAGATAAACTGACAATAGTTTCAATAAGAGGAGATATTAACATACAAAATATTGGTTACGCATGGTATGATATAAATATAGACTTTAATGGAAATAAAATCTATGACATTGAAAAAGCTATTGAATCCAGAGATAAAGTTGCTGATTGTATAGAAAAATGCACTGAGATTTATAATACTGACAAAAATAATGTAACTCTTTTAGGATTTAGCCAAGGATCTATACTAGTCAATGCTGTAGCACTAACTTATCCTGAAAAAGTTAAAAATGTAATCGCGTTTAGTGGAGTTGTAGATCCTAATATCATTAGCCTATCATCTAAATCTTTAAAAAATCTATCATTTTATATTTCACATGGTACATTAGATGAGGTATTGCCTTATAAATTATCAAAAGAAAGTTTAAAATTTTTAGAAAAAAATAATTTAAATTTTGTTTTTGAAGATTTTCCTGTTGGTCATGGTGTTTCTCCAGAAAATTTTAAATCTATGCTAAGCTGGCTGACTAAAAAATTAGTCTAAAAACAATTCTAATCGATCAAAAGAAAGGTAAACATCTTTTGGCAATTCGCTTTGAACTTTTTTATGAAAACCTAGCTTATGACTTATATGAGTTAGATAAGTTTTTTTTGGATTAATTTTTCTAATAAGAGTTAAAGCTTCTTGAAGATTTAAGTGAGAAAAGTGAGGTTCGATTCTAATTGCATTTAAAACAAGAATGTCAAGGTTTTTAAGCTTCATAATCTCTTGATCACTTATAGTCTTTAAATCCGTTAAATAAGCAAAATCTTTAAAACGATACCCAAAGACTTGTAAATCATCATGTAAATAGCTAATTGGAATAACTTCAAGGTTAAATAATTTGAAAGGGGTATTTTCTTTCACAATTTTAGGGTTAACAGATGGAGATCCTGGGTATCTACCTTCCTTTTTAAAAATATAGTTAAATCTAATAGATAGATTCTTCAAGACTCTTTGATGAGCATATATAGATAACTCACCCTTTCTGTAACAAAATGGCCTAATATCATCAATTCCTGCTGTATGATCAGCATGTTCATGAGTATACAACACTCCATTAAGACTGTTACAGTTTGAATATAACATTTGCTGTCTAAAATCTGGGCCAGTATCAATTACATATTTAAAATTATCCCATTCTATCATTATTGAAGATCTTAGACGTTTGTCTTTTTTATCTATGCTTAAACATACAGGATGAGTACTTCCAATAATTGGAATACCAGTTGAAGTTCCAGTTCCTAAAAAAGTTATTTTCAAAAAATTTATTTTAACCAAAAATATATTTTTTAATTGAGAAACTTTTTAACTTAGCATATATTATTATTACATAATGTCAATTTCTTTAAAAGGAGACCAACCATTTGAAAATATCCCATCTGTTAAGGCTAAAGCTTTAAGGATTAATTTAAACAATCATATTTACGGAACATTTGCTGAAATTGGTGCTGGACAGGAAGTGGCTAGACATTTTTTTAGATCTGGTGGAGCTTCAGGCACTATTGCTAAGACAATGAGCGCTTATGATAGAGCTTTTAGTGATGCAATTTATGGAGAAGAACCTGATAAGCAGTATGTTTCTGAATCTAGATTAAAAAAAATGCTTAGTCATGAAGTTAATCTACTGGAAACAAGAATAGGTAGAAAAAATCATCCAGATAAAATGTTTTTTACATATGCTAATACTGTTGCTACAATTGATTTTGCTAAAAAGTATAAAGGTCATGGATGGATGGGTATTAAGTTTCAAACTGATCCTAAACAAGATTACAGTGAAATACACATACATGTCAGATTTCACAATTTTGAAGCGAAAACTCAACAAGAAGCATTAGGCGTAATGGGTCTTAATTTAATATATGGTGCTTATTATAAACACGACGAACCTAGAAAACTTCTTAAATATCTTTATGATCATATTGATACTAAAGCTATAGAAATAGATACTGTTAATTTCTCAGGACCCCTATTTAAAAATGTAGATAACAGATTAATTAGCATGGACCTTGTAAAAAACGGAATGACTGAAGCTGTAATGTTTGGTCCTGACGGAAACAATATCCTTCCCGCACGGGTTTTATACAAAAAACATATTTTGGCAATTAGAGGAAGTTTCAGACCAGTGACTAAGGTAAACGAAGACATGCTTGATAAATCAATAGAGATAATTTCACATCAAGAAAATTATAATAAAAAGGAACATTTAACAGTCTTTGAAATAACGCTTTCAAATTTAAAAGCATCTACTAATGGAGATATAAATGAAATAGATTTCATACATCGCGCTACCTTATTATGTTCTTTAGGGCAAACGGTCATGATCACTAACTTTAAGGAATATTACAGACTCGCAGAGTATTTTTCTAACTACACTCAAGAAAAAATAGTTCTTACAATGGGAGTCAACAGTCTTATAGAAATTTTTGACGAAAAATATTATGATCATTTAAGTGGTGGAATACTTGAGGCTTTTGGTAAATTATTTTTCAAAAACCTTAAAATCTTTTTATATCCTATGAAAAACCCTGAAGATGGTAAAATTCTTAATAGTAACAACTTGCAGGTTGCTTCTAGAATGAAAAATCTGTACAAATTTTTTAAATATAACGGCAAGTTAATTGATATTTTTTCTTACAATGAAGATCTGCTTGACATCTACTCTGTAAAAGTATTGGCTATGATAAAAAATGGTGATAAAGATTGGGAAAATATGTTACCTAAAGCTGTAACTAAATTAATTAAAGAAAAACAACTGTTTGGTTATAAAAAATAAAGCTAATCAAGAATTTGACTTGTGTGGTCTTTAGTATTTACTTTATCTATAACTTTTGTAATCACACAATTTTCATTTATTATAAAAGTCGTTCTCATAATACCTTCATATTCTTTTCCTTGATATTTTTTTGATCCCCATACACCAAAACCTTTTATAAGAACTTTTTCTGTATCGGATAATAATGGATAAGGAAAGCCAAATTTAACTGAGAATAATGATTGATGTTTAATTTTATCTGCACTAACTCCAAAAATGGAATAGCCTGCATCTACTAGTTTTGAATAATTTTCTGATAAATTACAAGCTTGAGCGGTACATCCAGGCGTATTAGCTCTAGGATAAAAAAACAAAATAGATTTTTTTCCTTTAAAATGATCTTGAGTAATCAAATTTTCTTTATCATCAAAACAAGAAAAATCAGGTAATTTATTTCCAATTTGTAACATAATTATTTGAATTAATTTGTAGTAAATTTACAAAGTAATTATGAAAAAGTCAGATAAAATTATATATCTAATTGATACTTTAGAATTGCTTTTTCCTGAAGTGCCAATTCCATTAGATCATAAAGACCCATATACTTTATTAATAGCTGTCTTATTATCAGCCCAAAGTACAGACGTTGGCGTAAATAAGATAACCCCTATCCTATTTGCTAAGGCTGATAATCCTTATGATATGGTTAAACTGAGTATTGAAGAAATAAGGAATATTATTAGACCTGTAGGGTTATCTCCCATGAAATCTAAAGGAATTTATGGGCTTTCAAAAATATTAATTGAAAACCATAATGGAAAAGTTCCTGAAAATTTTGAGGATCTAGAATCTTTACCAGCAGTTGGGCATAAAACAGCTAGTGTAGTGTTAGCGCAAGCATTTAATATACCGACTTTTCCTGTAGATACTCATATACATAGATTAATGTATCGTTGGGGAATGTCTAGTGGTAAAAATGTAAAAATTACAGAGAAAGATGCCAAAAGAATTTTTCCAAAAAAATTATGGAACAAACTTCATTTACAAATAATTTGGTATGGAAGAAAATTTTCACCTGCAAGAGGTTGGAACATTAAAACAGATCTTATCACACAAAAAATAGGAAGAAAGTCTTTTTTAAAAAAATTAATCAATTAGTATTCTTAATTATAAATTACATATAACTTAATTCTTTTAGTTCATTCTTAAGAGCAGATTTGTCCATTTTTTTTCTTAGATTATTAATAGAATACCTTATCCTTCCAAGTGCCGTATTAATAGAAATGCCATTCATTTCAGCTATTTGCTTAAAAGTCAAATCTTCATAAAATCTAAGTTTAACTATTTCTTTTTGTGAATCAGAAAGTTGATCAATCATTTCTAAAAGAACCTTGGATAAAGTCTTGTCAGAAATAACTTTACCGTCATAATCTGAAAAATCAGAATTTAATTTTGAGAAAATATCATACATATCATTTTCATAATTCAATTTTAATCTCTTTACAGTCCTAAAATGATCCATAACTAAATTATGAGCTATTCTAAGTACCCATGGCAAGAACTTTCCTTGTTCATTATACTTCCCAAGCTTTACTTTCTTAAAAACCTTGATGAAAGTATCCTGTAATATATCATTAGAAATATCAGTATCTAAAACCTTTGAATTAATATAATTAAATATTCTTTGCTTGTGACGTAAAAAAAGAGTCTCAAAAGAAGAATTATCACCTAATTTATAACTGTCAAGAAGAACAGAGTCGTTTACATAATTTACCATAACCTAAATTTTAAATTAAAATATAATTTCTATTTATTTCGAAATAAAAAAGTAAGGTTCAGGTATAGGCTTATGTTTTAGGTTATACTCAAATTTAGTAAAATGATTTTAAATAAAAAATTGTTTAGCATTTAAGGTATAAAAAAATCATTTAAACCTTATATTTATAGATTGATTTTTAAACACTTTGAAAGATATTAAGTTAGATCCTGGATTTATTAAAATAAGAGGTGCTAAAATGCATAATCTTAAAAATATCGATTTAGATATTCCCAAAAATAAACTCGTAGTTATAACTGGACTTTCTGGTTCAGGTAAATCTAGTTTGGCTTTTGACACTCTATATGCTGAAGGTCAAAGGAGATACATAGAAAGCCTATCGTCTTATGCTAGGCAGTTTCTAGGAAAATTAAATAAGCCTAAAGTTGATAAAATAATAGGAATTACTCCAGCAATTGCAATAGAGCAAAAAGTAAACAATTCAAACCCGAGATCTACCGTTGGAACCACTTCAGAAATTTATGATTATTTAAAATTACTATATGCAAGAATTGGAAAAACTTTTTCACCAATTTCTAATTCTGAAGTAAAAAAAGATTCTATAAAAACTGTTCTTAGTAAAATTAAAAGTTTTAAAACTGAAGATAAATTTCTTATTCTCTCTCCTAAAAAGCTATTAAGTCTAGAAAAAAGTAAAGAAACCTTAGAAATGTTTCAAAAGCAAGGGTTTGCAAGAATTCAAATAAATAATAAAATATTAAGAATAGAAGATTTAGAAAAAATATCTAAAAAGAATTTCAATTTAGTAATTGATAGATCAATTTATGAGGATAATAAAGATTATCTAAACAGAACTTCTGAATCCTTGGAGTTAGCTTTTTATGAAGGAAATGGGAAGGTCACTATTCATAATCTAACTACTAACAAGAAGCATAATTTTAATAATAGGTTTGAAAAAGATGGAATAAAATTCAATGAACCTTCTCAACATTTATTCAGTTTTAATAATCCATTAGGAGCTTGTTCAAGTTGTGGAGGTTATGGTGATATTGTTGGAATTGATACTGAATTAGTTATTCCCAATACAGGATTATCAATATACGAAAGTGCTATAGCTCCATGGAGAGGTGAAAAATTAAAAAAGTACAAAAATGATTTAATAAAGAATTCTACAAGTTTTGATTTTCCAATTCATAAACCATATTTTAAATTAAATCAAGAACAAAAAGATTTATTATGGACTGGAAATAGTCATTTTAAAGGAATTAATTATTTTTTTAAAAAACTAGAAGCAAAGATTTATAAAATCCAAAATAGAGTAATGCTATCTAGGTACAGAGGAAAAACAATTTGTAATAATTGTAATGGAAATAGACTTAAAATAGAAGCATCTTATGTAAAAATAAATGGAAAATCTATTATTGATTTAGTTCAAATGCCTATCGATTCTCTTTTAAAATTTATGTTATTACTTAAATTAGATTCTTATGAAGAAAAACTAGCAAATAGAATAGTAAAAGAGATTCAAAACAGATTAGAATTTATATGTAATGTTGGACTTGGTTATTTAACCATTAATAGAAAATCCAGTACTTTATCAGGTGGTGAATCACAAAGAATAAATCTAGCTAATTCACTTGGAAGCTCATTAGTAAGTTCATTATATGTATTGGATGAACCAAGCATAGGATTACATCCTAGAGACACAGAAAAATTAATAAGCATTCTTATTGACTTAAAAAACATAGGTAATACTGTATTGGTAGTTGAACACGATGAAGATATAATAAGATCAGCTGATCAGATTATTGATATTGGACCAGAAGCAGGCTCAAATGGAGGTAAAGTTGTAGCTCAAGGAACTATTAAAGATATTTTAAAATCAAACAGTCTAACTTCAAAATATTTAAATAATATTGAATCTATTGGAGAGCCAAAAAAAATAAGATATTCTACAAAAAAAATAACTATAAAAGGAGCTAGAGAAAATAATTTAAAAAATATTTCTGTTGATTTTCCTTTAAATAGCCTAATTGCTGTAACAGGTGTGTCTGGAAGTGGAAAAACTACACTCGTCAAAAAAATATTGTATCCTGCTTTATTAAAAGAAAAAGGAATATTTAAAAACAAACCTGGTCAATTTGATATTATAACAGGAGATTTAGACAAAATTGATGAAATTGAGTATATTGATCAAAATCCTATTGGCTTATCTTCAAGATCTAATCCTGTTACATACCTTAAAGTATATGATGACATAAGAAATTTATACGCTTTGCAGAAAGTTTCAAAAGCCAATAATTATAAAGCAAAACACTTTTCGTTCAATGTTGATGGCGGTCGTTGCGAAACGTGTAAAGGCGAGGGTAGTGTTAAGATTGAAATGCAATTTATGGCAGATGTCAATTTAGTATGTGAAAATTGTAAAGGAAAACGATTTAAAAAAGAAGTTTTAAGAGTAAAATTTAAGAACAAAACTATTGATGACATTCTTAAAATGACTGTTGATCAAAGCATTGAATTCTTCAATGATTCTGATCAGAAAAAAATAGCTAACAAACTCCAACCTCTTCAAGATGTGGGAATGGGTTATGTGCAATTAGGGCAAACCTCCTCCTCCCTTTCTGGTGGAGAAGCACAGAGGATTAAATTAGCTACTTTTTTATTAAAAGGGAATAATAGAAAAAAGATACTATTCATATTTGATGAACCTACTACAGGGCTTCATTTCCATGATATTAAAAAACTACTAAAATCATTTAATTCTCTAATAGAAAATGGTCACTCTATTATAGTGGTTGAGCATAATACCGATCTTATCAAATTTGCTGATCATATAGTGGACTTGGGACTTGATGGTGGTGAAAAAGGAGGTGAATTAATTTTTCAAGGAACACCAAAAGGTTTGATAAAAAACAAAAAATCTAGATTATCTAAATATCTTAAAATTAAAGGTGTTTAGAAAAAATTGATTTTATAGTTTGGTTAATATTTTTAGAAAGTCCCAGATAATATATTAATCCTAAATATATAATTGACACAATCAAGCTTCTTAAAACAATGTCAATTAAAGCAGAATACTCAAAGCCTATGTAATTGATAGACAAATACAATGCGCAAACAATTAGTAAAATTTTAATTGTGTTTCTGTTATATGGCTGAATATTCAATTTGTAATTAATATAAAAGACCTTTAATATGGTGAATGAAAATAAAACTATCAAAGTAGATATTGCAGCTCCATTTATTCCATAAATATCAATCAAAATATCATTTAAAAAATACACCGAAATTGCCATAGCTATGGAAAATGGTAAAGTGATTTTGTAGAAACTAGAAGTAGCTAAAATAGCAGGACCACATCCAAAACTCATTTGAATTAGTTTTGCTAAAGAAATAATTAACACCACCCAAATACCATCGGAGTAGAGATCATTATTCATTAATAAATAAAATGAACTGATATTCAAATTAATAATTAAAAAAATAAAGCCAGAAAGTATAAGTAAATTTGACGAACTCTTTTGGTAGAGGTTATTGAGTTCCTTAAAATCATTATTATTGATTGCTTTAGCTACCATAGGATTTAATATTTGAAACATAGCTCTACCAGGTATTTCAACAACCGTAGCAATAAATACTGCAACTGCATAGTAAGCAGTCTGACTAATAGCTTGTTTCTGCGGAATCATATATTTATCAATATCAATTAAAAGACTTGCAGCAGAACCAGCTAAAAGGATATAAATTGAATAAGAAAGTATTTCTTTATAATTATCAGGAAATTTAAATGAAAACCTTGGGATGTATAAAGAAAAAGAATACAGTATCATTAAAATTAACCTTAAATAATAAAGGCCTGTCAACCACCAAACAAAACTCTCTTTATCTAATATATCTATTGAGACTAATGTCAATAAAACTAATACTGAAATTCTTGGATAAATTTCCTTTAAAATATTTCCAAAAACAGATTTCAATTGAACTCTTGACCAAGCGTAAAAGACTTCAAAATATGATGTTGCAAATGAAACTAAAAAGATTACCCAAACATAAGACTCTATTATAGGGTTTTGAAGAGATAAAAAATCTCCAATTAAATCATGAGCTTTGACAACAAAAAAAGTTATAGGAATAATGACAATTAAAGGAATGAAAATGATACTTGAAAGAAAGGCGTCTTTTGTTATTTTATCTTTGAAAGAACTATAAAATTTTATTATAGTATGCTGTGCTCCAAGAGACATTATTGGTTGAAGAAGATTAGAAGTAGCCAACAAAAAAATGACTAAACCATAATACTCATCTTTTAGAAATTCCGGGTAAAAATAAAGGGTATTTATTGCGCCAATTACTAAAGCAACAGAAATAGTAAAGATATTCTTTGAAGTTTGCTTGATTACTATCCCCATTAATTAATAGTTTTTTTTAAAATTTCATCTACAGTTTCAGATAATTTATCAAAAGTATAATCACTTATTCCATCAGGTTTGAAATTATTTTTTCCAGCCTTATAATCAGAATAAAGTTCTAAAATATGATTTTTTAAATCAATTTTATTCGAATATTCAAAGACTCTTCCAGTTTTTGTTTTTTTAATAATTTCAGAAACATCACTATTTAAGTTAGAAAACGCTAAAATTGGACGTTTTACTGAAAAATAATAAAACAATTTTCCAGGAATTATATTATTTACGGAATCAATGTTTACACTACTTAAAAGAAGAACATTTGCTTTTGAAATTTCTATATCTAACTTGTCATTTTCTAAATACTTTTCAAATTCAACTTTTGATCCAATTAATTTTATATTATTATCATTAACAATTTCTTTGTCAAAATCTCCTATAAGCCTCACAGACAAATCATTAAAAAAAGTTTTATTTTCCAAGCAAATTTCATTTAAAACTACCCATAAGTTTTTTGGATTTTGAATTGATTTCATTACTCCAGTATACATTATCAAAAAACTACTTGTATTCTTAGTTTCAATAAATGATTTAAAACCATTAGTAATAGTGTGAGAATTTGAGTTAATTAAAGAATATTTTTTTGTTAAGGAAGGAGATGTTGTAATAATTGCATCTGCAGATTTCAAACATTTTTTTTCATATTCAACATGTCTTTTTCTTTGAAAAGCTGACATCGGAAGCAGTTTGAACTGAAAAAAGTCTGACCATGGATCTCTAAAATCAGAAATCCACTTGATACCTGTATTATTTTTGATATTCAAACCAGTTAAATGTGTACTAAAAGGAGGAGCAGTTGTTATCAAACAATTGATATTATTTTTCTTTATATATACGGTTGCTTGTTTGCTAACTTTTTTGATCCAAAACATTCTTGAATCAGGAAAAAAAATATTAGCTCTAATCCATAGAATGATTCTTTTAAAAATACTTGAAGAATTAATATTAACAGTATTGTCTTTTTTTAAAAAACTAGGTGGTTCTAAAATTGAAATTTTAAAAACTTTTATTGATTTATCTATAGTATAACTTAATCTATTGTCAACTATTGGGTATTTTGCATTCTTAGCAGTGAAAACTGTTACATCCCACCCTTTTTTAATTAAAGAATTTGAAAAATTAAGCCAACGTTGAACACCTGAACCACCAGAAGGAGGCCAATAATAGGAAATAATAAGAAGTTTGTTATTGATCATAATATTTCACTAGATTTTTTGAAATCAAATCGCTATTTAAATGATTCTCAATAGCTTGTAAACAATTTCTTTTCATTTTTAAACGTAATTCATTATTCTTATATAGATTTTTAACTTTAATTTTAAAATCACTTGAATCCCTAGACTTAAACAAAACACCTACTTCAAAATTTTCAACAAGCTCCTTTTGAGCATTAACATCGCTACAAACCAAGGGACAGCCAAAAGACATGTATTGAAAAACTTTATTAGCATAGGTTGTGTCGTGATGAATATTTGAATGAAGTGGTGAAATTCCCAAATCAGCTGATTTTAAGTAAGAAGGAAAAAGGCTTTCATCCTTCCAACCTTCAAAATCTATATAATTTTCAATATTGTTTTTATAAGCAAAACTTTTTAAATTATTATCATATGAGCTTGAACCAACTACAACTAACTTAATGTTTGGAATATCCATTATTAAAGCTGGCATTGCATTTAAAACAGTATCTATGCCTCTTCTTTCTGATGTGTTTCCTAAATACAATAAAACAAATGAATCAGAATACTTATCTAAAACAGATTGATTTATAAATGGATTAGTATAAAAACTCTTTGAAACAGAATTTGAAAAGACAATAACCTTATTACTATTGATCTTAATTCTATCAACTAATTCTCTTTTAGCAAGATCAGTAACTACTACTACAGAGTTAGAAATTTTACAATACTTTTCTTCAGCTTTTTTCCATTTAGATGGAGAAATAAATAATTTACCTAAAATACTATTTACATGTTTATAGAATTTCATTATTTCTGGTCTATTTTCATGTAAATCCAATGTAACATTTAAATTATAAGAAGAATTGGCTTTAAAAACAGAACTAGCTATTTGTAAATCATGGATATGTATAGTTTCTATCTTAAAATCATTTATAAATTTCTTTATCTTTTTGCTCATTATCCATTTATAAAATGGAAATGTATAGGCTAGAGCAGATAATTTATATAAAATATTTGTACAATAAAACCTAACCACATTAATTCCATTAACAACCTCTCTATCATTAAAGGTTTTTTCAAAAGACAAACAGAATAAATAAATTTCATTACCAGAATCAATTAAAGCTTTTGCTTCATTAGTAACCCTAGGATCTGGAGGATAGGGTGCGTCAAGAATCATTCCGATTTTCATAGTAACGTGATTAAAGGTTCAGAACACCTCTATAATAATTAGTATATTCTGTTTTTGATCTTTCGGCATAAACGGCATAATATCTATTTGTCAAGTTCCTTAATAAAGGTCTAAATCCTATTTTATAAGAAGGATTTTTCCAAAACTCTTTTTTAACTATTTTCCATCCAGCTTTCTCAATTAACATATCAAACTGCCATGGCTCAAATTCATGATAATGTCTATCTCTAAGGTCTGTTTTACTCTTATATGCATTAGCAAACCATAAATTTATTGGAACAGTTAAAAGAACTCTTTTAGCATCAAGATTTTTAAGTAAAGGATATGGAGAAACCAAATGTTCTAAAATTTCAAACCCAGTAACTATATCTACATCCTTTGGAATTAAAATATTTGGTTTTTCATCTAAATCTTCCCCATTTGTATTATAAACTTTATAATTATTTTGTTTCATGATTTCTGAAAAAGGGTTTGTAACTCCTAAATCAAAAACAGTAGAAGGTGCTGGACAAACACTTTTAAGCATTTTTAAAGTGTTCTTATATCTCTTTTTTGGAAAATTTTTATACATACTTTTTATTTAAAATAAATTTAACTAAAACAAGCAATAAAATTAAATAAGCAAAAACAGAAATAAATGATCCTCTTTTCACAACCAATGGGTTAAATTCAAACTTAATATCATGTGTACCCTTAGGGATTTCCATTCCTCTTAATAAGTAATTAACCTTATAATGATCTGCTGGGATCTTATCAATATAAGCTTGCCAACCTTTATAATAAAAAGCTTCAGAAAAAACAGCAAATTGATCTGTTGAAGCATTAGATTTGTACAATAATTTGTTTGCAGTTCTAGAAATTAGTGAAATAGTATTTAAGCTGTCTAATTCAAAAGATTTTAGTTTCAAATAATTATTCTGAGAAACAGAATTAATTTTTAAGTCTACTTCAGCTAATGAAAGTAATTCATTTTCAGAATTTTCTACATGAATAATCTTGTGTACATACCATGCGTTTCCAAAATTATCAGGATTCCTGCTTACTCCTAACGGATTATCTGGATCTTCCTTAATTATATATTTTACATTTAGCATGTTTAATACATCGAAATTCTCTTTAAGAATATAAAAGTCATAAAGATCTTGTATGCGCTTAGGTTTAGCAGCATGATACCCTGCTATTGATTTATGAAAATATGATGTTCTAGCATTTGAAAAACCTCTCTCTGGTTCAAAAACTCTATAATCAGAATTGTCTTGTAAAATCGCTTTATCTGCATTAGTGATTGTAAAAGGCACTTTTAAATTAGATTTTTTTACAAATTGATCAGCACTAACATATTCTTTATTAATACTCCATAGATCGAAAACAACCAGAATAATAATTCCATAAATAACAAAGTTTTTGTTTAAAATATTTTTCAGATATGTAAGTAGTAAAACAAATAAAACAAAGACAATTAAAAAAGATCTTAATGCATCTGCTTTCAATACAGCCTTTCTATCTTCTATTAGTAAATTTAAAATATCAGGATATTGTGAAAATATTTCAAAATTAGATTTAAAATCAAATAAATCATTTCCAAACAAATAGACAATTAATGTTAAAAAAGATACAATTCCGGTTAAAATATATAAAACTTTTAACTTGCTTTTTTTATCAATTTTTTCAGAAAAAAACTTATGAATTCCAAAAACTGCTACTAAGGGTATACAAAACTCTAATATTACTTGGATGGAAGAAACTGCTCTAAATTTGTCATAAAAAGGGAAGTAGTCAATCATTAAGTTAGTCAAGAAAGCAAAATTCTTTCCCCAGGATAATAAAAGCGATATTCCAATTGATGGTAAAAGCCAATTCATATTTATATTTTTAACCAGTAAGAGTCCTAAAAAAAATATAAATAAAATTGAAGCTCCAATATATGCTGGAGCAGCTACAATTGGTTGATCCCCCCAATAAAGTCTAGAATATTGATAAACCTGTTGACCTTGTTGAGGGTCTAAAGTTTTAATAAAATCCATAAGTTTTGAATCGTCACTAATTCTATCTGAACTAGCCCCACCCATAAATTTTGGAATAAACAGGTTGATACTTTCCAAAATTCCGTAACTATATTCCGTAATATATTCTTTAGACAATCCTGATAATGATTCCTTTTGAGAACCATCAGGGTTTATTGTTATTTCACTTTTACTTCTAGTACTAAATTCAGAGTATTCTTTTGTAGACAAAAGACCTGAAGCATTCATCATTAATGCTATAATAGAACTAAATGTAAATGTTGAAAGGCAATAGAAAAAAATTTTAAGATCTTTCTTTTTTATTAAGTCAATAAATAACACTAAAAACATGATTATAATAACAATCAGGGTATAGTATGTTATTTGATAATGGTTTGAGTGAATCTGAAGACCTAAAGCGAGAGATGTTATTAAAAAACCTTTCAAGAAGTCTTTTTTAAAAATCATTAATACTCCCATTATAATTAAAGGCAAATATCCAATAGCAAGTGCTTTAGTATTATGGCCAACTCCTAAAATAATTATCAAATAAGTGGAAAATCCAAAAGCAATAGATCCAAATAAAGCATACTTATAATTAATTTTTAAAGAAATAATTAATAAATAAAAAGATAACAAGTATAAAAACAAATAATCTGCGGGCCTGGGAAGAAAACGAATAGACTGATCGATTAATCTTAAAATATCGTAAGGATAAATTGCACTAACTTGAAAAGATGGCATTCCTAAGAAAGCATTATCCAACCAATAAGGTTCTTCATTAAAACTTTCTCTATGATCTACTATTTGTTTTGACATTCCAGTAAATTGGGAAATGTCAGGTTGCTTAATTCCTTTATTTGATATTACTGGATAAAAATATGTTAAAGAAAGTGATGCTAAAAAAACAATACATAATAAATGAAGGACTATATTTTTAAAGAATTTTAAATTCATATTAATCTAATTCTTCAAAATCAATGTATTCGCCAACTTTTTCTTTTTGACTTTTTTTAGGTTTTTTTTGTGTTTGATTAAATTCTTCATTCATATTTTGAAATTTATTTTTCATTTCATTTTTCATTTTATTTTTAAATCTCTTAATTACAAATGCTAAAATATAAGGACTCAATCTCTTAAGGATATAAGAAAAAATAATAAAAAAAAGAATAAACTTTAAAAAAGTGATCATTAGTAAATATTAAAAAAAGTAAAAATACAATTAATGAAGTTAATTAATAATTCATTTTAGTGTTATTCTATAATATTTAATTTTATATCTTTTCATCCAATGAAATTGCAATACATATTAACATTATGTTTACTGTTAAGTTTTAAAGGATTTTCTCAATACACGGAAACTATAAATTCTAACAGACCTGGTACTTCACAAGGAGCTTTTGCTGTAGGCAAAAACGTTCTTCAATTTGAAATTGGAGGTAAAATAAGTGACCTAAGTCATGTAAACTTTAAGAATTCAACCATTAATGAAACTCAACTTAATTATATCATTCGTTATGGATTTTTGAAAAATAAATTAGAAGTGATAATTAATGGGACATACAATCAAAATAAAAGCATAAACAAATTTATAAGTGAAGATGTAATAGAAGAAAAATTTTTAAACAAACAAACATTAGGGTTTAAATATCTTGTGTTTGATCCTTTTAAAAATAAAAAATGGCATAGCGTAAGCTTGTTAAGCTGGAAAAAAAATAGAATAATTAGATTAGTTGATTTTATTCCCGCATTATCTGTCTATGCTGGAGTTAATTATATTCCAAAAAACGGATACAGTTACGATGATCCTTTCACTTCTATTAAAAAAAGTGCAGAATACAATATTTTTAATCATAGTCTTTTTAATAAGGCTAATTGGAAAATGACAGAAAATGTAATAAGCCCAAAAGCTAGTATAATAACTCAAAATCATTTTATCGGAAAATGGGTCTTGGTTAACAATATAACCCTAGATAGAATAGGAGATAAAAATCCTATTTTAAACCATATAACTACACTAACTCATAATTACAACAACCCGAAGTGGTCTTCATTTATTGAATACGAAATGATTAAAAATGATATATACGCAGATAATTATTATAAATTTGGTGTTGCGTTTTTATTAAACAGAAATTATCAGTTTGATTCTAGTATAGGCACCAATATTAAAAATACTCCTAGAAATTTGTATTTTAATTTTGGTTTATCTACAAGGCTAGACTGGTATAGAGATGAGATACCTGTTGATAAAGAGGAAATAAAAAAAGAAAAAGAAAAAAAGAAAAAATTAAAAAAAGAGTTTAAGCTTTTAATAAAATCAGATAAAAAGAAAAAGAAATCTGACAAAAAAGAAAGTAAATCTATTAAAAAAGCTGCTAAAAGAAATAAATGATTTTTATAAAAATAGCTACAACATTAGAAGATTATAAAGCTTTTGTAAACTTTCCGTTCAAACTTTATAAAAATTCTAAATACTGGGTCCCTCCTATTTCAAATGAAGAACTTGAAATGATGGATAAAACAAAAAATCCTGTATTTAAAAATGCCGAAGCAGAGTATTTTTTAGCATATAAAAACAATGAAATTGTTGGAAGAATAGCTGCAATAGTTAATTGGTTAGAGGTTAAAGAGCAAAATAAAAACAAAGTACGTTTTGGTTGGTATGATGTAATTGATGACTTAAAAGTTTCAAAAAAACTAATTGAAGCAGTTATAGAGTTTGGCAAGGAAAGAAAGTTGTCTTTTATTGAAGGGCCTGTAGGTTTTTCAAATATGGATAAAGCAGGTTTACTGACTCATGGTTTTAATGAATTAAGCACTATGATAACTTGGTATCATAATACATACCAAAAGGAACATCTTGAAAAATTAAAAATGAAGAAGCTAGCTGAATGGGTTGAATATAGAATTCAAATATTTGATGAACAGAAAGCTCCAAAAAAAGTAAAAAGATTTTCCGATATAATAATGAAGCGTTACAATCTTCATCAATTGAATTTTAAAAAAACAAATGAAATTGAACCTTATTTTGATGAAATGTTTGAATTATTAAACCAAACTTATAATACTCTTCAAACTTTTGTTCCAATTCAACAATACCAAGTTGATCATTATAAGAAAAGATATTTGAGGTATATTCATCCTGATTTTATTAAAAGTGTTGCTGATAAAGATGGGAAATTAGTTGCATTTGCTATTACAATGCCCTCGTTTTCTAGAGCTCTTAAAAAGATGAATGGTAAATTATTTCCATTTGGGTTTTTAAGAATTTTAAAATCACAAATTTTTAATAATAGAGCTTCACTATATCTAATTGGTGTACATCCAGATTATCAAAACAAAGGAGTTACTGCTATTTTATTTAATGACTTACAAACTATGTTTAATAAAAGAGGAATTAAAGAAGTAGAAACAAACCCAGAACTTATTGAAAATAATTCAATACAAGCATTTTGGAAGAATTACGAAAGTGTATTACATAAGAAAAGAAGTACATTCACAAAAGAGATTTAATGACTAACCAAGATACAATTATAGCATTAGCTACGCCAAATGGTCTTGGAGCAATTTCAGTTTTAAGAATTTCTGGAAAAGAATCCATTTCAGTCACTGAAAAAGTATTTAAAGCTAAAAATAACAAGCTTTTATCAAAGCAGGATTCCCATACAGTTCATTTAGGTCATTTAATAAAAAAAGGACATCAATTAGATGAAGTATTAGTAACTTTATTTAAAGGACCTCACTCCTACACTGGTGAAAACACTATTGAAATTTCATGTCATGGCTCAACATATATCCAAAAAGAAATAATCAATTTATTTATTGATAATGGAATTAGAGTTGCTAATCCAGGAGAATTTACTTTAAGAGCCTTTCTTAATGGTAAAATGGACCTTAATCAGGCTGAAGCAGTTGCAGACTTAATAGCTTCGGAAAATGAAGGATCTCATAAATTAGCGATGCAACAAATGAAAAGTGGATTTAGTGATGATTTAAAAAAATTAAGAGCTGAATTATTACACTTCTCTTCAATGATTGAACTTGAGTTAGATTTTTCTCAAGAAGATGTTGAATTTGTTGAAAGAGATGAATTTAAAAAACTAACTAATAAAATCAAATTAGAATTAAACACACTTATAAACTCCTTTCAATCTGGAAATGTTTTAAAAAATGGTATTTCAGTTGCTATAGCTGGAAAACCAAATGCAGGAAAATCATCCTTATTAAACACATTACTTAATGATGAAAAAGCAATAGTTTCAGAAATTCCTGGCACTACTAGAGATAGCATCGAAGATTCATTAATAATTCAGGGGATCAATTTTAGGTTTACAGATACAGCTGGATTAAGAGAAACAACAGACTTTATAGAATCTAAAGGAATAGAAAAAACAATAAATAAAATAAAAAATGCTAAAATTTTACTTTATCTATTTGACGCTAACGACACTAATGTTAATGAGATTAAATCAAGTATAAATAATTTTAAAAGAGACGATCTTTCAATTATTTTGGTCAGAAACAAAATTGATTTAATTAATCAAAATTCTAAATTGTTAGATGACATAAAATCTATAAGTAAATCTCAATTACTTGAAATTGAAGCAACTGATGCAAAATCAGTTGAATCACTCAAAATAAGACTAATTAATGAAGTTGAATTATTAAATCCATATACAGACATAGTAATTAGTAATTCTAGGCACTACGAAGCTTTAATAAAGGCGCTAAGAGCTATTGAGGAAGTAAATGAAGGTCTAGTTGATAATGTTTCAGGTGATTTACTTTCTGTTGATATAAGAAGAAGTATAGATCATTTATCTGAAATTACTGGAGAAATAACTAATGATGATGTACTCGGAAATATCTTTGCAAACTTTTGTATTGGTAAGTAACAGCACTACTCAAACCTTATACTTTTCTTTTACTTTCACTGTTATAACCTGTTAATCTTTATATATTCTTTATACTTTCTTTTAACTTTTTGATGTTACAATAATGTTACACAGATACTATGCGTAACACTTTATGATTTTTTTTATACCTTTATAATGAAATCAAATTGTTATGAAAATATCCTTAATTAAAATCTTAAACAGAGATAAGACAAAGTATTATTTAAACATTAACACTTTTAAAGGCTATAAGATTATTAAGGATGTACGAAAACCTGATAGAATTCGTGAATCATTAAAAATGTTCTTATGGGTTAGTCCTAAAGGAACTAAACAGAAACAACACAACAAAGAAGTTGAAATAAAGGCGGAATTCAGATTAAACAAACTACAAGCTGAATACGACAGTGGCTTATAC
>DUDG01000038.1:15543-62188 GCA_012959395.1 Flavobacteriaceae bacterium | reverse complement strand
TATTATTAAATATGATAAATTTTTCAACTAAAAATTAGTGACTTCAAAATGATTGTTTAATACAGTTACTCTAATTTTAGATTTTCGATGTTAGAAAAATTACTTCCTCTAATTTTAACAAATTTAGATATCATTTCCTTTAGCTTTTCTGGTTCTTTTTTAGCAAGGTCATTTTTTTGTGAAGGATCGTCTTTTAGATTATATAGTTTAAAATCTTTTGAATTCCCTAATTCAATATTTGTATAATCACTAATTGCTACCCCATTATATGGAGGGATCATTGCCCAATCTCCATTTCTATATGCAGTTCTAGTTGATGCTTCAAGAATAAGTTCATTTCTTCCGTTTCCTTCATTATTTAAAATTAAGTTAGAAAAATCTATACCATCTTTTGATTTATAGTCTGTGCCGACTATAGTGGAAATGGAATTAAAAAGATCTATTTGAGAGATTATTTCATTTGAAACATTGGGTTTTATTTTTCCTTTCCAATAGGCAATAAAAGGAACTTTTGCACCAGCTTCAAATAAACTATACTTTCCTCCTCTTAATCCACCAGAAGGGGTGTGGTCTCCAAGCTTTTCAACAGCATCATCATAATATCCATCATTTAGAACTGGTCCATTATCACTAGAAAAAATGATCAATGTATTGTCTAAAATCCCTTCGGCTTCTAACGTTTTATAAAATTCTCCAACACACCAATCTGCCTCAACAATTACATCTCCTCTAGGGCCCATTCCAGATTTACCTTCAAATCTAGGGTGGGGTGTTCTTGGCACATGAGGCTGCTGCAGAGCATAATATAGAAAGAAAGGTTTGTCTTTATGTTCTTTAATATATTCTTGAGCTTTTCCTAAAAAATGATCTGCCATATCGATATCGCTCCATTTTGCTTTTTCTCCTCCTTTCATATATCCAATTCTAGGCACACCATTTATAATAGAACTATTGTGACCGTGGTGCCATTTCATAGTAGTTAATTCAGGGTTTTTTAATCCTGTTGGAAGACCGTAGTCATTATTTTCTTTTTGGGAAGAAAAGTTAACTTCTATAGGATCATTTGGATCTAGATTTACTACATAACCATTTTCTATATAAACACTTGGAACTCGATCTTGCGTGTCTGCCATAATGTGGGAATAATCAAAACCTACTTGATTAGGGCCAGGTGATATATTAGAATTATAATCTATTTTACCTGAGCCTAGGCCTAGATGCCATTTGCCAACAATACCGGTGTGATATCCTTTAGTTTTTAATACCTTAGGTATGGTCATTTCTGTTGTATCAATAATTAGTGAAGCTCCTGTTAATATTTTTGCTCTTGGATTTCTCCATGGATAAGTTCCAGTTAACAAGGCGTACCTACTAGGGCTACATGTTGCGGAAGAAGCATAACCATTAGTAAATCTCATACCTTCATTTGCTAGCTTATCAATATTAGGAGTGTTTAAAGTTCCTCTTTTATATGCACTAACATCACCATATCCTAAGTCATCTGTATAAATAATAATAATGTTGGGTTTGATTTCTTTATTATTTTTTTTCTGAAGATCTGCACAACCTATAAATAATAAAGAAAGTAACGTAATTTTGAGTGAGGAGAATATTATTTTAATCATTTTATAAATATAAGTATACCTTTTATTCGATTTATGGGTCTTTTAACTCATTTTAAGGGTTATAACATTCATAAAAATAAAATAATTCAATATCTAGAATAATTATTGTTAATTTTAAATTAATAAAGTTTATTTATGAAAAACATCTACACCTTTTTATTTTTATATATAACTGTAATTAGCTGTAGTTCTGTTATTAATGAGAATACAGAATTACCAAACGTCATAATTATTTTAGCAGATGACTTAGGATATGCTGATGTTGGTTTTAACGGTTCTAAAGATATTAAAACTCCTCATATTGATGATATTGCTAAAAATGGAGTTGTTTTTTCTGAAGGCTATGTTTCTTATCCTGTTTGTGGACCAAGTCGAGCAGGTTTAATAACTGGAAGATATCAAGATACTTTTGGGTTTGGCAAAAACCCGTTATTTACTCCAAAAGATCCAAACATGGGGCTGCCATTATCCGAGCAAACAATTGCTGATATGCTTAAACTTTCAAATTACAAAACTTTTGCTGTTGGGAAATGGCATCTTGGAGCCCATGAAAGTTTAAGGCCAATGAAAAGAGGGTTTGATGAGTTTTTTGGTTTTTTAACTGGAGGACATAGATACTTTCCATATGAATGGGATTTAGAAGATGAAACTAAGGTTAAAAGTCAAAATGGTGCTTACAGAACTAAACTCTTAAGAAATGAACAGAGAATAGAAGAGAAAGAATATTTAACTGATGCTTTGTCAAGAGAGAGTGTAAATTTTATTGAAAGAAATGCAAATAATCCATTTTTTATTTATTTGGCATATAATGCTCCCCATGGCCCATTGCAAGCAACAGAAAAATATTTAAATAGATTTCTAGAAATTGAAAGCAAAAACAGAAGAACTTATGCTGCAATGGTAAGTGCGATGGATGATGGAATAGGAACTATTATATCCAAACTAAAAGAAAAAGGCATTTATGATAATACTATTGTATATTTTCTTTCAGACAATGGAGGTAGATTGAAAGGTGATTCAGATAACGGAGAACTTAGAGGTAAAAAAGGAAATTTGTTTGAAGGAGGCGTAAGAGTTCCTTTTGTAATGCAATGGCCTGGCCAAATTAAAGGAGGTCAAACATTTGATAAACCAGTAAGTTCGCTTGATATTTTTGCTACATCAAAAGCAATTACTTCTCCTGAAATCACACCTAAAAACAAGTTACATGGGGTTAATCTTATTCCTTTTTTAAAGGGAGAAAAAAAACATTCTCCACATAGCAATTTATTTTGGAGAAATAATTTCATGCAAAACAAAAATGAATTAAGAACCGAGGCTTCAGCTGTTAGATCTGAAAAATTTAAGTTTATCAAAAATAAACAAGTGGATGCGCTTTATAATTTAAAAAAAGAAATTTCAGAACAAACCAATTTAAAAGATCAAGAAAAAGAAATGTATGATAGCCTTAAAAATGAGTATAAAAGATGGTCTAAAACTTTGATGGATCCTATTTTTTTAGGTCTATTAGCAAATGATCAATATAACAAGCTAAACCCTGATCGATTTAAGTATTAATGATCCAAAACCCTTATTAAGCCTTTAACTCTTCCACTTAGTTTTTTATCTTTTATTAAAAAAATTAGACTGTCAACAAATTTTTGATTGTATTTAGGATTTTTGTCTGATGGAATAGGGGCATTTTTATCTTCTCTCCACTTTTTTAAATCGTCAAATAGCTCTTTGGTTTTTTCTTTATTTTTTTTACTTAAATCTTTTGATTCTGAAACATCGTTATCAATATTGTAAAGCTCTAATCCATTGTCTTCAAAATAGTGATGAAGCTTCCAGTTATCCTTAATAATTACTGATCCAGGTCTTGTTCTAAACAAAGGATCCCTCCCATCGTCCTTCCGAACATTGTATGCTTCCAAATAGATAGGAAAATGGAAAAACAAAGCTCTTTTTTTTAAATTTTTTCCTTCAAATATTGGATTTAAGTCAACTCCATCCAGTTCTAAATTTTCATTATTGTGGTCTATTACATTTTTTATAGTTGGATAAAAATCAATATTGCTAACTCTTTCATATGATTTTGTTCCAGCAGTAATTTTACCATGCCATGAAAAAATCAAAGGAACTCTTATTCCTCCTTCATAGTAAGATCCTTTTCCAGCTCTTAGAGGATATTGATTTGATATTGATCTAATCCCTCCATTATCAGATGTAAAAATAATTAACGTATTTTCAGATAATCCTAATTTCTCAATTTTATTTAGCACTCTTCCAATATTTTCGTCAAGTGAATTAATCATGCCAGCATAATCAGATCGATTATGATTTTCATCTCCATTTTTTTTAGAATATTTTTCTTGGTATTCTTTTTTAGCTTGAATTGGGGTATGAACTGAGTGAAAAGATAAGTGCAAGAAAAATGGTTTTTTTTTGTTTTGATCAATGAATTTAATTGCTTCATTAGTTAGTCTATCGGTTAAATACTCTCCTTTTGGACCATCTTCTAATTTAGGATTTTTATAAGGAGAAAAATAACCTCCTTTTGGACTCCCTTTTTCCCAACCTCCTATATTAATATCAAATCCATTTTGCTCAGGATAAAAACCCTTAGAGCCCAAATGCCACTTTCCAACATGAGCATTAATATACCCTTCACTTTTTAACATTTCTGGTATCAAAAAAAAATCTAAATCTAAATTTTCTGTATTTTTTGTTGGGATTATTTTTCTTGTTTTATCAATCCCACGATCAGAAGGACTTACAGTATAAATTCCATGATCTGGATGGTATTTTCCTGTCATCATGGACGCTCTACTTGGCGCACAGTTTGCAGAAGATGCATATGCATTGTAAAATATCATTCCACTTTTTGCAAGCTTATCAATATTAGGGGTTTCGTAATAATTTGAACCCATATAAGATAGGTCACTCCAACCTAAATCATCAGCCATAATTAATACAATATTGGGTTTTTTTTCTTTAGAGTCACTAGTTTGGCAAGAGATAAAAGTGGTTAAAAGAATTAAGGTTAGTATTTTTTTCACAATCACTATTCGCTGTCAGTTAAATAATTCATTCTTCTATTAACAAGTGCATTTTCCCTTTCAAACCATTTCTTTGGGAAAACACTTTTGTTTAGTTCTAATTTGTAATTAGGGTTTTTTATTTTAATTAAAGCTAATGTGTTGAGCATAAGATTTGCTTCAGATTCAGAATTAGCATTTTTTAATAAATTATTAATTTTTGACGAATCTATTTTTAAATTATTAAGAAGAAGGTACTCGGCAGCTCTTATTTTTACTAAATTTTCTGAATCGTTTTCAAAAATTGAATTTATATTATTCAAGTGCTCTTTTGCATCTATTCCAAAAGAAGAACATACTATAAGCCCCCAGTACCTTATCCATGGATTCTCATTTTCTAAAGCATTTTTAATTTCTGAAGAAACATCCTTGTAAGGATACAAGTTTAAATTAGCTGTTTCTACAAGGCTTTCAATTATTTTTTTATTTTTTTGACCAAAATCTACAGCATTTTCTAATCCATTTTCTAAAAAATAAGGTTCTGGAAAAAAACTAAGATCTGGTTGAGAAACTACGTGATTATTTAAAGTTTCTCTTAAGTTTAGTAATGTTTCTTTATGTTTTTTATGTTTAGCTAAATTATTGATCTCATGAGGATCTTCTTCTATATCATAAAGTGCTTCAGGTGTTCTAGGAAGAAAAAATTGACTTTGAATCTTATTTAACTTTCCTTCTTTAAATAGATTATACCATTCTTTATAAGCTAGCATTTTGTATCTGTAAAAATTATATATTCCATCTACATTAAAGGGCTGGTAGTTTCTAATGTACTTGTATTTTCCTTTTCTAACAGATCTAACTAGATCATATTTTTCATCAAATCTATCAGCATAACCAAATGTGATATTTTGTTTTTCAAGGTTACTCTTTTTTAAATCTTTTCCTAAAAAAGGAGTACCATCCATTCCATCAGGGATTTTAATTCCAGCTATAGATAATACAGTAGGGACTAAATCAACAAAATCAATAAATGTAGAAGTTCTAGTTCCTTTTTTAAAAGGCGAAAGATGAGACCATTTTTCAGGAACATATACAACAAAAGGAATATTGAGGCCACTTTCATATAAATAACCCTTACTTCTAGGTAAAACCCCACCATGATCACCATAGAAAAAAATAATGGTATTTTCCATTAATCCTTCTTTTTTCAAATTTTCAATAAATTTTCCCATTTCTTTATCAATATTCTTGTGGTGGGTATGAAGTAAAGATTGAGTATATCTAAAAGTTGGAGTATCTGGATGATATGGAAATGGAGTGATGCTGTCTAAATCATTTAATTCAAGAGCACTACTAAGCTCTTTTTTATTAAAATGTAATTTTCCTTCATGAGTTGCGTGATAATTTTGAACATGAAAAAAAGGTTGTCCAGCTTTTCTATTTTTATAACTAGCTTTCAATGACGATTCATCCCATATTTTATTTTCTTTAATAAAATTATAATCTTCTTTTGCATTATTAGTGGTGTAATAGCCTAATTCTTTTAAATAAATTGGAAGAGGAATTATGTTTTTAGGTAAATTTACTGGTGATGATTTTCTGTGATATTGAGTTCCAATTCTAGGTGCATATGCCCCTGTAATTATTGTACTTCTAGCAACAGAACAAACAGGAGCATTTGAAAATGCATTGTCAAAAATAACACCTTCATTTGCCAAATTGGCAACTACAGGCATTTCAGCCCCTCCTTCAGTATATAAATTCATATAATGGACTGAATTATCTTCGGTAACTAACCAAACTATATTTGGTTTTTCTTCATTAATTTCTGATAATAAAGAAAAATTAACAACTAATGCTATTAAAATTATTAAAAAAAAGAATTTTAAATTTGAATTCATGTTTGTTTTTTAGTAAAAATAGGTAATATAGTTATTAATAAACAGAACATATAATGCATAATTATAGGCTAAATAATTCATTAAATTATACTTATTAAACCTACATAATGATTACTTTATCCCAATAGATTATGATAAAATTTTATTTATTTACATACATGCTAAAAACAAGTGTTATAATATTATTTACTTTTTTTGTAGTAAGCTGCAGCAAACCTAAAACTAACATCATTATAATTTTAGCAGATGATGCCGGTTATGCTGACTTTGGATTTACAGGAAGCAGTGATATACTAACACCTAATATTGATAAATTAGCTTTTGATGGTATAGTTTTTAATAATGCTTATGTAACTGCTTCCGTTTGCAGTCCATCCAGAGCAGGTCTGTTAACTGGCATGTACCAACAAAGGTTTGGTCATGAATGCAATTTAGATTCCGATGTAAATAATTCGTTTGACCCAAATCAAATTACAATTGCTGAAGCTTTAAAGTCTAAAGGTTATCATACTGGAATAATTGGCAAATGGCATTTAGGTGACAAAAAACAAAATCATCCATTAAATAATGGCTTTGATTATTTTTGGGGTTTTATTTCAGGGGCAAGAAATTATTTTTTCAATAAAGATGAGGCTATTAATACATCAATTAAAAGTGTTATGGAAAATAACACCTATACAGTATTTCAAGGATACCTAACAGACGTATTAGGTAACAAGGCGGTTAACTTTATTGACAAGCATTCAAGCTCTTACAATCCTTTTTTCCTTTACCTTTCTTTTAATGCCCCGCATACTCCAATGCAAGCTAAAGAAGAGGTTTTAGAGAAATTTAAAAACAATCCAAGGAAAACTTATGCTTCAATGATGTGGTCAATGGACCAGGCGATTGGAAATGTGATTAAAAAATTAAAAAGTGATGGTATCTATGATAATACCATAATTTATTTTTTAAGTGATAATGGAGCAGCAATGTCAAATGGAGCTTCATCTTTCCCATACAAAGGTTGGAAAGGTAATCAATATGAAGGTGGAATAAAAACTCCTATGATAATGACCTGGAAAAATAAAATTAAATCTAACAGCACATATAATGGATTTATTTCATCGCTTGATATATTCAAAACTTCTGTGTCAATTGCAAAAGTAGAGGATTCACTGACCAGTAAGACAGATGGGAAAAACATTATGAATCTAATAATAAACCCATCAATAATAAACGAAGATTTATATTGGAGAAAAGACAAGATGGCTAGTGTTAGATCTGGAAATTATAAATTAATAAGATTAAATAATATCAATACGGTTCTTTACAATTTGAAAGATAATTTTTACGAGGATATAGATATTAAAAATGCTAACAAATACATACACGATTCTTTATTAAAAAAATTATTACTTTGGGAAGATAAATTAATAAACCCTAATTGGGTAGAAAACAAAGACTGGAATATTGTAACTCAAATGATTTATGAAGACCTTATGAGTAATTCCAAAATTAGAGCTAAGTCTCCAAATGACTTAAAAAGAAATCAATTATGAAAATAAATTATTTGCTTATAATTAGTTCAATTATATTTTACAATGTTTTAAACTCACAATATAGAGAGTGGGAAGATCTTTCAGTTTTTTCTGTAAATACTGAAGACCCACATGCTACTTTTTATCCATTCTCAAGCGAAAATAATTTATTGAATTTAGATTTGACAAAATCTGAATTATATGAATCTTTAAATGGGACTTGGAATTTTAAACTTTTTTCAAATGCGGATTCACTTCCAGAAATGTTTTTTTCAAATAATTTTAACAAAAGTGATTGGCAAAAAATTCCAGTACCATCGAATTGGCAATTTCATTCAGATGATTTTCCGCTTTACACCAATATAGTTTATCCCTATGAAATCAATCCTCCTTATATGCCAAAGGAATATAATCCTATTGGACTTTATCACAGAAAATTTGAAATTAAAAAGGGGTGGGATGACAAAGAAATATTTATTCATTTTGGTGCTGTAAATTCAGCTTTTTATATATGGATTAATGGAACCAAAGTTGGTTATAGCGAAGGCAGCAAAACACCTTCTGAATTTAACCTAACCAATGTATTAAAACAAGGAGAAAACACAATAGTTCTTCAAGTCATAAGGTGGTCTGATGGCACTTACTTAGAAGATCAAGACTTCTGGAGATTGAGTGGAATAGAAAGAGATGTTTTCTTATACGCTCAACCCAAAGTCGCTTTAAGAGATTTTTTTATTAAAACTAATTTAAGTGATGATTTAAAAAAATCAGATTTTAAAATCGATGTCGATATTAGAAATTATAATGAGTTTGACTCTAAATTAACAGTGCAATCAAAATTATATGACAATAAAAATCAAATAATTAAGACTTTTATTGAAGATGTTAAAATTGAGGCTCTTTCAAGTCTAAAGGTAAATCTTAGTGAAGAAATATTAGAACCATTATTATGGAGTGCGGAGCAGCCAAATTTGTATTATTTTACCACTACTTTAATTCAAGATGGTAAAGAAACGCAAGCAATAGGTCAACAAGTTGGATTTAGAAAAGTTGAACTTAAATCAGGTCAGATCTTAGTAAACAAGCAACCGATACTATTTAAAGGAGTAAACAGACATGAACACGATGAATTTACTGGTCATGTTGTTTCCAAAGAGTCGATGTTGAAAGATATTGAGATAATGAAACAAAATAATATTAATGCGGTTAGAACATCACACTATCCAAACGACCCGTATTGGTATGAACTGTGTAATAAATATGGTATTTATCTTATTGATGAAGCCAATGTAGAGTCTCATGGGTTTGGTTATGAAAAAGACAAGACACCAGCTTATAAACCTGAGTTCGAAGCTATGCATATGAACAGATGGGAAAGAATGGTTAATAGAGACAAGAATCATCCATCTATAATTATGTGGTCTTTGGGAAATGAAGCTGGTGATGGTCCAACTTTTGTAAAAGGTTACGATTGGATTAAAAAATTCGATGATTCAAGACCTGTTTTTTATGAAAGAACATCTGATAGAAATGATTTAAAAAGAATGGGCATTGATTTAAAACCACATACTGATTTTCTGGGTTGGATGTATGCAACAATGAATAAAATAAAAAAAGAATATTTAAATAAATTTTCTGATAGACCATTTATATGGGCTGAGTATTCTCATGCCATGGGTAATAGTAATGGCAATATTTATGATTTATGGGAAATGGTCCACCGAGAAAGACAAATGCAAGGAGGTTTTATATGGGATTTCGTTGATCAAGGGCTTGCTGAATACGATAATAAAGGAAATAAATATTGGAAATATGGTGGAGATTATGCACCAAGCAATTATCATAACGATTCTAATTTTTGCATGAATGGATTGGTCAATCCAGATCGAACATTTCATCCAGCGATGGCTGAAATTAAAAAAGTTTATCAAGATGTGAAATTTAGTTTGGAATCAATTTCAGAAAATATCAAAGTTAAATTAGATAATCAATATTTTTTCACAAATCTTAATGAATTCGAATTTAAATATGAGATAATTAAAGATGGGGTGATTATTAAAAATGGTCAGTTTAATTTAGATCTAGAACCTCAATCTTCTAAAATAATTGAATTAACTCTTGATGATAATTTATTAGATGAATTAAAAAAAGAGGATAATCTTAAAACAAAAGATTATCATTTAAATTTATTTGGCATCCTAAAAAACGAGAAGAACTTAATCCCATCAAATCATTTGCTATTAGCTGAACAATTAGAATTAATTAAATCAAACTTTAAAAGTCAACTTTCTCAAGAAACAGAATCAATAAAAATCAAATCATCAAAGAATTTAATAAGAGTTTATAATAAAAATATTGAAATTAATTTTGATAAAATAAATGGTGAATTAATCGCTTATAAAGTTAATAATAACGAATATATTGATAAAGCTCCTTATTTGAATTTTTGGAGAGCACCAATTGATAATGATTATGGCAATAAACTTCCTGTAAGATCAAAAGAATGGAAAATTGCTTCTCACAATAGAAAATTAAAATCATTTGATTATGAAAAAATCAATAATGATTTAATTAAAGTTACTTCTAAATATGAGTTAATAAATCTTTCATCTTTTTATATAACTGAATTTTTAATAAATGGAAAAGGAGAAATAAAAATAACTAATGATTTCAAATATAATGGAGAATTAAAAGATGCTGAAATGCCAAGGTTTGGCATGAATGTCCAGATACCTAAAGCTTATTATAATGTTAAATGGTATGGAAGAGGTAAACATGAAAACTATATTGATAGAAAAAATTCTGCATTTAAAGGAATTTATAATTCTACCGTTAGCGATCTAGGCTACGATTACTCTCGCCCCCAAGAAAACGGATATCGTATAGAAAATAGGTGGCTTCAACTAACTAACAAAGAAGGTGTTGGTTTTAAAGTTTATGGCGATCCTTATATATCTTTTAGTGCTCATTTTAATACTATTGAAGATTTTGATGATGGACTTAGCGAAAATGAGCCAGGCCAAAAATCATCTCCAAGATCAAGAATTGTTAAAAAACAAAGAAAGCCTATTGATGTTCCAAAAAGAGATTTTATAAGTTTAAACATTGATTTAAAACAAATGGGAGTTGGAGGAGATAATAGTTGGGGAGCTAGGCCGTTAAAAAAATATTTAATTCAACCCAAAAGTTATAAATATTCATTTATTATTAAGCCGATAACTAATTAAATCATATATTAATTCTATAGTTTAATTTTTTGATGATAAAATTGACATATAATCCATTATTGAAAATATGCGATTCGATTATAAGATTAGCATATACTTTATTGTTTTTATTTAGCACAACAATACATTCTCAACAATCTGACTACACAGTTGAATACCTTACAACAAAAGAAGGATTAAGCAGTAATTATGTTACAAAAATAATCAGCGATGACTTAAATATAAAATGGATTGCTACAGAAAATGGTATTTCAAAATACAATGGAAATGATTTTGAAATAATTAAACCTGGTCCTTTATATCCTCAACTTTTAAATGAAAATATAGAAACGCTATTTAGGGATAGTAATAACATAATATGGGTAGGAACTAAAAGCGGAGGTCTTTCTTCAATAAATCCAGTGAATAATGAGACTAAAAACTATAATTTAATTATAGGAATGTCCGGTGATTTTAATTTCAGAATTCTTTCAATTAATGAAGATAAAATTGGGAGGATTTGGGTAGGGACTTATTCAAAAGGTGTGTATGTGTTTGATCCAAAAGACAGTAAGTTAATTTATCATTTTAACGATGGTGAAAATATAGGAAGTATTATTAATGATAAAGAAGGAAATGTATGGTTTAATTCATTAGGAAATATTAATTTTTTTGATTTAAACAAAAATAAATTAATGTCCTATGACACCAATCCTTTTCCGATTACCGGTGATATTGTTGAAGATGTTAAGAGAAATAAAATATTATTCATTTCTTCAAATGGAGTATTAAGGGAATTTGATAAAAAAAATAAAAAAATAAAAAAAATAATAAAACTTGAATCCACCTTCAATCCTTCCATGTCTATTGATAGTAAAGGTAAATTATGGGTTGGAACATGGAGACATGGACTTTATGTTAGTGATTCAAATATTGAAAATTTTAAAAAAATAAATTTAATAAACGCAGAGAGTGGAAAACTTCCAATTAACTATTCTTCGATTAATCATATTAAACACTTTACAAACAATACAACTTGGCTCTCTATGGCAAATGGTGGAGTTGTTAAACTAAGTCCTACAAGAATATTTCAATCTATAGAAAGCATAGAGTTAGGTAACTCTAAACTTAAAGACAAGAATATAACTTCTGTTTTTAAAGATGATAAAAATTTATATGTAGGAACACTATACTCTGGTCTGTTTAAAATTGATGAAAATGGAAAAACATCTCTATATGAAGATACAATTGGAGACAAAATAAATACAATAGGACTATATAATAACTATATCATTATTGGTGCAAATAAAACATTGTATATTATTGACACCAAGACAAATAAAATATTCAAACGGAATTTGTTTGCGAATAATAATATATTAGACCAGAATCAAATAACTGTGTTTTTTATTGATTCATCAAATAATATTTTGATAGGATCTCAACAAGCTGGTTTATTTATAACTGATGAAAAAGGTTTATTTAATAATCAATTTAAGCGTATAAAATCAGGAAATTCATTTAACAATAGTAGAAGAATTACTGGAATCAGACAAGATGAGTTAGATGACATTTGGATTAGCACTTATAATGGACTTTACCTATTAAGTGAAAATAATAAAATGACCCGTTATAGTGATTTTTCTAAGATCACTTTACCAAATATAATTAACGATATCATTATAGATGAATTTATTTGGCTTGGCACTCCTAACGGACTTTATAAATTAGATTATAAATCAAAAGATCAAAACAATAATTTTGCATTAAACATTAATCAAATAATCAATAAAAAAAATGGTCTTAATGATGAGTTCATCAACTCGATCTTAAAAGTAAAAAAGGAGAACTCAGGTACTAGCTCAATATGGATGTCAACTATGTCTGAAATAGTGAATTATAATCGGGATACTGGAGGAATAATACATTTCAATGAACAAGATGGTTTAAAGGTTACAATGTTTAATTTAAGAGCGGCCCACAATTACAATGATCAAACTCTTTATTTTGGTGGAAATGATGATTTAACATATGCATCTCTTGATAAAATAAATCACATACAAGAAACTGGAAATTTAGTTTTTACAGATTTAAAGATTAATAACAACAAAGTTTATCCTAATCAAGAATTAAATGGCAGAATTATTATTAAAAAAAATCTAGCCTATTTAGATCAAATTAACTTAAGCAATAAAGAAAAGTCCTTTTCTATAGGGTTTGTCAATAATGATTACAAAGAGAAAAGTAAGTATGCTTATAAACTAATAGGATATCAAGATCAATGGATTAATCTAGGCTATCAAAAGGAGGTTGATTTTACTGGATTGTCGTCGTCATTATTTTTAAATGGAAATTATAAATTACAAATTGCCTCTTCATTAGATAATATAAACTGGAATAATTCTGCTGAAATTTTAATAAATATAAAACCCCCTCTTTTTTTATCCCCTCTATTTCTTGTGATTTATATCCTAATAATTATTTTTATTATTTATCTCATTTTAAGATATTACTTAGAAGGAATGCATTTAAAAAACAGTTTAGTTAATATTGAAATGGACAAAAAAAGGGAATTAAAACTTACTGAAACTAAATTAAGTTTCTTTACCAATATTTCTCATGAATTCAAAACTCCACTTACTTTAATAATCAGTCCTATACAAGAGTTATTAAATAACTATGACATTAATGCAGAAATTTCAAGTAAACTAATAACTGCTGAAAAAAATGCTAATAAATTATTGAACTTAATTAACGAGCTTTTAGATTTCAGAAAGGCCAATCATGGTTTATTAAAAATTAAAGTCGCGAATGGAGATTTCACAAACTTTAGTAAAGAAATTTTTCTTCTTTTCAGTGAATTAGCAAAATCTAAAAAAATTGCATACCACTTCCACTCTAAACAAGAATTAATTAATTTCCCTTTTGATAGAGACAAAATGGAAATTGTTTTGAGCAATTTAATTTCAAATGCTCTAAAGTTTACTCCAAATGGTGGAAAAATAGATGTTTATGTAAAATCAATTAATGGGTTTTGTATTTGCACTATAAAAGATACTGGAATTGGGATTCCAATAGATGACATAGACAAAGTTTTTGATGAGTTTTATACGGTACAAAGGGAAATAAAAAGCAATACTGTTGGAACTGGAATTGGTCTGTTTCTTTCTAAAAAAATAATTGAACTTCATCATGGACAAATTGATGTTTTAAGTGAATATGGTATTGGGACAGAAATAATAGCTTCTATTAATATGGATCCTGCTAATTACAAGGAAATTGATTTAAATTTTAAAAAAACTGAAGATATTAGCTCTTATAAACACAATGAAAACTCCCTTAATTTGACAAATTTAAACATTGAATCAAAAGAAACCCTATTAATTATAGATGACAATAAAGATATTAGGACTTACTTAAGATCTTTACTATCTAATGAATACCATATTTTAGAAGCAGAAAATGGAGATTTGGGATGTATTGCCGCAACTCAAAAGATGCCAGATCTAATAATAAGTGATATAATGATGCCTGTTAAAGATGGGATTACTTTATGTAGTGAATTAAAAAAGAATTTAAGCACATCTCATATCCCAATTATACTACTTACAGCAAGAAATTCTACTTTATTTGAAATAAGCGGGTTAGAATCTGGTGCAGATGATTATATCACAAAACCATTTAATGCCAATATTGTAAAAGCAAGAATTAAAAGTTTATTAGACAACAGAACTAGTACAAGAAAGCATTTACTAAATAAAGTAAGATTTGAACCTATTATTGAAGTTAATAATAAGGACATTGAGATAGGATTTATTGAAAAAGCAATTACTCTTGTCGAAGAAAATATTCAAAACACAAATTTTGGAATTGATAAAATGACAGATTATTTTTGTATGAGCCAATCTACATTATATAGAAAAATTAAGTCACTAACAGGATTGTCTTTAACGGCATTTATTAGATCTATAAGATTGAAACAAGCAGCTTTTTTAATTTCCACTACAGACACAAAACTTTCTTATATATGCTATGAAGTAGGGTTCAATGACTATAAATACTTTAGGACTTCATTTAAGCAACAATTCAACTGCCTTCCTTCTAAATACAAAAATTCAAAAATTCTAAGCGAAGTTTCTGATATATAAAATTTGTTAAAAAAACTATATATATGAACGATAGGCCCCCTTATATGAATTATTTGTGACCTAAATATTTTTTAACAATTACTATTTTTATCTTAATTAAACCAAATAATTAAAGAATATTATGAAAAAATTAAACTTTTTAAACATTCTAATAGTTTTTGTCTTTGGAATTGGATCGCTATTTTCTCAGAAAACAATAACCGGAAATGTAACTGCTGACGGAGTACCTCTTCCAGGTGTTTCTATAATTGAACAAGGAACTGTTAACGGAGTTAATTCAGATTTTGATGGTAATTATACAATAACTTTAATTAACGAAAATTCTTCATTAGTCTTTAGCTTTATAGGGTTTATAACTCAGACTGTTTCCGCTTCTTCTGCCAATATTGATATTGTTATGGTTGAGGATATAGCCAAACTAGAGGAAGTCGTAGTTACTGGATATGGATCGACCACTAAAAAAACATTAACTGGAGCAATTGGAACAGTTTCTTCTGAAGCATTAACACTAAGACCAACTCAAAATACAACTGAACTTCTTATGGGTCAGATAGCTGGATTGTCCACTAGACAAAGTGGTTCTTTGCCTGGTAATGATTGGGCAAATCTTAGTATTAGAAACTTTGGATCTCCAATGGTTTTAATTGATGGAGTTGAGTCGACCCTAGGTCAAATTGATCCAAATGATATTCAATCAATTTCTGTATTAAAGGATGCTGCAGCTACTATTTATGGTGCAAGAGCTGGTAATGGAGTTATCCTTGTTACAACCAAAAGAGGATCTGATGCTGCCGAGGGCGCTAAGTTTAGTTATCACGGAACTACAACTTGGTCTTCGTTGGTTACAATGCCAAATACAGTTAATGCTCATCAGTTTGCTGAATTGATGGAGGAAAACGGATTAGGAGCTGAGAATGAAATGCCAGAATACTTAGATTACGATACTACAAGAAAAAGAGTTTATAATAGAATTACGGGAGAAGATTTTGATGGAGTGGACTGGTACAGAACTATATATAAAGATTGGACACCTCAAAAGCAACATAACTTGAGTGCTCGTGGAAGGAGTGATAAAATAGGGTATTTTATTTCTTTGGGTTTTACGGATACTCAAAGTGCCTTTAGAGATGCTGATTATACGCATAATAGATACAATATTAGATCTAATTTAGATGCTGAGTTCAACGATAATTTAAGTGCTCGATTAGATATTAGTTATCGTCAAACTACTTTAGATAGAGCGAATTTTGGAATCCAGGAAATGTATAATAGACTTGGGACAGGAAAACCTACTAACCTTCCGATATTTCCAAATCCTGATTTCGCATCACAAACTGGAGCTGCTACACCTTATTCTCCAGTTTATATGACTAGAAAATCTCACTCAGGAACTAGGCTAGATCGTGATAATAACTTACAGGCTAGTATTAGTTTAAAATACGATGTTCCATTTATTGATGGACTAAGCGCTACAGCTAGTTTAAACATGGAAACACAAACGGAATGGAACAAAAAAGTTCAAAAGAAATTTAACATGTACACCTATAATCCATTACTAGGTGAGGGTGATGCTGCATACGTATTTTTCGGTACTTACCAAAGAGATATGATAACGGTTGATTCTGATCGTGATATGGAATTACTTCCAAAACTTACTTTGAACTATGAAAATTCATGGGATGAACATGCTTTAAAAGCAACATTTGTAGCAGAGTCTACTACATTTGAAAGAGACTATTTGATGGGATCAAGAACGGACCCTTTATCTTTTGAGGCTCCTTATTTAAATTATTCATCTGAAGCGGAAAGAAATAATGCTGAGATTTTTTCACAATCTGCTAGATCTAGTTACGTAGGTAGGGTTAATTATGATTATAAACAAAAATATTTATTTGAAGCTACTATGAGAGCTGATGCGACTGCAAGATATGCGGTTGAGGGTAGATGGGGATACTTCCCTAGTATTAGTTTTGGATGGAGAATTTCACAAGAAGACTTTATGAAAGATTCTCCTACTTGGAATAACCTTAAACTTAGAGCATCTTATGGACTTATGGGTAATGATGCTGTTTCCAATTTTGACTATTTAACAGGATATAATATTTCTTCTGGTTTTTACATGTTTGACGGAAAGCCTTTTCCTATTATTTCTTCTGCTGGTCTTGCAAACAGACTTGTAACATGGGAAACAATGAAAATTGCTAATATAGGTATCGAGGGTACTTTATGGAATGGCGGTTTAGGATTTGAATTAGACGTTTTCTATAGATTAAGAGAAGATATCTTGGCTATTCCTGATTCTGATATTCCTTTTCATTTTGGTGCAAGCTTACCAAAAACCAATCTTAATTCAAGAGACAATAGAGGCTTTGATTTAATGTTAAAACATAAAGGAAAAATCGGAAATGTTTCTTACAATATAAATCCTATGGTTTCTTTCTCCAGAGGAAAATATGTAAGTTGGGAGGAAAATATTCTTCCAACAGATGGAGCAGATGGAGCTGCTAATGCAACGTATAACAATAGATATGTACTTACTGGAAATTGGGATGATCGTCAATGGGGTTACCAAACAAATGGATTCTTTACATCTCAAAGTCAAATTGATAACCATCCAGTAGATATAGATGGAGCTGGTAATGTAACTTTAATTGTAGGAAATTTAATTAAGATTGACCAAAATGGTGATGGACTAATCGACTGGAAAGATCAAGTAGTTGTAGGGCAAGGAGGCATGCCTAAATGGAATTATAGTACTAATATGGGGGCAAAATACAAAAACTGGAATTTAGATATGCTATGGCAAGGAGCCACTGGATATACCATTACGTTTGGTGGGTCTGCTGGACCTTGGTCACATTCAGGTCACCAAACTGTTTCAAAATCTTTCGCATATGAAAATAGATCAATTAGAGGAGCTAATGGCGATATCGAAATCTTAAGAGCATTTCCACCAACCTTTACAACTGGTGGAATGCCTCAAGTTGATCAAGGTGCTAGTGATTTCAATAAAGTTGATGCCATGTATTTAAGACTTAAAACAATAAGCCTGTCGTACAATATTCCAAAAAATATTGTTGACAAAATAGGATTAACTAGTATTCAACTTTACCTTGCTGGTTCAAACCTTTTAACAATTGATAATTTGGGTGTTTATTCAGGAAGTTACGATCCTGAAATTGTATCTGGAGTAGGAGGAGTAGGTGGTGTCGATAGAGCTTACCCAAATAATAAAACACTTACAACAGGTATAAAAATAGGATTTTAAACCATTATTAAAACATATAGATATAACATACTAAAAACAAATAAAATGAAAAAATTAACTTATTTACTAACAGTGCTTTTTATATTTGGATGTGCGGATCTTGATCTTTCTCCAACTGATATGATTTCAGAAGAAGCAGTTAAAAAAGACCCTCGATTAGTTGAAGCTTTTTTAACTAAAATTTATGCTAACGCTGTTTTTGAACCTAACGAAGTGGGTTCAATGAAAGGTCAGGAAAGGTTAACAGATGCGGTTGTTGGTGCGGAGTATACACTTATGGCTCCATGGCAAAATGCAGTGAAGGCTTCTTATAACATTCCTACTTCAAGTGGAGCTCATAACAATTTAAATAGATGGCATTACGGAAACATTAGATCTTGTAATGAAATAATTGATATTTTAAATAATGCCAGTTTTGATCCCCAAACTATACAACAACAAATTGCAGAGGCTAAATTTTTAAGAGCTTGGATGTATTTGGATATGACAAAGAGATATGGTGGAATGCCACTTGAGTTATCTGCAAAATCTGTTGATTCCACAGTTGATGAATTAATGATTCCTAGATCAACTTTACAAGCAACTTATGATCAAATAATTTCTGATTTGGATGCTGGTATTGCTGACTTGCCTGGTACTGCTCTTTATGGAAAAGCAACTAAGTGGGCTGCTTATGCTTTAAAAAGTAGAGCTGCTTTATATGCTGCTAGAATTGCTAAATATCACCCTCAATCTTCAAATGGACTTACATCCATTCCATCCGGTTCATCAGGTGGTTATTACGCAATGGCTCTTGCTTCTGCCAATGCCGTAATTGATGGAGGAAAACACCCATTACATACAGGATCTAATAAGGAAACTACTTATGGTGAAATATTTTATAAAGTGAAAGGAATTTCAGAAGTAATTTTCTCTGAAGAATATAATACAGCTTTAGGAAAAACTCATGCTTGGTCAGGATATGCTTTGCCTGATGGATTTAAGGCAGGATGGGGTTCCAATATGCATATGTATCTAGCTTCTGATGCTAGATTTGAATATCAAGATGGAAGTCCAGGAAACAAGCATCATGCAAAATTCAATAACAAAACTTGGTTCGATATAGAGGAAGTAATATACAAGAAAGACCCTCGTTATTTGGCGTCACTATTTACCCCTGAAGACATATTTCAAGGTAGAGAGGTATGGTTCCATGATAAGTCAGTAGGAGCTGGAACTAAATTAGGTCGAGCAGGTAATGTCGTTCCTAGTAGAGCACCGGGAAGAAATAGAAATAGAGGTGGTAGGCTAATCCAAAAAAGAGTACACCCTGATGTTGAATTTCCTGCATTTGGAACAGACGATGTAGATTACATAGTCCTTAGAACAGGTGAGCAGTATCTAAATGGTTCTGAAGCTGCCTTTGAATTAGGCAATATGGCTCAAGCTAAAAGTTTATTAAACACTATAAGGGCTAGAGTAGGTATGCCAGCAAAAACTGATGTAACATTAGATCTTATTAAAAATGAAAGGTTTGTTGAGCTTTATGCAGAAAACCATAGATACTGGGATTTAAGAACCTGGAGGGATGCGCAAGCAGAATTGCATCTTGTCACAAAGTTTGGGTCAAAATGGTATAGAAGAAGAAGTGATGGGATGTATAAGGCTAAAAAGTGGAAATGGAATTTTTCACAAAATACTCCTTTCCTTCCAAAAATGTACTGGCTTCCTTATGGAACAAACAGAATGGCTCAAAATCCAAACCTAATAGAAAACCCAGGATATTAAATAGTTTTTTATATGTTGTTTTTTTAAGGGTTCAGTTTTCACAAACTGAACCTTTAAATATTTTAAGGTTAACGGGTATTTCTAAATTACAGAATTAGAATAACCTAGAATTATACTTGATCCAATAAGTATAATTAAACCAACTAATAATAAGTTAAATGGTTTTTTTGCTCCACTCCACTCACCTGCTCTATAAGCCCAAAAATTACTTATAATTAGAGATAACCCTAAAAGCATTGGCCATCCAATAACTCCCCCTATAGGTCCAATTAAAGCTGCTCCTTGACCATAAATACCTAATGCTCCAAACCAAAAAACACTTGCTAAAATAGCCCACCTATATGATTTTGAAGAGCCTTGTATTTTAAAAGAACTCCATGATTTATTTTTAAATAGTAAAAAAACAGCATAGCCAGCATTCATAGCAAAAGCCCCAATTAATACAACAACCCAAGCAGCTAAGCTTGCATTTCTATCTATAGCACCCATCTCTTCTGCTAATTTCGCAATAGGTGCAGCTTTAACAAAACCAACATTTAACAAAGCGGATAAAACACCACATGATACCGCAATTAAGATTCCTTTGACAATATTTGATTTCTCACCAGATGTTTGTGAGGTCATTTTATCTTTATCAATTCCCGCTTTAGCTGTAATAGCAACCCCCAAAATAGAAATAGCTAAGCCAATAATTATGTATGGAAATTGAGGAGTAGTTGTTGCATTTTCCATTTGAAGCAAAGGAATTAATGCTCCTATAGAACCAGCTAATCCCATTACTATCCCCATGGTTAATGACAAACCAATATAAGGAACGCTTACTCCAAATAAAATACCACCTATTCCCCAAAGAAATCCAAAAAACATTGCCATATAAACGACACTTTGCATAGTTGGATCTGAAAAAGATATACTTAAAACTTCCCCTAAATCTGGTACAACTAAAAAAGCCCAAGTCATTGGTAAAATGATCATTGCAATTGTTACGTGAATAAGCCACCATGACTCCCACCTTAAAGGTGCCATGTATTTCATACCTAGACCAAATGAACCTTGAAAAACACTGGCAATAATAATCAGTAAAAACGGTAATATAATTGACTCCATAAGTTTATATTTTAACTATTAAGTTGTTTTACAATTTCAGAATATTTGTTGTATATGATGCCCACGTCAACCGAATAGGCAATATATTGTACTCCTAGGTCACGCCACTTATGTGCATCTTTGACGCTTTCACAGAAAGTGCCAATAATCTTATTATGCTCTTTTGCCATTTCAACGGCTAGCTTCATTTTGTTAACCACTTCTGGATGGTCTATTTCACCTGGAACACCACAAGACTGCGACAAGTCATAGGGGCCTAAAAAAATAACATCAATCCCGTCAAGGATTACCATTTTAGTCAAATTATTAAATCCTTCAATACCCTCAATGTGTACAATTGTTAATATGTCTGAATTGGCAGAAGAAAAATGGATTTTCTTGTTTGTTTGTGTATATGAAGCTGCTCGAACATACCTACACATACCGCGTTCTCCCTTGGGGTAGAAATAGCTTGCATTAATTACTTTTTGGGCATCTACAGTTGTGATCACTTGAGGAACTTGAATTGAATTTACACCTATATCAAGAATACGTAATATATTTGAGGGGTTATTTTCGGTTACTCGCACAACTACTTCAATGCCTCTGGCTTCTGCAGCCCGTTTGAGATCTTGAACACTTTCCACGCTAAAAGGCCCATGTTCCATATCTAAAATGACAAAATCAAAACCAGCTAGAGCAGCTATTTCTACTACACTGGAATCTTGTAGTTTACAAAAAGGCCCGAAAACAGATTCGCCTTTCAAAAGTTTTGATTTTAAATTGTTTTTCAACATATTATAAAGCTATTGAAACTCTTTTTTTAATTAAATAATTATTTAAAGCTAAGTGAGAACAATCGTGTCCTAAGCCACTATTCTTAATGCCACCATGGGGAAGATATATTGAGTATTTTACACCATTTATTTGAATCTCTCCAAATTGTAAATCCTCTGTAAAACGCTGAATTCTTTGGTGATTATTAGTAAATATATATGATGCCAATCCATATTCTGTATCATTAGCCATTTCTAAAACTTCATCATCAGAATCAAAACTCATAATAGGTGCAATTGGCCCAAAAGTTTCTTCTGTAAATAACCTCATGTCTGTTGTCATTCCAGAAATTACAGTAGGCTGAATCCAATTTCCGTTTTCTAATCCTTTAGGAATTTTTCCTCCGTATTCTATAGTAGCACCTTTACTGATAGCATCATCTATTAAATCAAACATTCTGTCTCTGTCATTTCTAGTAATTAAAGGGCCCATATCAGGTGTTTCTTCAACACCAAAACCAAGTTTTAGTTTAGAAGCTCTTTTTATATATGCATTTAGAAATTTATCATGAATATTTTTATGAACAAAAATCCTGTTTGCAGCAACACAAATTTGTCCCGTATTTCCAAATTTTAAACCAATTGCAAGATCCAAAGCTTTTTCAAAATCAGCATCATCAAAAATGATAAATGGAGCATTACCCCCTAGCTCCATTCCTAATTTTTTTATGGACGTTGTACTATCGGCAATTATTTTTTTTCCTGTTGCAGTAGAGCCAATCATAGTTAGTATTGCTGGAATTTTACTTTTAGTCATGGTTGTCGCCACTTCACTATTTGGCCCTGTTAAAATATTTACAACTCCCGCAGGGAAATTAATATCATATAAAATTTCACCTAACATATAAGTTGATAAAGGCGACAAATCAGAAGGTTTTATAATAATAGAACATCCTGAAGCTAATGCTGGACCTAATTTAAAACCAACATTCAATAAAGGAAAATTCCATGCTAAATAAGCAATAGCCACACCAGCTGGTTGTTGAATCATTTTATGTGTATGTGTGTTTTCATAGTCAGGAATTTGTTCTTCTCTTAAGTTTTTCATGGCATTTGGATACCAATCTAGAGAATTTACCAACGCTTCAATATCTTCATATGATCCAGCGTATGTTTTTCCCATTTCATGAATAATGGCTGAACGCAATTCTGCTTCTTTATCTAAAATAGCAACTCTTAATTTAGACATCCAACTACTTCTTTCTGACAAGGTTAATTTGGACCAATATTTAAAACCTTTTTGAGCAGATTCCAAAGCTTTTTCAGCATCTTCCTTTCCAGCTTCAGCAATTTCAGCAATAGCTTTCCCTGTAGCAGGGCATATTACTTTAATTCTTTTTTTATTTATAGAGTCTACTAGCTCCCCATTAATATAAAGTTTTTTATATCCAAAATTTTGAGTCTTCATAATAGAAATATTGTTTTATAAACTTCTTGAAATAGAATACTTTTTTAATATATCTTCATTTACATCCATACCAAGACCTGGTCCAGTTGGAACTTCAATCATTCCATCTTTCATTACTAAGGAAGGGAATGTTAATTTATCACGAAGAACATTTTCTGTTTGATCGTATTCAATTAAAAAATCCGGAACCATCATTCTACCAGGCATTAACTCTAGATTTGAAATAAAATGAAGCGCTACGTGTATCCCGATTGATGTTCCCCATGTATGAGGAATAACGTCTACGCCATAAGTACTAGCTAATGCTGCAATTCTTTTAGCTTCAGTTAAACCACCACTTGCACAAATATCAGGTTGAATTATATCAACAGATTTGTTTTTTAATAATTGATGAAATCCAAAACGTAAATATTCACACTCTCCACCAGATATTGGAATAGTAGTTTTGTTTCTTAACTCGTTATACTGTTCATAATACTCTGGAGAAATAGGCTCTTCAAACCAAGAAATGTTAAAAGGTTCTATTTTCTTTGCTAAAGCAATTGCTTCACTTAACGAATACGCATGGTTAGAATCTACCATAAGCTGAATATCATCGCCTATAACCTCTCGCATTCTTTTAACATGTTTGAAATCTAAATCAACCCCTAATCCTACCTTCATTTTAATAGCTTTGAAGCCTTGAGATACATAATTAGCTGCTTCTTCGTCAAAATCTTTTGAAGGATTATTTCGATCTGAAAAATACAGTCCAGTTGCATAAGGTTTTATTTTTTTTCTATATACCCCACCTAGAAGTAGAGATACAGGTAAGTTTAAAATTTTCCCTTTTAAATCCCAAAGAGCAATATCAATAGCACTCATTGATGCCACTAGGATACCACGACGAGCAAAATCTAAAGTTTTCCTATACATTTCACTCCAAATCACTTCGTTTTCTAATGGATTCTTATTTAAGACTATTGGTTTTAAAAAATTAATACCTGCTTCTAAAACTGATGCTGGTCCATACCCTTCGCCCCAACCATAATGTCCATCAGATGTGGTAACTTTTACAACACAAATACATCTTTCTGAATATTCCCATTGAGAAAAGAAAAAACTTTTAGATAATGTGTCTTTTAAAATGTACGTTTCTATTTTTTCTATAATCATATAAAATGATTTATTGCTAAGACTTAAATTACCATAAGTTAAGCAATTATTACTTTAATATTTTGTAAAAACTAGTCTAATTCATAATCAACAATATACTCATCCAATTGAACAGATTTAATAAAATCAACAACCTTATCATGAATAAGATATTTTGTGTATTTCCAAAATTCATCTTTACTTTTAAAAACTGAAATAACACTAACATCAAAAAATGATGCTCCATAGTCTCCAATGTTAATTGCAGTTTCGTAAGATATAATTTCGGGAATATGAAAAGGCAATTCATCTAAACGCTTTTTAACCTCTACAGTTAATTCTTTTTTAGACATACCATTAACATCATCTTTGAGTTTCAAAAAAACAACGTGCTTATACATAACTTAAATAGTTTAATTCATTTAAAAGTAAACCTACTTTACTTATTATTAAAACTTTAGATAAAAATTATCTAGTTTAAACCAGAAATTAACAATGGGTTACATTAAATTCTTGACTTTGCTTACAATAATCTTAAAATGCTTATACAATTTTTCATAATCTTTATTTAAAATTCATTCTTAAATGATCTAATATTTTAAAAGTACTATCCTTTGATTAAAAAAAAAATCTAACATTAACATCTTACAAACATTAATTACCTTAACAATTCTTTAAACATGATAATTTATGATTTGTAAATGACAGTAATTGTAATACAAATCGTTAAAAATTTAGGATATTTGTTTATAATATAATTAATAATCTATTATGAATTTTACAAAAATAATCTCAATTATAATTCTAATATCTATCCTTTCTTGTAAAACTACTCAAAAACCAAATATTATTATTTTTTTGGTAGATGATATGGGTTGGCAAGACACTTCTGTGCCTTTTTGGAAAGAAAAAACAAATTTTAACAGAATATACAAAACTCCAAATATGGAGCGTTTAGCTTCAGAAGGAATGAAATTTACCCAGGCTTACTCTACACCGGTTTGTACCCCTACTAGAGTTAGTTTAATTTCTGGAATGAATGCTGCAAGACATCGAGTGACTAATTGGACGTTAAGAAGAAATATTTCTATGGAAAAAGACCCAGTAGGTTTGCAAATCCCTAGGTGGAATATGAATGGTGCTCAACCAATAGATTCTATTGAAAATTCTATTCACATCACGCCTCTTCCACAAATTCTAAAAAACAACAACTACAAAACCATTCACGTTGGAAAAGCTCACTTTGGTGCTTTAACTACACCAGGAGCAAATCCATTAAGTTTAGGGTTTGAAGTTAATATTGCTGGGCATGCAGCTGGTGCACCTGGAAGTTATTATGGTTTAAAAAATTTCCAAAACAAAAGGAGAATTGAAAAAATATGGGATGTTCCGGGATTAGAGAAATATCACGGTAAAGATATTTTTTTAAGTGAAGCTTTAACTAATGAAGCGATTTTAGAAATAGATAAAAGTATTGATGATAAAAAGCCCTTTTTTTTATATATGGCACATTATGCAGTCCATACCCCAATTCAAGGAGACTCACGATTTGAACAAAATTATTTAAACAAAGGATTGGATTCTATTGAAGCTAAATACGCTTCAATGATTGAAGGAATGGATAAAAGTCTTGGGGATTTAATGAATCATCTGAATAAAAAAGGAATTAGTGATAATACTATAATATTATTCATGTCTGATAATGGAGGATTAAGTGCTCATGCAAGAGGAGGAGAAAAACATACGCATAATAAACCACTTAAAAGCGGCAAAGGTTCCTTATACGAAGGTGGAATAAGAGAACCAATGATAGTAAAATGGCCTGGAAAGACTAAGAAAGCAAGTACAACAAATAAACCTGTAATTATAGAAGATTTTTTTTCGACAGTTTTAGAGATGGCACAAATTAATAACTACAAAACCGTTCAGAATGTTGATGGTATAAGTTTTACTTCTTTATTAAAGGGGGAAATAGAAATTCCAAACGACAGATCATTTTTTTGGCACTACCCTAACAATTGGGGAGGAAATGGTCCTGGTATTGCTGCTGGAAGTGTTATAAGAAAAGGAGATTGGAAATTAATCTATTATCATTTAGACAGTAATTTCGAACTCTTCAATATTAATAAAGATGTTGGCGAGCTTAATAATTTAGCAAGTTCTGAAAAGGTTAAATTGAAAGAATTATCAAAAGAGTTAGGGAATTATTTAAGAAAAGTAAATGCACAAATGCCCATTCAAACATCTACAAACACTTTAGTCCCTTGGCCTGATGACAAGAAAATATTGAATGTACATTAAATTATATAACCTAATTTTTGAATTATTTGTAATTATTAAAACAATAGGTTTTATATAAATTTAGACTTTGAAATTAACGTTATTAGAATTAAAAAGTTAAACATGAAATTAAGATTTTTACTTTTATCGATTTTCATTACGTTAAGTTGCTCTTCTGAATCAACAGGTGGAGATGATATTTCAGGTGGAGGAAATAATAATGGTGATGGAAACACAGGAGGTAATACTGGAGGAAATTCCGATGGCGAAACAGATCCAGACAAATACACCAATTCTTTTTCAAGTGGAAATACAATATATTATATTAGTTTTTCTGGTGGAGACGACTCTAAAGATGGTAAATCCGAAGCTAATGCATTTAAAAATTTAGGAAAAATTAATAGCATAACATTTGCTCCAGGTGATAAAATTAATTTTAAAACTGGAGATACATGGAAAGGATATTTTAAATTAAGAGGTTCTGGCAGTGCTGCAAGCCCAATTATTATTGAAAGTTATGGAACAGCTAATAAACCTATGATAGATGGGAATGGTTACCAAGCATCATTATTTTTAGAAAACGTTCAATATATTGAAGTAAATAATCTCGAGTTTAAGAACGAAGCATCTCATAAGAAATCTAATGGGGACGTTAAATTAATGAGTGGTTCAACTAGAAATGGCCAAAATGAACGATTTGGATTGCTAGCTTTAAGGTTTGGGGAAGGTAAGAACATAAATCATCTTAAGGTTTCTAATATTAAAATTTCAAATATATATCCAACACCAAATGAAGACAAACATAAACATAAGGGTTACGGGATGAGGTTTGAGTCATATAATGATTCCGAAATAAATTATTATGATGGAATTACAATTGACAATGTTGAAATTAGTTTAACAGGTCATTACGGAATCCATATATTGAACAGAATGCCCAGTGCTCAAGCTGATTATTACCATAGAAATGTTTCTATTACAAACTCAAGTTTTGATAACACTGGTGGTTCAGGAATTGTATTATCTAGAACAAAAAATGTTCTAATAGAAAACTCTACATTTAAAGGAACAGGTTCTATGATGGATAGTAGAATGTGGGAAAGAGGAAGTGGTCTTTGGATGTTCACATCCAATGATGTTATAGTTCAAAAATGTACTTTCGAAGAAGCATACGGTGTTCAAGATTCTTTTGGTGCACACATTGATTGGGGGAATGAGAGAGTCGTTATTCAATATTGTCTCAGTAAAAATAATTTTGGAGGTTTTGTTGAAATATTAGGAGAAAATTTAGATTGCGGCTATCGTTATAACATAAGCATAGGTGATGGCACGAGAACAGGTGCTCATAATGGAAAAATATTTTGGGTTTCAGATTTTGCCGGAACAAATAGAAGAATAGGTTCAAAGAATAATTTTATTTATAATAATACCGTATATATTCCAACTACTAACCCTGTTACAGATGATGCAGATGATGCAATGTCACCTGACATATTTATCAGAGAAAACACAGAGGATACATTTGTTTATAATAATTTAATTTATATCAATTCGGGTGCAAGCATGAATATTAAAACAGATAATGATAAAGATTTAAATTTTTTTAGAAATAATCTTTATTATGGAAATGTCACCATTGATGCAAACACCGCATTTGAACATCATTCTAGTGAAATTTTTGTTGATCCTAAATTAGTAAATCCAGGTTCTACAAATCTCGACGATTATAAATTACAACCAGGAAGTCCTGCAATTGGAAAAGGTATTTTAATTAATGGAAGTACAGATTCTAAAAATTTTATTCAAAATAACGGAGGAAGAGATTATTTTGGAAACTCTGTTTCAAATTCAGAAAAACCTAATATAGGCGCCTATAATGGCTCTTAAAATCAATGAAAACTATTCGATTTCTTTTTTTAATAATTCTTTTTATTTCCTGTAAGGAAAGGTCTAAATCTGGTTCTTATTATTTTGATTCAGATATCGGAAGTGATTCTAATCATGGAACTTCAATTGAATCACCATTTAAAACTTTAAAAAAATTAAAAACAATATTCCTAAATTCAGGTGATAGTATATTTTTATCAAATGGATCTTATTTTAAAGGAAATATAAAGATTATCAGTTTAGATAAAATATATATTTCAAATTATAATATAAAAGATGAAAATAATTCAAATCCAATAATTGATTCTAAAGGACACATTGCAGGTATATATCTTGAAAATTCTTCTAATATTTCGATTTCTAATATATTAATTACTGCCAATGGAGGTGGAGTTATTGAACAGTATCCAAATCTAAAAACTAAAAGATCAGTCGATAAGGCTATTATGAGAGCTGGTGTTTTGGTTAACGTAAGTTCAAATAAGACTTTTAAAAATATTTCAATTAATAATGTTACCGTTAAAGATCTTTTTTATGAGGACAAGGGTTTTATCAGAGATTCTAATGAAGTGAGAACTTCAATGGGTACACAAGCTTATGGTTTTGGAATTAGATTTTATAATTCTAGTAAGGCAGGATTCATAGATGGTATTTCAGTAACTAATTGTTATGTTGAAAATGTTGGACATACTGGTATTAAAATGACTTCTAATGGAAGTAAAAATAGATTTAAAAACATCGAAGTTGCAAATAATAAACTTAGAAGGACAGGTGGGCCAAGCTTGCAATTTAGCCTAGTTGAAAACTTGCATGCTCATAATAATAATGTCAAATATTCAGGAAGCCCTGATGATGGTAGAAAATGGGGAAGAGGAAGTGGGTTATGGACTTGGGGGGCCTCTAATGTTCTAATAGAAAAAAATTCATTTATGTATGCTAATGGTCCTGCAGATTCTGCAGGTTGTCATATAGATTTTAATTGTGATAATGTAATTGTTCAATATAATTTAAGTGTAGAAAATGCAGGTGGATTTATTGAAATTTTAGGAAATAATTATAATTGCTCTTATAGATATAATATTAGTGTTAATGATGGTCATAGGATTAAGGGGAAACAAAATGCATTTCAAGAAGGTAAAACTTTTTGGCTAAGTGGTTTTACTGGAAAAAATAATGAAAGAAATGGTCCTTTTAATAGTTATATATATAATAACACTATATATACAAATGAATCTTTATTATCCAAAATTGCAGTAGATAAAGCTACAGATGGAGTTTTAGTAGTTAATAATATTTTTCACATTGAGGGGAAGAGTGAATTCGTTCTGGGAGATCAATATCGTCCTGATAAATTAGGAAAAGGGAAAGTTCAAAATGTGTTTTTTGAAAACAATTTATTTTTGAATGATTCTTACTGGCCAAAAAATGTTTTAATTCAGCCAAAAAATAGTTTTTTTGGTAATTCTAAATTTTCAAATAAAGGAGGTCAAAATATTAAAGATTATATTCCAAAAAATATTAATCTAATAAAAAACAAAGGAATTAAAATTCATAATATTTCAAATGACACTATAGGTCTTTTTAAAGGATTAGAATTAGAATTTGATATACTAGGAAATAAAATTACTGGTCTTCCAGATTTAGGAGCAATTGAGATTAATTAATTCTGAAATAAAAAAACATAAGTAGTTTTTTATACCTAACCACCACCCTACTTAATTAATATTAAACATATTGAAATGCCCAATAAATCAATACTAGTTGTAGAGGAAGCCTTAGAAAGGATAGAAATATATTTTTTTTACTTTTTAGACATAATTGAAAGTGATACACGTTAGCAGGAAAAACAGTAATAAGTAAAACTATAACACCTAATGCTGCATAATGTCTAGTATAATTAAAAAGAAGCAATACACTAAGGGATATTTCAATTAAACCTATAATAAGATTAATCTGTTTTGGAAATGGAACCCACTTTGGAGTAATCTTAAGAAAGAACTTTGGTTTACGAAAATGACTAATTCCTGCAAACAAATAAAATGCTGACATAATGAAAAGAGAAGTTAATTTTATAGCAGACACCTTGTTAAATTTATTTAAATTTTATTTTTTAAATATATATTCTGATGTGTTCTAATTCCAATTACATTATCTTTTTCATCTCTTAAAACCTCTAGCTTCTCCCCTAGTTCATCATTTTTCAATATTCTTTTAAAAACATCTTTCTCTATCTTTTTATATAAATTTAATTCAGGTGAATCTGAAGGTATAAACAATAATGCTATATGATCCCCCCAAGATTGAATATAGGTTTCACTATTCCATGGCTGAGCAATATAAATTCCTTCTATATCTTTAAATTTATTTGAGTCACTTCCTTTTGTCTTTGTTACTTTTTTTAATATTTCATGCATTCCAATTATATACTTTCCAGGATCTGTTCCACTTGAATTAATCATAACTGAATACGAAATTCCTTTTTTTGGACTTAAATACAATTGTGATCTGTAGCCAGGGCATGAACCTCCATGACCTACCCACTTTTCTCCATTAATATCATATACTCCAAAACCCAATCCTCTAGTCACTGAAGTTAACTCATCATCCCATTTAATTTTATGCATTTCTTTTAATGTTTCAGCTGAAATAATATTCTTCTCTAAAGAATTTAATAATTGTATTTGCCATGCAGCAAATTTTGCAAGATCATTGACATTTGATGTGAATCCAGCAGCTGCAGCTATTCCACTTGCATTAAAGAAATTTACTTTTTCTCTATTTCTATCTCTATTTATTGATGAATATCCAACTGAAAGTACTTTGCCATATTCTTCTTTAGACATATAAGTTTTTGTATTGGTCATTAATAACGGATTGAGAATGTTTTTAGTTATATAATCGTCGAAAGATTCACCAGACACCTCCTCAATAACATAACCAAGTAGAGAAAGTCCTAAATTACTGTACTGATAATACTTTGAACTTGGATATAACATTTCCTGATTTTTAAGTTCATCAAGCACTTCTTGTTTTGATGGGAATGGAAAGTCAGGCCAAGACCAATAAGAATGATTAGATTCTCTTGGCAAACCAGAAGAATGAGTTAATATTGATTTAATTGTTAATGGTGGAGAATCATTGAATTGTTGATTTATATCAAACCATGGCAGTAGTTTATTTATTGGATCTTCAAGGTTAATTTTATTATCTTCAACCAGCTTCATTATTGCGATTGAAGTAAATAATTTAGAGATTGAACAAATACTAAAAGTATTTTCTATATTCATAATATCTTTTTCATTAGCCATTCCAAAAGCTCCAGACCATACAGGTCCATTTGAATCACCAATCACAGCAGTTATACCTGGTAAATTTTCATAATCTTTTTGAGAATTTAACCAATAATCAATTAATTGAAATGCCTCAGAATAGTCTTTTTTAGAAAATGAAATAGGATTTTTTTTATCAATATCATTAGAACATGACATTAATATAAATATTATGCTAAAAAACAAAAGAAGATTTATTTTTTTCATATAACAAGTTAAAACATTCAATTTACTTATTATTTTATATATTTTTTTTAATTATTATATTATAATTGTTATAAAATATCTTAATATTTCGTGACTAATAACCGTATTTGTCTTTCCATCGTTTTTTTAAAAATTCACGATAAGCGATTTCACGAGAATTATTTCCAGGGTCATAAAACACTGAGCCTTTAATGGAATCTGGCATAAATTCCTGATTTGCAAAATCATTTTCAAAGCTATGTGCATATTTATAGTTATCACCATAACCTAACTCTTTCATTAATTTTGTTGGAGCATTCCTGATTTCTAAAGGAACTGATAAATCTCCCGTTTCTTTAATTACTTTCTGTGCTTTATTTATAGCTTTATAAACCGAATTACTTTTAGGCGAACAAGCCAAATAGGTGGTACATTGACTTAATATTATTCTAGATTCTGGATATCCTATAGCAGAAACTGCTTGAAATGTGTTATTTGCAATAACTAAAGCTGTTGGATTAGCATTACCAATATCTTCGCTAGCTAAAATAAGCAACCTTCTTGCGATAAATTTCACATCTTCACCTCCTTCAACCATACGAGCTAACCAATAAACAGCAGCGTTAGGATCACTTCCACGAATCGATTTTATAAAGGCTGAAATAATATCATAATGCTGATCACCTGCTTTATCATAATGCATGGTATTATTTTGAATTATGTGAAGTACGACTTCATCTGTAATAATAATCTCTTCTGAATCTTGAGAATTTATAATAAGTTCAAAGATATTCAACAGTTTTCTTGCATCACCACCTGATAACCTTAAAAGGGAGCTTGTTTCCTTTAGAATTACAGTTTTTTTTGAAATGTATTCATCTTGAGTAATAGCACGCTTTAAAAGTGTTTCTAAATCATTTTTATCAAAAGAATTTAAGATATATACCTGACATCTTGATAATAGGGCAGAAATAACTTCAAAACTCGGGTTTTCAGTTGTAGCTCCAATAAGTGTAATCCAACCTTTTTCAACAGCTTGTAATAAGGAATCTTGCTGTGACTTACTAAATCTATGAATTTCATCAATAAATAGTATTGGGGATTTAGAACTAAACAATTCACCATTTTGTTTCGCTTTATTAATTATATCACGAATATCTTTAACTCCAGAATTAATGGCGCTAAGAGTATAAAATGGTCTTTCAGATTCAAGAGCAATAATACTTGCAAGGGTAGTTTTTCCCGTTCCTGGAGGGCCCCAAAAAATCATAGACGGAATAAGTCCTCTCTTAATATGCTGAGTTAAAGCACCATTTTTTCCAACCAAGTGTGTCTGACTAACGTAGTCTTTCAAAGTTTTAGGTCGTAAACGCTCTGCTAATGGCTTATTCACTATGTAAAAATAATGAAAAAAATATTTCGAAAAATTAAAAAAGTGTAGAAAACAATAATCAGAAAATTAAATTATTCTAAATTGTCTATTTAGTTAATTTTTTTAAAGTCAAGCCTTGAACTAATATTGAAAACAACACAACCATATAACTAAGAAAAAGAAGCAATTCTTTTCCTTCACCTAATTGATCAGGAAGGTTAAGAGCTAAAGCTATACTCAAACCTCCCCTTAGACCTCCCCAAGTTATTATTAGACCTGTTCCCTTCTCAAAATCTTTAAATAAAGAAAGAAATTTAATTGGAACAAATACTCCGATAGATCTAGATATGACTACTAAAAATATTGTTAAAGCTGAAATAAGCAAGTAGGTTAAGGTGAAGTTTTGAAAAATTGGAATAATAGCTAAACCAATTAAGATAAATAAAATAGCATTTAAAGTTTCATCTAATAAATGCCAAAATTTATACACATATTCGCCCATTGCTTTTTGGACTCCAACCTGATCGTTGTCTGTGTCAATATTTCTATTTAAAAACAATCCCATCATTACAACTCCAAGAGGACCTGAAAAATGAAACTTATTAGAGATTACTGAAACTAATAAAACTAAAGAAAGAGTAATTAATACTTCTAACTCAATATGTTCGTTTTCAATATATTTAACAAGTTTAAGTCCTAAATAACCGATCAAACATCCTATTAAAACGCCACCAACTACTTCATTTGCAAACAGAAAACTTACGCTATTAAATGTAACATTTTCAATTCCTGTCAACTTGACTTTTAAAAGAGTTAAAAAAACAACCACACCAATTCCATCATTAAAAAGAGATTCTCCTGCGATCCTAGTTTCAGTAATTGGAGATAACTTCATTTTTTTAACAATAGCAAGGACAGCTATAGGATCTGTAGGCGCAATTAAAGCTCCAAACAATAAACAATCAACTAAAGTCAAGCCTAGGTTATTAAGTCCAAAAAAAGGTTGTTCAATTAACCAAAATACTCCACTACCTACTGCAAAAGTTGAAAAGACAACTCCAAAACCAGCTAATAATAATATTGTGAGTTTATCTTTTAACAATTGATGAACATCGACACTAATTGCTCCTGCAAAAAGAAGAAAAGGAAGCATAATGTCAATTAGTAAAACACTGAAATCAAAACTATTATTTAGTTCAGTAACTGATGCAAGAAATTTTGGAAAAATTAAACCTATTATCAAAATAACTATAGATAATCCAATTGCTAAAATCATTAAACCGATAGTTTGAGGTAATTTTAGTAATCTTAAGTTTATAATTGAAAACAAAGAGGCTAATAAAAGTAGAATAGCTGTAAGTTCAAGTACATTCATATAATCAGTATTTATATAGACTAAGTTATAAAAATTTAAATTTTTTATAAACGAACAACTATAAATTTATTTTTTGTTTAGTAATTATAGCATCGTTTACTACAAATGGCATAGCCATCATATATTCTGCTCTAGGTTTAATTTCAAACAAAGTATTTGATAATAAATCAAATGATGTTTCAGTGATTTTTAAAGATGGTTTTATTTCTTTATTAATTACTAAATCAATTTTTAGGTGATCATCATAAGGTGTGTAATAGTAAGTAAATATATTTTTAATTGATTTCAATTCATCTACCTTATTTATAAAAACATTCTGAATGCCAATGTTTTCAAAACTGAGTGGCTCATCAGAGTAAAGGCTAATCTTGCTAATTGAACGCTGAGGTTTTATTATTAACGTAATGTATCTTAAATCTTCACTAACAGAATCTCTAACCTTAACAATATTAGAAGGTTTAATAACTCTGTTATCAGTTTTATTATAATGTTTATATGAATTATTATACTTACTGTTAGAAGCTTTATCATTTAAATTATCTTGAACTATATAATCTTCAAAAAATTGTAGTGTAAAATCATCTAAAACATGATCATAACTTGCCCAATAAGACTCGTTTTTATCAACGTCATTAATAAAAACTATACTATTTGGCTTTCTGTTATTTTCATTATAATCACTATTAAATGAGGCAAGTAAAAAAAATAAAAGTGAACAAAGCCCTGTAATCCTTACATATAATTTATTTAATTTAATTGATGTAAAAACCGGGACAAGAAGACCAAATATTAAAACAATAAAAAACCCTGTAACAAATAAATTGCTTAAGCCTAAACCAACAGGGAACATCCTTAGTTGAGGTCCAAACATATAAACTAATGGAATAGAAAGAAAAGTAGTTAAAACAACTTTCAAACTAATATTATCTCTTAAAAAAATCAAGAAACTTAATGCAATTAAAGCAAAGTAAACAGGAACAATAAAATACGCTGCACCTTTTAAATACATAAAAAATAAAACATTTATAACTATCCAAAAAAACAGAGGAGCTACAAGAAGATCAAGACCTTTATGTTTTACAAAAAAAGGATTGTAGATTTTAAATAATACCCATAGAGTCAAAAATGAAAAAGCAACTATATATTGATAGCCATTATAAGTAAAGCCATGTAAAATATCATTATAGTTTGGGTGTAAAAGAACTAGTAATTTCCATGTTAAAAAGGAAACAATCAAACATGTAACAAGGGAAATTAAAAAAGGAATAAAACCTATAGCAATTGATTTAAGTGACATTCTACTTGATTTAATTCCAATAAAAAGTAAAAAAATAAAAATTATTATTGAAAAAATCAACAGTGGAAGAATCAACGAAAAAGGAAAGTGCAATAGAGTAATAAAAGGAAAATTAGTATAAACTTGATCAATCTCACTGTTTAAATTTGACAAGTCTGAATAGGCAAAATAATTTAGTGTAGTAGTGAAATAGTCTGCTTGATGAAGTAAAGTCTCTATGTCTAATCTTTCAAAAGAATCTTGTTCTGTATGATAATCAAAATGATCACCAATAAAGGCAAAATTCAGTCCATTTATATCACCGTATTCTCTAAAAATTGTCAAATCAGTATCGTTAGGTAACGTTTTATAAATGCTATACATTAAAGAATTTGCTGCAGGATAGTTTGGCTTAGCTTTAATAAATTCAGTTAAGAGTTGACTATTCTTCCCATTGGTTTCCATCAACATATAACTTGGACCTCCACTCCCTCTAGCTTCATAATTAATTACCAATCCAATGTTATTAGCTAAAGGACTGTGGTTTACAAATGCCTGAGCTCCAAGTAAACCTATTTCTTCGGCATCAGTGAAAACAATATGAATATCATTCTTAGGTTTTTTATTTTTTGCTAAAAATGCTCTGACACCTTCTAAAATTGTAACTACTCCAGAACCTGCATCACTTGCTCCAAATGAAGAATGATGTCTGGAATCGTAATGTGATAATAAAACAAGAGATTTTCCGATTTCAGTTCCCTTTATCGAAGCTATTATATTTGCCACATTAGTAGAAGTTCTCCATTTGTCATTTACAACAACCTGTTGTTGAATTTTTGGATTAAGCCCCATTTTCTTTAACTCATTCACTATATAATTCTGAACTATTATGTGGTTTGGAGAGCCAGTATAATGAGGTTCTTTAGAGATTACTTTTAAATGAGTTAGAGCGTTTTCAATTGAAAATTCAGTATTTGAATTAACCTTATTAATAGATCTTGAAGGTGTTAAATCAGAATAGCTCCAGAAGAATGTCAAAACTAATATTATGACAGAAATTAATGATGTGTATTTTTTCATTTTTAAAAAAAAATTGTAATATCCACAGTGGAATGATTAGATATAATTTAATATATTCAATCAAAATTAACCTTTAATATTTATACATGAAAAAATTATTTCTATTAACAACTGTAATATTATTTACAGCTTGTCAAACAGCAACTGCACCTAGTGAACCAAAAATGTCTGATGAAGATATTATTAGTTCTCTAAAAGAAAAAGCGGTAAAGCTTCAAGATGCTATTCTAACACAAAATCTAGAAGAATTCAACAAACATGTTGATGAAAACATTCCTTTTATCACTGGAGATTCAAACTTAAGTAAGTTTTATGTAATGAACTCAGAAAGATTCGATATCGAACAAAAAGCTAAGTGGGGAACATTTGAATTATATGACATAGATGTGTCTCTTGTAAATTCTAATACAGCTGTTTTAACTTTTTACGCTAAAGGGGATTACACTGTTGGAGAAAGTGATGTAATAGACTATAGCACAAGAGCTTCTTCAGTATGGGTTTCAACAGTAAATGGTTGGAAAATAATGCATTCAAACTGGGCACCACTAGAAGGCGGTACTGGAATACCTAAATAAAAGACTAGTTTATTATTTTAAAAAAACCCTTGTAAATTATTGATTTATGAGGGGTTTTTTTTAACTACTTCCCTACTTAATAACTATATTTAAAAGAATGAATGCACTAATAGTTAATTTGAAAATAGTAAAAACAACTATTATAATATTTATTATTGTATTTACTTTTCAAAGTTTAGGATCTTGTGTGCTTAATAAAAACACAATTCAACCCACTAATCCTATACCTACCAAACGACAATTAACTTGGCAAAAAATGGAATACTACGCATTTATCCATTTCAACATGAATACTTTTACAAACAAAGAATGGGGCTATGGTGATGAATCTCCTTTAGCTTTTAATCCAAGTAATTTAGACACGGACCAATGGGCTAAAGTAATTCATGAGTCTGGAATGAAAGGAATTATTATAACTGCAAAACATCACGATGGATTTAGCCTATGGCCAAGTTTATATACAGATCATTCAATAAAGAATAGTCCTTGGAAAAAAGGAAAAGGAGATCTTATTAAAGATTTAATGAAATCGTGTAAAAAATATAATTTAAAATTAGGTGTGTATTTATCCCCATGGGATCGTAATCATCCTGATTATGGAAAACCAGAATATCTAAAATATTTCAGAAATCAATTAAGTGAACTATTATCTAACTATGGTGAGATATTTGAAGTATGGTTTGATGGAGCTAACGGAGGAGATGGATATTATGGAGGAAGTAATGAAGTTAGGCATGTAGATAAAAAAACCTATTACGAATGGGAAAATACTTATAAAATCGTTAGAAAGTTACAACCAAATGCTGTAATATTTAGTGATTCTGGACCTGATATTAGATGGGTAGGGAATGAAAAAGGGTATGCAAACGAAACTTCTTGGTCAAATATATATAGAGATAGTGTGTACACAGGAATGATAGATTACAATAGATTTTCTGCAGGTCAAGAATTTGGAACACATTGGATTCCAACCGAAACAGATGTTTCAATTCGTCCAGGCTGGTACTATCATCCAGATCAAGATTCAAAAGTAAAATCATTAGCTAAGTTGGTAGATATCTACTTTAATTCAGTTGGATTAAACAGTTCATTATTATTAAATATACCTGTAGACAAAAGAGGATTGATCCATGAAAATGATTCTTTAAAGCTTCATGAATTAGCTGAATTCTTAAAATCTACATTTTCTAACAATCTTGCATTAGAAGGAAACATAATTACATCGTCGAATAACTTTAAAAATTTAAAAAAACAAATTAATGACAATGACACAGATACATACTGGTACTCAAAAAGTGATGATGAAAAATGTCAAATTGAAATAAATTTTGATAAACCTATCAATGCTAATATTTTAAAAATATCGGAACATATAGCTTTAGGTCAAAGGATAAAAAAATTTCATTTTGAAATAAAATTAAAAAATCAATGGAAATCGATTAAAACAGGTACAACTATAGGCAATAAGCGATTAATTAGATTCACTACTAATGATATTAATGCTATAAGAATAACAATTCTTGAAACTAAAGATATACCAGTAATATCAGAAATTGGATTATACAAATCTCCAATATTAAAATGATTAAAGAGCTATTATATAAACATTGTGAATCTTACGTTAAGTCCAGACTAAAGAGATATAAAAAACGCAGCAATGAACTTTTTATTGCTTTAAATTCAGAAACAAAAAGTAGTGCAGGAGACAAACATGAAACTGGTAGATCTATGATACAATTAGAGAGAGAAAAAAGTGGCGAACAAATTAAAAAAATCGAAAAAGAACACCAAATATTTTCTAAAATAAACAAAAAAACAACTTTAAGTTGTGCTGGTTTAGGTTCAGTTGTAATAACTGGAAGAAATGGATATTTTATATCTGTTTCTGCTGGAGAATATAATTATAATTCAAAAATCTATTATTGTATTTCTAGTAAAAGCCCTATTGGATCTTTAATGTTAGGTAAAAAAGTTGGAGATTTAATTACTTTTAATAATATTGAAGATAAGATTTTAGAAATTTTATGAAGATGATTGATAAAAAAGTTTACTAGAGTTAAATAATCGTTTTGTTAAAAAAATTTAATACTTTTTATGAGCATACAAACTAATACAGTAAAAAGCAATAGAAATCCAAATAACGTATATAAAATGAGAGTTTGGGATCCAAGAGTAAGCTAAAATTAAATTACTAACTAATAAAGTCCCTAAAACAATAAGAATTCTTTTGCGAACAATAATTATTTCTAACATTTTTCTTGAAGAAAACGAAATTAACAACACTCCTATTCCTAAAACATACAGACCCAAAAATCTATATATCTGAGTTAAATAAGCACTTAAAGTTTGATTTCCTTGTAAACCAAAAAGATCATTAAATGACATGTTTAATCTTTCTTCATTTGCTAATTGATCCAAAATCCATGGTTCATCATGAATTAACCATCTTAACCCACAAATAACAAGAGTTAAAGAAATTAATATTAAAGGAATTTGTAAAAGTTTAATGTTTTTATCTGAAATCATACATACAATATAATAAAATCCTGATTAAGTGATATATTTAAAGTATTGAATATTATAATTATGAAAAAAATATTGATCATTTTATTGATTTTATCTGTTATTAAAATTTATTCTCAAACTAATTCTGAAAAAATTAATTTTGAAAGTGCTAACCCATTTTCATTTAATGACGTTATAACCAATTTAAAAAATCAAGAACCACAAAAAGTTTTTGGAACATTAATAACCCCATTTGATTCATTAAATCCTTCAAAAAAATATCCATTAATTATAGGAGTTGCAGGAAGCTTAGGGTGGAAAAGACATCACTATGAGTATTTAGAAATGTATCAAGAATCAGGCTTTGCTACTTTTGAATTAAATAGTTTTAAAAGTAGAAGCATTAAGTCAACTGTGGGCACTCAAAATGAAATAACTATGGCTGCTATGATATTGGATGCTTATAAGGCTTTCGAAAAACTATCTAATCATCCAAATATAGATAAAAATAGGGTTTCACTTACAGGGTGGAGCTTAGGTGGTGGTGTTGCATTGTTCTCAGGATGGCTTCCCTTAAAAAATGCCATCAATAAAGATTTGAAATTCGCCTCTCACCTAGCGTTTTATCCTCCTTGTTTTATTGAGCCCGACAATTTAAGTTTTACCAAGTCTCCTATGCATATACTAATTGGAGAAAGTGATGACTGGACTCCAGCATATCCTTGTATTAAATTAGTTGAAAAATTAGCAGATAAAGCTAATATTGATATAACAGTTTATAAAGATTCTCATCATGGATTTGATAGAGAATCTCCAGTTGAAACTAATGATAATGCTTATAGTTTTAAAAATTGCCTTTTTAAATTAACAAATGATGGAGACATACTAATGAATTACTTACATATTCCTATGTCAAATCCATTTCTTCAAAAAATAGGATTCTTATTTTGCACTACTAGAGGAGTTCATATCGGAGGAAACTCTATTGCTAGAGAAAAATCTTATGTTTTTGCAAACGATTTCATGATGAAAACATTAATCAAATAAAAAAATTGTTATAAGAATTCCTAAATTGTAAAATATCACAAACATTTAATTCTTTTGGAAATCAGCAAACTTTAAAGGCATGAAAAAAACACATTTATTATTTTATTTTTTATTAATTCTAATAACATTTCAAGTTAATAGTCAGACCAATAAATTCAAGGTTATGACATGGAATATTTTGCATGGTGCAAATGATATTGTTAATGGAAAAGAAAACGCAATAAAAATTATTAAAGAAATTGATCCAGATGTTCTTTTAATGATCGAAACTTATGGTTCAGGAAAATCCATTGCTAGTTCTTTAGGATATAATTTTCATTTAATTGCAGATAAAGGAACTCCCTTAGATGACAAGAACACAAACTTATCAATATATTCAAAATACCCTTTTGGAGAAAGAATTGACACTAAATATCCGTTCTATTTGGGAGGGATAGAAATTTTTATTGATAATCAAAAAATTCGTTTTTTTTGCAATTGGTTTCACTATTTACCTTGGAATAATCAACCTGAAAAAATGGGAAAATCTACAGAAGAATTATTATTATGGGAAAAAACAGGATACAAGTACGATATGATACAAAACGTACTTCCTTATCTAAAAAAATATGTAGCTCAAACAGACTCTATTCCAATGATTTTTGCTGGAGACATGAACTCTCTTTCTCATAAAGATTGGGATCATCGAACTAAAACAATTCATAACGGTTTAGTTGTCCCTTGGTATTCAACTAAAATTTTAGATAAGCTTGGTTTAATTGATTCATATAGAGAAATAAATCCTAATCCTATTTCACATCCTGGGATTACATGGGATAATAAAAAAAGGGAAAATGATTCCCATAGAATTGATTATATTTTTTATAAAGGAAATTCATTAGAACCTACAAATTCAGAATCTTACATGAGTTTTTTTAATGAGCCTTTATTAATAAATGATAAAGAAATAATTTATCCTTCAGATCACGGATTTGTCGTTACATCATTCGATTTAAATAAGATGTATTTAAAATAAAATCGATAAACATAGATCACCTTACTATTTCAAAACTATGATTAATTGCAGTCTTTTGATTAATTGTTGATCCTACTGAACAATATTTTTCTAAAGACAAGGATATGTACCTTTCAGCTTCTTTTTCAGTTAAATCAGATGAATAAATCAAATATTTTACATTTATTGACTTAAAAAATTTTGGCGGATTCTCAACTCTTAATCCTGTTGTTTCAGCCTTAATATTGATAAAATTTCTTTTTCTCTTTTTTATCATGGATACAATTTCTACAGCAGCACAAGTTGTCAAAGCAGATAAAAGCAATTCCATAGGGGATAAATGTTCCTTTTTTTCTTTTGAATACATATCAACTAATAGTTGATTTTCTGTTTGATTGGTGATTTTAAATTTTTGATCATCAACATAAGACATAGACACACGTAAGCTCATAAATATTAGATTAAATTAATATATTAAAGATATTAGTTTTTAATAAAAATCTGTGTTAAAAAAAATAATATTGTTATATTCTAAAAAAAATAAATGTTATTAAAATTTGGAGAAAAATTTACAGATATTTTTAAAAGAATCATGCCTGACTCTTTTGTTTTTGCATTATTATTAACATTAGTAACAGGGCTGTCAGCTGTTATTTTCGTTGATTCAAATCTATTAGAAATATTAGATTCTTGGTATAAAGGCTTTTGGGAACTCTTAGAATTCGGGATGCAGATTACACTGATTATTGTAACTGGATATAGCATTGCTTTGTCATCTTTTACTGATAAAATTCTAAATAAAGTATCTCAAAGAATCAGCAGTCCATTACAAGTTTATTTAACTGTTATAATATTAGGCGTTTTACTTTCTATGATTTCATGGGGAATGGTAGTAATTGTTGCTGTTTTAGCTAGAGAATTAGCATTAAGAGTAAAAGGAATAAATTACCCTTTCCTAATTGCCTGCACTTACTTGTCTTTTACAAGTTGGGTTACTGGGTTATCCAGTTCAATTCCTTTATTAATGAACACTAAGAATAACTTTTTAATAAAAGAGGGGGTTCTTAATGAAGTAATTCCTACTTCATTAACACTGGGATCTAATTTAAATTTTATAATCATTTTCATCTATGTAATAGTTGTTCCTTTTATCATATTTATTCTAATTCCTAAAAGCAGTAAGAATAAAGAACTAAAAGATTTAATTGTTAACGATCAAACTAATAAGGAAATTAGTATAGAAGAAGAAGCTAATTTATACAGGTCTAAAAAGAATACTTTTTCTGACAAATTAAACCATAGCAGGCTTCTTCAAAATATAATTTTTATAATGGGAATTTGTTATTTGATATATTACTTTAATTCAAATGGTTTTGATTTAAATCTTAACATAATGATTTTCATTTTTATCATTTTAGGTTTAGTACTGCATCAAACTCCTAAAAGATATGCCATATCAATGAAACGAGCTAGTAACAATGTCTATGGTATTATCTTTCAGTTTCCATTTTATGCAGGTATAATGGGCATAATGCTTTACACAGGACTTGGTGAATCTTTTTCAAACTGGATAGCATCAAATGCTACTATTTCCAATTTTCCATATTACTCATACTTAATCGGTGGTTTAGTAAATTTCGCTATACCATCAGGAGGAGGTGAGTTTGCTGTAATTGGACCTAGCATTATTGAAGCTGCCAAACAATTAGCCATCTCACTTCCACCAGAACAGATGACTGAATATATAGCAAGAACAGCCTTGTCAATTGCGTATGGGGAATCACTAACTAACCTTCTACAGCCATTTTTTCTTTTAATAGTTCTTCCAGTAATGGGCTCTGGAACCAGAATTGAAGCTAGAGATGTGATGGGTTATTTAGCTATCCCATTTTTAATATTATTTATTCTTGAATCACTATTAATCTTGTATATGCCTATATAGCATTAAATACACAACGTTCGATTTAGGATGTTTATTATATTAACAGTCTAAAAACAAAATAAAGGATAAAGTTAATTTAGATTCAATATAAAAAAAGGAACCATTACGTTCCCTTTTTTTATTATTTATAAATTTTCTTCATAAAATTTATCTTTGTAATAGCAGTTGCTGTTATAAAACCAGAGAACATCGCGCCTCCAACACCAGCGGATACAATATCTTGACCCGTTAAGTACAGACCTTTAATAGGCATTTTAGGTCTTAGAAACTTTTGACTAAATCGAGTTGGTGTGTGATCAATTCCATACAATTCTCCTTTATTATAATTAACAAAGTTTTTTGTGGTTAATGGACTAGATAATTCATAGCAGTCTATTTTACCTTTTAAATGAGGGAGCTGATTAAAAAGGTGATCCAAAAGTCTATTCGTTATTTTTTCTTTTAAATTATTATAATCATCTCCCCTTTTCATCCATTTTGTCCCTTCCCATTTAGAAAATCTTTCATAAGGAAGTAAAGTAATCACATCAATGGTGCTTTTATTAGGGTACCTAGATTGCCACGAAGGATCTTTAGATGAAGCGAAGGATATGTAAACAAGTGGAAATTCGGAATCATTATCCTTTAAATAATTTGAAACTGCTGTATCATGGTCAATATCTTTAGGATAAATCCATAGATTAGATTTTGGCAATTTCAAATCTTCAGAAGTTCCGTTTAATCCTATATACAAACAACCATGAGCAACTGATGGTGTAACTTGAGTTAAATTCTTTTCAAAGCCGTGTTTTAATCTTACTTTTTCGTTGATTAATTTTTGATAAGTATGAAACACGCCCGTTCCACTAATAATAAGATCTGAATAGAATTTCTTACCATCATACATAACCACTCCTTTAGCTACATTATCTTCAATAATAATTTGATCAACCTCTGCGTGCACAAGTATAGTTCCTTTAGAAGATTCTATAACCTTGTCTATGGTACTAGCTATTTTAGAAGAACCTCCAATTGGAAAACTTCCTCCATTAAAATAATGTTTAGCTACACTAGCGTGCATAGCAAAACTACTTTGTTTAGGAGGCAAGCCATAATCTCCATATTGACCTGTTAAAACTTTGATCAATTCCTTGTTATCGGTTAAAGAACTTATAACCTGATAAGTAGTTTTACTTGAATATTTTAAATATTTTCTTTTTAAAAAAAACCCTAGAAAAGCACTAATAAAATTAGGGAGAGTTTTATCTAAATAAAATCTTTTCATGGCCTTGTTACTATCAAAAACAAGATTGATATACTGTTGGATAGCCTTAGATTCGCTAGGGAAATATTCAATCATTTGTGCTTTAAAATTCTCAACTCCTTTAACAAAGTCATAGGTTTTATCTCCAATGATAATTTTATCGTATACTTCCCCCATATCAGCCCATTCAAGCTGATTGTTTGAAACATAATCGAACATTTTTCTAATTGCTGTATTAGGGTTTTGAACTTCACCTATATAATGAATTCCAACATCCCACTCATAGCCCCTTCTTTTAAAGACATGAGTGAAACCACCAGCTGTATAATGCCTTTCTAATACCATGACTTTCTTTCCTTCTTTAGAAAGTAAGGCAGCCGTTGTTAAACTACCCATTCCAGAACCAATGATTATGGCATCATAATGTTCTTCTAATTCTAATTTCTGTTTATAAGATTGAATCATATTATCTATTAAATGTATAAAAAATTATATATTATGAATATGCTTAAATATAATTATATTTAGACCTTAAAAAAAAACAATGAATCTAGTTATTAAAAATCTAACAAAAACATATAGTAACAAAGTTAAAGCAATAGATAATTTGAGTTTAGAAATCGGACAAGGTATGTTTG
>DUDG01000038.1:7372-15494 GCA_012959395.1 Flavobacteriaceae bacterium | reverse complement strand
TCCCCAGATTCAGGAAGTATAAAGTTCAACGAAATTGACGTAATAAACGACCAAATTTCTCTTAGAAAAATATTAGGATACTTACCCCAATCTTTTGGAGTATATCCTAAAATGTCTGCTGAAGAATTGTTGAATTATTTTGCTCTTTTAAAAGGGATTTCAAATAAAACTGAACGTGATAAACTAGTTAATGAATTACTTGACATAACTAATCTTCAAGATATAAAGAAAAAATATGTTGATGGTTATTCAGGAGGGATGAAACAAAGGTTTGGAATAGCTCAATTGCTTTTAAATAATCCCAAACTAATTATTGTTGATGAACCAACAGCAGGTTTAGACCCTGCTGAAAGACAGAGGTTTTTAAATGTTATAAGAGAAGTTGGAACAAATTGTACTGTAATTTTCTCTACTCATATTGTTGATGATGTTAAAGAATTATGTAACGATATGGCTATATTAAATGGGGGAAGAATTTTAAAACATATTAAACCCTTAGATGCTACTTTAGAAATAAAAAATCAAATATGGACTAAAGTTGTTTCAAGAAAAGAACTAGATCAAGCGGAAGTTGATTTCAATATTTTATCATCCAATTACAACGTTGATAATACATTAACAATTAGAGTACATTCTGAAAAAAAACCATCAAAGGATTTCAAAAAAGCAGAACCTCAACTAGATGATGTTTATTTCATAGCATTAAAAGAAGACCAAATACAATCAAATAACTCATAAATTATCCTTATCAATGTTCTTTACAATATTTTTTAATGAAATAAAGTATTGGTTTGGAAAACCAGCTTTATATATATACGCTATAATTTTTCTTTTTATTGCTCTAATGATGTCAGGTGCTTCGGCCGGACTTTTTGATTTTTTAACAGTTACCACTGGATCCTCTAAAATCGTTAATTCTCCACTTGGAATAACGCAACTTTTTGGAGCTGTATCAGGAATTCTTATTTTTCTTTATCCCTCAATAATTGGCGTCTCTGTATATAGGGATTATCAGAGTGAAATGCATACTATTTTATACTCCTACCCTTTTACAAAATTAGAGTATTTATTAGCTAAGTTTTTTAGTGGAATATTTATAGTAAATCTTATAGTTTTAATAATTGCATTTGCAATTTCATTTGGATTTGTTCTCCCTGGAACTAATCAGGAAATAGTTGGTCCTTTTGATATTAAATCTTATTTGGATATTTATTTTATTTACATACTTCCTAATATGCTATTTATGGGGGCTATCGTTTTTGGTATTGTAACTTTTACAAGAAACATTTCTGCAGGTTTTATTACAGTTCTAATTCTTTTAATTTCACAAGGATTTTTAGTAAGTCTTTTTGAAGATCCTGATAAAAGATTTTTAGCTGCAATATTAGATCCTTTTGGTGACTCTGCTATTGGATATTATACCAGATATTGGACTGTGTCAGAGCAAAACGAATTATACCTTCCTATAAAAGAAGTTTTAATCTACAACAGATTGTTGTGGGGTGGCATTGGAGTTTTGCTATTTGGAACGATTTACAGGTTTTTTAGCTTCAGTCAAAATGCATTTACTTTTTCTTTTAATAAAAAAGAATCAAAACGAACAACCAAGTCAAATTTTGGAGGAATTATTAAAATTAATTTACCAAAAGTAAGTTTTGATTTTTCTTTAAAAAATGAATTAAAAACTCTTTGGAAACTTTCTACAATTGATTTTTTCTTTATTGTAAAAAGCTGGCCATTTATTTGTATTGTCATAGTTGGCTTATTAATCAATTTAGTTGGTCTTTTTGAACTTGGAAATATTTTTGGAACCTCTACCCTTCCTAGAACCTGGAGAATGCTCCAAGCAGGATCTACATTCGCTCTTGCAATTAATATCTGTACATTTTTATATGCTGGAATTCTTATTCATAGATCTAGAATTTCCAATATAAATCAATTAATAGATGTTGCCCCCACTACAAATTGGGTTCTTTTTGGTTCAAAGTTTCTTGCAATATTTAAAATGCAACTAGCTCTTTCTTCCTTGATAATGATAACTGGTCTTATATTTCAAACCTATAAAGGTTTTTATGATTTTGAAATATCCCTGTACATATATGAATTAATTGTTTTAAACCTTGTTTATTTTATTATTTGGTCTTTTCTAGCATTTCTTATTCAAACTCTTATTAGCAATCCATATGTTGGTTTATTTTTAATGATTGTACTGTTAATTGGTATTCCCATGCTTAGTTTAGCAGGTTTAGAACAGTCTATTTTTAAATATAATCAAGGTCCTGGATATTCATATTCTGACATGAATGGATATGGAGCTACATTAAATAGATATTTTATTTATAAAATATATTGGTTTTCACTTGGTCTAATATTCTGCATATTAACGGCCCTGTTTTATTTTAGAGGATTACCTAGTAGTTTTAAGGAAAGAATTCTTATTGCCAAATCTAGATTCAACGGAAAATACCCCTTTTTCATAACACTTTTCTCTTTTATATTCCTTTCTATAGGAGGATATATATATTATGTAAATAATATATTAAATGACAGAACATCATCAAAGGAGAGTGAACTTAAAACTGTTGAATGGGAAAAAAAATATAAAAAATATGAAAACTATAATCAACCTAGAATTGTATCGGTAAATGTAAATGTAAATATTTTTCCTTCCACCCGAGATGTTAATGCATCTGGAGAGTACTTAATGATTAACAAAACTAAAGAATCTATTGACAGTATATTCTTAAACCATAACTCAGCGATAAGCACTTTTGAATTTGATAGAGAAAATTCTCTTGTTTCTGAAGATACATTGTACAATTTTGATATATATCAATTAAAGAAACCATTATTTACTGGTGATAGTTTAAAACTATTGTTCTCTGTAAGAAACAAGCCAAATACAGTACTGCGAAATAATTCTAGTGTAATTTATAATGGTACGTTTTTAAACAGCTCACTTTTTCCTTCTCTTGGATATAGTGGAGGTGAATTGACTGATGATAAAACAAGGGAAAAATATGATCTTCCTCCAAACAAACTTAAACCACATCCATCAGACTCTACAGCACTTGGAAACACATATATTGCAAAGGATGCTGATTGGATAGATTTTGAAGCTACAGTAAGCACCTCTAAAGATCAAATTGCCATAGCACCAGGTTATTTACAAAAAGAATGGATTGAAGGGGATAGAAGATATTTTCATTATAAAATGGATAGTAAAATTTTAAACTTTTACGCCTTTAATTCTGCAAAATATGAAGTATTAAAAGATAAATGGAATGATGTAAACCTAGAGATTTATTATCATAAAGGACATGAGTATAATTTAGACAGAATGATAAAGGGAATGAAAGCGGCTTTAGACTATTGTACAGAAAATTTTAGCCCTTATCAACATAAACAATTAAGAATAATAGAATTTCCTAAAACTGCAGGTGGATTTGCTCAATCATTCCCCAATACCATTCCTTTTTCAGAAAGTATTGGTTTTATAGCTGATGTAGATGATTCAGAAGAAGGAGGAAATGATTACCCATTTTTTATTACTGCACACGAAGTGGCACATCAATGGTGGGCGCACCAAGTGATTGGAGCTGATGTTCTTGGAGCTACTGTATTGTCAGAAAGTTTATCTGAATATGTTTCTTTAAAAGTTATTGAAAAAGTTAACGGAAAAAGCAAAATGCGTAAATTTCTTAAAAGATCTTTAGATACATATTTAACCTCAAGAACATTTGAAAGCAAAAGAGAGAATGCGCTTATGTATAATGATGGTCAAGGATATATACGTTATCAAAAAGGATCTCTAATTTTTTATGCACTAAGTGATTATATAGGTGAAAAAAAATTAAATAAGGCATTGAGCAAATATGTTAAAAAAGTAGCATTTCAAGAACCACCCTACACCAGCACTATTGATCTTGTAAATCATGTAAAAGAAGTTACTCCAGACTCTCTTAATTACTTAATTAAAGACATGTTTGAAACAATAACTCTCTATCAAAATAGAGTAATTGAATCTACTGTTAGTGAGTTAAAAAATGGAAAGTATAAAGTGGATATAGAATTTGAAGTTAGTAAATACAGAAATAATGAAAAGGGTAGGATGTTTTATGGAAACGAAGAAAGAGATTCTATTTCTTATAAAACTGATAAGATGAAAAAACCTCAATATTCTGTTTACTTATCCGACTATATTGATATAGGAATTTTTGGTGAAGATAATGACGAGAACGAAATTGAACTATATCTTAAAAAACATAAGATATCTTCAATTAATAATAAAATAACTTTAATTGTAGATAAAAAACCTGTTGAAGTTGGTGTTGATCCTTACAATAAGTTAATCGATACAAATTCTGAGGATAATAGAAAAAAAATAACTTCTAAATGAAAAGAAGATAATTATGTTCTTTAATTTATTGTTCTAAGTTTTTCGTTAATATAGTTACCAATTTTTCTTCCTTGGATAATGCCTTCATCTATAGCCATTCTATAATGAATACCTCCATATAATCTAGAAATAGCAGCTTCTTCAGAAGCATGAATAAAAGAATTAAATTTTCTTATTGGCAGTCCGTATTCAACTTCTGTTGTATCAACAAAATCAAAATTATCTCCATATATCTTAGTTAATGATAAGGCTGCTGCAGTGGAAATAACTGAATGTCCACTAGTGTACTCAGGAAATGGAGGTGTTTGAAGTAATGGAACCCATTTTTCATCGACAAATTCATTTATTAATGTTTCTGGTCTAACTGTCAAGCTTCTCCACTTTTCATCCCAACAACTAATAAAAGCATCAAACAATGAAATAGAGACATTTGTATAAGCGTTAATTGTTTGAGCAAAATCAGAATTGCTTTTTCTAGTGGCAATTGCAGTAATACCTATCCAATGTCCACCTGGTGATATCTTTTTGGTTGCAAACATTGCATGTCCTCTATGATGAGATAAATAAGGATTACAATCCCAAAACTTAGCTATTCCAGCTTGATCATCATTTAATTCATTAACAATATTATAAACTTCCATTAATTGATTATTAAATTCACTATTAGGGTTTAAAGAAACTTGTAATGGAGGTTTAGGTATAAAATGATCTGCTGAATCCAATACTAACGTCCTAATCTCTTTCCAATGTGGTTCAATGCCATCCATATAATCAGGAGGAGTTGGTTTCCAAAATTCTGTTTCATTTCTAATGGTATATTTAGAAAATGTTCTAGTCTGACTGTAATTATCTTTATTGGCCCAATTCATAATATGCTTCGCTACTAATTCTCCATATTCAAATGAAGCATTCATGACAGATCTTGGAAGACCTTCACTTCTTAATTTATCATATAACTTATCTTGAGCATTATTAAGTTTGTCTTCAGAAAAAATAAGTTTTCTAGAAATAGTAAAAAAAGAATGTATTGCAGCTAAGTTATAATTGACTTTTTCATTTTTATTATCTGGAACCCTATCTAAACCTTTCAATTGGTCAGCTAAATCTAAATAAGTACTGTCGTTTTGTTTTTGAATAACCTGATAAGCAGCAATTGTTGGGTATACATAAACTCTTGAAGCTACTGGTGGAGAAAATATGTCATAAACAATAATGTCAGTTAATGTCTTTATAGCATACTGAAAAGTTTCAGGGTCATTTAAAGAATCCTTATACTTATCATTTGATTGACAACTTGTTACAACAATTAATAAAATTATTAAATATCTATTTTTCATAATTAGGTTTTAATATATATGAATGATCATTATTTAAAACAATCATATATTGATTACTTGACAATTTGTGTATTCTTCTTCCATTAAAACTATTTGGAAGATTAAGGGATTTATAAGTGTTAAATTTGAAATTTTCAAAATCACTAATTTCTCCTCCAGAGTTTGACATATTTTTTCCTAACTCAGTTACATAATCATAATGATTTCCAACAAATTTAACTTTGACATTTCCATCTATAGATTCAACAATAAAATCTTGAATATTACTCATTTGCGCTTCTTTTGGTAAAGGAATTTTTTTAAATCCTTCTTTTGAACCTAAGTATAACATAGACCTAAGCTCTTTAATTGATTTTATTTCCAAAATCTCATCTTCACTTTTTCCAGTTAAATCTTCAATTGTCTCAACTTTTGAAAATTCCTTGTATGAAATATATTTCTTTTTAATAGCAGGAATCTGTTCAGTCAATTTGTTTTTTGAAGAAAATGTTAGATATTTTCCAAAAAGAGTATAAAATATTATTGGATCAATTTGACCATTATTATCGAAGTCATCTAAATATAAATTTATTGGCTTTGATAAATCTGCTTTTAACTTAGAATTTAAACCAACATTCCCAGCTAGAATATCTTTCATTCCATCATTATTTATGTCAGTAATTTCTATAGTATTCCACAAACCTTCTGAATCACCTAAACCAAATTCAACAGTTTTATCAATAAATCCACTTCCATTTTGATTAATTAATACAGTAATTGGCATCCAATCTCCACATATAATTAAATCAACAAACCCATCACTATTTAGATCTTCGAAAACACTATCTGTAATCATTCCTAACCTTTGTTTACTAACAATCTCTAGATTTTTTCCTGTATTTTTAATTATAAAGCTAAATGGAGATAAACCATATGATCTAGGAATAGATCTTGCTCCAACAAAAAAATCAACAATTCCATCATTATCTATATCAGCACTACTAATAGTTGCACCATTAGTAAAAGGTAAAGAAAGAGGAAGTTTCGTAAATAATCCCTTTCCATTATTAAGATATATCCTGTCTTGAGAGAAGGGTTGTAACTCTTTACTTTCATTACCTCCACTAACAACATACAAATCCAAATCTCCATCACTATCAAAATCGAAAGCAGAAGCATCAACATCTTCGTAATTACTATCCTTGGCAATTTCAGGATTCTTTAAAATCTCATACTTACCATTAATCTGTTTAATAAAAATTTGACCAGACTGATAAGTTGCTCCACCTAAAAACAAGTCATCTAAACCATCTCCATTAAAATCATTAACAACTAAAGCGGGGCCTTCATTAGAAAGCTTTTCTGGAATTAATTTTTCATAATCATAATCTTCAAATAAATTTTCTACGTGTTTAAAAGGAAATTTTTCTAAATGAGGAGTATTTATATTGGAGCTTTTAAATGGGTTTTTCTTTACTGAAAGTGTTCGTGAAATTTTATTATTGTGATTAATATTAAAACCTGTGATTATCTGCTGTATGTTTCCTGGCCATATAATTTTAATTGAATCAATTTTGGAAATAGATTCAAGTCCAAAATGAATTTTATGTGTTGAGGAAGATTGAAATCCTTTTGTTGTTATATATTCTTTTACAAAAGACTTATTTTCTGAATACAACTCAATTTTAGCCCCTTTAGAGTTTGATTTTTCTTCAAATTCAAAACTTATATAATTATTATCATTTTCGGATACATTTTCCATAATCCAAGCTTCATCATTTAAATTATTTACTATTAAATCTAAATCACCATCATTATCCAAATCTGAATATGCCGCTCCATTTGAAAAAGAAGGCTTGCCTATTTGTGAAGAGATGGTTGAGGTGAAATTAAATCCATCTAAATTTTTAAAAAGAAAATTTTTTATTTTTAAAGTTGGCATTTGATCAATAAGGACTTTCTTTAAGTTACTTTGTTGCGAAACCATATAGTTTCCAAAGTCAACATTACTTAAAAAATTAATATAATCTAAGTCGTTTGGTCTCTTTACTATTCCGTTAGTTACAAAGATATCGTTCCAACTATCATTGTCAAAATCTTGTATCAAAACAGACCAACTCCAATCTGTTGCAAAAGTATTTGTTTGAAGTGCTATATCATTAAAACTATTATTTCCAGAATTCAAAAGCAGATGATTTCTGGCAAGCTGATCTTCAAAACCAAATTCTCTTTTTATTTGGTTTACTTTATCCGAATCCTCACCAGCAGATTTTAAAAAGACTTCTTTATCGTAAGGCAACATATCCGTTGTAAAAACATCTCTAAAACCATCATTATTGATATCTGCTATATCAACTCCCATAGTAAATCTTGAAGTATGAGTAGTGAGCTGTTTAACAGATTCCGT
>DUDG01000038.1:0-7312 GCA_012959395.1 Flavobacteriaceae bacterium | reverse complement strand
ATCATTTATATCTGAAGAAATTATAGCTAATCCATAACCTAGTGAACTGTTATATATTCTAGATTTATCAGTGACATTAATAAAAGAATTCTCTTTTTCATTTATTCTATTTTCAAAAAACAAATCCCCACTTAAAGAATCTTTTTCTGATCTCTTAACCGATTTCCCATAACTTCTAACACTATGTACTGAATGATTCATTAAATACATATCTAAGTCTCCATCTAAATCATAATCCAAAAAAGAAGCCTGAGTAGAAAAACCAGAAAAATCTAATCCAAATTTAGTGGAAGATTCTTCAAAGGTAGAATTACCTAGATTTATGTAAAGTAAATTATGAGAGCTCAAGTTCTTATAATCGCCAACTTTACAGACATATATATCTAAAAAACCATCTCCATTAACATCTTCCATAGATACTCCATTAGACCATGAAGAATCTTTGTTTAATCCTGAAGAATTTGAAATATCTCTAAACTTTAGGTTTCCAAGATTTAAAAATAATTTATCAGGTAATTGATTGGCTGAAAAATATAGGTCTTCTAGGCCATCATTATTAATATCTCCAACAGCAACTCCTCCTCCGTTATAATAATAAAGGTATTCTATGATATTTAATTCAGAACTATAATTTAGTGTATTTGAAAAATCTAAACCTGTATCTTTTGCAGATTTAATTTCAAACTTAATTGGACCATTATCAATAGAGTCTTCACAAGAAATAAATAAAAAAAAGACAAGCACTATATGTAAACAGATTTTTATCATTTATTAAATTTAAAGGTCAATATATTATCACTATTTCTAGCAACGATGACAAAATTTTCATCTATCACAATATCTCTAACTTCTCCTTTAACAAAAAAACCATTTCCGTTTTTGATATATTTAAACTTGTTATCTCCAAGATTTTCTAAATAAATTCCATAAGATGCATCATATATACCTACTTCAGGTTTAGCATTAAATAAATTTCCTCCCATAAGGATGTCTTTGTCACCATCATTATCAAAATCAGCAGAATTAATTGCATATATTGGACTAAACTGCACTTCTTTAGGAAGAGTAATTTTATTAAAACGGAGTTTTCCGTTATTTATTAAAATGGTAGTTTGTAAATTATTAACCTCACTTATTGTTGCATTTTCAAGTTCATCTTTATTAAATATTTTGCTAATATCTGCATCTTTAAATGATTCAAAATCTGGAAATTTCTTTTTAAGAATTTTCATCTGATCAATTAAATTATGTCTTAACGCATAAGGATAATCTTTTCCATTAGAAGCATTAAAAGTTAATACCCCTTCTTCACTTCCATTTCTATCAAAATCATTATAATAAAGCTTAATAGGTCTTTCCATACTTGCTTTAAAACGACTATTCTCTCCGTGATTTCCAGCAATTATGTCCATATCACCATCATTATCTAAATCTTCTAAATGAAGTTTATTCCACCATCCTTTCAGGTCTTCATTCATTAAACTTAAATTTTTTATAAACTGATTGCCGTCATTTTCATATATCTCTATACCCATAAATTCTCCAGCAATAATCAAATCCTGGTCATTGTCTCCATCAAAATCGTTAAATTGGGCATCGGTTATTAAACCCATTTCTTTAAAAAACGGAGCCCATTTAGCAGTCATATCAGTAAATATTCCATTACCATCGTTAATTAATACATATCCCGAACAAGGTGCGCCATATCTGCCAATTTTAATTCTTTCACCAACAAACAAATCCAAATCACCATCATTATCTATATCAGCACTTATAACAGCTCCAGTACTTATTTTATTATTTGAATTAGGAAGCTTTTGAATTGATGGGCTAAACAATCCGGTACCATCATTAAAAAAAAGGGTGTCATATAACAATTCAGAATATGGAGAAAGTTCTGAACCTCCACTTGCTAAGTATAAATCTAAGTCTCCATCGTTATCTGCATCAAAAAATATTGATTTAGTATTTTCTGAATTTAAATATTTTTTAAAAGTATCATTATTTCTATTATCAAGTGTAAATCCTTTTTCAGTACTTAAATAAATTACACTTAGTTGGCCTTTAGACCCAGGAATTAGTAGGTCATTTTTTCCATCACTATTAACATCATTTAGGGTTAAATTAGGGCCTTCATTACTACACATGTGATAAATCAATCTTTCTCTATTAAAATCAACAAATAAATTTTCTTTATGATTATAGTCTACAATTCCATCAATATTTTCAAAAACATTAGCTAAGGGATAAAAGTTATTTATATCATTATCAATATTCGATTCTGATTGATAAATTTTTAATATTTGATTTGATTTTATATTTTCAAGATTAGTAACACTTCTATCTGGCCAAGTAACCTTTAAGTCAAACTGTTCAATATTTCCTAATCCAAAATTTGGTCGTATATCTACACTGGACTGAAATCCTCTTGCTGGCTGAACTTCCTGAAACAATGAATTTCCATCAGGTAAAATTACTTCAACTTTAGAACCTATTGCAAACTTATTTAATCCATTTCCTTTTAAATCAATTTTTATATAATTAGAAGAAATAGTATCTAAAGTATTTTTATAAACAAACACTGGCATATTTACATTATTAACAATTAAATCCAAATCTCCATCATTATCAAGATCACCATAAGCAGATCCATTTGAAAATGAGGGAGTTTGTAATCCTGAATCATCAAAGGATTTAAATTTTAGACCCTCATGATTTTTATAAGCATGATTTTTTACTTTATTAGAGGGGATTATGTCTATAAGGTTTTTATAATTAACTTTTTTATCAACAACCATGGATCTAATAACTTCTTCATTAGAAATATATTGTAAGTAGTCTTGATTAGTTAAGTCGCGATAAATACCATTTGAAATAAAAAGATCTTTAAAACCATCATTATCCATGTCATATATTAATGCACCCCAACTCCAATCGGATGCATCTACCCCTGAAAATCTTCCAATTTCACTAAAAGAATTATTGCCATTATTATAATGAAGCATATTTCTGGTAAATTGGTGATGGTAACCATTTTTTATCATGTATTGATATTTATTCCAGTCTTCAAATGTAGTAACAGTTTTTAATCGAGAATATTCTGAAGGAAGCATTTCTGTAACAAAGATATCGTTGAACCCATCATTGTCAATATCTGCCATATCAGCACCCATTGAAGCGCCACTTATAGAATTCATTTGATTAGTTAAATCTTCCTTAAAACTTCCATTTTTTTGATTGATATATAGATAATCTCTTTCAAAAAAATCATTTGAAATAAATATATCTTCCCAACCATCATTATTTACATCCCCTATAGTTACTCCTAATCCAAATCCTATAACACTTCCATATATTCCAGCCTCTTCAGTAACATCTACAAATTGACCATCACGATTTTCCATTAATTTATCTCCACCTAACTCATCTCTTTTAGGCCTTTCATTTCTTCTTAAATTAAAAGTTCCAATTGCCTGATAAGAATTATTTAAAATATAAACATCTAAATCCCCATCTTTATCATAATCAAAAAAAGCAGCGTGTGTAGAGTAGCCTAAGTCATCTAGATTATAATCCTTGGCACTTTCGGTAAATGTTAAATCACCATTATTAACAAATAATTCATTCTGTTTATTGTCCCCTTTAATATCTCCAGAATTACATACATATATATCCAAAAAACCATCATTATTAATATCCACCATCGTAACACCAGTTGACCAAGCTTTCTGACCAGAAGAATTGGAAAATTCTGAAATATCTTCAAATTTAAAGTCCCCTTTGTTTAAATATAATTTGTTTCTTTTTTGATTAGCTGTTAGATAAACATCTATAAGACCGTCATTATTAATATCTCCCATTGCCACTCCACCTCCATTATAATAGTTTCTGTATTTATATACGTTAAAATCCTGACTATATGAAAGGTTATTTTCAAAATCAATACCTGATTGAGTTTTATCTAAAAGCTCATATAGCATATTATTAGAATCTTTTTCACATGAAATAAAAACAATTGCTGACAAACATAACATCCAAAATCTGTTCATATTTATTTTTTAAAATTTAAATTTTCAATTAATACTTTAACATCTTGAGCACCTAATTTGTACATTAATATTTGGCGATTACCATCAATTTTTATTAATGCCTCTGTATTTTTATTATCAGAAATATTTAATTTAAAGAACTTATTGCCTGAATACCAATTCATTAAAGTATCCTTAATTTTTTCAATAAGAACTTCAGATTGAGTTTCTCTATTCCAAGGAGCCCAAGTAGTATGCCTAAACCTAAGATCAATACTTGTTAAAATTTTATTATTAAAAAATGGTTTAAAAGACATTATGATTTTATTTGGGTCATTTTTTAAAGTAGTATGCATTATGTATTCCGCATAACCTCCTCTATTAGCTTGATTAATCTTTTTGTCAGCATTTAATTTGAAACACTGTTCAAAATATTCTTCATTTGATTGTCCAAACTCTAATCCAAGAAAAAGTTTATTATTTATTTTACCAGATCTAATTTCAGAATATACAGTTTTCTCATATTCACTTTTACATCCTATAATTGAAAAAAAACATAAAATTATAACTAGAATAAATTTACTTTTCATTAATCTCAATTACTTTTAGATTATCATTATTTATTGCTACCAAAAACAAGTTCGTTTTAAGGGGAGCAAAATTACGAATTTGTCCTTTAATATTCAAAGATTCCACAGATAAAAAATCACTTTTATTATTATTATTAGATTTAATTTTAACAAGCCATCCTTTTGAAGCATCATAGGGTCCATATTGTGGCTTAACTAAGTATTGATTTCCGCCGAATAATACTGATAATATATTCAAATCTTTATTATTTATTATTTCTATATCGTATACAGATGAATATTGAATTTCACTTGGAAAAGATTCACGAGTGAATTGATTATTGTTATTTATAAATAAAGAAGTTTCAGTAGTGTTTAAATCAAAATATATAGAATTATCTAGTAAGTACTTATCAAAAAGGTCTTTCATTGAGGCTACTGAATAATCCTTATAATAAAATATTTTTTTCTTCAATCCTGGTAATTGTTTTAAAAGTTCATCTTTATCAAGAATTGGATAATATAAGCCATTGATTTTTTGACAAATAATTTGTTCAATTGTTCCATTTGAATCAAAGTCATTGACATACATTCTCATTTCTGATTTAAAAAAGGTATTAGAACCTAAATTTCCTGCAATTATATCTATATCACTATCGTTATCAACATCTACTAGTTCAATATCTTGCCATAAGCCCTTTGACGAATCTACATCAAAAGGTTCTACTTTAGAAAAATCACCCTTGTCGTTTAGATAAATTTTAATTGCCATCCATTCCCCAGCTAAAACTAAGTCTGGGTAATTATTATTGTCTAAATCTTCCCATTTAGAAGATGTAATTAAACCTATGTCATTAAATATTTTAGTTGGAACGTTTGTAAAAGTATTGTCACCATTATTTCTGAAAAGATATCCAGAACTAGGAAGACCATATACAGTAGGGTTAAATCTCTCTCCAATAAAAAGATCATCAAAACCATCTAAATCATAATCAGAAACCGAAACCGTTCCAGTAGAAATAGGCTTACTAAAATTTATTGAATTAATTGATAATTCAAAATTTCCAAAACCATCATTAAGATACAAACGATCATTTAAATTATAATCGTATTGTGAAAAAGCCTTTCCCCCACTTGCCACATATAAATCCATATCTCCGTCATTATCACTATCAAAAAATACCGCTTCTACGTCCTCTGATGCTTTATTTATTTCAAAAGGAGCTGATATTTTTTTATAAGTTCCACTATCTGAAAGAAACAGAGTAGAAACTTGATTTTTAGCACCTCCAATAAAAAAATCACTAACTCCATCTTTATTAACATCAGCACTTACAAGTGCCGGTCCTTCGTTGCTAACCATATATGGAAGTAATCTTTCTCTGTTAAAGTCTATAAAATGATTTTCCTTATGTTTAAAATCCAATGTTTTTACAGTTAACCGCAAATCCTCATTACTATTATCATTAAGTACCGTTACAATACCATCATTTTGATTAAGATCATGTGTCTGATTAGTTTTTAAATTAGTATAGTATGAAACTTTATTATTAGGCCAAAACACTGTTACACTGTCAATTTGATTCACATTACCCACTCCAAAGTGAATTCTGTTTGAAATTGAAGATTGAAATCCTCTAGACGGAAAGTTTTCTGACATGCTTTGTTTTGTTTTTCCATATTTCAATATAATCTTTGACCCAATTGCATTTAAATTACTTTTTTCTCCCGTAAGATTAAATGAAATACTTTTTCTTTTAAAATTATCGTTGTTATTTTTATACACAAAAACAGGCATGTTTACATTATTAACCACCATATCTAAATCTCCATCATTATCAAGATCAGCATAAGCTGTACCATTACTGAAACTTGATTGATCTAAACCCCATTTAACTGATGCGTCTATAAAATTAAAATCACCCATATTCTGATAAGCAATATTACTCACGGATTGAGAAGGCATTACATCAATTAGTTTTTTTATTACCTCTTTTTCTGTTTTAATTAAATTCCTAACTCTTTCTTCATTAGCCATATAGGACAAATAGTCTCTATCTAAAAGATCTTTATAAATACCATTAGCAATAAAAACATCCCTTAAACCATCATTATTCATGTCAAAAATCATAGATGCCCAACTCCATTCAGTTGCAGATATTCCAGAATATCTTCCTATCTCTAAAAAACCATCTTTTCCATAATTTCTTTGTAAGACATTTCTTGGAAATTGATGGTAATATCCTTTCGACAAAGCTCTTTGATACTTATCAAAAGATTCGTAAATAGCTTTAGTTTTTTTTCTTTCTAATGACTTTGGAAGCATTTCTGTTACAATTAAGTCAGTTAAAAGATCATTATTTAGATCTGCTGAATCAGCTCCCATTGAACCAAGAGAAAGTGCATGAAAATATTCTTCTGATTTTTCAGAAAAAGTTCCATCCTGGTTATTAATATACATATAATCCTTTTCAAAAAAATCATTTGAAATAAACAAATCCGTCCACCCGTCTTCATTATAATCACTAAGCGTAATTCCTAAACCAAATCCTATTTTACTGGTATAAATGCCAGCTTGTTCAGAAACATCTATAAACTTACCTTCTCTATTTTCTAGCAATTTATTACCTTGAGAATCTGGAATAAGTCTCTGATTTTCAATTAAATCATATCCTCCAACTGATCTTAGAGAATTATTAAGAATATAACAGTCTA
>DUDG01000037.1:1187-1964 GCA_012959395.1 Flavobacteriaceae bacterium | reverse complement strand
AAATTAGGACTTGAATTATTTATTGGTGGTGGAAGTTCACAATCAAATTACAAGTACTATAATAAACTAGGTAATAGAATTTATGAAAACCCTGATATCGAAAAAGATTTTAATCAAAGCGGCGAGGAGTTAATATATAAAGGAGGAGTAATGTTGACTTATAAACTATAAAAAATGAAAGGGATTATTTTAGCTGGGGGAAGTGGAACAAGATTGTATCCTTTAACCAAAGGTCAATCAAAACAGTTATTGGCTATACACGATAAGCCAATGATTTATTACCCTCTTTCGGTTTTAATGCTGGCTGGAATTAGAGATATTTTAATTATTTCTACTACTAAAGATTTGCCTAACTTCAGAAGATTGTTTGAGAACGGAAATCATATAGGACTAAATATTTCCTACGCTGAACAAAAAAATCCTAATGGAATAGCTGAAGCATTTATTATTGGAGAAGAATTTATTGGAAAAGATAACGTTTGTTTAATACTTGGAGATAATATTTTTTATGGGGGAGGATTCACAAAACTTTTAAAGAAAAGTGTTGAAACAGTCAATCAATCAAGTGATGCTCTTATATTTGGTTATTACGTAGACAATGCTGAAAGATATGGAGTTGTTGAAAATGACAGACAAGGGAATGTCATAAGTATTGAAGAAAAACCTGAAATGCCGAAAAGTAATTATGCAGTAGTTGGACTTTATTTTTATCCTAACTCTGTTATTGATATTTCTAAAAAAATAACTCCTAGTAAAAGAGGAGAGCTTGAGATTAAA
>DUDG01000037.1:0-1110 GCA_012959395.1 Flavobacteriaceae bacterium | reverse complement strand
CATGTTAGAAGCTTCAAATTATATTCATACAATCGAAAAAAGAAAAGGGAGAAAAGTGGCTTGTATCGAAGAAATAGCCTACGTTTTAGGCTATATAAACAATGAAGAGCTAAATAATTTAGCTACTCCACTACAAAACAATCAATATGGCAAATATCTAATTGAAAAGGTTTTAAAATAATTGATAATGAAATTTATTAAAGCTAATATTCCTGGATTAATAATTTGTGAGCCCAAAAAATTAAATGACCAGAGAGGGTTTTTTACCGAATCGTTTAGAAAAGATTTGTTTGAAAATTTTTTAGGTTATAAAATAGATTTCTGTCAAGAAAATCTATCTGAATCTAAATATGGTGTTTTAAGGGGATTACATTTTCAAACTGAACCATTTGCTCAATCTAAATTGGTAAGTGTATTAAAAGGAAAAATATTAGATGTTGTAGTCGATATTAGAAAAAGTTCTAAATATTATGGTAAAAGTTTTAGTATTGAATTAGATGATCTCAGTAATAAACAGCTATTTGTCCCTAAAGGTTTTGCTCATGGATTTTTAGTTCTATCTGATATAGCTAGAGTAAGTTATAAAGTAGATAATTATTATAAGCCTAATTTTGAAATGGGATTAATATTTAATGATCCTTTACTAAAAATTGATTGGAAAATTGAAGAAAAATCAATTATAATAAATGAAAAAGACAGTGGTTATTCTCCTTTCAATTCAAAGATTTATTTTTAAAAGATGTTAGGAAATATTTTAGTAACTGGGTGTAATGGTCAATTAGGGTCTGAATTTAAAAATATAGCCTCTAAATATCCTGATATTAATTTCTTTTTTAAAGATCTAGATTTAGACATCTCAAATAAAGAAGATCTTGAAAATTATATCCTTAATAAAAAAATTAATGTTATTTTAAATACTGCGGCTTATACTAATGTAAATAATGCTGAAATTGAAAAAAATAAAGCAAATTTAATAAATTCATTCGCTGTAAAAAACTTAGTTGAATTATCCGAAAAATATAATTGTAAGTTAATTCATTATTCAACAGATTATGTGTATGATGGTTTAGACAAAAAACCCATGAAAGAAAGTTTCCCTACAAACCCGCT
>DUDG01000036.1:2058-63419 GCA_012959395.1 Flavobacteriaceae bacterium | reverse complement strand
AGTCAAGTAGCTTCTTTTCTTACAGTATTTATGATGAGAAACATAACTTTAAATGAACTTGAAGGTTTTAAAGAAGCACTTTTAGAGTTATGCATATCAGTAGATTTAAGTGCCTATAATACGATAGATTTATGTGGAACTGGAGGAGATAACAAAGACACCTTTAACATATCAACGTTATCAGCTTTTGTAACTGCTGGTGCTGGAGTAAAAGTAGCAAAACATGGAAATTATGGAGTTTCTTCTTCCTGTGGGTCTAGTAATGTAATGGAAAATTTAGGAATAAAATTCTCAAATGATAGAGGCTATTTAGAAAAATGTATTGAAAAAAGTGGTATTTGTATTTTACATGCTCCCTTATTTCATCCAGCAATGAAACATGTCGCTCCAATCAGAAAAGAATTAGGTTTGAAAACATTTTTTAATATGTTAGGTCCTTTGGTAAATCCTTCATTTCCTAAAAATCAAATTGTTGGAGTTTTTAGTTTAGAACTGGCTAGAATTTATTCATACTTATTTCAAAAAACTGACAAAAATTTCTCGATAATCCATTCTTTAGATGGTTATGATGAGATATCATTAACAGGTGGAGTCAAAATCATTTCAAATGATTCAGAAAAAATTTGCTACCCTGAAGACTTTAGACTTAATAAATTAGATTTTAGATCAATTAAAGGGGGTAATTCTATAAAAGAATCTGGAGATATTTTTATGAATGTGCTGACTAATAAAGGAACACGTTCACAAAGGGAAGTTGTAATTGCAAATTCAGGTTTGGCAATTTCAACAGTAATGAAAATTTCAATTGAAGACGGTATTGAAAAGGCAAAAGAATCACTAAAATCGGAAAGTGCTTTACAAGCATTTAATACATTAAAAAAAATTAAGTAAACAATGACAATACTTGATCAAATAATAAAGACTAAAAAAATTGAATTGAATTATTCTAAAGAAAATACTTCAATTTTAGATTTAGAAAAATTTCCATTTTTTAATCGAAGCATTATTTCTTTATCAAATAGTATAAAAAATAGTGATCATGGAATTATTGCAGAACATAAAAGAAAGTCTCCTTCAAAGTCTATTATTAATGACTCAACACCAATTCAACAGGTCATTAGGGGCTATGATAATTCAGGAGCTAGTGGTATTTCCGTTTTGACTGATGAAAAATATTTTGGGGGAACTCTAGATGATCTAATTAAAACAAGAAATGAAACTAAAATTCCCATTTTAAGAAAAGATTTTATAATAGATGAATATCAAATAATCGAAACTAAAGCCCAAGGAGGCGATGCAATATTATTAATTGCGGCGTGTCTTTCTGAAAAAGAAATAAAAAAACTTAGCGAATTTGCAAAAAGTATTGACCTAGAAGTATTGACAGAAATTCACAATTTAGAAGAATTAAAAGGATGTTTAATCGACTCAGTAGATATTATAGGAATTAACAATAGAAATTTAAAAACATTTGAGGTCGATATGAAAACAAGTAAAAGTTTAATAAAATATATTCCTAATGACTTTATAAAAATTTCTGAAAGTGGTCTTTCTAGTCATATCGAATTAGAAGAACTTAAAGAATTTGGTTTTGATGGATTTCTTATGGGAGAAAGTTTTATGAAACAAAAAGACCCTGGATTAGAATTGTTAAATTTTATAAACAAATTAAAATGAAACTAAAGGTTTGCGGAATGAAATTTCCAAGTAATATCATAGAAATAGAAAGTTTAAATCCTGATTTTATGGGTTTTATATTTTGGAATAAATCTGTTAGGTATTACGACAAAACTTCAATTTCAATTTCTAATAAGATTAAGAGAGTTGGAGTGTTTGTAAATGAAAGTTTTGAAGAAGTGTTAAGAAAAATAAAACAATATGATTTAGATTATATACAATTACATGGAGAAGAAGATAAAGATTATTGTAAAAAAATAAAAGACTATTGTAAAATAATCAAAGTATTTAGTATAAGTGAAAAGTTCAGTTTTGATAATTTAGAATCTTTTGAAAATTTATGTCATTATTTTTTATTTGATACTAAAAGCAAATCTTATGGTGGGAGTGGTGAAAAATTTGATTGGAAAATCCTAAACAATTATAATTCAAAAAAACCTTTTTTTTTAAGTGGAGGAATTGACGTAAGTGATTTTGGGGAAATTAAAAAAATTATTAATTTAAAAATTCCTTTAATAGGAATTGATATCAATAGTAAATTTGAAATTAAACCCGGGTTTAAAGATTGTAAAAAAGTACAAAAGCTAATTAAAAAAATGAAAAATGAAAATTTCTTATAATGTAAATAAAAATGGTTTTTATGGAGATTTTGGAGGCGCTTATATTCCAGAAATGATGCATGCAAACATTGAAGAACTTAGTTCTAAATATTTAAAAATATCTTCCGAAAAAAGCTTTATTAAAGAGTTTAATGATTTGCTAGAAAAATATGTTGGTAGACCTACTCCACTATATTTTGCAAAAAGACTTTCTAAAAAGTATAATACCAAGATTTATTTAAAAAGAGAAGATTTATGTCATACTGGGGCTCATAAAATCAACAATACTATAGGACAAATTCTATTAGCTAAAAAATTAGGTAAAACTAGAATAATTGCTGAAACTGGAGCTGGGCAACATGGAGTAGCAACTGCTACTGTTTGTGCATTAATGGGGATTAAATGTATTATTTTTATGGGCGAGATAGATATTAAAAGACAAGCGCCAAATGTGGCTAGAATGAAAATGTTAGGTGCTGAAGTTAGACCTGCTATTTCAGGAAGTAAAACCTTAAAAGATGCAACAAATGAAGCGATAAGAGATTGGATCAATAATCCCATTGATACACATTATATTATTGGTTCTGTTGTAGGACCACACCCATATCCTGATATGGTTGCTAGATTTCAATCCGTTATAGGTAACGAAGTCAAAAATCAATTGAAAAAAATGGAAGGAAATGAAAACCCTAATTATATTATTGCTTGTGTTGGCGGTGGAAGCAATGCAGCTGGAATTTTTTATCCTTATTTGGATAATGAAAAAGTAAAAATAATTTGTGTTGAAGCAGCTGGAAAAGGAATAAATTCTGGTGAAAGTGCTGCAACTTCTGTGTTAGGTAAAGAAGGAATAATTCATGGCTCTAAAACACTTTTGATGCAAACTCCAGATGGTCAAATAACTGAACCTTATTCTATTTCTGCAGGACTTGATTACCCCGGAGTTGGTCCTATGCATGCAAATTTATTTAGATCTAAAAGAGCAGAATTCATTTCAGTGACTGATAAAGATGCAATGGAATGGGGTTTAAACTTATCTAGAATGGAAGGAATTATACCTGCAATAGAAACTTCTCATGCATTTGCTGTTTTAGATAAAATAAATTTTTTAAAAGACGATGTAATTGTTTTTAACTGTTCGGGAAGAGGAGATAAAGATTTAGATACTTATATAAATTATTTTAAATTATGAATCATTTAACCTTAAATTACTCGTTTTAACATGTTTTTTAAATTTTAATAAATTGAACTATAAAAATTAACAACTATGAAATCCATTAAAATTATTTCCACTATTTGTATTACACTTATAATTTTTGGGTGCAATAAAAACATTTCTGTTAAAGAAAATACCAAACCTAATGTGCTTTTTATAATAGCAGATGATTTAAATTGTGATTTGGGTAGTTACAGTCACCCTTATGTAAAGAGTCCTAACATTGATAAATTAGCGGAGAATGGTGTTCTCTTTGGTAATGCACATAATCAGTACCCACTATGTGGTCCATCAAGAGCTTCTTTTATGACTGGAATGTATACTGATCAAACAAAAATGACTAATAATAATGTTTTATTAAGAACTACAGTTCCTGATGTTATTACAATTGGTCAAAGATTTAGACAACAAGGCTACAGATCTGTTAGAATTGGAAAAATTTATCACTTTGACAATCCTAGTTCTATAGGAACCTCAAGTGCAGATGATATATATACATGGGATCAAACAATTAATCCTTATGGAAGAGATAAAATAGAAGAATACAAAATAAACACCCTTAAACCTAGACAATACGGAGGAACTCTAAGTTGGTTAGCAGCTGATGGAACTGATGAAGAACAAACTGATGGTATTGGGGCAACTGAAGCAATTGAACAATTGGAAAATTTTTCCAAAACAGGGCAAAACTTTTTTTTAGCAGTTGGTATGTATAGACCACACACTCCATATGTTGCTCCAAAAAAATATTTTAAAAAATATGATCGTGAATCTATTAAAGTTCCTGTAAGTTCAGATAAGTATTTAGAATCTATTCCTGCTCCAGCCGCTAGATCAATCAGAATAAAAAAAGAACAAATCAATCTTGAGGAAAGTTTAGCTCAAGAAATTATGGAAGCTTATTATGCGACAACTTCTTTTGTTGATGCTCAAGTTGGAAGAATACTTAAAAAATTAAAACAGACTGGATTAGATAAAAACACAATTGTAGTTTTTACTTCTGATCATGGTTACCATATGGGAGAGCATGGTCATTGGCAAAAGCAAACTTTATTTGACAATGCTACAAGAATACCATTGATTTTTTCTGGGCCTGGAATTGAAAATGGAATTCGAATACCTTCATCGCCAGTAGAATTAATTGATATTTATCCAACACTTATGGATTTAACTGAAATAGAAACTCCTGATCATGTTGTAGGAAAAAGTTTAAAAAATATGTTGAAAGATCCTAATGCCATTGTTAGAAATAGTGCCCTTACTAGGTGGAGAAATGGTTACTCTATAAAAACAGACAGGTATAGAATAACAAAGTGGGGAGAAGACGGTGAATTAGGTTATGAACTTTACGATCATAATTCTGATAAGAAAGAGCTAAAAAACCTAGCGAATGACTCTAACTATTTATCTATACTTGATTCATTAAAACAAGAAATTGATGTAAGAATAGCTGATGCAAAACTCAAACCTAAAGGTGTAGGAAGACAATTCGAACAGAAATCCTATTTAAAAGCTCCAAATTTAACACCTGGAGATTTATATGATAAAAAAGGGAAAAGAACATATATAAAACCTGCAGATGAATAGGATAAATAAAGTTTTAAATAATAAAAGTGATATACTTTCAATTTATTTTACAGCTGGCTTTCCCAATCTTTCGGATACAACAACAATAATAAAAAACTTGGATAATTGTAGTGTGGACATGATCGAAATAGGCCTCCCATTTAGTGATCCACTAGCCGATGGACCTACTATTCAAAATAGTTCCAATATAGCATTGAGTAACGGGATGACAACTAAAAAGTTATTTGAACAACTTAAAGGTTTAAGAAAAGAGACAGATATTCCTCTTATAATAATGGGGTACTTTAACCCTATAATGCAATATGGTATTGAATCTTTTTGCAAAGATTGTGAATTAGCAGGTATTGACGGTCTTATAATTCCTGATTTACCAGCAGAAATTTATTCTAATGACTACAAAACAATTTTTGAAAAATATAACCTTCTTAATATGTTCTTAATAACTCCTCAAACGTCTGATGAAAGAATAAAGTTTATTGATAAAATTTCTAGTGGTTTTATATATATGGTCAGTAGTTTTAGTATTACTGGAGCAGTTAATTCTTTTGAAAAAGAACAAAAAGAATACTTTGATAGAATAAATAAAATGGATTTAAAATCATCTTTACTTATAGGTTTTGGAATAAGCAATAAAGAAACTTTTAAAGATGCTATAAATCACAGTCAAGGAGCAATTATCGGATCTGCTTTTATAAAATTTATTTCAGAAAATGGAGTAAATAAAATTTCGAATTTTATCAGAAAAATTAAAGGCTAATTATCTTATAAAAACAAGCTCATTTGAAATTTCTGTCTCTTCAGAACTAAAAGAATAGCCTCCATGATTAAAACCTTTTAAATCCTGTTCATTATTAATTTCATTATCTAGGATATATCTCACCATCATTCCTCTAGCCTTTTTAGCATAAAAAGAGATAATTTTTAATTTTCCATTTTTCATATCTTTAAAAATTGGAGATACCATGTTGGTAACTAACTTTTTCTTGTTTATTACTGATGAGTATTCGTTGCTTGCTAGGTTTATAAACAATTCATCTTCAATCAACTCATCATTTAGTTTATTAGTTATTTTTTCTTTCCAAAATTCATATAAATTAGATGAATCTTTTACATTTAGCTTAGTACCCATTTCTAATCGATAAGGTTGCATTAAGTCAAGAGGTTTTAATAACCCGTACAAACCAGATAATATTCTTAATGAATCTTGAGATTTAATTACTTTATCTAAACTAAGAGAAAAAGCATCTAAACCATTATAAACATCTCCAGCAAAAGTAAATATTGCAGGTCTAGCATTTTCGCTATTAAATGGTATTTTAAAATTTATATTTCTTTTCCAATTTAAATCAGCTAACTTTTCAGAAATACCCATCAAATTTTTTAATTCTTTTGGAGAATGTAATCTTAATGACTCATTAATAACACAAGAATCATTTAAAAATAACGGTATTGAAAAATCTTTAATAGGTAATTCTTTCTGAAAATTTAAAGATTTAGCTGGAGAAATTATAATTTTCATGAAACTTAAATTAAAATGTAAATTTAAAAAATATCAAATATTATTAGAGTAATTTCTCCATTTATTTAAACAATCCAAAAAATCATTTGGCAAATCACACTCAAAATTTAATTCTTTTTTGGTTTTAGGATGAACGAAACCTAATGACTTTGCATGTAGAGCTTGCCTTGGTAATATCTTAAAGCAATTTTGAACAAACTGTTTGTATTTATTAAAAATAGTTCCTTTTAAAATTCTATCTCCACCATATCTTTGATCATTAAAAATAGGATGACCAATATGTTTCATATGAGCCCTTATTTGATGTGTTCTCCCAGTTTCTAATTGGCATTCTAATAATGTCAAATAATTAAATCTCTCCAAAACCTTATAATGTGTTATAGCTTTTTTGCCTAATTCATTATTTTCAGGCACACTCATAATTAGACGATTTTTTGGGTCTCTTGCTAAATTTTTACTGATTGTTCCTTCTTCATTCTCTACTATCCCCCAAACTAATGCATGATATTTTCTTTTAGATGATTTCAAGTAAAATTGTTTTGCAAGGTGAGTCATAGACTCTTCAGTTTTTGCAACAACTAATAAACCACTAGTGTCTTTGTCAATTCTATGAACAAGACCAGGTCTTCCATCCTTATTTGATGGTAAGCTTTCAAAATGATTAATTAATCCGTTTAATAAGGTTCCACTATAATTACCGTGGCCTGGGTGCACTACTAATCCTGGAGGTTTATTAACCACTAACAATAAATCGTCTTCATATGGAATTTTAAGAGACATTTCCTCACCTACCAATAAATTTTCATATGGAGGATGAGAAAACATAACTTTAGCTATATCTCCAGGTTTTACTTTATAATTCGACTTAACGTTGTTTCCATTAACAAAAATAAAACCATCTTTTGCTGCTTGTTGAATTTTATTTCTAGTAGAATTTTCTATCCTATTCATTAAGAATTTATCAACTCTTAAGGGGTCTTGTCCTTTATCAGCTTTGAACTGATAATGTTCAAATAAATCACTATTAAATTCTTCTTCATCTTCTTTTTTAATCATAATCTATTTTTTAATGCCATTGCCAAGAATTAAATCAATTTTAGACATTTTTGGAATCATTAAACCTGGTAAAACAACTTCATCTTGAAACGATAATTCAATAACCATATCCTTACCAATATTATCAATAAAAGTTACATTCCCAATTTCTAAACCTGATGCTAATAATGCTGAAATTGCACTTCTTTTAGTAATTTGAATAACGTTAGGAATAACGACATTCCCATAATTATTTGGATTAATAGTTAAATATATTATTCTATTTTCTTTTACTTTAGAATTTGCTAATGGCATTTGCTCTAATACAGAATATTTAGGAAATTCTGGATTATAAAAAGTTGAATCGACTATTTCATATGTTAATTTTCTTTGATTTAAAATTTCTTCAAACTCTTCAATTTGAAAACCAACTAAATCTGGAACTACAATATGGTTATTATGATTAGTATTTATATTTAAAAAAATAAATAAAATAAATATCAATAACCCTGTAATAATAGAAACTATAAATATCTGTTTGAAAAAATATTTACTAAAAAAATACTTCATTAAAATCATTTATAAATTTTAAACAAAGATATAAAATATGAGTTCTCTGTGGTTTGACTTAAAATAAATGATATTTTTGTTTATATGAAAAGAAATATTGCTGTTTTAATGGGCGGATTTTCTTCTGAAAAAGAAATTTCAATTAAAAGTGGAATAGTTATTTATAATCATATAGATAGAGACCTTTACAATCCCTATAAAATAATAATCAGTAAAGAAAAGTGGATTTATATAGATGATAATGATAATGAACATAATATTTCAAAAAATGATTTTTCTGTTAATATTAATAACAATAAAATCAAGTTTGATATTGCATTTATTATAATTCATGGATCTCCTGGTGAAGATGGATTAATTCAATCATACTTAGAATTAATAGGGATTCCTTACACAGGATGTGATCCATACAGCTCCGCAATAACATTTAATAAACGAAATTGTATTTCATTTCTTCAAAAATATGATATTCCCGCTGCAAAATCCATTCATTTAAATTTAGGAGATGAAATAGATGAAAGTCAAATTATTAAAAAAATTGGCATTCCTTGTTTTGTAAAAGCCAATAAATCTGGAAGTAGTTTAGGCGTTTACAAAGTAAATCATAAAAAAAATCTTATTAGCTCTATTGAAAATTCATTTAAAATTGATAACGAAGTGCTAATTGAATCCTTTTTAGATGGTATTGAAGTTTCTGTTGGGGTTATGAATTATAAAAACGAAATTATAGTTTTAGGAATAACTCAATTAATTACTGAAAATGACTTTTTTGACTATGAAGCGAAATATCAAGGAAAATCTAAAGAAATTACACCTGCAAATATTTCTGAAATACAAAAAAATAATGTTACCGAAATGGCAATAAAAATTTACAAAAAGCTAGGTTTAAAAGGGTTTTCTAGAAGTGAATTTATTTTTGTTGGTGACATACCGTACTTCCTTGAATTAAATTCTATTCCTGGTATGACAAATGAAAGTATATTTCCTAAACAAGCTAAAGTTAATGGAATTTCATTAAAAAATTTATGTAGTGAAGTAATTGCGCAAGCGGTAAAATAAATTAATTATATTTAAAAAATGAGAAAAGCTATTTTTCCTGGTTCCTTTGATCCTTTCACATTAGGGCATTTAGATGTTCTAAAAAGAAGTCTTTCGTTATTTGATGAAATAACCGTAGGTATTGGTAAAAACGATCAAAAAAAAACAATGTTCAGCGAACAACAAAGAATTGAATTTATAAAAAAATGTTTCAAAAACGAATCCAAAATAAAGGTCGAAAGTTATGAAGGCTTAACAATAGATTTTTGTAAAAAAATTGGAGCTAAATTTATTGTTAGAGGCATTAGAAATAATGGTGATTTTGAATTTGAAAAAGCGATTGCAAGAACTAATAGAAAGCTTTCAAAAATTGAAACTATTTTTCTATTAACTTCAGCGAAAACATCTTTTATAAGTAGTAGTATAGTTAGAGAACTTATTGTGAATAACGGGAATTACAAACTACTTGTTCCCGATTCGGTTAGAGTAAGTTAAATGTCAAGTAACAATCTAATATTTGAATAAATATTTTTTTTCTTTTTAATTTCTGATTTAGTTTTCCAAACAACTTTTGTTATACCTTCTTTTTCTTCTGGTTTGAATTTACCAACAAAATTACTTTTCATATTATACCATGCTGTTTCTTTTAAACAATACTTTTCATCATTTTTAAAAATATGATAAGTAATAGTATTAAAATTTACTATTTCTAATTCATTAACCCCTGTTTCTTCACAAACTTCTCTAAGAGCTGTTTGATCAATTGATTCCCCCTTATCCACTTTCCCCTTAGGCAAATCCCATGTTTTTCTTCTGTAAATAAATAAAATTTGATTTAATGAATTTTTTACTATACCCCCACCTGCTTTTATTACTTTTATTTTTTTTTTAAACAAAGAAAGTAGCTTATTTGTCTTGTGGTGATATAGATATATATTTTTGTGTTTCTTAGCTTTCAGCACTATTTTATTAATACTCGTTTCTTTTAAAGAGTAAGTTTTAATCTTTGAGTCAAGTTGTATTTGACTAGTTAAAACTATTAGATTTTGATTGACAAAAACTTTATACATTTGTGATATGATCTTAGATTTAGATACTGCCAAAAAAACAGCAGAACTTCTTTTACAAATTAATGCAATAAAATTGAATCCAAAAAATCCCTTCACTTGGGCTAGTGGATGGAAGTCTCCGATATATTGTGACAATAGAATAATTCTTTCTCATCCTAAAATAAGAATTTTTATAAAAGAACAAATGGTTAAGCAAATAAATAAATTGTATGCTAAACCTGATCTTATAGCTGGAGTTGCTACTGGAGCCATTGGAATAGGAATATTAGTTGCTGATTTAATGAACTTGCCTTTTATTTATGTTAGACCAGACTCAAAAAAACATGGTAGAAAAAATCAAATTGAAGGTCAATATTCTAATGGACAAAATGTAATTGTAATTGAAGATCTAATCAGCACAGGTAATAGTAGTTTAGTAGCTGTGGAAGCACTTAGAGAAGCAGATTTAAAAGTTAAAGGCATGCTAAGTATTTTTACATATGGATTTGAAATCTCCTATAATAACTTTAAGAAAAACAATGTAGAATTACATACCTTGAGCTCATACGATATGCTATTAGAGCAGGCACTTTCTTCAAACTACATAAATGATTCTGATTTTCAAACACTGTCAAAGTGGAAAAAAAATCCTGAAAATTGGCATAATAAAATTTAAATTATGAACTTAACTAGTGAAATTAATCAATTAATAATTCAAGATTTAACTTTATTTAAAAAGCTAAGTGTCATTGAAAATTATAAAGAAATTATGCCTGATAATGTTTCGAAATTTGAAATAATTGATTCGAATTCATTTATATTTTCTATTAAAGGAATGCCTTCTATCAAATTAAAAATTGGAGAAAAAGTTGAACCATCTAAAATAATTTTAGAATCATTAGAGTCTAAAATTAATTTTACACTAACTGCCTTTATAAATAAAGTAGATTCTGAAACTTCTTCCTTTCAACTTGAATTTAATGGAGATTTAAATCCAATGATTCAAATGATGGTAAAAACTCCTTTACAATCATTTATAAATGACCTTTCAAATAATATTAAAAACTTAATTTAAATTTAGCAGCTATGAATGATTCGTATGCTTTGGTTACTGGATCTTCTTCAGGAATAGGCCTAGAAATAGCTAATTGTTTAGCTCAAAAAGGTTACAATTTAGTTCTAACTGCTAGAAGAGAAAATAAATTAAAGGAACTTACTAATGAATTAATAACAAATTATAAAGTAAAAGTAGATTATATTTCATGTGACTTAAGTGATCCCAAATCTCCTAATAAAATATTTGATTTTTGTGAGTCTAAAGGTTACTTCATTGATTTGCTTGTTAACAATGCTGGCTACGCAATTCCATCTACTTTTGAAAGTACATCAATGGAAGACGAAGAAAAATTTATAAGAGTTTTAGGGATTTCAGTTATAGCTCTTTCAAAATTTTTTATTCCTAAAATGATAAAAAATAAACATGGCAAAATAATGATTGTATCTTCTGTTGCAGCATTTGCCCCACCCTCATCTATTCAGACCTTATACGGTCCAATTAAAACTTTTATGAATAGGTTTAGTGAATCAATTAATATAAATTACAACCATATAGGCATAACTTCTACGGCAGTATGCCCCGGTTACACCATTACTGAATTTCACTCATCAAGTGGGGTTCAAGATGAAATGGACAGAGTGCCAAGCTTCTTAAAAAAATCTGCTAAAAGAATTGCAAAAGAAGCAGTTGAAGCAACTTTAAAAGGGAAACAAGTTTACGTTCCTACTAAAACCTATAAACTAATTGTATTTTTGATTAAGACGGTTCCTCAATCAATTTTTTCTTTACTTAGTTCAGGGTTAGCTCCTGGAAGGTATGATAAAAAATAACTATTGAAGCATTAAATTAACGAGATTCCCCAAACTGTAAAAAATGACCAAATTATATATCTGAAAATTTTTCCAAATAACATCCATATAGCAACTAAAATATAATTAATTCTAAAAAATCCTAAGCTTACTGCTATAGGATCTCCAATTATTGGCAACCAGCATAAAAAAGCTAAAGTACTTCCCCATTTATCAATTTTAGTTTTTAAATGATGTATTTTTTCTTTTTTTAAATTAAAAAATCTTTCTAAAGTTTCCCACCTACCTAATCTTCCTAAATAATAACTACTAAGTCCTCCTAGCCAATTTCCTATAGTAGCAATTAACAAACTTAATTTAAAATCATAACCATTTAATATTAAAAAGCTAAGTACTATTTCAGAACTAAGGGGAATTATTGTAGCTCCTAAAAAGCTAGCAAGAAACAAGCCTAAATATCCCCATTCAATAAATGATTCCATTTTAATTATTTATTTAAAAATCATTTGTATTTCTTGGAAATTATAATTCATGATACTATTATCCTCTTTTTCAATTTTAATAATCCCGTTTTTATTGACAGAAACTATTTTTCCAATAAAAATTTCTTTTTCTTTATTTGTAAATTGACTTTTCTCTCCTATTTTATATAAATTTTCATGGTAGCTATAATTTAAATCTTCTAATTCCTGATTAGAAAGTAATCGTAAACTTTTAGATAAATAATCATATTTTTTTAAATTTTTGATAATCAAAGAAACTAATTCATTTAAATCATAATTGATATTATTAATTAATTTCAAAGATGATGCATTAGGAAGATTTTCAAAATTTTCTTGGTTAACATTTATTCCAAATCCAACTATAATACTTTCAATTATATTACCCTTAACTGTTATTTCATTTAAAATTCCACAGATTTTTGTGTTTCCTGACATTATGTCGTTAGGCCACTTTATTTTTAAGTCAGGTATTTTTAATGATTTTAAAGTATTTAAAATAAATAAAGAAAATAGCATACTTAGTGTAAATTGATTTTCAACTTTTAAATTATCAGGGAATAATCCTAAAGAAATAGCTATATTTTTCTCTGGCTGACTCTCCCAACTATTTCCTCTTTGACCTTTTCCTTTTGTTTGATTAAAGGTATAGACAACTTGTAGTTCTTTTGATAATGTTTTTTGAATATTATCTTTTAAAAATTCATTAGTTGAGTTAATGGCATCAAGTTTGATTAAGTTCATCTAGAAACTAAATTTTTATAAAACTAAAATAGTAGGTTTAAATATCCTAAATTTACATCTTTAAATAACTAATTTGAATACAGATAATTTAATATCTAACATAATAGAAGGAATTGAAAATGTTAAAGGAGTCAATGTTAACATTCTAGACTTAAGAGAAATAGAAAATGTTGCTTGTCAATATTTTATTGTTTGCACTGGAAATTCTAGTACTCAAGTTAATGCAATAACTAATTCAGTTAAAAAATGTGTTAGTAAATCAATGTCAGAAAAACCGTGGCATGTAGAAGGGTTAGAAAATTGTAAATGGGTTCTAATGGATTATGTAGATGTTGTTTTACATATATTCAATGAAGAAACTAGAGAATACTATAAAATTGAAGAACTATGGGAAGAAGCAACTTCTACCCTAGTTGAAACTAAATATTAATAAATGAATAAGAATAATAAAATGACTAATAAACCTAAGTTTAATTCATACTGGATATATGGATTAATATCTATATTTTTTATAAGCACTTATTTTATTGGGGGTGATAGTTCTGGTAGTACTTCAAAAAATATTAATATTTCTAGTTTTGAGAGATTTTTAAACAAAGGTGAAATAAAAGAAGTCACGGTAGTTAATAAAAATATTGCTCAAGTGACTTTAAACAGAGATGCCTTAAATAGTCCTGATCATAAGAACGCAAATTCAACAAATTTTTTAGGACAAAAAAATATTAATGGTCCTCACTACATTTTTGAAATAGGAAATTTAGAGCTTTTTCAAAACAAACTTGAATTAGCAGAAAGTAAAGGAATACAGTTCAATTATAATTTTAGAACGATTGAAAACAAATGGTTTGATGTTCTAATTGGATTCTTACCTCTTATTATATTAATTGGCCTTTGGATTTTCTTTATGAAAAGAATGTCGGGAGGTGCGGGAAGCGGAGGAGGTTCTCAAATTTTTAATATTGGAAAATCTAAAGCAAAACTTTTTGATGAAAAAACAGATGTAAAAACCACATTTAAAGATGTTGCTGGTCTAGAAGGTGCTAAAGAAGAAGTGCAAGAGATAGTTGATTTTTTAAAAACCCCTACAAAATATACGAAGTTGGGTGGTAAAATTCCTAAAGGCGCTATACTAGTTGGTCTTCCAGGTACAGGAAAGACTTTACTAGCTAAAGCAGTCGCTGGAGAAGCTAAAGTGCCTTTTTTCTCACTTTCTGGATCCGATTTTGTTGAAATGTTTGTTGGGGTTGGTGCTTCAAGAGTTAGAGACCTTTTCAAGCAAGCAAAAGAAAAATCTCCTGCTATTATATTTATTGATGAAATAGATGCGATTGGAAGAGCGAGAGGAAAAAGCAATATGACTGGTGGTAATGATGAAAGAGAAAACACACTTAATCAGCTTTTAACTGAAATGGATGGTTTCGGAACTAATACTAATGTAATAGTTATAGCTGCTACAAATAGAGCAGATGTATTAGATAAAGCTTTAATGAGAGCCGGAAGGTTTGATAGACAAATTTATATAGATCTTCCTGATGTTAGAGAGAGAAAAGAAATTTTTGCCGTTCACTTAAAACCAATCAAAACCGCCAAAAATTTGGATACTGACTTCCTTTCAAAACAAACTCCTGGGTTTTCTGGAGCTGACATTGCAAATGTATGTAATGAAGCAGCACTTATAGCTGCAAGAAAACTAAAGAAATCTGTTAATAAACAAGACTTTCTTGATGCAGTGGATAGAATAGTTGGAGGTTTAGAGAAAAAGAATAAAATTATTACTGAATCTGAGAAAAAAACAATTGCTTTTCATGAAGCTGGTCATGCAACTGTAAGTTGGATGTTGGAGCATGCTGCTCCGCTTGTTAAAGTGACTATTGTTCCAAGAGGACGGTCATTAGGAGCCGCATGGTATCTTCCTGAAGAAAGACAAATTGTTAAGCCAGAACAAATTTTAGATGATATGTGTGCTGCACTAGGTGGAAGAGCTGCAGAAAAAGTAATATTTAATAGCATCTCTACAGGCGCTTTAAGTGATCTAGAAAAAGTAACAAAACAAGCTAGAGAAATGGTAACTGTTTACGGATTAAATGAGAAAATTGGAAATTTAACTTATTACGATTCTAGTGGTCAAAACGACTATAGTTTTACAAAACCATATAGTGATGTTACTGCTCAAATAATAGATAAAGAAATTTCAAACATTATTGAAACTCAATACCAAAGAGCTATCAAACTTCTTAAAAAACATAAAAGTAAGTTAATAGAGTTGGCTGGCTTTTTGCTAGATAAAGAAGTTATTTTTAAAGAAGATTTAATCAGAATTTATGGTGAAAGACCATTCAATATTAAAAAATCTTAAAAGGATCTTAATTGAAATAATAGTTTTATCTATAATTATTAACATTTCTTCTGTTAACAACAAGTTTTTTTATCTTTACTTCGTAAAAATATAAAATTGAAAAAATTTATTAAATCTTTTTTTAATAAGAGTTCTGATGAGCAATCTGAAGAAAATATTGAGGGCAAGTATATGCCTAAAAAGAAAGCGCCGATTGAAGAAAGGTTCACTTTTAACTTTACAGAAAACGGAGGAAAGTTTTTATATTGTGAAAATAAATCGGAATGTGATAATTTCTTTTCTCAAATAATTGATGAAAATCAATGGGAAAATGTAGAAATACTCTGCTATGATGAATCGCTTCTAGATTTCTTTAAAGAGAAATCAAAATTAAATATTTCAAAAACTAATTTAAACTCTAAATTCTTCTTAACCAGATGTGAATTTTTAGTAGCTATTGATGGAAGTTTATTAATATGTGCAGAACAAATAAAATCACACAAAGTTAATGATCTGCCTAAAAATTTTATTGTTTTCGCAAAAACTAGTCAATTTACCGAAACATTAAGTGGAGGCCTTAATGGAATTAAAAGTAATTATCCTAACAACCTGCCTACTAACATTACTACAATAAAGAATTTCAATAGTCAAGACAAGGAAAATAATAATTTTTTAACTTACGGAAGTGCAGCTAAAAACCTGTACCTTCTTTTATTAGAAGATTTATAAATGAAAGAATTTTATACAAGATCTTTAACAGCTATTGCTTATGCTGCAGTGTTATTGTTTTCCTTATTTTATAATCAATATCTTTTTTATTTTGTTGGTTTTATATGTAGTTTAATTCTAGTTTTCGAATTTATCAAACTCATTACAGACTATAATCATAACTTTTTGTCCATAGATTCTGGAAAATCTAACCTTATTCTCTATCTAACTTTTCCATTGTATATTTTTCTTTTTTTATTATCAAAAAATTCTACATTTCAACTTATTTTTTTACTAATTATAATCTTAACTAATATAATTCTTGGGTTTTCACTTCTTAAAAAAAAACTATTCTCATTTTCAATTCTTAAAAATCGTTTTATAGGTCATTTTTATTTAGTAGGTTCTCTTGTTATTTTTTTTACAATGTCTAACGTTACGAATTCTCATAATCCATTAATTGTATTTAGTTTTTTAATGTTAATATGGGTATCTGATTCTGCAGCTTATGTATTTGGAGTAAACTTCGGCAAAAGACCTTTGTTTAAGTCTGTGTCTCCAAAAAAAAGTGTAGAAGGATTCTTAGGGGGAATCATATTTTCTATAATTCTTTCATTATTTTTTCACAAATATCTAAACATAGATTTTACAATTATTCAATGGTTAATTATAGGCCTTTTAACGAGTTCTTTAGGAGCATTGGGCGATCTAGTTCAATCACAATTTAAAAGAGAAGCTGGAGTAAAAGATAGCGGGAAATTTCTACCTGGCCACGGTGGTCTTTATGATCGAATGGATAGTATTATATTTGCCGCACCATTTATTTATCTAACTATAAAAATATTTATATATGTTTCATAAAGAAGGCTATACGATAATTGTAATATCTTTAATTGTTACGATAATTGTTAATCTTGTCTCTGCACAATTAATAACTAGTCCAATGATAACTAAAACCATTGGGATTATTACATTAATACTAATGGGATTAATTCTACAATTTTTTAGAAATCCAAAAAGATCAACTATACTAAATGATTCTTTAATAATATCTCCAGTAGACGGAAAAGTTGTTGCTATAGAAAAGGTTTATGAAAAGGAATATTTTAAAGATGAAAGAATTCAAATATCTGTCTTCATGTCTCCATTAAATGTACATGTAACAAGATATGCTAATAGTGGAATTGTAAATTTCAGTAAATACCACCCTGGTAAATATTTGGTAGCATGGCATCCTAAATCATCAGAAAAAAATGAGAGAACGACAGTAGTAATCGAAAATAAAATTTTTGGTGAAGTACTTTATAGACAAATTGCTGGAGCAGTTGCTAGAAGAATTGTTAATTACGCAAAGGTTGGAGATATTGTAACACAAGGAACTGATGCAGGATTTATAAAATTTGGATCTAGGGTTGATCTTTTTTTGCCATTGAATTCAAAAATCAAAGTTAAATTAAATCAAATAGTAAAAGGGGGGAAAGATACTATAGCTGAAAAATAAATTATTTTTTTAATTTTAATTCAAGCATTTTAATTTTAATTAATATGTCTTCTTCTTTTTTTCTTTCATTTTTAATCACATTTTCCGGAGCATTATCAACAAATTTCTTATTGATTAATTTCGCTTGTATGGATTTTAAAAATCCTAAATTATAATCTAAATCTTGCTTGATTTTCTCTAAATCTTCTTTTTGATTTGACAAGTTGTTAATAAAGTATTCTTTGCTACTAACAATTATAGAGTGAGCTTCATCAGATTTATTTAAAAAATCATCTCTTAGCTCAGAATTAGATAACTTCATGACAATACTCTTTAGCTGAGAATTTAGATTTACATTACAAAACAATTCTAATTTTTCTTTATAAGAAATACCTTTTTCATTTCTATACTTTCTGATACTTGTAATAAGAGCTGAAATATGATCAAAATCATCAAGAATTATATTATCAACTTTTTTTAAACTTGGCCAGTTTGAAATAATTAAAGGATAGTCTTTTTTGTTTTTTATTCCATCCCAAATCTCTTCACTAATAAATGGCATAAATGGATGTAAAATTATTAAACATTTTTTAAGTAAATACAATGTTTGATTATAAGTTTCTAAATCAATTGATTCACCATGTCCTGGTTTTATAATTTCTAAATACCAGGAACAAAAATCATCCCATACTAATTTATAGATAGTCATTAAGGCGTCTGAGATTCTATATTTTTTAAAGTGATCATTAATTTCAATTAGTTTAGAATTAAATTTGTTTTCAAACCAATTTAGTCCAACCAAAGATGATTCACTTTGCTTCAAAGTGTTAGAAACATTCCATGATTTAACTAACCTGTAAGAGTTCCATACTTTGTTAGAAAAATTTTTGCCCTGCTGACATAATGATTCATCAAATAAAAGATCATTTCCTGCTGGTGCGCTTAATAAAAGTCCTACCCTAACACTGTCAGCACCAAAATCTTCAATTAATTTCAATGCATTAGGTGAATTCCCAAGTTGCTTAGACATTTTTCTACCTTGTTTATCTCTAACTAAACCAGTGAAGTAAACTGAATTGAAAGGTTTTGTTTTTTTAAACTCTAAACCGGAAACAATCATTCTAGCAACCCAGAAAAACATGATATCTGGACCAGTTACTAAATCATTTGTTGGGTAATAGTATTTAAAATCTTCATTTTCTGGATTTCTAATTCCATCAAATACGCTTATAGGCCACAACCATGATGAAAACCAAGTGTCCAAAACATCCTTATCTTGTATTAAATTCTTTTTTTCTAATTTTGAATTGCCACTTATCTCTATAGCTTTATCAAGAGCTTGATCAATATTTTCAGCAACAACAAATTCATTTTTTTTAGTTCCATAATAATAAACTGGAATTTGATGTCCCCACCAAAGTTGTCTTGATATATTCCAATCTCTAATGTTTTCCATCCAATTTTTGTAAGTGTTTTTAAACTTTTTAGGAAAAAGCTTAATCTCATCATCCATTACCACTTTAAGAGCTGGTTTTGAAATTTTATCCATTTTCAAAAACCACTGTTCAGACAATTTAGGTTCAATAATACATTTGGTTCTTTCAGATTTGCCAACTTTATTGGTATATGATTTAACACTTACTAAAGAATCTAAATCTTTTAATTCATTTAAAATTTTAGATCTAACAACAAATCTATCTTGTCCACTGTAATGTAATCCAAAATCATTTAATGTAGCATCATCATTAAAAATATCTACAATTTCTAAATTATGTTTGTCTCCAATTATTTTGTCATTTTCACTATGGGCTGGAGTTACTTTTAAACATCCAGTTCCAAATTCAATATCTACATAATCATCTGTTATAATAGGAATTTTTTTATTTAATATTGGAATTATTGCATTCTTACCTATTAAACTCATATACCTTTCATCATTAGGATTTACCGCAATTGCAGTATCACCAAAAATTGTTTCAGGTCTAGTAGTTGCTACTGTTATACTTTCACTAGAGTTTGATATTTGATATTTGATATAATAAATTTTACTATTCTCTTCTACATAAATCACCTCTTCATTTGATAAAGTTGTCTTGGCTTCTGGATCCCAATTTACCATTCTATAGCCTTTATATATTAAGTTCTTCTCAAATAAATTGATAAAAACTTTAATTACTGACTCAGACATATCTTTATCTAAAGTAAATTTCGTTCTATCCCAATCACAAGAACAACCTAATTTTTTTAACTGCTCTAATATTAATCCTCCATGTTCTTCTGTCCAATTCCATGCATGATCTAAAAACTCTTCACGAGATAGATCATACTTGCTTATACCTAAATTCTTTAACTTTTCAACAACTTTAGCTTCCGTTGCAATCGAAGCATGATCTGTACCTGGAACCCAGCATGCATTAAAACCCATTAGTCTAGCTCTACGAACTAAAATATCTTGAATAGTATTATTCAACATATGACCCATATGAAGAATTCCCGTTACATTAGGAGGGGGAATTACAATAGTGTATGCAGGTTTATCATTTGGTTTAGAATGAAAATAGTTATTATCCATCCAAAATTTGTACCACTTTGATTCCAAAGTTTTAGCATCAAAGTTTTTAGCTATTTCCATCTTATAATTTAGTTATTCTAGAAACAAAAGTAGTCAACTAAAAAGTAATTTAAAAGGTAAGTTGTATTTTTGTAATATATTTAAAAGTCATAGTTTTAATTAAAATAAATAAAATGAAAAAAATCATATTAATTTTTACATTAATTTTTACCTCAAGCCCATTAATATCTCAAGAAAAATTAGCTGAAATTGAATTTAAAGAAACAATTATAGATTATGGAACTATTGAAAATGGAGAAGATGGGGTTAGGGTTTTTGAATTTAAAAATACTGGGAATGCTCCTTTAATTTTTTCAAGAATTTTTTCTTCTTGTGGATGTACTATTCCTAAAAAACCTGAAAAACCTATATTACCAGGTGAATCCGGAAAAATAGAAGTGAAATACGACACTAAAAGAACTGGAATTTTTCAAAAAGCAATTACCATTAACTCAAATGCTAAAACTTCAAATATTATCTTAAGAATTAAAGGTGAAGTTTTACCGGAACCTGATGAAGATATTGAAGAAGAAAAATAACAAGTATAAAATTCTTTTTTATTATACAATAAATTGAAAACAAAAAACAAAACATCACTAAAGGATTTAAATAGTTTTAGAGTAGATTGTTTTTCTTCAAATTTCAATATAATAAATAGCGAAAAAGAAATTATTGATTTTTTAGTTTCAAATAAAGAACCTGACTCGATAATATTAGGAGGAGGAACAAATACACTCTTTAAAAATGATATTGATAAACCTATCCTAAAAATTCAAATAAAAGGAATTGAAGTAATAAATGAAAACAATAATAGTATTCTAATTTCTGTTGGAGCTGGAGAAGTATGGGATGATCTAGTTAATTGGTGTTTAACTAATAATTATGGTGGATTAGAAAATTTAAGTCTAATTCCTGGAAATGTAGGTAGCGCACCTATTCAAAATATTGGGGCTTACGGAGTAGAATTAAAAGATGTGTTTGAAAGTTGCAGAGCTATTTCAATAGAAACAGGTTCTCTTAGAATTTTTAAAAATATTCAATGTAATTTTTCTTATAGAAGTTCTATTTTTAAAGAAGAATTAAAAAATAAATATATCATTACTAATGTGATTTTTAAACTTTCAAAAAATAATCATGTAATAGATTATTCTTATGAACCTCTAAAAAATGATTTAAAAAATAATAATATACTTAATCCTACTATTAATGACATTTCAAAATCTGTAATTAATATAAGATCTAGCAAACTTCCCGATCCAAAACTAATAGGTAATTGTGGGAGTTTTTTCAAAAATCCTGTAGTTGATAATATTAAATATAAAAAACTTAAAAAGAAAGAAGACAATATTCCTTATTATAAAATGTCAAAAAATAAAGTAAAGATTCCAGCAGCTTGGCTTATAGAAAGTTGTGGTTTTAAAGGATTACGAGATGGTAATACCGGAACTTACGATAAGCATGCTTTAATTATTGTAAATCACGGGAAAGCATCTGGACTTGAAATTTTTAATTTTTCTCAAAAAATTAAAAATAAAGTTTTAAAAAAATTTAATATCTTGCTTGAAGAGGAAGTAAATATTATTGATAATTAAATGTTTATATGTTATTTGTAATCACTTTTATATTACTAGGTCTTGCCTTTGCAGGTATTGCCATTAAAATTTTAGTTAAAAAAAATGGTAAATTTTCCGGCACATGTGCAAGTGCAAGTCCATTTCTAAATAAAAACAATGAGCCATGTGGAATTTGCGGAAAACTTCCAAACGAAACAGAGTGTAAAAATCCTGAAATAAATTTGAATTAATAATTTGAAAGATAATACTATTATTAAAAATCAAATAATCCTCGCAAAGGAAAATAATCAAAATGCATTTAGCTTCTTATTAAACAGATATTGGGATGATGTCTATAATTTTCAATTAAAAAGAACAAATAATGAATCCAATGCTGAAGACATAACAATTGAAAGCTTTGCTAAGGCTTTTGAAAAAATTAAAACCTACAACGATAAATTTGTTTTTAAAACTTGGGTAATTACTATATCTAAAAACCTTCATATAGATCAATTAAGAAAAAACAAAATTAAGCTCAATTTTAATGAATCAGATGAATTTAATATAATTATTGAAAGTTCTCCTAGTGCAGAAGACAATCTAATTAATGAACAAAAATTAAAATCTTTAAAATCAAAAATAAATAAGTTAAAACCTAGCTATAAAAAAGTAATTGAACTTAAATATTTTGATGAATTGAGTTATAAGGAAATGTCTACAAAGCTAAATCAACCGATAAATAATATTAAAGTTAGGGTTTTAAGAGCAAAAAAAGTTTTAGCTGAAATAATACAAGAATAATGAGAGGATTAATAAAAAAATTAGGACCTGGATTACTTTTTGCAGGAGCTGCCATAGGGGTTTCTCATTTAGTTCAATCAACTAGAGCTGGAGCAGATTTTAGTTTTGGATTAATATGGGCTCTAGCTCTTTCCACTTTATTTAAATACCCTTTTTTTTTATTTGGACCGAAATATTCGATGGCAACAGGAGAAACATTATTAGATGGATATAAAAAATTAGGAAATTATGTATTAGTTATTTATCTGATTTTATCTCTAATTACTATGTTTACCATTCAGACAGCTGTTACAATAGTTACAGCAGGCTTGGCTATAGAGTTATTCGGAATAACAACTAATATTACTATCTGGGCTGCCATAATAACATTTTGTTGCTTAATCATTTTACTAGTTGGTCAATATAAATTTTTAGATAAATTAATGAAATTTGTCATAATAATCTTAGCAATTAGCACAATAGTAGCAGTATTTTTTGCAAGTATTAATTCTTCAAATACAATTGAAATATCACAAGTTTTTCCTAAAGATCAAGTTGGCATTGCATTTATTGTTGCTTTTATGGGCTGGATGCCTGCTCCACTAGATGTCTCAATTTGGCAGTCTATCTGGACTTTAGAAAAAAAGAAAAAAGAAAAAAACATAAATGATAATGATATAATTCTTGATTTTAATATTGGATATTTAACTACAATCATTTTAGGAATTTGTTTTATTGCTCTTGGAGCATTTGTAATGTATGGAAGTGGAGAATCATTTTCTAATCAAGGAGGTGAATTTGCCAAACAATTAATTAATTTATATACAGATTCTATTGGAAGTGGAGTCTTTATAATAATTGCTATTGCAGCATTTACAACTATGTTTAGTACAACTATAACTTGTTTAGATGCCTCACCAAGGGCTATGAAAATAACTTCTAGATTACTTGGCTTTAAAAAGGTTGACAATTATAATTTTTGGATTATAATATTAGCTTTAGGGACACTTTTAATTTTTATATTTTTTATATCAGAAATGGGATTTTTAGTTAAAATAGCTACTATACTATCTTTTATTACAGCTCCATTTTACGCATTTATTAATTTCAAACTTATAAATAGTCATCATACTCCAAAAAACTGTAGACCTTCTCTAATGATAAATATTTTAAGTGTTTTAGGATTACTTTTCTTAACATTCTTTAGTGTTTGGTATCTAACTATTTTATAATATAAATCTATCAATAGTTTGTACATTTGAATAGAAAATTTTTTTACAGCTTATGTCCATTTATTCTGCTAATATTGATTTTAAAATTCCTAAAAAACCTAAATGGATTCGTGTTAAGTTACCAACTGGCAAAAAATACACTGAGTTAAGATCATTAGTAGACAAATACAATTTAAATACAATTTGTTCATCTGGAAGTTGTCCTAATATGGGAGAATGTTGGGGTGAAGGAACAGCTACTTTTATGATATTAGGTAATATATGTACCCGATCATGTGGATTTTGTGGAGTAAAAACTGGAAGGCCTGAAAGTATTGATTGGGAAGAGCCAGAAAAAGTAGCTAACTCAATTAAAATAATGAAAATTAAACATGCAGTGTTAACATCCGTTGATAGAGATGATCTTAAAGACATGGGCACTTTAATTTGGACTGAAACCATAAAAAGCATAAGAAGGTTAAGCCCTAATACTACTTTGGAAACTCTTATTCCTGATTTTCAAGGAATTGAAAAACATTTAGATAAAATTATATTGGTAAATCCAGAAGTTGTTTCACACAATGTGGAAACGGTTAAAAGATTAACTCGTGAAGTTAGAATACAAGCTAAATATGACAGAAGTCTTAAAGTTTTAAAATATTTAAAAGACAATGGAATTCAGAGAACTAAATCTGGACTAATGCTTGGTCTAGGAGAAAAAGAAGAAGAAGTATTTAACACCCTCACTGATTTGAAAAATAATAATGTCGATATTGTTACTCTGGGACAGTATTTACAACCATCAAAAAAACACCTTCCTGTTAAAGAATTTATTGAGCCATCACAATTCAAAAAGTATGAAGTTTTTGGAAAAAGTTTAGGATTTAGACATGTGGAAAGTGGACCATTAGTTAGATCATCTTACAAAGCTCAAAAACATGTTACCTAGACAGTGTTTCTTTAACTAAAATCTTAAAAGATTCTTCTTCTTTTAAAAAATCAACTTCCATTTGTAAATAATACCATTTATTTTTTCTCTTTATTGATTGTATTTTTTGATAATCTTTTTCGGTTGTAATAATTACTCTATTATTAAATTCTGATTCGATTTTTTGAATATCTTTAAAAGTGTAGTTATAATGATCTGAAAAAGAAATTTTATCAAATTCAATATTTTTAGATTCTAAATAATCAATTATTACTTTGTCATCAGCAATCCCAGTTACTAATAAAACTTTTGAATTTTTTAAATCACCAATTTCAATATTACTTTTTCCTAATAATTCATTATTATATTTGATTGAAGTAAAGAATAAGGTCTGATGATTTTTTAAATTTATTACTTTTCTAATTCCTGTCATTTTTTCATCAGTTAGATCATGTGGACATTTGGTAATAATAATTATGTCAGCTCTTTTATACCCAGATCTTGATTCTCTTAAATTTCCACATGGTAAAATAAAATCTCTATAGAATGGAAATTTATAAGTTGTTAAAAGGATATTTAATTTCAAAGAAATATTTCTATGTTGAAAACAGTCATCTAAAACTATCGATTGAAGATCTACATTTTCTTTTAAAAGATTATATACTCCCCTTGGCCTATGTTCATCAACTGATACATTAATGTTTTTAAATTTATTATATATCTGAAATGGTTCATCACCAATTGTACTTGAGTTTGAATTTGTATTAGCTTTAACATAGCCTGATGTTGTTCTTTTATATCCTCTACTTAATAGTGCCAAATTATATTCATTTGAAAAGTTTTTCAATATATATTCTACCATAGGCGTTTTTCCTGTCCCACCAGTACTCAAATTTCCAATTCCAATTAATGGAATATCAAACTTTTTAGGTTTAATAATTTTTAAATCAAAAAAACTATTTCTTACACTTGTTATTAAATAATATAAAATAGCAAATGGGGAAAGGATAAGTCTAGTTTTTTTCATTAAACTAAATTACAAACGAAAACGTTTTTTAATAAAAATTGTTTAAAACTTTTTTTGGTTCGTCAATTGATAAATATAAAGATATACATTCACATAATTATTATTCTAATAAATGAAAAAAATTACAATATTATTTGGTCTACTGTTTATTCTACTTTCATGTTCAAGTGAAAACACAAAAGAAGAAGAAAACAATTCTGTAGATAGTTTAAATTACCCAGAATCTAACATATGGTGGAATGATACAGTTTTTTATGAAATTTTTATTAGAAGTTTTTATGATTCTAATAATGATGGAAGAGGAGATATTAATGGTATTATTGAAAAATTAGATTATCTAAATGATGGCGATCCTAATACCAATAGTGACTTAGGGATTAATGGAATTTGGCTAATGCCTATTTCTCCATCACCAAGTTATCATGGATATGATATAATTGATTATAAAGAAATTAATCCCGAATATGGAACGTTAAACGACTTTAGAAATTTAATTAAAGAATGCCATCAAAGAGGAATTAAAGTAATTATAGATTTTGTTGGTAATCATAGTTCAGATCAGCATCCTTGGTTTAAATCTTCTGTTGAAGGTTCGTCAAAAAGAAATTGGTACAGGTGGTCTACAACTAAACCTAATTATAAAGGACCCTGGGGACAAGAGGTTTGGCATAAAAAAAATAATGCTTATTATTATGGTGCTTTTTGGTCAGGGATGCCAGATTTAAACTATTCTAATATTGAAGTTACTAATGAAATTAAAAACTTAATTAAATATTGGTATCAGGATATTAAAGTTGATGGATTTAGGGTTGATGCTGTTAAACATTGGATAGAAGAAGGAAGTAATCAAGAAAACACAACTTCTACTTTAAATTGGTGGAGAGATTTATATGCTTTTCAAAAAAACCTAGATCCTTCTATAATGATGGTTGGTGAGGTATGGTCATCTTCGTCAGAAATAGTAAAATACTCAGATGATCGTTTAGATTATTGTTTCGAATTTGATCTTTCAAGTTCAATAATTAATGCTGTAAAAAATAATAGTTTTGGAAATTTAAAATCTAAAATATCCGAATTGCAAGGTTTGTATCCAAACTCTCAATATGGAAGTTTTTTAACAAATCATGATCAAAATAGAAGTTTTGAGCAAATAGGATATAACTTAAATAAATCTAAATTAGCTGCTAGCCTTCTATTGACTTTACCTGGAATTCCTTATGTATATTACGGAGAGGAAATAGCGATGTTAGGAAAAAAACCTGATGAAGATATAAGAAAACCTATGCAATGGTCTGATGCAATATATGGTGGATTTTCTAATTCTAATCCATGGAGAAACTTAAATAATAATTACTTAGAATATAATGTTGAAAAAATGCAAAAAGACAAAAATTCTTTATGGTCTCATTATTCTAAATTCATAAAACTAAGAACAAAAAATAAAGTTATATCTCAAGGTAAAGTTAAAATACTTGAATCAAATAATACGGATATTTTTGCTTATATAAAAAGTTTCGAAAATAGCAATATGTTAATTATTCACAATTTTTCTTCATTAGACAAAAAGTCTTTTAGCATAAATATTAATAATTCTGCTCTTAGCGCTGGAAATTATAATTTCAACGAAATTTTTAATAACTCAAAGATTGATGGTGTAGAAATATCTTCTAGCTCAAAATTAAATTTTGAAAATGAAAGTTCAGTTATAAAAAAGCATGAAACTTTAATTTTTAATATTATTAAAAATTAAAAAATTGTAACAAAAAACTCGATGATTTAATATTTTTTAACTTTACATAATAATTATGATTCTTAAAGAAATTATTAACATAATAGAGAAATGGGCTCCTGTTAAACATGCTGAAGATTTTGATAATGTTGGACTATTGGTTGGTAACCCTACTAATAGTGTAAAAAAGGCACTAATTACAATCGATACTTTAGAAAATGTTGTAGATGAAGCAATTGAGAATAAATGTGATTTAATAATATCCTTCCATCCGATCATTTTTACAGGATTAAAAAAATTAACTCAAGAAACCTATATTGAAAGAGTAGTTATAAAAGCTATTAAAAATAACATAAACATTTACTCAATACATACCAATCTAGATAATCATCCTAAAGGAATTAACTATCAATTTTCAAAACATCTATCATTGATAAATACTGAAATATTAATTAAAAAAAATAATTCAGAATTTGGAATGGGAATGATAGGTGAGCTAAATAAAGAATTAGATGAGTTGCATTTTTTAAACTATTTAAAAGAAAAAATGAATGTTAAAATAATTAAACATTCTCCGTTATTAAATAAAAAAATTAAAAAAGTAGCTGTATTAGGTGGTTCTGGAAGTTTTGCAATTGAAGATGCTTTGATTAATGGTGCTGATTGCTTAGTCACAGCAGATTTAAAATATCATGATTATTTTAAAGCAGAAAATAAAATGTTATTAGTTGATATTGGTCATTATGAAAGTGAACAGTACACAAAAGACTTAATTTTAAATTTACTTAACAAAAAAATTCCTAAGTTTGCGTGCATTATATCAAAATCAAATACAAACCCTGTTAATTATTTTTAATTATGGCTAAGAAAAAAGAATTTTCTGTAGAGGACAAACTAAGAGCTTTATATGACTTGCAATTAATTGATTCTAGAATTGATAAAATCAGAAGTGTTAGAGGAGAACTTCCTTTAGAAGTTGAAGACTTAGAAGATGAAGTAGCTGGGTTTGAAGTTAGAATTTCTAAAATAGATGAGAATTTAAAACAATTCACCGATGATATTAAAGCTAAAGAAATATCAACTGATAATGCTAAAACAATGATTAAAAAATACAATGAGCAACAAAAAAATGTTAGAAATAACAGAGCTTTTGAGTCATTGAGTAAAGAAATAGAATTTCAAGAACTTGAAATGCAACTTTGCGCAAAACAAATTAAAGAATTATACGCTCAAATTGAATTAAAAAAAGTTTCATTAGAAAAAAATAATTCAAAACTTAGTGAGAGAAAAGATCATCTAGGTAACAAAAAAAAGGAATTAGGTGTTATATTAAAAGAAACAGAAAAAGAAGAAAACGATCTTTTAAAAAAATCTAAAGATTTTGAATCTAAAATTGATGAATCATTACTTATTTCATATAAAAAAATTAGATCTAGTGTAAGAAACGGACTTGCTGTAGTAGCTTTAGAAAGAGGTGCATCTGCAGGATCTTTTTTTACAATCCCTCCTCAAGTTCAAATAGATATAGCTTCTAGAAAAAAGCTTATCACAGACGAACATAGTGGTAGAATATTAGTTGATAAAGTTTTAGCAGATGAAGAAAATGAAAAGATGCAAAAACTTTTTACTAGTATTTAAAATGGATATTTAAATTATTTTACAAAACCACTCAATTGAGTGGTTTTTTTTTGAATTTGTATTAATATTACAAAATGATTTGTATTAAGACTGAAATTCCTAAAGAAATATGTGATATTGATGATGAATTAAAAGCAATTTATCACAGTAGAGATTCTATCTGTATTTGGGTTTTTAAAACGAGAAAAGATAGAAATAAGTTTATAGATGAAACTATTGGAATGTTAAAGAAAGAAAGAGAGGAATACTATTTAAAATTTTATTCGTAAATGAAAAATTATTTTCTTAAATGGGTATTTGGCTTTTTTGTTTTACTTTCTTTAGACTTGTTTATGGAAGGGCTAGTATTTGAATGGTTAGGATGGAATAGTACGACAAAAAATGATTGGTTTTTTATATTATGGTGGGGATTGGTAGTAGTATGGTTTATTTTTGGATTAGTAATTTTTATAAAAAAATTAAAAAAATCTAACTAAATGTTGAGGTTAAAATGGTAAAGCTTATGGTTAAGAATTAGAACCAGTTATTGCCTAAGTTTAATTTCTACTAAACCTTCAACTTTATAACTTAAATGATTAAATACTATTTAAGATTTAAGTTTGAAATAATATATTCATATGCTTCATCTACACTACTGGTAATAAAAAAAAGATCCAAGTCCTTCCTTTCTATTACTCCATAATCAACTAAAGTTTCAAAATTAATTAATTTAGACCAATACTCTTTCCCAAAAAGAACTATTGGTTGATCTTTCTTGATTTTTTCAGTTTGGATTAGAGTAAGAATCTCAAAAAATTCATCTAAGGTTCCAAAACCTCCAGGCATAATCACAAATGCTTCAGCCAGATAAGAGAACCAGAATTTTCTTGTAAAAAAATAATGAAATTCAAAATTCAAGTCTGGAACTACATATGGATTAGGGCTGTTTTCAAAAGGCAATGAAATTCCTAAAGCAATAGATTTTGTTTCTGCCTCACTTGCCCCACGATTTGCTGCTTGCATGATTCCAGGGCCCCCACCTGAGCAAATGACATATTTTTGATTTACCTGGTTTAAATTCTTAGACCATTCAGATAATCGTTTTGAGAGTATTCTTGTTGCATCATAGTATTCTGCTAGTTTAAGGCTTTTACTTCTTCCTTTGATGGATTCTTCCTTGCCGCTTACCTCCTCAGGTGAGGGTGCTCTTGCTGAACCAAAAATTACGATCGTGTTTTTTATCTTTTCTTCTTCAAATTGTTTTTTTGTGTAAAGATATTCAGACAGAATCCTTAAAATTCGGGCATCTTTACTATTTAAAAAATCTAGGTTTTTATAAGCTTTTTCTGGTAGAAGATCTTTTGTATTTTTAGTTTTATTCATAACTCGACTATACTTCTTTAGATAATATTTAAGGATAAGAAATGGATCAATAAGATATCCAAACCTGGTGGGCCTCTCGGTCCTAATTTCGAACTTTTTTAATCTTTTTATACTATTTCTTCTTAGCTAAAATTAGCCATAGGGCTACTCCAATGGAAACTGCTGATCCTACTGCAATTGCTGTGATAATTGCTATTGGCATTCTATTCGTTTTTTAACTTATTAATTTTTTTGCAAATATATAAAAACCTCACTCAAATGAGTGGGTTTATTTTTGGTGGGCGCTAAGGGATTCGAACCCCTGACCCCTTGGGTGTAAACCAAGTGCTCTGAACCAACTGAGCTAAGCGCCCTAATATATTGACTATCAAGTGATTAAGTCATTTTCAAATATATGCACTTTTTTTAACCATTCATTACCTTATTCCTTATTACTATAATAAAGCACAAAATTTGAGCAGCAAATATAAAAACTTTTGCCATTACTAAAGCATTAAATATGACTTATTCAAACACTATAGAACCTCCAACTTGTTCAGCTCCACTTTCTGTCATTATTAGTATTCTTAAAGCATCTTATTTATTAGGGTTTAGAAATTCAGACCTTTTACCAATACAGTAATTATTATATTCATAATTAATAGATAAGAATTATCTTTTAAAAACCCTCACAAGTAATCATAACATATAGTTATTTCTAGTTATTTTAACTCTATACTAATACTTCTTATATATTATATTAGTATAGAGTTATGCTGTTAGTTTAACATGTTATTTTAGAATTATGGATAAATTCAAAAGTATGGGTTAACTCAATTCGTTCACAGCTCTTGATGCCATATTGATTGCAGCTTTAGCATCAGCACTACCTGCAGAGTCGCAATTAGCTATTGTAATTTGTCCAAATGGTTGTCGTCCTATTTTGGTAGAGTTTTTTGGACCGCTAACAGTATACCCGTGTGCCCAGCGATTGACCGTAATACTTTCTACATCTTTATCGAAATCAAATAATTTCTTCGGGAGCATACCACTCAAATGTGATCTAATTTCCTCTTCGTAGTCGCTGAATTGCAAACCTAACATTCTGTATCGTGCTTCACGATATTGCTCGATTCGTGGTGCACCAACGGTTTCTCCATATGGACAGCTAATCATCTGAATAATACAAGGGTCGTCTGGTGTCTTGGTATACTCATATCCACCCATACTCACAGGAAAATCCATGAAAATTGCTTGGTGCATATTTCCTGGGGACATTGCCATTCCAATTTCCATTTCTTTCATTGCCCTCCAATTCTTTAAGCTAACGCTACTGTATTGCAATGGGCTTTTCGATTGAAGTCTTAATGCCGATGCTTGTTCTTCTGGAAGATCTGAAACGATATGCGGAATCATCATATTGTAACAAGCCATCACCACACTTTTAGCTTTTATCATGTGTGACTTGTTGTTATTGATATATTTTACAAAAATTTCACTTGAGTTTTTTGGATCACTACCATGTCGCACATTTACAACCGTACTATTTAGCCTTATACGAACAGTGTTGCTGAATTTATCTAACTCGGCATATTTAAATTTTGACAATACAAGCTCTTCGGCGTTCTTTCCCTCAGCTACACCAGGAATCATTTTTTTTACCAAAGCACGTGCAATGCTAGCATTGCCATCTGGAAAATGATAAATGTATGGATTATCTTCATCGTATACAGTTTTGGGAATGAAACCAAGAGCTCCACAACTCTTGGCAGTTTCTATAGTCATCAAGTCTGTTCCTGATACTGCCCAATCTAAAGCAGAATGTCTAGCCATTCTTAATATACCAGGATCATCAACACCCAAAGTGTCTTTCAAGTAATCGAAGTATGAATGAGAACGAATATAATCATTCAATTTATTTTTGGGTACATTTATTTTATGTAGTCCACCATTCAATACCTTAAGTAATTGTTTTTTACCTTTCTTACTTAAAGGAGCTTCTTGTGCAGCATCTTCATTGGATAATTTTCCAGCCATAAGTCCTTCTATATAATTTGGATAATTACAATAAGGATGTCTGACCACTTTATCTTCACCAAATATTTTTTTATTGAAGTAAGTAACGGATCCTAAATTATTTCTTTTATAAAAGTCGCGATCATAAGCTGTATTAAATCGCTCTATCTCTACACCTATATCTTTTAGAAGATCATGTACAACTTTATTTCCAAGTTTTGGATCTACTATAGATTGTGAACCACCATTGGATATTAGAGTTTTTCCATCTATTGTATGCTCATTTCGTTTGGCATGACCACCAAAATCATCATGATTATCCAGGATAAGCACCTTCTTATCTTTACCATATTTTTGTTGGTAGAAATATGCAGCTGATAGTCCACTGATTCCTCCGCCAACAACAACTAAGTCATAAATTTCTTTCAATTTGTTAGTTGGTCCCCAGTCTGATTTTTTACTCCATGCTCTGTCATGTGCATGGGTATTTGATCCTGGGTGACTTCCTCTAAGACCAGTGAGTGACGGTGGATAATACAATGAGTTGAATTTGTCTGAAAAAGTATTATTTGTACACCCTGGAAACATAGATGCTCCAGCCACCATTAAAGTTCCATTAATAAAATCTCTTCTTTTCAATAAAATTAATTTTTTATTTGATTGCTTATTATCTCAGAAACTACAAAACTGCTTCCACATATAAAAATCAAATCATCCTTACTCGATTCATTTAGACAAATTTCATACGCAGTTTTTACACTTAAAAAAGATTTAGAATTAAGTCCTATTTCATTTGAATAATTAAAAACTTCTTTCACATTTAAGGCTCTATTTATTTTAGGTTGACAAAAATAAAAAAAAGCATCTTTAGGGAATAAATTCAATATTTTTTTAAAATTTTTCCCCTGAACAAACCCTATTACTATTCTTAATTTATTGTAAGAAGTTTTATTAAGTTCTTCAATATTTAACCTAAAAGCTTCAATGTTATGACCAATATCTAGTATAGTTTTTGGACATTGATTAATCATTTCCCACCTTCCTCTTAATCCTGTGTTTTTAACTACTTTCAAAAGCCCCTCTTTTATATTCTTATTAGTAATTATAAAATCTTTCAGTAGCGACAACGATTTAACTACACAATTAATATTTTTCTTTTGAAATAAACCATTTAAATCAGTTTTATAGTCATTTAAATTATCCTTTTCTAAGGAATAAATTTGAGAATTTAATTCAAAAGCTTTTTCTTTAAAAATACCATAAACTTCATCTTGATATTCACTAATTACAACTGGGACCTCTTTTTTAATAATCCCTGCTTTTTCTTTAGCTATATCAAAAATATTATTTCCTAAAAATTCCTTATGATCTAATCCAATATTAGTGATTACGCACAGTTCTGGAATAATAATATTAGTTGCATCTAATCTTCCCCCTAACCCTGTTTCAATTATAGCTATATCAACTTTAGACTTTGAAAAATAATCAAATGCCATAGCTACGGTCATTTCGAAAAAAGATATATTATTTTGATTAAAATAATCAAATTGATTTTTTACAAATGAAACAACAAAATCTTTATCAATTTTTTTTCCATTTATGCGAATCCTTTCTCTAAAATCTTTTAAATGTGGAGATGTATATAGTCCTACTTTATAACCTGCTTCGTATAAAATTGAGGCTAACATATGGCTTGTTGATCCTTTACCATTAGTTCCTGCAATATGAATGGATTTAAAATTATTTTGTGGATTGTCAAGGCTTTTACAAACTGATTTTATAGAAGACAAATCCAGTTTATACTTAAAAAACCCATCTCTTTGGTAAACAGGTAATTGATTAAAAAGCCAATTAACAGTTTTTATATAGTTCATTATATTTTATAACATGAAAAATCTTAAAAACATAAAAGTACCATAGCCTGCCCAAAAGCCTATCATTGCTAGAATAGTTATGTTCTTCATATACCAAAAGAAATCTATTTTTTCCATTCCCATAGCTACTACACCAGCAGCTGAACCAATTATAAGCATGCTTCCTCCAGTTCCAGCTGAATAAGCTATTCCATGCCAAAGCGGATCATCAATAGGATTTGGGAACATTCCAATAGAAGCTGCTACTAATGGGACATTGTCTATTAAAGCTGAAAGATGACCTAGAAGTACAATAACAACGTCAGAATTTGGAATTGATTCGTTAATCCAATCAGCAAAATTAAACAAAATACCTACAGATTCTAATGCTCCTACAGCCATTAAAATTCCTAAAAAAAATAAAATACTAGGTAATTCAATTTTAGTAAGAGATGCATGTACTGGACTATCATCAGCTTTCATGTCATGATCAAAATCTACTTTGGATATATTGAATTTTTTATTACTATAAAATTCTGCAACTGTAGCAACAAAAGCTAAAGCAAGCATCATTCCCACATAAGGAGGCAAATGCGTAACTGTTTTAAAAAATGGAACAAAAAGAATTGAGCCTAAACCGATAAACAACATTTTATTACCATAAGGATTTAATTCAGTATCTGTCACATTAGAAGGAATTATAAACTCTCCTTTAAAAATTTTAAATTTTGAAGAAATTAAAAATGGTACAACCATACATATTAAAGATGGTAAAACTAAAAATTTGATTAAATTAAGAGTAGTAACTTTATCAGCAATCCATAGCATAGTAGTAGTTATATCTCCAATTGGTGAAAAAGCTCCACCTGCATTAGCTGCTATAATAATTAAACCTGCGTACCATAATTTCAATTCTTTATTAGTCACTAGCTTTTGAAGAATAGTAATAAGTACTATAGTTGCTGTAAGATTATCAATAATTGCTGACAAGCCAAATGAAATAAATCCAAAAATCCATAATAAAGTAACTTTACTTCTAGATTTAATTAATTTTTTTATTCCAGAAAATCCACGAAAAAAATCAATGATTTCAACTATGGTCATAGCCCCAAGTAAGAAAATTAATATTTCTGCAGTTTTTCCAAGATGGTGTAATAAAATTTCATCTAAATGGGCAGGTTCTAAACTCAATAATTCTAAGTTTATCTCAAAAACAGGTAAATGATTTAAAGCAATGACTGCCCATAAAACACCCATCATTCCCAAAGCTGGAATTAACTTGTCAATTTTAATTGAATGTTCTACAGTTATTAATAAATAACCAACAACAAATATTGAAATAAGTAAAATTTCCATTTAAAAAGTTTAGAATAGTAAACATATTAAAAAATAAATAAATTGTAATTACATTATTACTAATAATTAAGTAATAAAATAACAAATAATCAAAATTTATCTTTATTATTATTAAGTCAATATTAATTTTCCATTTAAGGCCAAAAGGTTTTTAAAAAACTTCCCTATTTTATAATTTTGCAGGTTCCAAACTTAGAGCATGCTACCAAACAAACAAGGATTATACTCTCCAGAATTTGAACATGATAATTGTGGTGCTGGATTCATATGTAGTTTGAAAGGAAATAAAACTAATGATATAATTCATAAAGCATTAAATATTTTAACTCGTCTTGAGCATCGTGGAGCAGTAAGTTCAGATGGAAAAACTGGAGATGGAGCAGGTATTCTAATTGAAATTCCTCACGAATTTTTCATAAAACAATGTAATTTTAAATTGCCTGAACCCTATGAATATGCAGTTGGAATGGTTTTTCTTCCAAAAAAAAATAACCAACTTAATTATTGTGTCGATATTTTTGAAAAAGAAATAAAAAATCAAAATCTTTCAATTTTAGGATGGAGGGAAGTTCCTGTTAATTCAAAAGTTGTTGGAAATATCGCAAGTCAAACACAACCAAAAATAAAACAAGTTTTTATTGGTAAAAACAATCAAAAATTATCAGATGTCGAATTTAATACCAAATTGTATGTTGCTAGAAAAATTGCAGAAAACACACTATACAACATAGATTTTTCACAAAAAAATTACTTTTATTTCTCCAGTCTTCACAATAGAACATTAATTTATAAAGGATTACTTGTTCCAGAAGATATTGATAAATTCTTTTTAGACTTATCAAATTCTGAATTGGTTACTAGACTTGCTTTAGTTCATCAAAGGTTTTCAACAAATACTTTTCCGACATGGGATTTAGCTCAACCTTTTAGATATATGTGTCACAACGGAGAAATAAATACTTTGAAGGGTAATTATAGTAGAATGAATGCTAGAGAAGAACTTTTAGAAAATGAATTTATAGGCGATGATTTGAAAAAAATATTTCCAATTATTTTAAAAAACAAATCTGATTCAGCTTGTATGGATATGGTTGTTGAGTTATTACTTACAACAGGTAGATCTCTACCTGAAATAATGATGATGATGGTTCCTGAAGCTTGGGAAAAACATAAATCCATGTCTGATGAAAAAAAAGCTTTTTACGAGTTTAATTCTTGTATTATGGAACCCTGGGACGGACCAGCTTCAATTCCATTTACTGACGGAAAATATATAGGGGCTCTTTTAGACAGAAATGGGTTAAGACCCTCAAGGTATAGTATTACAAAAGATGGATATGTTATTATGTCATCAGAAACTGGAGTAGTTGACATAAAGCCTAATAACATTGAAAAACATGGAAGGCTAGAGCCAGGTAAAATGTTTTTAGTTGACATGAATGAAGGTAGGATTATTGAAGATGAGGAAATAAAAAATAAAGTAGTTTCAAAATATCCCTATAGACAATGGTTAGATAAAAATATTCTTCCTTTAAAACAGGTTCCATACACTGGTAATAAAACTCCTAAAGAAAAAATAGATTTTGAAACTAGGCTAAGAGTTTTCGGATATACTGAAGAAGATTTAAAAACACTTATACTTCCAATGTGTATTTCAGGAAAAGAAGCCATTGGATCTATGGGTACAGATACACCACTTGCTGTTTTATCTAAAAAACCCCAATTACTATTTAACTATTTCAAACAATTATTTGCACAAGTCACTAACCCTCCATTAGATGGAATTAGAGAAGAAATAGTTACCGATACCAGTCTAGGCCTTGGTAGTGATTACAATCTTTATGACATAGTCCCTAAACATTGTAAAAAATTAAAAATTGCTAACCCAATAATTTCAAATAAAGATTTAGATAAAATAAAGTTCATAAAAAATAAAGACTTTAAAAGTTCGTCCATAAGTGCTCTTTATAAACTAAAAAAAGGTCATAATGGTATTGAAGAAGCTCTTCAAAATATGGTAAACGAAGTAAGTAATAAAGTTAATAACGGTATTAATATAATAATCATAAGTGACAGGGGAATTAATAAAAAAATGGCTGCAATTCCTATTCTATTAGCTTGCTCAACTATTCATCATTTTTTAATAAAACTTAAAAAAAGATCGAAATTTGGAATTGTCATAGAATCTTCTGAACCTAGAGAACCTCATCATTTTTCAATGCTATTTGGTTATGGAGCCAGTGCAATTAATCCATATTTAGTTAATGAGATTATTGAATACCATCATAATCAAGGCTTTTTCAAAGATCAGGCATTGAATATATCTATAGAGAAATATAATACGGCTATTGCTAAAGGAATTCTAAAGGTGATGAACAAAATTGGAATTTCTACACTTCACTCTTATCGTGGCGCTCAAATATTTGAAGCTCTTGGTTTAAGAGAAAATTTTACAAAAAAATATTTTAGCAATACACCTAGTAGAATACAAGGGGTCGGTTTATATGTTATTGAAAAAGAGTTGTCAATTCGACATAAAAAAGCCTTTGAAAAACAAAATTCTTTTACCAATCTTGAAATTGGAGGTAACTATAGATGGAGAAGAAATGGAGAAGCTCATATGTTAAATCCTTCTACTATTTCTAAACTACAGCAATCTGTTAGAGAAAACAAATATGAAACATATAAAGTTTACTCTGATTTAATTAATAAGCAAAATGAACAACTCATGACTTTGAGAGGAATGTTCAAGTTTGTTGATTTAGATCCTATTCCTATTACAGAAGTAGAGCCATGGACAGAAATTGTAAAAAGGTTCAAAACTGGAGCTATGTCTTATGGGTCTATAAGTAAAGAGGCTCATGAAAACCTAGCAATTGCAATGAATAAAATTGGAGGAAAAAGCAATTCAGGAGAAGGTGGAGAAGATCCTGTTAGGTTTAAAAAAGAAGCTAATGGAGACTGGAAGAATAGCGCTATTAAGCAGGTTGCTTCAGGAAGGTTCGGAGTTAGTTCTTATTATCTTTCAAATGCAAAAGAAATTCAAATTAAAATGGCGCAAGGTGCTAAGCCTGGTGAAGGTGGACAATTACCTGGTCCAAAAGTTAATCCGATGATTGCTAAGGTAAGAAATTCAACTCCATACGTTGGTTTAATTTCTCCTCCTCCCCATCATGATATATATTCGATTGAAGATTTGTCTCAATTAATTTATGACTTAAAAAATGCTAATAGAGATGCTAGAATTAATGTTAAATTAGTCTCTGAAGTAGGAGTTGGAACAATTGCTGCTGGAGTTGTTAAAGCAAAAGCAGATGTCATATTGATTTCAGGCTATGACGGAGGAACTGGAGCTTCTCCTCTTACCTCATTAAAACACGCAGGTCTTCCATGGGAGCTTGGTATTGCTGAAGCTCAGCAGACTTTAGTAATGAATAATTTACGAGGAAGAGTTGTTTTAGAATGTGATGGTCAATTAAAAACTGGTAGAGATGTAGCAATTGCTTGTCTTTTAGGAGCTGAGGAATTTGGTTTTTCTACAGCACCATTAGTTGCTTCAGGGTGTATAATGATGAGAGCATGTCATTTAAATACATGCCCTGTTGGAATAGCTACTCAAGATCCTGAATTAAGAAAAAATTTCAAAGGAAAGCCAGAACATGTAATAAATTTTATGCATTTTGTTGCTGAAGAACTCAGATCAATAATGGCAGAACTTGGATTTAGAACAATGAATGAAATGATAGGTCAGAGTCAAAAAATTAATATGAATGAAGCTTTAGATCATTATAAAACAAAACATATTGATTTGTCTAATATTTTATATAAACCAATTATAGGAAAAAATGTTTCTATAAAAAACAACTCTAAACAAGATCATAATCTAAAAAATGTTTTAGATTTTAAGATTATTAATAAAGCTAAAGCAGCAATTCAAGGTAAAAATAAAATAGATTTATCATTCAAAATAAAAAATACAGATAGAAGTGTTGGAGCTATTTTAAGTAATGAAATATCGAAAATTCATGGTTCTAAAGGGCTTTTAGAAGATTCAATAACAATTAATTTCAATGGAGTCGCTGGACAAAGTTTTGGAGCATTTAGTGTTAAAGGATTAACCTTAAAAGTCGATGGAAATACAAACGATTATTTGGGTAAAGGGCTTTCAGGTGCTAAAATAATTGTTAAAATTCCTTCAGGATCAACTTTTAAATCATATAAAAATGTAATAACTGGTAACGTTGCACTTTATGGAGCAACATCTGGTGAGGCTTATATTAATGGTATGGCTGGTGAAAGATTTTGTGTAAGAAATTCTGGAGCAACTGCAATTGTTGAAGGAGTTGGAGATCATGGTTGTGAATATATGACTGGAGGCATTGCTCTTATTCTTGGGAAAATAGGAAGAAATTTTGCAGCTGGAATGAGTGGGGGAATTGCTTTTATTTACAAAGGAATAAGTAATTATGATATAAGTAATTTCAATATGGAAATGATAGAAATTGAAGAGCCATCAATTCAAGATTTAAATTTAATTAAAAAATTAATTAAAGATCACTTAAAATATACTTCAAGTGAGATAGCGCAGGATTTACTTTCTAATTGGGCAAAAGAATCAAAAAACTTTATCAAAATATTGCCTACAGAATATAAATTAGCTTTAGAAAAAATGGCAAATGAAAAAATATCTAAAATTATTAATTAACTGAAATGGGTAAATTAAAAGGATTTATAGAATATGAGAGAATTGATGAAGGTTATGTTCAAGTTAAAAATAGGCTAAAAAACTATAAAGAATTTACCATTAAACCTTCTGAAGAAAAACTTAAAAAACAAGGTGGAAGATGCATGGATTGTGGGGTCCCTTTTTGTCATAGTGGATGTCCATTAGGAAACTTAATTCCAGATTTTAATGATGCTGTTTATAATAATAAGTGGAAAAAAGCTTTACATATATTACACTCCACTAACAATTTTCCAGAATTTACAGGTAGACTTTGCCCAGCCCCATGTGAAGAAGCTTGTGTCCTTGGAATAATTAACCCTCCCGTTTCAATTGAAATGATTGAAAAATACATAGTAGAAAGAGGTTTTAAAGAGGGATGGATTAAAGCCATCCCACCATTAAAAAGAACAGGGAAAAAAATTGCTATAATAGGATCAGGTCCCGCTGGATTAGCTGCCGCACAACAATTAAATAAAGCAGGTCACTTTATTGATGTATTTGAAAGAGACTCAAAAATAGGAGGGCTATTACGATATGGTATTCCTGATTTTAAAATGGAGAAAAACATTATAGACAGGAGATTAGAAATTCTAATTAATGAAGGAATAAATTTTAAAACCAATATTGAAGTTGGAAAAAATTTACCAATTGAAGAATTGAAAAAATATGATGCCGTTGTTTTATGTGGAGGTGCAACTATAAAAAGATCATTAGCTATAAAAGGGTCTGAACTAAATGGAGTTAAACAAGCAATGGATTTTTTAAAACTTCAAAACCAAGTTATAGATGGAATTGCTAAAACAAGTCAGGAGTTAAATGCTAAAGGAAAAAATGTGATTGTCATTGGTGGTGGAGACACTGGGTCAGACTGTATTGGAACATCTAATAGACAAGAGGCTAAATCTGTAACAAATTTTGAAATTATGCCTAAACCTTCATCTAAACGGAACGATGACAATCCATGGCCATACTGGCCTTTTAAACTAAAAACAACAACTTCTCATAAGGAGGGAATACATAGAGAGTGGTGTGTTTTAACCAAAGAGTTTGTAGGAGATAAAAAAGGAAATGTAACAGGACTAAAAACTGTCGAAGTAGAGTGGATAAAAAAAGCAGGGGAAAGACATCAATTAAAAGAAATTAAAGGGTCTGAAAAATTATGGCCATGTGACTTAGCATTATTAGCCTTAGGATTTACTGGACATGAGACAAGTCTTACAAAACAATTAAATATTAAAACAGATGATAAGTCCCAATTAATATGTCATAATTATCAAACAAGTACTCCCAATATTTTTTCAGCAGGTGATATGAGAAGAGGACAGTCTTTAATAGTTTGGGCAATATCCGAAGGAAGAGAGGCCGCTGTTCAAGTTGATAAATTTTTAATGGGTTATTCTAGTTTAGAAACAAAAGAAAAAGGGGATCTTCCCTTAGTTAGGTAAATTTTGTTTAATTAAAAAAATTCCAAACCAACCCAAATCTAATAGAAAAATCTCTATAAGGATAAGAAGGTGAAGAATAAAAATTATTTCCTGTTAAACTTGAATTAAAATGTTCTGCTTTTAAAAACAATCTAGTCTGTTTTATTTTTGCATTAACAAAAAAATCAATTAAAGGGAATCCTCCAATTTGCTTTTTATTTTGAATATGAAATGAACTAATTAATGGGTTATATTCATTAGAATAATACTTCGAAAAATACTTAACACTTACTCCAGTTTGAAAAAACATAGCTCCTTTTAAGATAGTATTGGAATAATAAATTGTATTTCTAGATAAAAATTCAGGTAAATTTAAAATATTGCCATTTTGGTTAACTTTTTGATATACTAATGAATTATCTAAACTAAACTTTCCTAACTTAAATTCTTTTTGCCATTTGATTTTTAAATATTCTATAGTTGAATCCAACTGATTAACTTTTGGAATTAGACTTTTGTTTTCAGGCTCCCCTACTTTATCTTCACTAAGTAAATAAAAATAAGTGTAATCATTAATTATTCTAAAATCAAATCTAAAATAACCTGCTAAATGAGAATTAATACTTAAATAAATATTATTAGTTTGTGTTTTTTTTAATTCATTTTCCCAATTTAAATCATCATAACTACTTTTATATAATTCATAATAAAATCCAGGATGTTTAGTGACAATGTTTAACCCTATTAGATATATAAAATTTTCGTTTTTTAATGAAGTAATATTAAAATCGATTAGATCTCCTAGCCTATCGCCAAAAAGATTTTTTGTGATTTTTCCTTTTAATTTATGCTCAAAAATATTTTTATTTACTTTAAATGAAATTGCATTTTCATTTTGATCAAAACCTTTGGAATCATTTGATAATGAGTTTGATATATAATTGTAATTATAATTAGTATAAATTAGTTTGATTTTTCCAAAAAGATTTGAATTTAAATATGTATAAAACTCGTTTAAAGTACTTTTAAGTTCTGTTTTATCATTTACTATATTTATTCCTAAGCTGAGATTACCATAATAATTACTAGCAGAGCTTTGATAAAAAGAGTTGTATAAAGTTTCATATTCAAATTTATGCCCAATTGACAAATTATTTTGTTTAACAGAGTCTTTCTTCTTAGATAAAGAAAATTGATGATCAAAATAATATCTTTTACTAGAAAAATTGTTTATGGCATCTTCAAATTTCACGGAAAGTTTAGATCTCTCATTAAATAATTGGTCTTCAGATTCAAAATCAACTATTGAAGAATCCGTTAATCCTCCATTTTCTTTATTCTCATAATTTTGATTAACAACATGCATTTTAAAATTATATCTGTTATAAGTTGAATTATAATTGACTGTGAATCTAAAATTTTTTGAACCAGCAAGAATATTTTGATAGTTTCCTAAAGATCTCAATCCTTTAAAAGCAATAGAAAAATTTAATTTTTCTGAAACATTTGAAGTAAAAAAAGCATCAGTAAATTGTCCTTGCTCCATTACTGTTTTAAACAATAGTTCAGTCAATGGTGTAGGAACATAATAATAATTAATGTCCTCTGATTTCAAATAAGCATATTTTTTAGAAGAAAAACTAACTGATGGTAAAAAAGATTGTTCTTCATAATGGTGTGTCAAAGCATTGTAAGTTTGACCGATATTAGAAAATTTTAGAAGTTCAAAATCATCTTTTCTTATGTAATTAAACTTATAATGTTTTTTAATAGACAAGGTTGTATCAAGATAAGTAGAGTCCTTAATACTATTTAAAATTATGTATTTTTTTATATCAGGTAATTTAGATTTAGTAATAGAATCCGAATTAGATTTAAACATATTCTTAAAAGAACTAATCCCTTCATCTTCTTGACAATACAAAGTACCTATACAGAAAAAAAATATTAAAGAAAATAAAGAACAAGCTCTCATTGAAATAATTTAGAGTAAAGTTATTAATTTCATTTTACTTATATTTTAAATATTATCTATTTTTAGATTAAATAAAATTATGTTAAAGCCCTTTTTTTCTAGCTATATTGAATGTGGAACTGATGAAGCTGGGAGAGGATGTCTTGCCGGCCCAGTAACAGCTGCAGTAGTGATTTTGCCAAAAAATTTTAAAAATAAAATTTTAAATGATTCAAAATTACTTTCACTAAAATCAAGAAATATTTTAAAAAAAATTATAATTGATAATGCTATTGACTATGCTGTATCACATGTTTCTGTAAAGAAAATTGATGAAATAAATATTTTAAAGGCTTCAATTTTAGCAATGAATCAAGCCATTAGAAAGCTAAAATTAAAACCAGAATTCATAATTGTTGATGGAAATAAATTTAATTCACATAATAAAATTCCTTTTAAATGCATAATAAAAGGAGATTCTAAATACATGAGCATTGCAGCTGCTTCAATTTTAGCTAAAACAAGCAGAGATGATTTAATGTTTAAGCTTTCAAAAAATAATCCGGAATATGGATGGGGTCAAAATAAAGGTTATCCTACCAAAGCCCACAGAGAGGCTATAAGAAAACATGGTATTTCAGTACATCATAGAAAAAGTTTTAAGTTGATTTAAAATCAATTAGAAATTAATTTAAGAGTTCATTACATTTACACTTATAATTGAAATGAAAAAAATATTATTAATTCTGTTGACTTTATCAATTATTAGCTGTGAAAATAGTTATCAGAAAACAACAACTTTATTAGATCTTGTTCCCACCAACCCTTTGCTTTTAATTAAGTATGAATCTATTAAAGAAACTAAATCAGAAATTTTTTATAATAATTTTAAATCTATAGTAGATATTAATCTTGACTCTATTTCAAATAAATTTTCTAATAAACCTATCTTAATTAGCTACCATAATATTGGCAAGAATAGCCTACAACACATTCTATTAACAGATTTAGAAAATGTTATAGAATTAAAAAATGAAATAATAGAGGATTCTATAAAATATAACGGATTTCTAATTAAAAAATTAAATAAAAACAATAAAACATATTACTCATCTGAAAAAAATGGGATTTATATAGAATCTATAAATAAACTTTTAATTGAAAACTCTTTAAGAGACTCTAACCATATAGCTAGCAATAGAGGCAATGATTTTGATAAATTATATAAAATATCTAACACCAATATTTCATTATTCATTTCTGATAAATTGAAGCAATATATTGACAAATTTGAATTTTTAGATTTTTTTAAAATTTCTGATATTTCAGATTGGTTTCAATTTGACATAGATTTTAATCAAAATCAATTAATGATTAATGGACTATCATTTAAAAAAGATTCTATTCCAAGAAAAATTAATAACTTGAGTGAAATAGATCCAACCATTTCAGACATTATTCAAATTGTTCCAAATAATTTTGATCAATTTGAAAGATTTAGTTACAACCACTCTCAATATTTAAAAAATGTTGAAAAAAATTATTCATTAGACAAGCTTGAATTAATTAAAAATGATTCTTTGTTATTTGATATATTTGAAATTGGTTCTATTGTTTTAAACAAGGATTCAATCTCAACTTTTAGTTTTAATAATAAAGAATTATTGAATTTTAAAATTCAAAACTCTACAGAAAGTAGCTATACCTATAGAAATAAAAAAATTTATGTGCTTTCAATTCCTCTATTTAATTCAAATACAATTGATAATTTTTACAAACCTTTTGATAAAAATTATTTAACAATATTAAATGACATTCTGATTTTGACTAAAAATAAAGGTAGTATAGAAAAAATGATTTTAAATTTTACTAACGAATCAACCATTAATAATTCTTTAAAATTTAATGAAATCTATTCAAAAATTCCTAAAAAAAGCAATCATTTAAAAATTTATAATCTTGAAAAATTTAACGATAATTTATTTGAAAAATTTGGTGTTTTAAAAGAAGATTTTCCTTTTTGGATTAATCATTTACTATTAGATGATGAAATAATTTACAATACTCATACAATTGAGAAATCAGAGAATATGACTAATTATTTAGGAGCTAACCTGTTATTCAGTTTAAAATTAAAGAGTCCAATTCATTTAAATCCTAAGCTAGTAACAAATTATATCTCAAAAGAAAAAGAAATTATTACTCAAGATGACTTGAAGAATTTATATTTAATTTCCAACAGTGGAGAATTAATTTGGGAAAAGCAACTTAAATCTAGAATAATAGGAGAGATTTTTCAAATAGATCTTTATAAAAATGGTCGTTTGCAATACGCATTTAATACTGAAAATAGTTTCATTATTTTGGATAAAAATGGGAATACAGTTAAAAAAATTAATCATAAAAAAAAATCAAGCCAAGGTCTTGCTATTTTTGATTATGATAATATAAAGAATTATAGATTTTTAACGAATAGTGGGGGAGACATTCAAATGTTGGATTCCAAATTAAAAAGAGTTAATGGTTTTAATAAAAAGAATATTAAAAGTAAAATTAGCAACCCTCCAAAACATTTTAGAATTGGATCAAAAGATTACTTAATAATAAATACTGAGAAGAAATTATATATAACAGATAGAAGAGGAAATATTCGAGTAAAAATTCCTGAAAATTTGAATGTAAGTGGTCAAGAAATTTTTATTAACCAAAATTCATTTATAACTATTGATCGATTTAATAATTTGGTAAGAATAGATGTTAATGGGAAAATATCGAAAAAACCTCTCCCACTTGAAACATCATATTTAATTACAGCTAACAACAATAACCTAGTTACTATTTCTGAAAATATTGTAACAATCAATGATAAGATAATAGAACTTCCTTTTGGCAATTACACAAGTCCAAAAATATTCAAGATTAAAAATCAAGATTTTATATCAATTACTGATAAAGATCAAGAAAAAATATACCTCTTTGATTCTAAAACTAATTTAATTGATAGCTTTCCAGTATTTGGAACTAATTCAATTGATTTCTCTATTAATAAGAAAGGGGAGAAATTCATTAGCTCTTCTGGTGAATCTAATGAAGTTTTAGTTTATTCGATCAATTAATTTAGCTGAAAAAATAGTTAAAAAATTATCGATTATTTTATTTTTAACCAAATCTATATCTATTTTTTTATTTGATTCTTTTGCAATAGAAGTTATTGATTTATTTGAAATTCCACATGGTATAATATTGTCAAAAAAGCTTAAATCATTATTTACATTTAAAGCTAAACCATGCATTGTAACCCATCTGCTTGCCTTAACACCCATAGCACAAATTTTTCTAGCTTCAAAAGAATTAGCGTCTAACCATACACCCGTTTCATTAATACTTCTTTCTCCATTAATTCCAAGTTCATTTAAAGTTAAAATGACGACTTCTTCTAGAAACCTTAAATATTTATGTATATCTGTGAAAAAATTATCCAAATCAATAATTGGGTAACAAACTACCTGACCTGGTCCATGACAAGTTATATCGCCACCACGATTAGTATAATAAAATTTGATACCCTTCTTTTCTAATTCTTCTTTATTTAATAACAAATTTTTAATTTCTCCACTTTTTCCTAAAGTATAAACATGTGGGTGCTCCACAAAAACTAAATGATTTTTCGTTATAATATTAGAGTTACTTCTTCTATTACTTAATTTAGACTCTATTATTTCATTAAATAGATTTAATTGATATTCTAAAGCTTTTTCATATTCAACTAAACCTAAATCATGGACTATAATAGATTTATTCATTTATAAAATTATTTTTTAGGATTATTTAAAATAACTAAAGCTGCAATAACACCTGGCACCCAACCACACAAAGTTAAAATAAACACTATTAAAAAGGAACCACAACCCCTATCTAAAACTGAAAAAGGTGGAAAAATGATAGATAATAAAACTCTCCAAAAACTCAAATTGTAAATTTTAATGCTAATATATATTATCTATATGAAAAAAAATATCTTAGTTGTAGCTTCTATTCGATTCCTTATCTTTGATAAAAAAATAAATTTTAAACTATGCTATCAGAGCAAGAGATTATAAGAAGAGAAAAGTTAAATAAACTTCGTGAATATGGATTAGATCCTTATCCTGCCGCTCTATTTCCTGTAAATACTTATACTAGTAAAATCATTTCAAATTTTACTGATAATCAATCTGTTTCAATTGCCGGTAGATTAATGTCAAGAAGAATTCAAGGAAAAGCTAGTTTTGCCGAAATTCAAGATAGTCAAGGAAAGATTCAGTTATACTTCAACAGAGATAAAATTTGCCCTAGTGAAGATAAGTTGATGTACAATGAAGTTTATAAAAAACTTCTAGACATTGGAGACATAATTGGAATTGAAGGAAATTTATTTACAACAAAGGTTGGTGAAAAAACAATTTCAGTCAAAAAATTCACTGTTTTAAGTAAATCTTTAAGACCTCTCCCTCTCCCTAAAAGTGACTCAGAGGGTAATGTCTTTGATGAATTTACTGACCCTGAACTTCGTTATAGACAGAGATATGTAGATTTAATTGTAAACCCTAAAATAAAAGAGACTTTTTTAAAAAGAACTAAGATCATCAACATAATAAGATCTTTTTTTAATGATAAAGAATATCTTGAAGTTGAAACACCCATTCTTCAATCAATTCCAGGTGGCGCTTCTGCTAGACCATTTATTACACATCATAATGCTTTAAATATTCCACTATATTTAAGAATAGCCAATGAATTATATCTTAAAAGATTAATTGTTGGAGGATTTGATGGAGTATATGAATTCGCAAAATCATTCAGAAATGAAGGTATGGACAGAACACATAATCCTGAGTTTACAATGGTTGAGCTTTATGTTGCTTACAAAGATTATTTCTGGATGATGGAAACTACTGAAAATTTACTTGAAAAAATTGCAAGTGATTTAAATGGAACCAGTAAAGTTATATTGGGAGATAATACAATTGATTTTAAAGCTCCATATAAAAGAATTAGTATTTTAGATTCTATAAAAGAGCATACTGGAATTGAAATTTCTGGTTTTGATGAAAAACAAATGTTTGAAACTGCAAAGAATTTTGGTATTGATGTAGATAAAACTATGGGTACAGGAAAATTAATTGACGAAATATTTGGTGCAAAATGTGAACATCATTATGTTCAACCTACATTTATAACAGACTATCCAAAGGAAATGAGTCCCTTAACAAAAGAGCATCGTGATAATCCTAGACTTACTGAAAGGTTTGAGCTTTTAGTTAATGGAAAAGAACTTGCTAATGCATATTCTGAATTAAATGATCCTATTGATCAATTATCTAGGTTCGAAGAGCAACTAAAGCTTTCTGAAAAAGGAGATGATGAAGCAATGTTTATTGATAATGATTTTATAAGAGCACTAGAATATGGGATGCCTCCAACATCTGGAATCGGAATTGGAATTGACCGTTTAGTAATGTTATTTACGGATAATAAATCTATTCAAGAAGTTATTTTTTTCCCTCAAATGAAACCAGAAGTTTCTAAACCAAAGTCAAAAAAAGAAGGTTTTATTAAAATAGGAGTTGATGAAAAATGGATTGAACATATTATGGAATTATATTCAAACATAGAAAATTTACTTTCTGAAAAGCCAACTCAAGTTCATCAGAAACTAAATGGATATAGGAAAAAAAACAAATTAACTATAGACCCGCTACAATTAGAAGATGTAGAGAAATGGTTTAATTAAAATCTATTTTTAAATCATATTTTTCTTATTATTTTATTATTAAGTTCATTGTCAAAACATACTTACGCATATCTTTTATTATTAATTAGTTTTTGCACTTCTTTATTATATAAAAATTATATAAAAAATTCAGATTAATTTAATATCTTCTACTGCATAAAAAATAAATCATGAAAAATTCATTAGTATATTCTCTAATACTCATCTTATTTGTTTCGTTTGAGTTAAGTGCTCAACGACCTTCAGCAGATGACAAAGAAAAAAAAGAAAGTAACAAAGAAGCGAGTAAGCCTAAATCTTACAAAGATATAATTACAAAAGATGCTGTCACTGATAAAGGCCTTTTTGATGTGCATAAAGTTAAAGAAAAATATTACTATGAAATAAATGATTCTTTACTAGGTAGAGAAATGTTGATGGTAACAAGAATTGCTAAGACTGCATCTGGTATTGGTTTTGGTGGGGGAAAGCAAAATACTCAGGTTTTGAGATGGCATAAAAAAGATGAAACTATATTATTAAGAGTAGTTTCACATAATGTTGTAGCAAATGATTCCTTACCTGTAAGTGAAGCAGTGTTAAACTCTAATTTTGAACCTGTTTTATATAGCTTTAAAATAGCTGCGATAAATAAAGATTCCACAGCATCAGTTATCGAGGTAACAAAATTTTTTACTGATGATGTTAAGCCTTTAGGATTCCCACAATCTAGAAGAAAAAGTTATAAAATTTCAAACCTTGACTCAAAAAGGTCTTTTATAGAATCCTTAAAGAGTTATCCGCAAAATATTGAATCAAGGTCTGTAAAAACTTACAATTCTTCCGATCCTCCGTCAAATGCTAGTGTTGGTGCTATTTCTTTGGAAATAAATAACTCTATGATTTTACTTCCAAAAGTTCCAATGAAAAGAAGGCATTTTGATCAAAGAGTTGGATGGTTTGCTCGTAGTCAAGTAGATTATGGTTTAGATGCGCAAGAAAGTAAATCTTTGAAGTATTTGGACAGGTGGAGACTAGAAATAAAAGAAGAAGATTTGGAAAAATTTAAAAATGGAGAACTTGTCACACCAAAAAAACAAATAGTATACTATATTGATAGAGCAACCCCCATTAAATGGAGGAAATACATAAAACAAGGAATCGAAGATTGGCAAGTCGCTTTTGAAGAAGCAGGGTTTAAAAATGCAATCATAGCGAAAGATCCTCCTTCAAAAGAAGAAGATCCAGACTGGAGTCCAGAAGACGTCAGGTATTCTGTAGTAAGATATTTGGCATCACCTATCCCCAATGCTAATGGTCCACATGTAAGTGATCCTAGATCTGGTGAAATTCTCGAATCTGATATAAATTGGTATCACAATGTAATGACTCTGCTAAGAAATTGGTTTTTTGTACAAACTTCTGCTATTAATGAACAAGCTAGAGGAGTTGCATTTAAAGATGAAGTTATGGGTAGATTAATTCGATTTGTTTCAGCTCATGAAGTTGGTCATACAATAGGATTGCCTCATAATATGGGTAGTAGTAGTGCCTACCCAGTAGATTCTTTAAGGTCTGCAACCTTTACTAAAAAATATGGAACTGCTCCATCAATTATGGATTATGCTAGATTTAACTACATAGCTCAACCAGAAGATAAAGGTGTAGCTCTTATGCCTAATATTGGAGTTTATGATAAGCATGCTGTCAAATGGGGATATAGACCAATTCCTGAATCAAAAAATGTTGAAGATGAAAAGGATACTTTGGATAAATGGATTCTTGACAATCAAGATAGTCTTTTACATAGATTTGGAAGTGCTGGTATCGACCCAAGTTCCCAAACTGAAGATCTTGGAGATAATGCGGTAAAGGCTAGTGAATATGGGATTCTTAATTTAAAAAGAATTGTTCCTAATTTAATAAAATGGACTTCTGAAGATGGTAAAGATTATGCGGATTTAAACACAATATACGCACAAGTTCTATCACAATTTAATAGGTATATGGGGCATGTAGGTTCTAATATTGGAGGTATTTATCAGTATTACAAAACCTATGACCAGTCTGGTGCTGTTTACACTCATGTAAATAAATCTCATCAGAAAAGTTGTATGAATTTTTTACAAAAACAATTATTTGAAACACCCTCTTGGATGATTGATGTTAATATTTTAAATAAAATTGAATTTGCTGGAAATACTAATAGAATAAGAGCAACTCAATCTAGAACATTGAATAGAATTTTAGATTTTGGCAGAATGGGTAGAATGATTGAAAATGAAGCAATTAACGGTAAAAATGCTTATTCATTATTAGAAATGATGACAGATTTAAGAAAAGGAATATGGAGTGAATTAAAAAATAATAAAAACATTGATGTTTATAGAAGAAATTTACAACTTGCTTACTTAGATAGACTAGAATACATAATGAATGAAGAACAAGGGACAACCCCTCCCTCTTTCAGAAATTATGTTACAACTGTAAAAGTGAGTCAATCAGATATTAGAAGTATTGCATTAAGTCAACTATTAGAACTTAAAAATGATATTAAAAAATCAATTAAAAAATCTTCTGACAAAATGAGTAAAATTCATCTAGAAGCTTCTTTAAATAAGCTAAATAAAATTTTAAACGGGAAAAGCAGTTAGACGATTTCGACAACTCTTATAGAAGATATAATCATTTTATATCAAAATCGACAGGATGATTTTGTTACAGGAGTTAGCTTTTATAAAGGATTCAGCAGCTCTTTTATACAGCATTTTAATTTTTTGTTTTTAGCCTTTGACCTATACTTATCTCATTATCTTTTAGCTTATTTATTTTAATTAAATCAGAGATACTAATATTGTGTTTTTTTGAAATTGAAAACAAAGTGTCTCCTTTTTTAACTATATGATTCTCATCTTCCTTTTCTAAACTTTTGGATTCTTTTTTAGAAATTCTTTTTTCTTTAGATTTATTTAGTGGTTTTTTGGATCCATCCAATTTCCAGAGTTCATATCTTTCTATAATTGAAATTAATTTATTGGCATAACCTGGGTCAGTTGCATAACCAGCTTTTTTTAATCCATTAGCCCATTTTATATAATTATCTTTTTTTAATTTAAATAAAAAATTATATCGATCCCTAGATTCTAAAAAAACTGAATGATCACGATAGGACATTTCTGGATTTCTATATTTTCTAAAACATTCTCCTTTTTTATCATCATCATGATAAACTTTTTTACCCTTCCAATTTTTATGACATTTTATTCCAAAGTGATTATTTGACTTCATAGCTAAGCCACCCTTGCCTGAGTTTGATTCTAAAATTCCTTGAGCCATAATTATGCTCGCTGGAATTCCAAATTTTTTCATTTCATTTATAGCAGTTTTAGAATATGTATTCACATACCAATGAGTTCTTTGCTCATTTGTCATTGTGTTAAAAAAACGATTAACAGATTTTTTAGATTTATTTTCAATTTTTTTTGGACTATTGTCTCTATAAGAAACTTTTTTAGTCCCACATGAACTTAAAAAAAATAAACAAAAAAATATTATTGCTTTATTATTGAACATCCTTTTCTCTTTAACTTAATATTTATTTCTTTTATAGATTGTAATCCTCCAGTGTTAATAATTAAAATTTTTTTTCCGAATTCCCATTTTTTATTCTCTATAAGATTAATAATTTTAAATAACATCTTAGAATTATATATAGGATCTAACATTAATCCTGTCATTTCAAAAAAGTTATTTATAAAATCAACCAATTTATTGTCAATTTTCGAATAACCTCCGAAAAAATCATCATCATATATTTCCCAGTTTGATTTCTTTACAAATTTACTAATTACATTTTTTATTCCACTCCCTTTTAAAGCAGAAAAACCTATTATTTTATGACTATCATTACTTGAATTAATTATTCCTGAAATTGTACCGCCAGATCCTACAGGGCAACAAATAACATCAAAAAATGAATCTTCTGAACTTAAGATTTCTTGACAACCTAATACACCCAACTCGTTAGTTCCCCCTTCTGGTATAATATAAGCACTAGTATATAAATCACTAATTGACTTGATATAATCTAATTCGTTTCTTTTTCTATAATCATCTCTTGAAATAAAAATAAATTTCATTCCTAATTCATTACATTTTTTTAGTGTTGAGTTATAATTTAATTTTTTTAATTCCTCCCCTCTAATTATCCCGTAAGTTTTCAATCCTTCTATTTTTCCAATAAAAGCTGTAGCTAATAAATGATTTGAATGAGCTCCACCAAAAGTCAATATTTCTTGCTTATTCATTTCTTTAGCTTTTTTAATATTATACTTTAATTTTCTAAACTTATTTCCAGAAACTGTTGGATGAATTTGATCTTCTCTTTTAATATAAAATTTAAAATTATTTTCATTAAATATCGGCAACATAATTTGCTGATTTACAGATTGAATATTTTTAAAAAAAGACATTTATAAAAAAGAAATATATTTACAAAAATAGATAGTCATTTAAAGATAGTATAACTTTAAATAAATTTTAGGCACACTTTTTGATTATTTTATTTAAAACAATTAATTATGAAAAAATTCTACTTCAACATTTTATTGTCATTTTCTTTAATCTTAATTTTTAATAGTTGTGGAACAATAAAAGTTGCTGCAGATTATGACTCAGAAGTTGATTTCACTAACTACAAAACTTATGCCTTCTATAAAACAGGTATTGACAAGGTAGAAATTTCTGATATTGATAAAAAAAGAATTTTAAAATCAATAAAAAAATCACTTACAAATAAGGGAATGTCTATAAATGAAAAGCCTGATTTATTAATTAATATATCAACTAAATCTTCCGAAAATATTTATATAGACAATTCATTTTATAGCCCATACTACACTGGATGGTATCCGTATTACGGTAGAAGCCATAGTAGGGTGGCTTACACCACTTCTGAAGGAGCATTATATATAGATCTTATTGATACTAAATCAAAGCAATTAATATGGCAAGGAAAAGGAATGGGAGTTTTGTCTTCTAATAAAACTAATAGAGATGAATTGATTGAGAATTTTGTTAATAAAATTCTGGATGTATACCCTCCAACAATTGTAGAGAATTAAGTTTTTAAAAAAGAATTTGCTTCTTTTAAAATTTTACTAATTCCATTAATATTGTTTCCACTTGCAGAGGCAAAGAATGGTTGACCACCGCCAGAACCTTCTATATGTTTCCCTAGTTTTTTAACAATTAAATTTGCATTTAATTGTTTAGATTCCACTAAATTTTTTGATATATAACAAACTACATAAGCTTTTCCATCAAACTTAGTTGTTAAAACTAAAAACAAATCATCTATCTCTTTTCCTGTATTAAATGCTAAACTCTTTAGCAAACTAGGCTCACATGAAAGTTCATACTTACAAAAGTTAACACCTTCTATTAGTTCAGCTTTTAATTTAAGCTCTTTTAAGTAAAAACTAGATAATTCATTATTAGTCTTTTCTAATTTTTTATGAACTGCTATACTTTGATTTTTAATTTTATTAATAGCTTCTAAAGGATCTTTATCATTTGATAAAAGAGAATTAACTTTTTTTAATGTCTTAGATTGATTGATTAAAAAACTAATAGCTTCAGATCCGCTTATTGCTTCAATTCTTCTAATTCCTGTAGATATTGCAGATTCAGAAGTTATGATAAAAGCTCTTATTTGACTTGTATTAGATACATGTGTTCCACCACATAATTCATGAGAATTTCCAAACTTCACTAACCTAACGGTTTCGCCATATTTCTCTCCAAAAAGTGCAATAACTCCCTGATCAATACAGTCTTTGTATATAGCAGATCTATTTTCTTCAATAGGTAATTGATCTATTATTTTTTGATTTACAAAAACCTGAATTTGATCAATATCCTGTTCACTTAATTTAGAAAAATGTGAAAAATCAAATCTTAAATACTTGTCTGATACCATAGATCCTTTTTGTTGAACATGAGTTCCTAAAACGAATCTTAAAGCTTCATGAAGTAAATGAGTGGCAGTATGATTACTAGAGCTAGATAATCTACTTTTATTATCCACCATTAAATTAAAGCTAGAATTCAGATTTCGCGGAAGTATGTCGACAATATGAATAACAGTATCATTTTCTGTAATTGTATTACTAATACTAATTTTTTCTTTTTCAAAAGACTCAAGTATACCTATATCTCCAACCTGACCTCCACCCTGTGCATAAAAAGGAGTTTTATCAAATACTAATTGAAAGACACTATGCCCCTTTTTAGAAATAGATTTTCGATATCTAACAAGTCTAGCTACAGAGCTAAGTTCATCGTATCCAACAAATTTCGTTTGGTCAGAATCTAATAGTTTAATCCATTCTTCATTTGAAGTGTTTGAGGAAAATCTTGATCTATTTTTTTGAATTTTCATAAGAGAATCAAACTCTACTAAGTCAAAATTCATTTCATTTTCTCTTAAAATAAGAGCTGTTAAATCTATAGGAAAACCAAATGTATCATACAGTTCGAAAGCATCAGATCCTGAAACTATTTTATTACTACTAGTTAATATTATTTCATTCAGTTTTAAAATACCTTTTTCTAAAGTTCTTAAAAATGATGATTCTTCTGCTTCAATAACGTTTTCTATAATTTCAATTTGGCCTTTAATTTCTGGGAATGCAGTTGAAAATTGAGCAGATAAGATTTTTACTAGTTTATATATAAATGGTGTCTTCTGGTTCAAAAATGTATATCCATACCTGACTCCTCTTCTTAAAATCCTTCTAATGACATATCCAGCTCCAGTATTTGATGGTAATTGACCATCTGCAATTGAAAAAGCAACTGCTCTTAAATGATCAACTATTACCCTAATAGCAATATCAATTTTTTCATTTGAGCCATATTTAAAATCAGTTATTATTTCGAGTTCCTTTATTAAAGGACTAAAAACATCCGTATCGTAGCTTGACTTAACGCCTTGTAAAACCATACATAATCTCTCAAAACCCATTCCAGTATCAATATGTTTTAAAGGAAGATTTTCTAAAGAACCATCTATTTTTCTGTTAAATTGTATAAAAACTAAATTCCAAATTTCAATAACTTCAGGATGATCCTTATTAATTAAATCTTTCCCAGAAACTAAAGCCTTATCCTTTTTAGATCTAATATCTACATGTATTTCTGAACAAGGGCCACAAGGTCCATTATCTCCCATTTCCCAAAAATTATCTTCTTTGTTACCTAAAATAATCTTATCCTTTTCAACAATTTTACTCCAAATATCATAAGTCTCTTGATCTATTAGAGTATTATCTTCTTTTGAACCTTGAAAAACAGTTATATAAAGTGAATCATTATCTATTTTATAAACTTCTGTTAATAACTCCCAAGCCCAACTAATTGCTTCTTTTTTAAAGTAATCTCCAAAACTCCAATTCCCCAACATTTCAAACATAGTGTGATGATAAGTATCTATACCTACCTCTTCCAAATCATTATGTTTACCCGAAACTCTTAAACACTTCTGAGTGTCAACAACTCTTTTATCATTACTAACTCTATTTCCAAGAAAGTTATCTTTAAACTGATTCATTCCTGCATTAGTAAACATTAATGTGGGATCATTTTTTATAACCATAGGAGCAGATTCAACGATCTTATGATTTTTGTTTTTGAAAAAATTTAAAAATTCTGAACGTATAAGATTCGAATTCATTAAGTGTTAATGATTAATTGATATTAAAAAAAACAATTTTATATCTTTACTTAAATTTTATTAAATAAACAGATTATAAATCATCAGTAAAAATAGTATATTTTAGTTAATGTTTAAGACCAAGTATTATTACGATCATAAAACTCTTTCTTATAGAAAAATTGAGAAGACTAAGGGAACTCAATTAAGAAATATTTTAGCATTTTTATCTGCTTCAATATTTTTTGGCATAATAAGTCTATTAGTTCTTCTTAATTCTTCAATAATTAATACTCCTACTGAACTTTCTCAGGCTAGAGAAATATCAAATTATAAATTTCAATTTGATTTGTTAAATAAAAAAATCAATCAATTAAATATTGTTCTTGAAGATATTGAACAAAGAGATAATAATGTATATAGAGTTTTATTTGAAACCAATCCTATACCTAGCGAGGTTAGAAAAGCTGGTTTTGGTGGAATTAATCGATATGAAAATCTTGAAGGTTTTGATAACTCAAAACTAGTAATAGAAACCACTAAAAAAATAGAAATTTTAACAAAGCAGATTGTTATTCAGTCTAAATCTTTGGATGAAATTGAAAGATTAGCTACTGATAAAGAAAAACTTCTTTCAGCTATTCCTTCTATTCAACCAATAAAAAATAATGATTTAACTAGAATGGCTTCAGGTTTTGGTAATAGAACAGACCCATTTACCAAATCTAGAAGAATACACTGGGGAATGGACTTTACAGCTCCTAAGAACTCTCCAGTTTATGCCGCAAGTGATGGTAAGGTAATTAGAGCTGATTCAAGATCCTCTGGATATGGAAAACATATACGGATTGATCATGGCTTTGGATACGTAACTTTATACGCCCACCTCAATGGATATAATGTGAAAAGAAATCAAAAAGTAAAAAAAGGAGATATTATTGGTTATGTTGGAAATACTGGGAGATCTCAGGCCCCTCATCTTCATTATGAAGTTCAAAAGGACAAAAAAAGAATAAATCCAATTAATTTTTACTATGGTAATTTAACCCCTGATGAATTTGATGCATTATTAAAGATAGCTAATCAAGAAAATCAATCCCTAGATTAATGCATGTCAATCTTCCTGAAAAATTATATTATAGTATCGGGGAAATCTCCGAAGCATTTAATGTAAATACTTCATTAATTAGATTTTGGGAAAAAGAATTTGAAATTCTTAAACCAAAAAAAAATAGTAAAGGAACGAGACGTTACTCTTCAATTGATATTGAAAATTTTCAAACCATTCATCATTTAGTAAAAGAAAAAGGATATACTCTCGAAGGTGCAAAAGAGCAATTAAAAATCTTAAATAAAAATTTTAAGGTTATTAAAAAGCTAGAAAAAGTAAAAGCTGCTCTTATTAATATTAGAAACGAGCTTTAATTGAATTTATTTTTTTCTAAAAAATATATTAATTGGAACTCCATTAAAATCATATATTTCTCTTATTTTATTTTCCAAATATCTTTTGTAAGGATCTTTAATATATTGAGGTAAGTTGCAAAAAAAAGCAAATTGCGGATATGAAGAAGGTAATTGGGTGCAAAATTTAATTTTAACATATTTACCTTTATATGCAGGCGGTGGATTCTTTTCAATAACAGGCAGCATAGATTTATTAAATTTTCTAGTAACAATATTTGTCTTTCTATTTTTATAAACTACCATAGCAGTTTCTATAGCTTTAAAAATTCTTTGTTTAGTTAAACTTGAAATAAAAACTATAGGAATATCTACAAATGGTTCAATTTCTTTTCTTATTTGTTCTTCAATTAATTTAATAGTATTGGTTTTTTTATCAACTAGATCCCATTTATTAACTAAAATGACTATTCCTTTATTATTTCTAGCAGCAAGCCAGAAAATATTTACAACCTGAGCATCAAATGATCTAGTAGCATCAAATAAAATCAAACATACATCTGAATTTTCAATCGTCCTTATAGATCTAACAACAGAATAGAATTCTACATCGTCACTGATTTTTGATTTTTTTCTAATTCCTGCTGTATCAATTAATTTAAAATCAAATCCAAATCTGTTAAAATGAGTATCTATACTGTCTCTAGTGGTTCCTGCTTCATCCTTAACCACATATCTCTCGTTACCAAGTAAAGCATTTATAAATGAAGATTTACCAGAATTAGGCCTACCAACAACAGCAAAACCAGGAACATCCTCTTTTATAATAGTACTTTCATCAGGTAAAAACCCAACTAATTCATCTAATAATTCTCCTGTTCCACTACCGCTAATAGCAGAAATATTAAATATTTTAAAACCTAAACTGTGAAACTCATTAGTCTCTAATATCCTTTTATGGTTATCGACTTTATTTACAGCAAGAACCACATCCTTATTAGATTTATGAAGAAGTCTTGCTATTTCACTGTCCATTGAATTAAGACCGCCATCAACATCAACGACAAAAATAATTACATCTGACTCCTCTATAGCGATCATCACTTGATCATTTATTTCTTTTTCAAAATTATCACTACCTCCTAACATATATCCACCTGTATCAATAACAGTAAAATCTTTACCATTCCAATAAGAAAAACCATAATGCCTATCTCTAGTTACTCCACTTTGAGAATCAACTATCGCCTCTCTTTTTTGAATTAACCGATTAAAAAGTGTTGATTTTCCAACATTAGGACGACCTACAATTGCTACTACAGAACTCATATCATATATTAAAGGGGTACAAATCTAAACTTTTATCTGTTATAAAATCATTTTTGATTATATCCAAATCTTTTAAGTTGTTTCTCACTTGACCTCCAATTCTTATTAACCTTTACTTGAAGGTCTAAAAATATCTTTTTATCAAAAAACACTTCCATATCAATACGAGCTTGAGTTCCTACAATCTTAATAGCCCCTCCCTTATGACCAATAATAATACCCTTTTGACTTGTTCTTTCAACCATTATTATAGATCTGATTTTAATTATATGTGGTTCTTCATCAAAAGACTCCGTGATTACTTCCACAGAATAAGGAATTTCCTTTTTATAGTTAAGTAATATTTTCTCTCTAATTATTTCATTTACAAAAAATCTTTCTGGCTTATCGGTTAATTGATCTTTAGGAAAATAAGCAGGTCCTTCAGGAACTATTTCTATTATTCTATTTAAAAGCTCATCTATATTAAACATTTCTTTAGCTGATATTGGCCATATTTCCGCATTCGAAAGTTCATTTTTCCAATAATCAATTTCAGATTCCAATTTTGATTGATTAATATTATCTATTTTATTAATAATTAAAATTAAAGGCGTTTTAGTGTTTTTAATTTTATTAAATAAATGAGCATCTTTAAGGTTGTAGTCCTTGTATTCCACCATATAAATAAGAACATCTGCATCCTCTAAAGTCATATTTACTGAATCCATCATTGATTCATGAAGTTTATGTGCGGGTTTTATAATACCCGGTGTGTCAGAAATAACCAGTTGATAATTGTCATTATTTATTAAGGCAAGTATTCTATGTCTAGTGGTTTGGGCCTTAGATGTAATAATAGAAAGTTTTTGACCTACTAAAGCATTAGTAAGAGTTGATTTTCCAACATTAGGATTTCCTATAATATTTATAAAACCTGACTTATGCATTTAATTGCAAATGTAAGACGGTAAAATTATAATTAATATAACTTTTCAATATAAATTAAAAAGTTGTAAATTCGCCCTCACATCGCGGGATAGAGCAGTAGGTAGCTCGTCGGGCTCATAACCCGAAGGTCACAGGTTCGAGTCCTGTTCCCGCTACTACATA
>DUDG01000036.1:0-2010 GCA_012959395.1 Flavobacteriaceae bacterium | reverse complement strand
CGTTTTTTTTATTTAAGCTTTTATTCAACTTGAACTTTTGTCTTTTTGTAACCTTTTCCTTACCTAAAGGTTTACTATATACTAATTTTTAGTTTTATTAGGATAAGCTGGTCGTTTAACCTTTTTTGTAGGATTAGCTTTTAGTTGTTTCATGGCTATTTCAATGGCTTTTTCTAATTGTGGATCATGACCTTTAATAACTAATTCGGGCCATTGCTCAACTTCAATATCTGGTGCAACACCTTCGTTCTCTACTCTAAACCCTTTATCTGAATAGAAGGCAACATTTGGAGCTGTAACAATGCCACCATCAATAAATTCTGGATAACCCAATACACCTACTAGCCCACCCCAAGTACGTTTACCAACTATAGTTCCTATATTGAATTTTCTAAACATCCATGGTAAATAGTCACCACCAGAACCTGCAGTTTCATCAGTAATCATCACTTTTGGACCTTGAATTGAAGCACTTGGTGATTTTAAATCTTTACCATATCTAAAATTCCAATAAGCTTGTTCTGGACGTTTTAAAATATCTATATAATAATCGGCAAGCGAGCCCCCTCCATTAAATCGTTCATCAATTATAATTGCTTTTTTGTTTGCCTGTGGATAAAAATAACGTTTAAAATAATTAAAACCTGCAACACTGGTGTTTGGTACGTATACATAAGCCACATCTCCATTGCTAGCCTCATGAACTTTTTTCATATTCCCTTCAACCCAATCTCTATTACGTATAGCCAATTCTGTTGACAATGGTGTTACTTTATAAGTTCTGGCTTCAGCACCATTTGCATTTTTACTTACTTTAAGCGTTACAATTTTATTGGCTGTATTTTCAAAAAAACTATATATATTATCAGTACCTGATACGTTTTTTCCATTAACAGTTATTATATAATCCCCTTTGTTAATAGCCACTCCTGGTTCTGTTAGAGGAGAGCGCAAATTCGGTGTCCAATTTAGACCGCCAAATATTTTACTAATTTGATAACGCTTATTTTTAACCACATAATTGGCACCTAATAAACCGCCGGCAATACGTTTTGGAGTATTGAGATTATCACCACGACTTGAAAAACGATGATGACCAACGGAAAGCTCACTAAACATCCATTGCATAACACGATACAAATCGCTTCTACAAGAGACATCTTTTAAAAACGGTTGGTATTTAACCTTCATAGCATCCCAATCTACACCATGCATTCCTGGATCGTAAAAATAGTCTCTATTAACACGCCATGCTTCTTTAAAAATATTGTTCCATTCGTCTTTCGGATTTATTTTTATACTAATAGCGTTTAGATTGATTGGGTCTTTTTTTGATTTGGCGCCTAAATCTGAAATGTACCAAGACCCTTTATCTAAATAGAGCATTTTTTTGCCATTCCCTGAAATTTGAAAATTGCTTGCTGGAATCAACTCTTCACTTTTTCGTTTCTTGAAATCGAATTTATTTAGGCTTGATTTTGAAGAATGAAAAGAAGAGGATAAATAATACAATTCACCTTCTTTGGCTAAACTTAAATTGCTAAAAATACCAGATTCTATTGGTAAACTTAGCATACGTTCTTGAATACCATCCCAATCTATTTTTAAAGTGGTTATTGTTTTGTCTTCTTTCTTATCATCCTCTTTTTTGTCAACTTTAGGTTTTTCCTCATCGTTTTCTTTTGCTAAAGGAGATTTCACATCTTTTTGAAGAGTTACTAAATAAATAGATTGTGTTAATTCTTTATCAACATTAGATTGATCAAACCAGTTTACTAAAGGTCCAGCATCAGTTGAAGCTAACATATATAAGTATTTTCCACTTGGATCAAAAACAGGTTCAGAAACATTGGATAAGCCATCAGAAAGTTGATGTGATTTATTTTCAGAAAGTGAATACGCATAGGCTCTTTCAAAATTTGAATCTGTTATTATGGTGTACGAAATCCAATTTGAATCGTGTGACCAACTTCCAAAAAGGTCTCTAATATCTCCTGGAACAAACAATAC
>DUDG01000035.1:8979-12762 GCA_012959395.1 Flavobacteriaceae bacterium | reverse complement strand
CGAAATCCGTTGTTATCTGATAGTGGAGAGCTAGGATCAAATACACCACCATAAATTTGCTTCCCAAAATGCTCGAGGAACCCCCCGAAAATCATAGGATTATAAGTTTTGGCAGTCGAATCTGTGTTAATCGTTACATTTGCCTGGATGGATGTAGGTTGCCGTTTGGTACAGGATGAAACACAACACAGTAGGCTCAAGAGTATTATTATTGAATTCTTCATATTGAATTCTTCTTGTTTCATATTTACAATCTAAACATATCTAAGAAAAATTCAAAAGGGGAATGGGGTTAGTCTTTAGAAATAGGGGAGTTTTTTGTTTAAAGAAACTACTTCTTTGCTGGGTTATTTCTTATAAGATTCAATAGTAGTGTTAGAAATAAAATAAAAGTAATTAAACCTATGTAAGGTATAAATCCATCAACATGTTCACCATATAATATTTCCCAAAGAGCTGTCCACGTTAAAAAAGCAAATACTCCAAGTGAAGTAAGTTTCAAAAATTTAATTAAGTATTTACTTTTCATTTTTCTAATCTACAATTATCAAAATAAAATTCAAAAGGGGAGTATAATTTTAGCGTTGCCTTCTAAGCCATTTGAACAAAAAAAATAACAAAAAATGGTGCAAGAACAATGAATAGAACTTTCTTCCAAAACCTCATAATTCTAAAGTTAATTTAATGCATTGAAGTTAAAATCAAAGTTGCATAAAAATGGAAAAAAATTCTTATTATGTATTAATTACATTCATTTTTTCTTCGACTATCAACCAATTGAATAATTTTCCATCCATAATCGCTTAAGTATAAATGAAAAGAGTTTACACCACAATGACTAAATTTGTCATTTAGCCAAAATTCATATTTTACCCATGCATTAGCTAAAATACCATCAATATTAATATCAAATGAAAGTAATTTTTCTTCCCATTTATTATTAAGGTTTCTATTTACAACTTTATAAAGGAAATCGTTAAGATTAGTTGATTGTAAAGTAGATGTTGTATCATTAAGTTTATAAGTACTTTGAAGTGTAAAATTTTCTGATATTACAGATTTCATTTTTAAAGAATCTCTTTTATGGAACCCCTCAAAAAACAAAGTAATTGTTTTTTCAATTTTTTTTGTTCTCCTGTTTGAGCGTTAATGCAATTAGTTAAAGAAAAAATTAAAATAAATAACAATAAAAATTTCTTTTTCATTGGCTATTCTTAAAATATCTTTCTTTTAAAATATTAATATGGTGTTTGCAGTGTCCTATGACAAAGAATCCAAGAGCTAAGGGATTTATCTTAATTTCATTACAAATACCTGTTTTAAATAGCATTTTTTTATTAAAATTTTCAAATAGTAAGATTAATGATTGTCTAACTAACTTAAACTCTTCTAATAAACTTTCCATTGACCTATCATTAGCATTAGAATTCATACCATAATGCTTTTCATCATACCCCATAAGTTTTTTACTCTCTCCTCTTGAAAGGCATAAAGCTCTGTATGTAGTAATTCTTTCGTTATCAATTATGTGTTGTAGAATATCTTTAGGAGTCCATTTTTCAGGTCTATATTTAAAATTTTGAAACTCAATTAATTTGTTTCTTATTTTTTCAAAAATATTTTTATTATTATGAAGTTCAGTTATTAAATCGGTATTTTCATCAATTAAGGTAATATATCGTTCATAAAAGTTAGGCATAAACTTTAAGTCCTTTTTTAAAATTGTTAGTTTTTTTATTTTATCCATATTTATATTTTTCAAAACTGTTAGTATTTACTTTGTAATTACAATTTACAATTATTCAAGAAAAATTAAAAAGGGGAGTGGGGTTAGTCTTAAGAGATGAGTGGGGTTTTGTTTATTTTTTTGAGTCCTCTATAAATTTTTTTTAATCTCGGATTCTACAGAAGATTTTTCAATAAAACCGACATTTGACCATAATAATTTTTTGTCTTTATAAAGTTGTAAAACAGGAAGACCATAAACCTCAAGACTTCTTAGCAAAGGTAAATTTTCATCGTAATTTATTCTAACTAAATTTAAATTTTTTGAGTATTCATGAGAAATTTCAACTAAATATGGCTCCATAATCTTACAAGGAGCACACCAATTAGCATAATAATCAACTAATACAATTTTATCAGAATCAATTAATTTATTAAAATCTTTTACAGTTAATGAATTATTATAATCATTGTTAATAGATGCTTCTGGAAACTGATTTTTTCTCCATTCAAGTATACCTCCATTCAATTCATGAACCTTATCAAATCCAATAGACTTAATTATTTTATTTGCCTTTGAGCTTCTCCCACCGCTTAGACAATAAACATATATTGGTAGGTTTTTATTAAAAATACTTACATTTTCTTCAAAATTTCCATCAAACCAATTTACATTTAATGCATTTCTTAGATGTCCCTTATTAAATTCTTCAGGAGTTCTTACATCAATAATTATAGCAGATTTATCCTTATTTATCTTTTCTCTAAATTCTTGAGCTGAGATAACATTAGATGTGTTTTCTTTACAAGAAAATAAAGTAAATATAAAAAAAATTATAAAATATCTTTTCATCTCAAACTGCTCCATGAACCACCATTCATGCAGGATACTCCATTTTTCTTCAGAATTGAACATCCAGATGAACTTCTTATTCCACTTGCACAAACAACGACGATATTATTTTTAAATGATTTAATTTTATCAATGTTGTTTTCTATTAAGTTTAATGGAATATTAATGGATTCAGGAAAATTTCTAGAATTAAATTCTCTCTGTGTTCTTACATCTATAACTAATCCTCCTTCAGTAATTATTTGAGCTACTTCAGTTGATTTTTTTTTCTTGTTAAATAAGAAAAAAACAACAACAATTAACAATATTGCATAAAATAAATATTCATTCATAATATTTTTTAGTTAAGTGTGCAATCTACAACTATCCAAGAAAAATTCAAAAGGAGGAGTGGGGTTAGAGTTAAGAAAATTCTAAACCTTAGGCATATCTTCTTTTTTAAAACTATTGTAAATTGTAGGTATGAAAAAAAGAATATTTAGATACTTAAAACATCTAATTACAACCTTTTTAATATTAGGAATTATATTTGTTTTTTGAAATACTTGATAAAAACAAAATTTTAGAAACGATATGAAAAGTGAAAACAAATTAATCAGTGCAGGGTTGTTAACGGCAATTACAGCTTCTTTATGTTGTATTACACCTGTTTTGGCTCTAATCGCAGGAATAAGTGGAATAGCTTCAACATTTTCTTGGATAGAACCTTTTAGACCTTATCTGATTGGATTAACAGTTTTAATTCTTGGTTTTGCTTGGTATCAAAAACTAAAACCTCAAAAAGAAATTGACTGTGAATGTGAGACGGATAAAAAACCAAAATTTATACAGTCAAAAACCTTTTTAGGAATAGTAACTGTATTTGCAATTTTAATGTTGTATTTTCCACACTATTCAGGAATTTTTTACCCAAACACAGAAAAGCAAATAATCGTAGTTTACAAATCGGACATTAAAACAACTGAATTTAAAATAAGCGGAATGACCTGTGAGAGTTGTGAAGAACACGTCAATCACGAAGTAAATAAACTGAACGGAATTGTAATCTCAAAAGCATCCTATGAAAACGAAAACGCAATCATTGAATTTGACAAAACAAAAACCAATGAAGCAGAAATTGAGAAAGCAATTAATTCAACAGGGTATAAAGTAACCGACAAAAAAGAAAACTAATGGAAATCCAATTAAAATCAGAAATTACTTGT
>DUDG01000035.1:2684-8918 GCA_012959395.1 Flavobacteriaceae bacterium | reverse complement strand
GCAAAACAGTTCTAAAACCAAAAGAAGGCGATTGTTGTGTTTATTGCTCATACGGTACTGTTGATTGTCCACCAATCCAAGAAAACAAAAGTTGTTGTTAAAAAAATATTGAATTATTGTAAAACAGACAACTATGAAAAAACTCCTTCTACTATTACTATTTATTCCACAATTAAACCAAAGGCATATCTTCCCCACTAGTAATCTTTTTCTTTTAAAATTATTGTAAATTGTAGGTATGAAAAAGCTGTTATTATTCTTATATATTCCACTTGCAAATCTACAACTATCCAAGAAAAATTTAAAAGAAGAGTGGGGTTAGTGGGTGTTTTATCTATACTTGTAGGATTTTAGTCAACTACTATTAATAGCATAAGCATTGAAATTGTATTAATTAAAATATAAGCCATATGCAATATCCAAAATTTTCAAGAGAAAAAGGCAATAGTTTTTCAAAAGCCTTAAGAAAAAAGGTGAAAACCTATTTTAAAACAAATGAACTTAGCAAATATGCTAACAACAGTATGATCAGTAAGACTATATTAATGCTTACAACATTTCTCCTCCCATTTTTAATTTTAAATTTGGGAATTGTCACAAGTACGTGGACTCTTTTTTTATTATATATTATAAGTGGTATTGGAATGGCCGGAATTGGAATGAGTGTTGCACATGATGCGATTCATGGGTCATACTCAAAAAATCCAATAATCAATACCCTTATTGGTTACTCTTTCAATCTTATAGGAGCCAATGCTACGGTGTGGAAAATCCAACACAATGTGCTTCATCATAACTATCCTAATATTGAACATGCCGATGATGATATTAATCAACCATTTTTCCTTCGATTTTCACCGCACGCTAAAAAGTACTGGACGCACCAATTTCAACATATCTATGTCTGGTTTTTTTATGGATTATCTACTATATCGTGGATCACAACAAAAGATTTTGTTCGAATAAATCGATACCATAAAATGGGGTTTTTAGTTAAAAAAAACGAATTCAGAAATGTCGTTGCAAGCATAGTAGCATGGAAGATTTTATACTATTCTTTTGCTCTCATTATGCCCTTAATTATGGTAAATTTGCCATGGTGGCATATACTATTGGCATTTTTAAGTATGCATTTTTTTACTGGGCTTTTAGTTAGTTTAGTGTTTCAGGTTGCACATATAATGCCGAGCTCCGAGTTCCCACTTCCCGATGAAGACGGTCTTATAGCTGGAGACTGGCCTACACATCAATTTGCAACGACAGCCAATTATTCTCCACGATCTAATTTTTTTTCTTGGTTTATAGGTGGTTTGAATTATCAAATAGAACACCATTTATTACCAGGAATTTGTCATGTACATTATAAGAAATTATCTAAAATTGTGATTGATACAGCCAAAGAATATGGAATGCCTTATAGTTCTAATCGAACTTTTTTTACGGCGATACGAGCTCATGCTAAAATGATTCGTAGGTTAGGAAATATGGACAAATAGCATAATAGCTATAGTAAGAATTTTTTTAAAATTTAATTTTCAATAGTTTCTACATTCATTTATCAGTTATTGATTAATCAATCTTTTTTTAATTAAGGATAGGGCCTGGGGGTTATGTTATTTTTTTAAATCCTGAACTAATTATTGTAAATTAGGAAGATGAAAAACTTATTGCCAAAGCAAAAAGATTTTAAGAATGGTTTTTAAAATTACAAGATGATGACACTTGATGAAAAATTTAAAGCTCTTGAGACAAACAATGCTCCTGGTCAGGAAGTCCGACAAAATCTAGGAGATATTAATATGATTATGCTTGGCGAGAAACTTGATGGAGTTCATGTTGATTTCTCCCATGGGGATGTAGATGCCTTTCCTCCAACGCCCGGTTCTAATGCAGCTTGGAAAGAGGGTTTTAGTAGAGGTGGGTGTCAAGCTTATACTGAGTATAGAGGATCGGCCGAAATACGAAATAGACTGGCTGCCAGACTTGGGAAGTTTACTGGTCGGAGAATTGAAGCTAATAGCGAATTGATTATAACTCCTGGAACTCAAGGCGCATTATTTTTGGCACTTGGTTCAACGGTTGATGCTGGGACAAAAGTTGCTGTAGTTGATCCTGACTATTATGCCAACCGCAAACTTGTTAAATTTTTCGGAGGTGACGTTGTACCAATTCCTTTAAACTACAAGGATTCTCAATCTGAAAACAGCCCAGATCTAAATCGAATTGAAGATGCATTCAAAGCAGGAGCAAAGGTTTTAGTCTTTTCAACACCCAATAATCCTACAGGTCTTGTCTATTCAAACACTACAATAACTAAAATAGCAGATCTTGCAGCAACCCATGATGTTAGTGTAATCGTGGATCAACTGTACTCTAGAATGTTATATAGCGGAGAGGTCTATACTCATCTTTGTTCTTGCGATGTTCAGCCTGAAAATCTTATTACTGTCATGGGGCCATCAAAAACCGAATCTCTTAGCGGATTCCGCCTTGGAGTTGCATTTGGCACACCAAAATTGATTGAAAGAATGGAATCCCTTCAAGCGATCGTTTCTTTGCGTGCTGCAGGATATAATCAAGCAGTTCTTGATACTTGGTTTCAGGAACCTTTAGGCTGGATGGAAAATCGAATTAGAGAACATGAATCAATAAGAGATGAATTACTACAAACTTTTAGGGCTGCTAATATCTATACAGCAAGCCCACAGGCTGGCAGCTATCTTTTCCCACAACTGCCCCTGCTTAGTGTAGATTTATATATTTTTATACGCTTACTGCGTTATCAGGCAAAAGTGATAGTTACGCATGGATCAGAATTTGATCCAGCTTGCATTGATAGTATCCGACTCAACTTTTCACAGGATCACTCTGCGGCAGTTGCGGCAGCAAAACGAATCGTAAAAATGGTGGAAATTTATAGCATATGAACAAAATTATAGAACTACCAATTCAACAAAGTTTTATTATCTAGACCTTAACTTAGCTAATAACCTAAGGATTTCTAAGTAAAGCCAAACAAGTGTTACCATAAGACCAAAGGCTCCAAACCATTCCATGTATTTTGGCGCTCCTTTTTCAGCACCTTCTTCTATAAAATCAAAATCCACAACTAAATTAAGTGCAGCTATTACTATAACAAATAAACTAAAACCAATACTCATTAATGAAGCATTCTGTATGCTCATAATTCCCATTTGAGAACCAAAAAAACTCATAACGAAATTAATCATATAAAGCACAAAAATTCCTCCTGTTGCTGCAGCAAGTCCTAATTTAAAATTTTCTGTAGGCTTAATTAGACCAGATCTATAAATCATTAGCATTGCTAAAAGAATACTAACTGTAATGCAGACTGCACTTAGTACAATTCCATCATAAAGAGAATTAAAAGAATATGAAATCCAACCTAAACCAATACCTTCTAAAATTGCATAGATGGGTACTGTTATAGGAGACCATTCCTTTTTAAAGACTGTAATTATTGCAACTATAAAAGCAGCAATGAGAGAAAAAATAGCAAATCCAGACATTATTTGTCCAGACATAAAAGTATAATATCCAGTTACCATTAAAAGTGTTAGGCTTAAGAACGTTTTATTTACTGTGCCATTTATTGTCATAGTTTCTGATGAAACAGAAGTGGTGTTAAATGCGTTTGATGATAGTACAGGATTCCCTGATCTATACGTAAGATGTCTACTCATTTTTAGTTTGGTTTATAATGTATTTAAATTAAAAATATGTAATTTTTTTTAATGAACTTGATTTTTTTACTTTAAAAAATTAAAATATTATAATTAATTTATTTGGTTAGTTTATTGCATGTATATCTTCATCTTTTCATTCAGTTTTAATTGATTATAACCCTTTAATATAATTGACACCGTAAGGCTTTCGTTGTGAACGGGTTAACATACTGTTCGCTTCCTCATCATTAATAAACTTTTCTGTTTTAGGATTCCAATTCAACTTTCTTTCTAATTTCATGGAAATATGTGTAATTAAACAAATAGAACAAGCCCTGTGACCCATTTCAACAGGAGATATCGGAGGCTTTCTGCTTTCTATACAATCTAACCAGTTACCATGTTGTTCATTGCTTTTATACAAATGCATTTCATCAGATTCTATAACAGAAGTCAATATTTTTGGATTGCTGGCATCTAATGCTTTTGAACTTTTAGCTGCCACTACAGGGTCAGAGGAAGAAGCTGTATAAGCTCCTCTTGAAACAAATATCCAACCATCAGTACCTATATATTTAATGCCGTTGGTGTAACCTCCACTGCTGGTGTACATGGTTATGCCATTTTCGTATTCTGCTTTTGACATAAAATCACTATGAACATTCCAAAGTCCTGATTTTGGAAATTCTGCTACGGCTTGTACGGATATTGGACCCGTTAATTCTGTATCCATCCCCCAAGCAGCAGAGTCGTAATGATGTTGCCCCCATCCACTAATCATCCCCGCTCCGAATTGTTCAATACGCAACCAACCGGGTCGGCTATAACCTTGTTGCGGATGCACAACGATTTCCGTATAATCCATAAATGGAGTTTGACCTAACCACATATCGTAATTCAAATTTGAGGGTACTGGCATTTTAGGGGCTTCGGGTCCTGATGGATCACCTGGAAGACCTACTTTTACCGTATGTAATTTTCCAATTCTTCCATTACGGACTAATTCGGCGGCAATCCTAAATTGAGCCATGGAGCGTTGTTGTGTGCCTACTTGTAAAATAGTACCTTTATTTTGAATGATATTGCTTAAAATCCGTCCTTCTTCAACGGTAAGTGATGTTGGTTTTTGCAAATAAACATCTTTACCCGCTAAGGCTGCTTCAATAGCAGGTTGCGAATGCCAATGATCTGGTGTGCTAATAACAACAGCATCAATGTTTTTATTTTGCAACATTTCTTTATAGTCTCCATACATTTTTACATCTACCGCTTTATTGCTTCCTATTTTTTTACTGTAATAAGTTTCCACCAATTTTTTGGCATCTTTCATACGGTTACTGTCCACATCGCAAACTGCGATAAGACGAGCATTATCATATTGCATTACGCCAGGCATATCATGATCACGAGCAATACGTCCACAGCCAATTTGTCCAATGTTTATTTTTTTGTTAGCCATAGTTTTTCCAAATATTCCAGAAGGTAAAATGGTTGGGGCTAAAAATGTTGCAGCACTTGCTGTCGACGTTTTCTTGATAAAATTTCTTCTTTTCATTTTATTTATATTATTAAGTTTTGAGTTCGGAGTTAAAAAAACTCAAGACTCTGAACTAATTTAATTATTTTTCCATTTTCAACACCCAAAGAATGCCACCTCTTAAATGTTTTCTAAAAGTGGGATCATCATAGGTTTCGGAATCATGACCTAAAGCCGTATACCATTGTCTTGCTCCTTCAAATTCATGTGACCAGCACAGCGGAAAATAATCACCAAAAATATCATTTGGGTATTCTACTTTTTTCTTATCTTCAACCGTTTTTAAATCGGCTGCTAGCAATACTTTTATATCAGGATTTAGGTTATTGGAAAAATAACATTCATCATTAACTTTCCATACTTTATCCAAAAAATAGGTTGAAAGATGATTTTTATCAACTACGACTACATCAAATTTCTGATGAGGTGCATGGCGAACAAATTTACCACCGACCAGCTCCCAATACCAAGGCCAATCTCTTTCTACGGCATTTGCGGAATGAATAGCTATAAACCCACCACCACCTTTGATATAGCCTTGAAAGGCTGCTCTTTGGTCTTCGGTATCAAATACCTCATTATTGGCATTAGAAAAAATAATAGCATCGTATTTTGCCAAGGTTTCCTCTGTGAAAAGCGAAACGTCTTCACTGGTATCAGTATCAATATTTTCTGCTTTACAAATTTCTTTTAAAGCTTTTATGCTATTAGGAATGTTTTTATGGACAAAACCCTTTTCCCCATTTAGTGATAAGCCATTTTTTGTAAATATCAATACATGTGTTTTTTTTACTACCGGATCATTGTCTTCAGTATTATTTGCTTGTAGATTAACTGCCAAAATTAGACAGCAAATAAATAGAAGAGTTTTCTTCATTTGTTTTTTTATATTGTGGTTTCTATTCTAATTTAGATTAAAATGAAAAAATTACTATTAATTCTAACAATTTTTTTTTCTTACGTATCGTATTCTCAAAAATCAAATCTGAAATTTTATGATTTGTTTAGTTC
>DUDG01000035.1:318-2575 GCA_012959395.1 Flavobacteriaceae bacterium | reverse complement strand
AGGGATTTGAAATGGAGCAGAGATATTAATATTGTAATTAGAAGAAGTAATGATAATGGAAATTCGTGGTCAGAAATTGAACGTGTTGTTGATTATCCATTAGGTAAGTCAGCTTCAGACCCTTCAATGATTTTCGATAGAATAACTAATAAGATTTTTTTATTTTATAACTACATGGATCTTGATAATGAAAAAGATGTTTATTATTTAAAATATGTTACAAGTTCAGATAATGGGATTATATGGTCTAAGCCAGTTGATATTACTAGTCAAATCTCTAAACCAGGTTGGGAAAAAGATTTTAAATTCATTACTTCAGGAAGGGGAATTCAAACCAAAAATGGAGATTTACTACACTGTCTAGTAAATCTTCAAAATGGTACTCATGTTTTTGGAAGTAAAGACCATGGAAAAACATGGTTTTTAACAGAATCATCTGTACAACCGGGAGATGAATCCAAAATAGTAGAGTTAAAAGATGGAACATGGATGGTAAATTCAAGAGCTAATAACAAGGGAATTAGATATTCTCATATTAGTTCTAATGGGGGAAAAGATTGGTTAACTAAGGAGGAAAATGACTTGATTGATCCTGGATGTAATGCGAGCTTTATTCAATATAATTATGGGAAATATAAAAGAAAAACTCTACTAGTTTTATCGAACATAAACAATTCAAAAATAAGAAAAGAAATTGTCGTTAGGTACAGTTTGGATGAAGGAAAAAACTGGTCAAAACCAAAAATAGTTTACAGTGGAGAGGCAGCTTATTCATCAATGACAATACTTAAAAATGGAGAAATTGGATTATTTTTTGAAAAAGATAATTACACCAAAAATGTTTTTACATCATTCTCTTTAGATTGGTTGCTAAATTAATTCTTCAGAATAAACACAATAGTCTTTATCATATTTTTTAATATTAAACACATCAACTTTACCACCCTGAATATTCATAATTCAAACTATTAAAAATCAAAAAAAAATTACCTCTCTATCACTATCTTAACTTTATGTACTTCTTTATCTGTTGTAATATTTAATAGATAGATACCTTCTATTATATTAGATACATTGATCCTAATTAAAGAATTGTTTAACTCTACCTTATTAGGTGTTATTATTTTACCACTAAAGTCAACAAACTCTATTTTCTCAACTTTAGAATTATTCTTTAACTCAACAATAAATTCATTATCAGTAGGATTAGGGTACACTTTTTTCACAAAAGAAATATTCTCTACAAATAATGGAAGTGGACATCCGTCAGCATCAACTATCTCTCCAATAGGTGTATCAGGACATTGATCTACATCATCTGTCACTCCATCTCCATCAGTATCTTTTTGTGAGTCTGAACACCCATTAGCATCAACCATCTCTCCAATTGGAGTATTAGGGCATGTATCAACATCATCAGTTACTCCATCGTTATCGGTATCTTTTTGTGAGTCTGAACATCCAGAAGCATCAACCATCTCTCCAATTGGAGTATTAGGACAATTATCAATATCATTAAGAACTCCATCACCATCAGTATCAGGATCACAAGCATCTCCTATTCCATCACCATCACTATCAAGTTGACCAAGTACCCACTTTTGTATACGATCATTCCCATAATCTGCTATATAAAGATTTCCAGAGGCATCAAGAGTAACTCCAGTTGGCTTATTAAATTGATTTGCAGCAGAGCCTTCTCCATTTCCTCCTGCTACAGTCGTTCCTTCAGTTTCGCCTGGTGCCCACTTTTGGATACGATGATTATATGTATCTGATATATAAAGATTTCCAGAAGCATCAAGAGTAATTCCATATGGATTATAAAACTGATTTGCTGCAGAGCCTTCTCCATTTCCTCCTGCTACCGTTGTTCCTTCTGTTGCTCCTGGTGCCCACTTTTGTACTCGATAATTATTATTATCTAATATATACATATTTCCAGAGGCATCGAGAGTAATTCCAAATGGATAATGAAGTTGATTTGCATTAGATCCTTCTCCATTTCCTCCTGCTACTGTTACTCCTTCACTTGCTCCTGATGCCCACTTTTGTATACGACTATTACCTGCATCTGCTATATAAAGATTTCCAGAGGCATCGAAAACAATATTATAAGGTCCGTATAACTGATTTGCTGCAGAGCCTTGACCATTTCCTCCTGCTACCGTTGTTCCTTCAGTTGAAGAGCCATTTTCTACTGTTGGGCAGTTATCAACATCATCATTTACACCATCACCATCAGTATCTTTTTGTG
>DUDG01000035.1:0-308 GCA_012959395.1 Flavobacteriaceae bacterium | reverse complement strand
TCAGTTGCTCCTGGTGCCCACTTTTGTATACGACTATTACCTGCATCTACTATGTAAAGATTTCCAGAAGCATCAAAAGTAATTCCCTTTGGATCATCTAATTGATTTGCTGCAGAGCCTTGACCATTTCCTCCTGCTACTGTCGTTCCTTCAGTTGCACCTGGTGCCCACTTTTGGATACGGTAATTTTTTAAATCTGATATATAAAGATTTCCAGAGGCATCGAAAACAATATTAGAAGGTCCGTATAACTGATTTGCTGCAGAGCCTTGACCATTTCCTCCTGCTACTGTCGTTCCTTCAGTTGA
>DUDG01000034.1 GCA_012959395.1 Flavobacteriaceae bacterium | reverse complement strand
ATGCTTATTAGTCATAAACCTGAAAATGATAGCATATTAACTGTATTTCAAAAGATACCATCTGATTTAACTGATAAAGCTGAAACTTTATTAAAATTTGTAGGACTTCATCAAAAGAGAAAACTTAGAGCAGGAGATTTGTCTTTTGGTCAACAAAAACTATTAGAGCTTGCAATGGCATTAATGAATGAACCAAAAATGCTTTTATTAGATGAACCTACAGCAGGAATTAATCCAACATTAATTAATGGAATTATTGATCGTTTAATTAAAGTTAATAAAGAATATGGAATTACTCTTTTGGTTATAGAACATAATATGAAGGTAATAATGAATTTAGCGCAAAAAGTATTTTGTTTGGCGCATGGTCAGATGTTAGCAAATGGAACACCAGAAGAAATTAGAAATGATAAGAGAGTATTAGATGCTTATTTGGGGGCACAATAATGTCAAATCAATATGAAGTTCTAGGTAAAGCACCAGGTCCTGAAGAATTAAAAAAATTAGCTTCAGGTGATAGCCATGTAACAATAAAAAAGTTATCTGCTGGTTATGGAAAAATGGAAATACTTCATGATTTTGATTTATTTGTAAACAAAGCACAGTCGTTATGTTTGATTGGCCCGAACGGAGCTGGAAAATCTACAATACTTCATTCTATTTATGGTTTTACAAATATTTTTTCAGGACAAATTGAGATTGAAGGAAAAGAAATTACTAATTTAACTCCAGCAGAAAAATTAAAATCATGTGGAATAGCATACATATTACAAGACAATTCTGTTTTTCCAGACATGACTGTTGAAGAGAATTTGTTAATGGGTGGTTTTATTAAAGAGAATACAGATGAGTCTTATCAGGAAGCAGAAAGAATTTTTGAAAAATACGAAAGACTTAGAAACAGAAGAAATCAACCTGCAAAAGTTCTTTCAGGAGGTGAAAGAAGATTACTAGAAATATCCAGAGCTTTAGTTATGAAACCTTCTGTTTTACTAGTTGATGAACCTTCAATTGGATTAGAACCGAGATACATAGATATGGTTTTTGAAATTTTAAGGGATCTTCAAGAAAATGAGAAGAAAACAATTATACTTGTTGAGCAAAATGCAAATAGGATACGTATTAGTATCAGGTCAAACAGCAATTGCTGGTAAAGGTGATGACTTATTAAATAATCCTGATGTGGGTCGTCTATTTCTTGGTGGTTAATGATTAATTTTAAATATTACTCTAAAGGCTTTCTTTCTATAAAAGGAATAGATAGTCCAGCTCTTGCTTTGGGAGTAAGTTTTGTAGCTATTGGGGCATTACTAAAAAATTTAGGATTCACAATTCAAGAAAGTATTCTTTCAACGTTTCTTACATATGCTCTGCCAGGCTCTTTAGTTATGGCGGAGTCTATGTTTATAGGAGCTTCTCTATTAAATATTTTTTTAGCAGTATGGTTAGTTAACGCTCGTTTATATCCAATGACAGTTTCATTAATGCCATTATTGATTCACAAAAACCAACCTAGGTGGAAATATTACTTATCCTGTCACTTTATAGCTGTTTCATCATGGTTAATTATGAAAAACAAATATTTGGAAGTTGAAAAAGAATACAGAATTGATTTTTGGATGGGCATAGGTACAGCCACTTGGTTAGTTGGAATTTTATCAACAGTTCTTGGTTATATCGCTGCAGATTATTTAAATAAGGACATGATGATTGGTCTTGCAATTGTTAATCCAGTTTATTTTATGTGCATGATGATAGGAGCAATGAAAACAATTCAAATTAGTACATCAATAATATTAGGCGCAATGCTAGGTCCCTTATTTTATTTTGTTTCACCAGAATGGTGTATTTTGTATGGTGGATTTGTTGCAGGAACAATTGCTTTTTTTGTAGGAGAAAATAATGTCGACTAGTATAGTTTTGGCAATTCTTGTAACTTCATTTGCAACTTACTTATCTAGGTTTTTGGGAGTTGTAAGCTCTGAAAAAATTAAAGAAAAATCGAAAATATTTAAATGGTTCAATTGTTTAGCATATTCAACTTTAGCAGCATTAATCGCAAGAATATTAATCTTTCCTTCAGGAGTTATGTCAGAAGTTGACTATTTAATTAGATTTATTGTGGTTTTTATATCTGTATTAATTTTTTATTTCACAAAAAAAAAACTTAGTTTACCCAACAGTTTTCTCTGCTATCATACT
>DUDG01000033.1 GCA_012959395.1 Flavobacteriaceae bacterium | reverse complement strand
GGAAAAATAATTACAGTTTTTATGTTACAGTTTTTAAGAAATGAGATAAAGTTTAACTCTTTAGAAGATTTAAAAAATCAAATTAGAATTGATAAAAAAACTTGTGAAACTTTAATTAATAAGGTCAATTAATAATAATAAGGTTTATTCTAAATATAATATTCCACTACATTTGTAAAAATTATAAATTCAATGTTACTAGTATCTACTATAAGTGAGAATATTGAAAAGATCACTAAATCAATGTTAAAAAGAAACATTGACATAAGGCCTATTCTAGAGAAAATTATCAAAACAGATACTAAAAGAAGGTCCATTCAATCTAGCTTAGACAATTCGCTCTCAGATTCAAATCAGTTAGCTAAAGAGATTGGAGATCTTTACAAAAAAGGGGGATCTCAAAAAGCCGGTGTATTAAAAGAAAAAGCCGGTGTATTAAAAGTAGAAAGTAAAAAACTATCTGAAATTCTGACAAATACCATATATGAACTTAATAATTTACTTTTAGAAGTTCCTAATATCCCTCACAAATTAGTGCCTAGTGGGTCTAATGAAAGTGATAATGAAGAAATTTTACAATTGGGTTCTATGCCTAAATTAAAACAAAATGCTTTAGCTCACTGGGAATTAGCCAATAAATATGATATTATTGATTTTGAATTAGGCAACAAAATTACAGGTGCTGGATTTCCAGTATATAAGGGGAAAGGCGCAAAATTACAAAGAGCTTTAATAAACTATTTTCTTGACAAGAACACCAAGGCGGGTTATAAAGAAGTTCAAGTGCCCATTCTTGTAAATGAAAACTCTGGAACAGGAACTGGTCAATTGCCTGACAAAGAAGGGCAGATGTATTACATTAAAGAAGATAACCTTTATTTAGCTCCTACTGCTGAAGTCCCCGTTACTAATATTTTTAGAAATACAATAGTTAAATTTTCGGATTTACCTATTTGCTTAACTAGCTATACCCCTTGTTTTAGAAGAGAAGCAGGAAGTTATGGTTCTCATGTTAGAGGCTTAAATAGACTTCATCAGTTTGATAAAGTTGAAATAGTAAGAATTGAAGATCCCAAAAATTCTTATAACGCATTACAGGAAATGGTTGATCATGTTAAATCTATTTTAAATGAATTGAATTTACCTTTCAGAATTCTAAGACTTTGTGGTGGCGATTTAGGTTATACATCCTGTTTAACTTATGATTTTGAAGTTTATTCTGGCGCGCAAAAAAGGTGGCTAGAAGTAAGTTCTGTATCTAATTTTGAAACTTTTCAATCTAATAGATTAAAATTAAGAATTGATAAAAGTGGAAATAAAATTTTAGCTCATACATTAAATGGAAGTTCACTTGCTCTTCCAAGAATAGTTGCATGTATCTTAGAAAATTTCCAAACTGACACTTCAATCAACATTCCAAAAGTACTTGTCCCATATACTGGTTTTGAAAAAATTTAATTTGAAAAAAATAAAAGCAAAAAAAAAATTAGGCCAACATTTTTTAAAAGACTCTGGCATTGCAAAAAAAATTGTTGAAGCTCTTAACCTAAATAATTTAAACAGTATTATAGAAATTGGGCCTGGAATGGGTATTCTATCAGACCATCTAATTTTATTAAAAAAAAAAACGTTTTTTGTCGAAATTGATAAAGATTCTATCATCTATTTAAATGACAAATATTCACAACTAAAAGAATATATAATCGAAGATGATTTTTTGAAAATTAATTTGAAAAGATTCAATAGTCCTATTGGATTAATTGGCAATTTCCCGTATAATATTTCTTCTCAAATATTATTTAAATTAATAGAAAATAGAGAAATAGTTGATGAACTAGTTGGTATGTTTCAATTAGAAGTGGCTAAAAGAGTATGTCAACCGCCAGGTTCAAAAACATATGGAATATTATCAGTATTAGTGCAGGCATTCTATGAAACAGAATTCTTATTTTCATTATCTCCAAATTATTTTTCTCCTCCACCAAAGGTTAATTCTGGAGTAATTAAATTAGTTAAAAAAAACAATATTAATCTAAAATGTGATGAAGCCTTATTTTTTAAAGTAGTAAAAACATCCTTTCAACAAAGACGTAAAACTCTTCGTAATAGTCTAAAAATATTTAATTTAAGTGATAATATAAAAGAAGGTGTTATCTTTGGAAAGCGTCCAGAAACACTCAGTGTTGATGAATTTGTTCTTCTAACTAATATTATAGCAAATGGAATCATTCCAACTTAGTAAAATTTTAATAAAAAAAATTGCTGAATTAATTTTAGCAAAGAAAAATACCACTTTAAAAAAGTTAGTAAATGAGATACATTTTGCTGACATGGCTGAAATCATTAATGAACTTAGTGAAGACCAAGGCATCTATTTAATAAAACTTTTTGATAGCGAAAAAACATCTGAAATTTTAACTGAGTTAGATGAAGATGTTAGAGAAAAAATACTTGAAGGCCTTTCGGTTAAAGAGATTGCAGACGAAATTGAAGAGCTAGATAGTGATGATGCTGCTGATATTCTTGCAGAGCTTTCTGAAGAAAGAAAAGAAGAGGTAATTTCAAAGATTAGCGACGATAATTTAGCTGATGATCTTAAAGAACTTTTATCATATAATGAAGATTCTGCAGGTGGATTAATGGCAAAAGAACTTGTTAAAGCAAATGAGAATTGGTCTGTTTTAAAATGTTTAAGTGAAATAAAAAAGCAGGGTGAAAAGGTAACACGCGTCCACTCAATATATGTAGTTGATAATAAAGAAAAACTTATAGGAAGACTATCATTAAAAGACCTGATTACCTCGCCTTCAAAAAGTAAAATTAAGAATATTTATATCCCTAAAGTAGACTCTGTCAATGTTTTAGAAAAAGGCGAAGATGTTGCTAAAATAATGTCTAAGTACGATTTAGAAGCTATTCCTGTTGTAGATGATAAAACCCATTTAGTAGGCAGAATTACGATTGATGATATTGTTGATTTTATTAAAGAAGAAGCCGAAGAAGATTATTTAATTGCAGCTGGTATTCAAGGAGATGTAGAAGCAGATGATTCAATATTTGAACTAACCAAAGCTAGATTGCCTTGGCTTTTTTTGGGTTTGGTAGGAGGTTTAGGAAGTGTATTTATATTAGAAGGATTTGAAGAGTTTATGAATAACCCTAGCTATAAGGCATTATTTTTTTTCACTCCATTAATAGCGGCAATGGCTGGAAATGTTGGTGTTCAATCTTCTGCTATAATTGTCCAGGGACTTGCTAATGATGTAGTGAAAGGGAGTCTTTTAAATAGATTAATTAAAGAGCTAGGGCTAAGTTTAATTAATGGTGTTATTCTAGGTTTATTAACTATAGTATTTGGACAGGTTATAAATCAACCTATAGAACTAAGTCTTGTAATTTCTCTTTCAATGTTATGTGTAATAGTGGTTGCAGCTCTAATTGGAACTTCAATTCCAATAATTCTAGAAAAAAGAGGAATAGATCCTGCAATAGCTACAGGACCATTTATTACAACAAGTAATGATATTTTTGGTATTTTTCTGTTCTTTTATATTGCAAAAATCTTTTTACTATAGTTAAAATGAAAATACTTCATTTAGATAGTACTCATTCTTATTTATATAATGAATTAGAAAAAATAGGCTTTACTAATGAATTTGATTTTAAATCTTCAAAAAAAGAAATAGAAGAAAAATTATCTATATATAATGGTATTATTATTAGAAGTAGAATCCCCATTGATCAAAGATTCCTAAATAAAGCTTCTAATATTAAATTTATCGCTAGAATTGGATCTGGGACTGAAAATATTGATCTGGACTTTGCCAAATCAAAAAATATTAAAATCATTTCTACACCTGAAGGAAATTCAAATGCAGTAGGCGAACATGCTATTGGAATGATACTTTCTTTAATGAATAATATTTCTAAATCTGAAAAAGAAATATCTAAAGGAATATGGTCAAGAGAGCCTAATAGAGGGAATGAATTAATGGGTAAAACTATTGGATTAATAGGCTACGGAAATACTGGAAAGAGTTTTGCAAAAAAATTATCTGGCTTTAATACAAAAGTAATTTTTTTCGACCTTAAATCCGGATTAGAAGATAAGTATGCAAATTCGGCAACATTAGAAGAAATTCAAAAACAAGCCGACATAATTAGTTTGCACACTTCACTTTCAAAAGAATCTATTGGCCTAATAAATCATAAGTTTATCAGTAAATGTGACAAACCTTTTTGGTTAATAAATACAGCCCGAGGAATATGCGTTAACACAAGTCACTTGGTTAAAGCTCTAAAAGAAAAGAAAGTGTTAGGAGCGGCTTTAGATGTTTTAGAATTTGAAAAAAGTTCTTTTGAAAAACTTTCTGATCGTTCTAATAAAGATTTGAAATATTTAATAAAATCTAATGAAGTAATAATTACGCCTCACATTGCTGGATGGTCAGAAGAGAGTAAAATACTACTAGTAAAAGTTGCTTTAGATAAAATAAAAAAATTATTATTAAAAAAATAAAAGAATTTGCAATAAATTTTTGTAAGAAATATTTTTAATTATTTAACTACTAATTGAAGAATTTCATTTGTTCTTTGTTCCAAAAGCAATTGATTTTTCTTTAAAATTTCATTAGAAGAGTTTTCATTGAAATGTCTAATAGTAAATAAACTAACATCTTCAACACATTCTACTTTAAAAGTAGCTTTCAAAATAGACAACAGCTCTTTTAGTCTATTGTATTTATCATTAATACAAACTGAAAAACTAATAGCGGAATTTTGAATCAAATCAACTTTCATTTTATTTTCATGTAAAATTTGGAAAATTTCGCTAATATTTTCTTCTACTATAAATGAAAAATCAAGAGATGATAATTTTAAAAGATTAAGATTTCTTTTTACGATAAAGCAAGGTATTTCTGGTTTAATTTTAACTCCTCTTGAAATTGAAGTTCCTTTAGAGTTTGGATCTAAAAAGGATTTTACATATAATGGGATTTCCTTTTTCTGTAAAGGCTGTAAAGTTTTAGGGTGTATAACAGATGCTCCATAAAAAGCAAGCTCAATAGCTTCAGTATATGAGATATTTTCTAAAAGTTGAGTTTTTTTAAATACTCTTGGATCAGCATTTAAAACTCCAGGAACATCCTTCCAAATGGTAACTGATTCTGCATTTAAACAATAAGCATAAATAGCAGCTGAATAATCAGAACCTTCTCTTCCTAAAGTTGTATTAAAACTGTTTTCGTTACTTGCAATATAACCTTGGGTAATATTTAAGTTTTTATTATCAATTTTTTGCGAAATATTTTTTTGAGTAAGATCCCAATTTAAACTAGCATCTCTGTAATTAGAATTAGTCTTTATAAGTTCTCTAGAATCTATCCAAATAGCCTTTATATTCTTATAATTCAAATAAGCACTAATTATTTTGGTTGAAAGCAACTCACCTTGACTAACAACTTGATCATAAACAAAAGAATAATTTGGAGATTTGTTTCTTTTTAAAAAGTCTCTCAAATTTTCAAAAATTTCTCTAATCTCATTGAAAATTTCATGATTATCATTAAGAAAGAGATTTAAAACTATTTCATTATGAAATTTAAAAACCTCGTTTATTGAATATTGTAATTCATCTTTATTTTCAAAGTAATTGTTTACAACTATTTCCAATGCGTTAGTCGTTTTTCCCATAGCAGAAACTACTATTAAGGTTTGTTTAAACCCTAACTCAATTAAAATTGAAATCAGGTTTTTTACTCCACTAGAATCTTTAATAGATGTGCCACCAAATTTGAATATTTTCATTTATTTGAAATAAAATTTTTAATTGCTGTTTCATTCATTTGTGCAATATGCCAATCATCATAAACTACTGCTCCTTTAGATTCATAAAATTTAATTGCATTAATATTCCAATTTAATACTGCCCATTCAATTCTTTTAACACCTTTTGAATGAGAATACTTAATAAAATTAGAAAACAAAGCATTCCCAATACCCGTTCCTCTTTCTTTTTCAGTAACAATCAAGTCTTCTAAATGCATTGTTTTACCCTTCCATGTTGAATATCTTGAATAGCTTAATGACATGCCTACAATTTGATTATTTAAAACCGCAACAAAACAAACAAATAAAGGAGGATCTGAAAACCCATCTCTAATTAAATCATCATAAGTTAAATTTACTACATCTGTCTCCCTCTCAAATTCAGCTAATTCATTGATCAACAATAAAACAGATTTCATATCCTCTCTTTCTGCAATTCTAATTATAAGATTCATTGACTTAATAAATATTTAAACAAATTTAAACCAATGAATTTAATATTCACAAATTCATCAATAGTATAACAATTTTATAGATATTTGTGACAATGAAAAAAGTGGGTAATAATCCACATTCTTTACCTTTTTTAAAGTCTCTGAAAATTCAGAAACTTCAAAATTCTATTATCCAATCTCAAAATAAATATATCCTACATGGACTCTATGGTTCATCAAAATCCTTTTTTATAAAACAACTATTTAATTCAAAAACAAATTTTTTATGGATACTAAATGATAAAGAATCCGCTGCTTACCATTATAATGATCTGGAAAACTTTATGGAACAAAAACATTGTTCGTTTTATCCAAGTAGTTATAATAAACATAAAGATTTTAAAAAAACTGACAGTCAAAATATTTTTAAAAGAACTGAAGTCATAAAGAATCTTAGCGTGGTGGGAAACTCACAAATTATAGTGACTTACCCGGAAGCGATTTTTGAAAAAATTCTTCAAAAAAAAGAAATAAAAAAAAGAATTTTAAAAATATCGGTGGGTGAAGCATTAAATCTTGAAATTTTAAATGAGCAATTATTTGATTTTGAATTTAATAGAGAAGATTTTGTATTAGAACCTGGAGATTTTTCAGTTAGAGGAGGAATAATAGATGTCTTTTCATTTTCCAATGATTTACCGTATAGGATTGAATTTTTTGGGAATGAAGTTGAGAGTATAAGAACCTTTCATATTGAGTCTCAATTATCAAATAAAACATTTGAATCCATAGAAATTTTAGCCGATTTAGAAAATAAAGAAAATAAATATAAAAGAGAAGGTCTTTTCAGTTTTATTAATAAAAATAGCATCATAATTACCGAGAATCTCTTTTTCTTAAAAGATAAATTAGAAGATTTATATAGTTATTTATCTGATAAAAATTCAAATCAAAATAGATTTAATCAAGAACAAATTAATAAACTTTTTTATAGTGGAATCTCTCTATTTCAGGATTTAAAAAAGTTTTCAGTAATTGATCTAAAAGGTGATAATAGTGACAATCAAATCAATTTTAATATTATTCCACAACCAGCTTTTAATAAAAAGTTTAATCTATTAATTGAAAATTTAAATAACTACAAAGAAAAGGGTTATTCTATTAGAATTTTCTGTAGCTCAGAAAATCAAATAAACAGGTTTAAAGAAATTTTCGAACAAAATGAAATTTTATTAAATCCTATATTAATTGATAAACCTATTTACAAAGGCTATGTAAATCATGATGAAAAGGAAGTTTGCTATTCTGATCATGAGATATTTGACAGGTATCATAAATTCAAAATAAAATCTAGATTTTCTCATAGTAAAAAAGTGAATTTAAACGAATTAAATCAATTAGAAATAGGAGACTATGTAACTCATATTGATCATGGAATTGGAGTTTTTGGAGGGCTAAAAAAAATAAAAGTAAATGATAAAATTCAGGAAGCTATAAAGCTAACTTATGGTGAAAGAGACACGCTCTATGTAAGTATTCATTTAATCCACAAAATTTGTAAATATAATGGCAAAGATGGAACAAAGCCAAAAATTTTTAAACTAGGTTCAGGAGCATGGAAAAAAATCAAATTAAATGCAAAGAGCAGAGTAAAACAGGTTGCTTTTAATCTAATTGAAGCTTATGCAAAAAGGAAATTAAAAAATGGATTTCAGTATGGCCCAGATTCATCTATACAACACGAGCTTGAAGCTTCTTTTCTTTATGAAGATACTCCAGATCAAATAAAATCTACGATTGACATAAAAAATGACATGGAAAGCTTACAGCCAATGGATAGATTAATTTGTGGTGACGTAGGGTTTGGAAAAACTGAAATTGCTATTAGAGCTGCATTTAAAGCAATAGATAATGGAAAACAAGTAGCTATATTAGTTCCTACTACAGTACTGGCCTTCCAACATTTTAAAACTTTTACTAAAAGACTAGAAGATTTTCCTGTATCTATTGATTATTTAAATAGATTTAGATCAAACAAAGAAAAAAATTTAATTATCAACGAAATTAAATCAGGCAAAATTGATTTAATAATTGGCACACATCAACTTGTAAATAAAAATATTGAATTTAAAAACTTGGGATTATTAATTGTTGATGAAGAACAAAGATTTGGTGTAAGTGTTAAAGAGAAAATAAGATCTTTAAAAGAAAATATTGATGTCTTAACTTTAACAGCAACTCCTATCCCAAGAACATTACAGTATAGTTTAATGTCTGCAAGAGATTTATCTATAATTAATACTCCTCCACAAAACAGATTTCCCATTGAAAGCAATGTCATTTCATTTAAAGAAAAAATTATAGCAGAAGCAATAAATTTTGAAATTCAAAGAGGGGGTCAAGTATTTTTTGTCCATAACAGAATTGAAAATATAAAAGAAGTTAGCGCTATGATCTCTAAACTAGCTCCTAATGCAGAAGTTGGGATTGTACATGGAAAAATAGAGGGGAAAAAACTTGAAAAAACTATGCTAGACTTCATTGATGGAAAATTTGATATTTTAGTTTCCACAACAATAATAGAAAGTGGATTAGATATTCCTAATGCCAATACTATATTTATAAATAATGCTCAAAATTTTGGACTGAGTGATTTGCATCAAATGAGAGGAAGAGTTGGAAGAAGCAATAAAAAGGCATTTTGTTACTTCATAACGTCACCATTTTCTTCCATGACAAAAGAAGCAAGAAAAAGAATTGAAGCTATAGAACAACATACTGAATTAGGATCTGGATTTTACATAGCTATGAAAGATTTAGAAATAAGAGGAGCTGGAGATTTACTTGGAGCCGAACAAAGTGGTTTTATAAATGACATTGGATTTGAAACATATCAAAAAATTTTAAAGGAAGCTGTAGAAGAATTAAAAGCTAAAGAATTTAATGAATTGTTTGATGAAGACTCAATAAAAAAAAATAGAATTACTAATTTTCAAATTGATACTGATTTAGAGGTTTTGTTTCCTGATGCATATATTAATAACATTAAAGAAAGGTTAAATCAATATCAAAAATTATCTGAAATTAAAACTAAAGAAGAGTTAAATAAATTTACAAAAGTATTAGAAGATAGGTTTGGAAAACTTCCAAACCAAACTATTGATTTAATAAAAACTGTAGAATTAAAGTGGCTTGGAATTGAAATAGGCTTTGAAAAAATAATTTTAAAAAATCGTAAAATGATCTGTCAATTCATTTCAAATAAAGAAGATAAATATTATAAATCTGATAAATTTCAAAACACATTATTAAATATTCAAAACAACCCTAACCTTTGTCAAATTAAAGAAAAGAAAAAAAATAATGAAGAAAAACTTTTATTAGTTTTTAATGAAGTTCAAACATTAACTCAGGCAATAAGTTATTTAAAGGTTTTTTAAATTTTTCACGACTCTAAATGCCTTATCTACCTGCTCCTCATTTACTAAAATTGTAAACTCATTAGATGTAGAGATTACTTCATATATGTTAATTCCTTCCCATGATAGTCTTTGAAATACAAAATAATATACTCCAGGAATTGAAATGTTTTCAGCTGGTAATTTTATTGAAATTGATGACAAATTGGTTTGTTTAGAAATACAATATTCTTCTTTAAGTATTGTTTCTACTAGTGAAGATAAATTTCCGCTTACTACTATATTACATTCATTTACTCCTCTTGATGAAGTGTAAAAATCATCTTTATTACCCACTTTTGCCAAAAGCTTGACCTGATTACTTAATAAAGTGTCGGAGACCTTGAAGTTATAATCAATAAGCGAAGATCTAACAGTAATATCTCCAATATCTTTAATGATTTTTACAATTTTATAAGTAGTTCTAAACTCTAATTCACTAGAAAGTCTTTTTAAAGCCATAACAATAGCCCCGTATCTAACCTCTTTTTTTAGAGATAATTCTATTTCTGATTTAATAATACGAGATAATGAAGTCAAATTGATAATTCCTTGGGATAAAGCTGAAATTAAAAATGGCTTAGACTTTATGTATTCTTCAACTGCTGAGGAAATAGTTTTCATATATGATGTAAATATAGTAATCATTTATGATTTGTTACAAATCAAACAAAAAATTATAAATATAACATTTGATATTTCAGTTCAGATAATATTAATGGTAAATGAAAATTTAATTGATTATTTTTACTACACATATATAATAGTGAAAAAAAGATATACCGTTACATCTGCCTTACCATATGCTAATGGCCCTATACATATAGGTCATTTAGCTGGAGCTTATATTCCTGCTGATATTTATTCTAGGTACCTTAAACTCTCTGGTCATGATGTTCTATTTGTGTGCGGAAGTGATGAACATGGAGCAGCAATTCCAATTAGAGCTAAAAAAGAAGGAACCTCTGCTCAAAATATTATTGATAAATATCATGTTATTATAAAAGAATCTTTCATAAATTTTGGAATTTCTTTTGACAACTACTCAAGAACTTCTTCAAAAATTCATCACGAAACTGCTTCTGATTTTTTTAAAGAATTAAATGATCAAAATATTTTTATTGAAGAAGAGTTTGAACAATTATATGATACTGTAGAAAATCAATTTTTAGCCGACAGATATGTAGAAGGAGAATGTCCCAAATGTCATTATGATGGCGCATATGGTGATCAATGTGAAAGTTGTGGATCTACACTAAATGCCACTGAACTTATAAACCCCAAATCTAAGTTAAGCGGAAATAAGCCTACATTAAAAAAGACTAAGCATTGGTTTCTTCCCTTAAATAATTTTGAACCTTTTTTAAAAAAATGGTTTTTAGAAGAAAAAAAAGAGGATTGGAAAACAAATGTTTTTGGGCAAGTTAAATCATGGCTAAATGAAGGCTTAAAGCCTCGTGCAATAACTAGGGATTTAGATTGGGGAATTCCTGTACCTATCAAAGAGGCTATAGGGAAAGTATTATATGTATGGTTCGATGCTCCTATTGGTTATATTTCAGCAACTAAAGAATGGGCTGAAAAAGAAAAAGTTGACTGGAAGCCATACTGGCAAGACCCAAGTACAAAGCTTATCCATTTTATAGGAAAAGACAATATTGTATTTCATTGTATTATCTTTCCTGCTATATTAAAAGCTTCCAAAAAATATATCTTACCGACAAATGTGCCGGCTAATGAGTTTCTAAATTTAGAAGGTAAAAAAATATCCACTTCAAAAAACTGGGCTATTTGGCTTCATGAATATCTTGAAGATTTTCCAGATATGCAAGATACTTTAAGATATGTGCTTACTGCTAATGCCCCTGAAAATAAAGACAATGATTTTACCTGGAAAGATTTTCAAGCTAAAAACAACAATGAGTTAGTAGCTATATTAGGGAACTATATAAATAGAGTGGTTGTATTAACTCAAAAATATTATGATAGTAATGTCCCTACAATTGGAGTTTTAAATGACTCTGAAAAAAACTTACTTAATAAAGTCTATTCATATCCAAAAATAATTGGGGATTCAATTGAAAAGTTTAGGTTTAGAGAAGCCGTCAATACAATGATTGACCTAGCTAGATTAGGTAATAAATATCTTGCCGATGAAGAGCCTTGGAAATTAATTAAAACTGATGATTCTGAAAGAGTAAAGACTATAATTAATATAAACTTGCAAATATGTGGAGTTCTAAGTTTAATATGTGAGCCTTTTTTGCCAAATACATCTAAAAAACTTAAGACAATCTTTAACATCAAACACACAGATTGGAATTCTATTACTAAGGACCATCCTTTAATTGCGGCTAAAATTGGGGAAAGCAGTTTAATTTTTAGAAAAATTGAAGATCAAGAAATTGAATTTCAACTAGAAAAACTTAATAACTCTAAACAATAAAATAGGTGTTATTGGCCAAAGAATTAAATTAACCCTTACTCTTTTTTAGATTCTATACTTTCTTTAGCTACAGCATTCATTTTACTAATTAATATATTATAGGAATCGAAAATTTTGTTCAAATTATACTTAAAAAGCTGTAAGTTTTTTTGATTTAATGCATTAGTCTTTGTTTTTAATATTTCTGTTTTAAAAACCCTAAACCTACCTATAACTGAAGGAATGTTTAATACCTGAGGAATATGAATTTCATTAATCTTATCTATTTCAAGCTTATAAGATTCAATAAAAAACCGCAATTGCCTTGGATCAGATTTTGGCATCATGCTTGTTTTAATCAATACATCAATATCTTGCCATAAATTAAAAACTTGATTATAATTAGGATCTAGATTTGAAAGAATTGGCAAAGAATCTTGAATAAAAGAATTCAATTCAGCATAATCAATCGATTTAATAACAGGTTCTGTCTTTTTATTTGATTTAGAACAAGAAATAAATAAAAGAAAGAAACCTAAACAACATAAAAACTTATTCATAACAAGAAAATAATATTTCTAAATTACAAACTTTATTCTGTTTTAAATGTCATTTAAAATTTTCTAATTAGTTTAAAATTTTCTTGAAGACTAGCATTTGAGTCAGTTCCTATAAAAATATCGAAAATTCCTGGTTCCGATTCCCAAACTTCATTGGCTGAGTAAAATCTTAATAATGATTCGGATATTTCAAAAGAAACCGTTTTACTCTCTCCAGGATTTAATTCTATCATTTCAAATCCTTTTAATTCTCTTACTGGTCTAGTAATACTAGCATATCTATCTTTTATATAAAGTTGAACCACTTCCTTGCCTTTAAATTTCCCTGTGTTTTTAAGCTCAACAGAAACATTTATTGAATTATTTTTTTTAAGAATTTTATTGTCTATAGCTATATTAGAGTACTCAAAAGTTGTATAACTTAACCCATACCCAAAAGGGTATAAAGGAGTATTAACTTCATCGTTGTAATGAGTCCAAAAGACTTCGTTTTTTGGACCTGGTCTACCTGTATTTTTATAATTATAATAGATAGGAATTTGCCCTACGCTTCTTGGAAAAGTCATTGGTAATTTTCCACTAGGATTATAGTCTCCATAAAGTACCTGAGCAATGGCATTGCCTGTTTGGGTTCCTAATTGCCATGCCTCAACTATCGATGGAATATTTTTATCTGCCCAGTTTATATTTAATGGTCTTCCGTTCATTAAAACCAAAACTATATTTTTATTTACTTTATAAACTTCTTCTAAAAGTTCTTGCTGAACGCCAGGTAAATCAATCTTGGTTCTACTTCTTCCCTCTCCTGATTGGAAACCATCCTCTCCAAGAACCATAACAACTATATCCGCATTTCTTGCCACATTTTTAGCCGAATTAAAACCGGATTTGTCATTTTCATTAATCTTAACTTTTTCATGAAATTTTACTACACCACCATCATTTAAATTAACATCTGCTCCCTTTCTATATATTAATTTGTTTTTTGGGTATGCCTTCATTCCTTCCAAAACAGTAATAGCAGTATTATTATCAGAATTTGTTCTCCAATTTCCCAGTGGACTATTATCATCATTGGCCAAAGCGCCAATTAAAGCTATCGTTTGATTTTCCTTTTTTAAAGGTAAAAGCTGATTTTCATTTTTTAGAAGAACGATAGATTTTTTAGCCATTTCCAAAACTGCCTTGTGATTATTTGGATGGTGCATAACCTCTTTCTCTCTATCCGCATCTAAATATCTGTAAGGATCATCAAATAACCCTAATTCAAATTTGACTCTAAGTATTCTACTAACTGCATCATCAATTAATTTTATATCTACTTTTTTAGACTCAACTAAACCTTTCAAGTTTTTAATATATAAATGAGATTCCATATCCATATCAGAGCCCGCTTCTACAGCTAATTCCGTTGCATCAACTCCATTCTTAACATAACCGTGTGCTATCATTTCTGAAATCGATCCCCAATCTGATACTACAAAGCCATCAAAATTCCATTCTTCTTTTAAAATATCTCTTTGTAAAAATGAATTAGCCGTTGCCGGTATTCCGTCTAGTTCATTAAATGAATTCATAAAAGTTCTAGCCCCAGCATCTAATGCAGAGATAAATGGTGGAAAAACTACATTATATAAAGTGTTTCTACTAATATCTACAGTATTATAATCTCTACCAGACTCTGAAAATCCATAAGCTGCAAAATGTTTTGCTGTAGCAGCTATTGTATAGTGTTTAGAGAGATCGTCACCTTGAAAGCCTCTTACTCTTGCTGCTGCTATTAAACTTCCTAAATAAGGATCTTCTCCTGCACCTTCCATTACCCTTCCCCATCTTGCATCCCTTGATATATCAATCATAGGAGCAAATGTCCAATTAGTTCCAGCCGCAGAAGCTTCCAAAGCAGCAATTCTAGCTGAATTCTCAATCTCATCAATGTCCCAGCTTGCAGCTTCAGCAAGTGGAATAGGGCTTAATGTTTTATAGCCATGTATCACATCATTTCCAATTATTAGAGGAATACCTAACCTTGTTTCCTCTACTGCAATTTTTTGTACAGCAGTAATATCTCTTACTCCTCTCATATTTAGCATAGACCCTACTAAACCTTTTTTTAGATTTTCATATTTATATTTTGCATCACCATTTTTTGGAGAAGGGCCTGTAACATCCCAAAACCCATTATATTGATTCATTTGTCCTATCTTTTCATCAAGGGTCATAATATTCAAAAGAGAATCTACCTTTTGATTTATAACATCACTTGTACTTTTATTAATATTGTTTGTCTGACAACCGTTTAATGTCAGTATTATTAAAAGTATAATACAGTATTTTTTCATTTTTAATTATTTATTGATAAATTCTAACATATTCAATTTCCATAGTATCACTAACAAAATCAGAAGCAATCTCACCTCCCATTGTGCCCCCCATAGCAACATTTAATATTATAAACTGATCCCAATTAAAAGGAAGAACGCATGAGTTTCCTACAAGATGATGTGGTTTGTCATCTACATAAAATGTTAAAGCTTGCTTTGTCCAAACTAGAGAGTAAACATGAAATTTTTCTGTAATATCTGTATACTCACTACTAATATGAGTATCTCCATCACCATATTTATCAGGATGATGCGCAGTTGATTGCACTTTAAAGTTATTAACTTGAGCCGCTTCTAGAATATCTATTTCCCCGCATTTAGGCCATTCAACAGACTTAAAGTTAGAACCAAGCATCCAAAGAGCAGGCCAAGTTCCTTTTTTTCCAGGAATTTTTGCTTTAATATCTACTCTTCCATAAGTAAAGTCCTTCTTAGTATTAGAAATTATTCTTGCAGAGGTGTAATTATTGCCATTATAAGATTCCTTTTTAGCTATGATTTTTAATTTGCCATCTTCCACTTTAGAATTATCTAATCTACTTGTGTAAGATTGAACTTCATTATTGTACCAAGAGTCTCCAACTTCATGAACCCACTTGCTAGAATCTAAAGCGCCTGTAACATTAAACTCATCTGACCAAATTAGGTTAGTAAATTGATTTTTAGGATGTGTTTCAGAAACTGTGTTAGTGGTAAGCCATATGTACCAAGCAATATCCTGATCATCAACAGACCTTAACAATATATTTTCAGAATCATAGCATTCGATTGTATAATTATGTTCTCCAACGTAAAAACCAACAAACCCTTTAGCTCCAAATTCAATCTTATTTAAATCATCCTCTTTTTTAGCTGAAAATGTAGTTTGATAATTATTTAATGGATAATTCTCTATTTCTCCATCTCCATTAATAAGTTGAGAAGTAGTGCCAAAATCATCATTTAAATACGATCCCTTTCCAAAAACCGTTTCATTAGTTTTATGATAGTAAGTTCCATTTATATTAAAAGTATATTCATCATCATAAAATCCAGAATTAGATTTGGAGAAAGCATAAGCTTCCCAATAGGTTGGATACTTCTTATCTTGAGCTCCATTAGAAAAATGAGCGTCTTGTTCGGCATTAATTCTCCAAGTTTTCGAGGAACTTCCTGCTAATAATTCTAAAAGAGTTTGATCAGATGGCTTTAAAACTATTTCATCAGAAATCCCTCCCGAACAAGAAATAAAAAAAATTGAAATAATTAACAGTTTTATTAATTTCATTTTATAACAAGTAATTACCAAAGAAAAGCATATAAAAAAGCAGTAATTATGCAAATACTCATAGCTGCCACATTAAATACGGGAGATGTTTCGAATAGTTTTTTAGACAATTCAATTCCTTTAGGATTATCCTTGTTTCCTTCAAGAAAACTAATTAAATAAATAATAAATAGTGTAGATAATAAAGTAATTCCCATCTGATTCATAAATGGAGTATCTGCCAAAAACCAACTTGATGGCACAATTTTAAAATACATTGCTACCGGAATTGATAATACCACTCCCCAAATAGCAGCATTATTTGTTGCCTTTTTATAAAATAATCCCATAAGAAAAACAGCCAAGATACCTGGACTAACCACGCCTGTGTATTCTTGAATAAACTGAAAAACTTCGCCTAAATTACCAAGTTTAGGAGCAATTATCATAGCTATAATCAATGCAATTAATCCTGTCAATCTTCCAACTTTAACCGTTTGTTTGTCGGAAGCCTCCTTATTTATCAATGATTTGTAAATATCCATGGTAAAAATTGTAGAAGTTGAATTTAACATTGAAGCTAAAGAAGAAACAATGGCAGCAGCAAGTGCAGCTAAAATGAGTCCTAAAAATCCAGATGGAATAAAGTTTTTAATAAGCCATGGTGCAGCGTTATCATTTTCAATAAGGCCATTTTCTCCAATAAACGTTTGATCTATTGTTTCTGGATTAAAAGCTCCAGATGGGTCTAAATTCATTACATAAGCTACAATTCCAGGAACAACAACAATTAAAGGCATTAAGAGTTTAAGAAAAGCAGCAAAGGCAATCCCTTTCTGACCCTCTTTTAGGTTTTTAGCAGCTAAAGTTCTTTGAATTATGTATTGATTAAATCCCCAGTAATATAAATTTGCTACCCACATTCCGCCAACTAATACTGCAATACCAGGAAGATTGTTCCAAGTATCATCTCCATTTGTATTAATTATTTCACCTTTTGACACAATCATGGTAAATCTTTCAGGCACTGTATTATAAACATAACTTAATCCATCAATAAAACTTCCACTTTCTGTTACGTTTGTTAAGGCAAAGTATGTCATCATTAATCCTCCAAAAATTAATAAGATAACTTGAATGACATCAGTCCAGGCAACTGCAGCTAATCCACCCCATAAAGAATAGGCAGCGGCAAATAATCCCAGCCCTATTATGCTTCCAAATAATAAGCTTCCATCTCCAGTTCCAATCACAATATCTAAAGCTTTTGCTCCCAAAAATAATACCGTTGTAAGATTGACAAAAACAAAAAGTGAAATCCAAAAAATTGCCAAGATGGTTTTTAAATTTGTGCTAAATCTTTTTTCAATAAATTCTGGAATTGTGTAAAGTCCTTTTTCAATAAATATGGGTAAAAAATATTTTCCAACAACTAATAACGTAATAGCAGCCATCCATTCATAAGAAGCAATTGCTAAACCAGCTGCAAATCCAGAGCCATTCATAGCAACAAATTGTTCTGCTGATATATTAGCAGCTATTAGAGATGCGCCAATTGCCCACCAAGGAAGCGACTTGCCCGCTAAAAAATAATCTTCAGCACTTTTAGCTTTTCCGTCTTTTTCTCTAGAGACATAAAGACCTATAATTAAAATAGTTAAGCAATAAAGCATGAAAACAATAATATCAAGTGTAGAAATACCCATAAGATTAATTTATTTGGTTCTAAATAATTAAAATGCAAATCTAATTAAATAATGCTTACTTTTATTTTATGAATAATAAAAGAAGAAAATTTTTACAAAATGTGTGTCCCTCTGTTGCTCTTGCTTTTTTTGGAGTAACTATGCTTGAAGCTTGTTCTTCAGAAGGAGAAGACTCCCTTTCAAATGAAGGTGGTGGTCACTCAAATACAGGTTACACTGTGAATGGGAACACAATTGTTATTGATTTAAATCACTCCTCATTCTCATCATTAAATAGTAATGGTTGGTTCAATTTTAAATCACAGGCAATGTTACTATTAAAAATTGACTCATCTACTTACAGAGCATTCACAAACGTATGTCCTCACGAAGGGACCAACAGTCAATGGAGTTATAATACTTCTGAAGACAAATTTGTTTGTGGCAAGCATGGTAATTCTTTCCCAACAGATTGTACAACTGGGGGTTCGTGTTGTGGAACATTAGCTTGCTATAGTGTAAGCTATAGTAATGGGAAACTGACTGTCACTAAATAGTTAGTAGCCCTGCTAGGAATCGAACCTAGATCTAAAGTTTAGGAAACTTTTATTCTATCCGTTGAACTACAGGGCTATAAATTTAGTAATGTAAAAAACACAAACTGAATTATAAGTAACTGAAATGAGAAAGTAGTATCTTTTGGAAATAAAATTTTCATTTATGATTTAATTATATGAGGCCTCCAATAAAGAAATAATTTTGTCTTTTGTCTTTTGATTTGTGAAAGATGATTTCATTGCGTCAATGTTACATTGAAGAAAATTTTTATTTGGCCAATTAAAGTTCTCCTGAAGCTTTTCATATTCTTGATTTAAATCTGTGTCTGAAATTGTTCTTCCATCTGAATTGACACTAATTGAAAGACCTTTTTTAAATAAAATATCTATTGGATGATCCATATAATTATCATACATTTTCGTTACAATATTGCTTGTAAAGCAAAGTTCTAAATGAATATTATTATTTTTTAATTTATTTAAAAGAGAACTATCTTCTACGCTCCTTACTCCGTGTCCAATTCTTAGGGGTTTAATCTTATCTAAGGTTTCAATTACACTTTCAGGCCCTAAAGCTTCTCCAGCGTGAGCAGTGCAAAATATTTTGTTTTCAAAAGCAAACTTAAAAGCATCTATATGATTGTCTAATGGATGTCCTGCTTCATCTGCAGCAATATCAAAACCAACAACATTAGTATTTTTAAATTCATTCACCAATTTTACTGTCTCCATGCTTTGAGAACTACTATAATGTCTTAAAGTACATAAAATCAAGCCTGCTTCAATTCCAGTACTTTTACTTTGTTCATATGTTATTTCACTTATAATTTTAACTATTTCATAAGGATTTAACCCTTTATTAGTATGAAGAAGTGGAGCAAATCTAATCTCAACATAAACTACATTATCAGACTTTAATTGATCAAATAAGTCAATAGTGACTAATTCTAATTCTTCTTTCGTTTGCATTAATTCAACAGCATTATCAGCGCAGGAAATGTAATCTTTTAAACAACTACAACTTGAACCTGTAAATTTTTCTTTATAGTATAGATTAGAAATATCAGGCCGAATTTTTTTTACAACTTCGAAACTCAAACAACAATCCAAATGAACATGAAGTTCAACTTTAGGTAAAATCTTACTATTCATTTTGGAATTTTAATTTACATAATATAATGCATGAAAGAAATCTTGTTCATTGCATATGTTAATAAAATATAAGTTAGAATTATTATCATCTTCGATATCTTTATAAAAATCTTCTTCTAATAATTCATTTGTAAACGTTGGAATCGTATTGCTATGCCCAACTACTAAAACTGTTTTGCCTTTATTAGTCTCAATAAATTCCTTATAATTAATTACAAACGGATTATAAATTTGTATTTCAAGATTATCTTTAGATATCGGATTGACGGTCTCTAGAGTTCTAAAATAATTAGTTGAGTAGATTGCATCCAATTTAATATTTTTGAAAAAATTATTCCATTTTTCAGCTCTAATTAATCCTTTATAATTTAAATGAGGATTTTTATCATTTTTATTTTCTCTGACTTTTTCAGCATGTCGTATTAAATAAATAGATGTGCAGTTTGAATCCTCTATACTTTGAGAGTAAGAGTTAATAAAAAAAAATAAAAAAAAACTTATTATTATTTTATTCATTTGAATTATTATTAAGTGAGGATGGAAATTCAAATAATTCTAAATGAAATGTTTTTAAAGAGGCTAATAAGTGATCAAATATATCTGACATTATATTTTCATATTTTTTCCAATCTTGATCTTTACTAAAAGCATATATTTCTAAGGGCACGCCCTGTGAAGTGGGAGTTAATTGCCTACACATTAAAATCATTTCGCTATTAATTAAAGGATTATTATCCAAAAATTTCTCAATATATTTCCTAAATAAACCAAGATTAGTTAAATTTCTTCCATTAACTAAAATAGAATTATCCACTATTAAATTATGATTATATTCTAATATTTCTGTTTCTTTTTTTATAATATAATCCTCAATTAATTTGATTTTTTTTAATTTGTTCAAATCAGTCTCATTCAAAAATTTAATCGAAGATCCTTTAATAAGTAATGCTCTTTTAATTCTTCTTGCATTCGAATCGCTCATTCCTCTCCAATTTGTAAATGAATCAGAAATCAATTTATAAGTTGGTATGGTTGTAATGGTCTTATCAAAATTTTGAATCTTAACAGAATTTAAATTTATTTCGATTACATCCCCATCAGCTCCAAACTTTTCCATAGTAATCCAATCTCCAATCCTTATTAAGTCATTAGTGCTTAATTGAATACTTGCCACAAATCCAAGAATAGTGTCTTTGAAAATCAATAATATAACTGCTGACAATGCTCCCATTGCAGTTAAAAATGTAGTTATTTCTTTCCCAGTAATTAATGAGAAAATAATCAGTATTCCTATAAACCACACTAATATCAAACAAACCTGAATAAAACTTTCAACAGGTTTATTCTTTAGAGTGTCTACTGTTTTTGAATAATCTTTAACAGATCTTAAAAAACTCCTTATAATCCAAATAATTAATAAAACAGAGTATACTTCAATAAAAAGTTGTGCATAGCTAGTAAGCAATTCAAAGCCTAAAAGCCAAAAAGGGATGATCCAATAAAGAAATAAAACAGGAATTAGTTTAGAAATATGAATTTGAGCACGATTAGAAATCAAATAGTCATCAAAATTATTTTTAGTGTTTGCTGAAAGTTTTACAAAAAAATTAGAAATAACTTTCTTTGATAAAAAACTCAGTAAGATCAAAACTAAAAAAACGATTATGCTTAATACCAATAAATTAAGTAATTCGGCATAAAATTCTGAAAATTTTAAATTAATTAAAAAATCATAAAATAATCTATTTAATTCCATTAGTATATAAATTTTATTATTGTTTTAATTGAGCAATATAGTTAGAATAATTCTTCTTGTGAACTAGATTTTTTTTTACCTAAATGGTCATAAGCTAACTTTGTAACTTCTCTTCCTCTAGGTGTTCTCACTATAAATCCTTGCTGAATTAAAAAAGGTTCGTAGACTTCCTCTAAAGTTTCTGAACTTTCAGAAACTGCAGATGAAAGTGTATTTATACCTACTGGTCCTCCTTTAAATTTATCTATTAAAGTCAATAGGATTTTATTATCCATCTCATCTAAACCATACTTATCAACATTCAAGGATTTTAAAGCATATCTTGTTATTTCTAAGTCAATTTTACCATTCCCTTTTATTTGAGCAAAATCTCTTACCCTTCTTAATAATGAATTTGAAATTCTTGGAGTTCCTCTGCTTCTTCCAGCTATTTCAATAGCAGCTTTTTGATTAATTTCAATGTCTAATATATCTGAGCTTCTTTCTACTATATTTGATAATATTTCTGTTTTATAATACTCCAATCTACTATTTATTCCAAATCTTGCTCTCATCGGAGCTGTCAATAATCCAGACCTTGTTGTGGCTCCAATTAAAGTAAATGGGTTCAGGTTTATTTGAACGGTTCGTGCATTAGGGCCTGTCTCAATCATGATATCAATCTTATAATCTTCCATTGCAGAATACAGATATTCTTCAACTACAGGGCTTAATCTATGAATCTCATCTATAAAAAGAACGTCTCTTGATTCAAGATTAGTTAAAAGTCCTGCAAGATCTCCAGGCTTGTCTAAAACAGGCCCTGAAGTTGCTTTTAAATTCACTTCAAGCTCATTAGCCAATATATGAGCTAAAGTAGTTTTGCCAAGTCCAGGAGGTCCATGGAAAAGCGTATGGTCCAGGGCATCGGCTCTTTGATTACATGCCTGAACAAATATTTTTAAATTATTAAGAATTTGATCTTGTCCTGCAAAATCATCAAAAGACAAAGGTCTTAAAGCTTTATCAATTTCTAATTCTTCTCCAGAATAATTGGAATCTGTAGGGTCTAAATTTTCATTCATTAAATCAAAGATAAACAAAAAGGCAAATTACTAATGTTCTGTTTCTACTTCGTTTTTCCCTATAGGAGTAGTCTGTGTTACAAAATCATCTTTATGACCTGGCTTGCTATAGTCATAAGGCCATCTATGAACATGTGGAATTTCACCAGGCCAGTTGCCGTGCATGTGCTCTACTGGAGCTGTCCATTCAAGTGTTGTAGATTTCCATGGATTTTGATCAGCTTTCTTGCCATAGAAAATGCTTGATATGAAATTATATAAAAATATTAACTGAGCCGCACCTGCTAACAAAGAAAAAATTGTAATCACTACATTAATATTTGCTAAATCATCAAAATATGGAAAAGCTGTATTAGTATAGTATCTTCTAGGGAGTCCTGCCATTCCAATAAAATGCATTGGGAAAAATACTCCATAAGCTGAAATAACTGTCACCCAAAAATGTATATAACCTAAATTTTTATTCATCATTCTTCCAAACAATTTCGGGAACCAATGATAAACTCCAGCAAATAATCCGTATAAAGCCGATATTCCCATTACCAAATGGAAGTGAGCTACAACGAAATAAGTATCATGAACATTTATATCTAAAGTACTATCTCCCAAAATAATCCCTGTCAAACCACCTGTTATGAAAGTTGACACCAAACCAATTGAGAAAAGCATGCCAGGATTAAACTGAAGATTCCCTTTCCACAGAGTTGCTATATAATTAAATGCTTTTACAGCAGAAGGAATTGCAATTAATAAAGTTGTAAATGTAAATACCGAACCTAGGAATGGATTCATCCCAGAAATAAACATATGATGCCCCCAAACAACAGTTGATAAAAAAGCAATGGCTAAAATTGAAGCTATCATTGCTCTATACCCAAAAATAGGTTTTCTAGAATTCGTTGCAATGATTTCAGAAGTTATACCAAGTGCAGGTAGAATAACAATATAAACTTCTGGATGTCCTAAAAACCAAAATAAATGTTCAAATAAAACTGGTGAACCTCCTTGATAATGCAAAACCTCACCCTGGACAAAAATATCAGATAAAAAGAAAGAAGTTCCAAAACTTCTGTCCATAATTAACAATAAAGCTGCGGATAATAAAACGGGAAAAGAAATAACTCCTATAATAGCAGTTACAAGAAATGCCCAAATTGTTAATGGCAACCTGAACATTGACATTCCTTTAGTTCTTAAATTAATAACTGTAATTATATAATTTAATGATCCTAATAAAGATGACGCAATAAAAATAGCCATAGATATTAACCATAATGTCATTCCCATTCCAGACCCAGGCTGAGCTTGTGGAAGAGCACTTAGAGGTGGGTATATTGTCCAACCTGATGCCGCAGGTCCAGCTTCAACAAATAATGAAGCTAGCATTATCATACATGAAAGAAAAAACAGCCAAAAGGAAATCATGTTTAAAAGTCCAGTAGCCATATCTCTAGCTCCAATTTGAAGGGGAATCAATAAATTACTAAACGTACCACTTAGGCCTGCTGTTAGAACAAAAAAGACCATAATAGTGCCATGAATCGTAATAAGGGCTAAATATATATTTGGATCCATAACGCCCTCAGGAGCCCAATTGCCTAAAAATATATCAAATACAGCAAAAGATTGTTCAGGCCAAGCAAGCTGTAATCTAAATAAAAGAGACATAGCAACTCCAATAAATCCCATAAATAATACTCCAACAATAAGATATTGCTTAGCTATCATTTTATGATCTTGACTAAAAATCCATTTAGTTATCCAAGTTTCTTTATGATGATGATGATCATCATGGTTAGAATTAGAAATATTTATAGATGCTGACATATTAATTTATTGAATTATTTCAGAAAATGTTTGCTGTTGAACTGCCCATTTTTCATAATCTTTTTCAGATTCTACTATTATTTTCATCTGCATATTATAATGAGAAGTTCCACATATTTTTGCGCATAATAATAGATAGTCAAATTGATATGAATCAAGAGCTTCTTCCCCTTTAGAAATTAACTTTTGACTTTTGTCATATCTTATTTTATTAATTCTATTAACCTTTGCTACTACATCAGAATTCTGTCTCATTTCTTCTGTTGTAATAGTGGGAGTAAAAGAAAATTCTGTAATCATTCCAGGGACACAATTCATTTGAGCTCTAAAATGAGGCATATAAGCAGAGTGTAAAACGTCTTGTGATCTCATTTTAAAAATCACTTTCCTATTAACAGGTAAATGAAATTCTTGGGTTACAACAAAATCATCCATTCCATTTGGGTCAGAAGAATCAATTCCTACAGCATTTTTTCCGTCAAAATCATTTAAAAATCTAACATTAGCATCTCCTAAGACATTGTCTAAACCTCCATATCTAGCTTTCCAATTCCATTGTTGAGCATACAACTCTACCACTAAGTCATCTTCATCTTCTTCACTAAAATTCATTATTTGTCCCCATGTAATCATTCCATATATTATCAAAACAAAAAATATAATAGCCGGAATGACTGTCCAAATTAATTCAAGTTTATTGTCATGAGTAAAGAAATAAGCCTTTCTATTATTTATTCCTCTATACTTATATGCAAAATAATGTAAAACAGCTTGAGTAATGGTTTGTGCAAATAAAATTATTGCGAATGAAACCCAAAGAAGAGTATCATATATAGACCCATGTTCTGAAGCAGATTCAGGAAGAAGGACCTTAGTGTAAGCCCAAAAACAATAGATTGTCACAAGGTATATGAATACCAAAAAAGCAAACATTAATTTACCATTAAGGTCATTATCTTTTTCAGTAGCAATTTGAGAATCATCTTTTTTTAATCCTATCTGAGACAGTTCGAAAATCTTAGTAATCTGCCAAAGAGCAATACCTGTCAAAATTAAAATTGTTATCGTTAGTAATACTGTCATTTAAATAAAATTAATAAACAAATTTTTCGCTCTCCTTAAAAAGTGGATCTCCAGAAGGTTCTAATGAAGCTTTTGAAATACCATTAAATACAATGTAAATAAACAATCCAGCAAAGAATAAAATTCCTGAAATTTCAGGTATACCTATAAACCATTGATCTCCAACTGTCGCAGGCATTATCATGTTGAATACATCTATGTAATGTCCGATTAATATGATGATTCCTGTCGTAACAATAAACCAGTTTACCCTTTTATAATCGCTATTCATAAGTAGTAATAATGGGAAAATAAAATTCAAGGCTATCATTCCGAAAAATGGCAAATTATAATCTTCTATTCTTGTTATAAAATAAGTTACTTCCTCAGGAAAATTTGCATACCAAATAAGCATAAATTGAGAAAACCATAAATATGCCCAAAACACACTAAATCCAAACATAAACTTAGCCAAATCATGAATATGATTATGATTTGCTTTTTCTAGATAACCTTTAGATTTTAGATAAATAGTAACAAGCGCAATTGTGGTTATCGCTGACACCATCATACTTGCAAATACGTACCAACCAAATAACGTGCTAAACCAATGTGGATCTACGGACATGATCCAATCCCATGACATCATAGATTCAGTAACTATAAAGAAAGCTAAAAACCCTGCTGAAATTTTAAAATTCTTTTTGTGATTTGAAATATCATTTGATTTGTCTTGAGCTAAAGAAAATTTTCTTGAAAAATACCTATACAGATTCCATCCTAAAATATAAAAAATAGCTCTTCCAAGTAAAAATGGAGAATTCAAATACCCTGATTTACCTTGAAGCAGCTTATCATGTTCAACCACTTCAGGATCCATCCAAACAAATAAATGGTTTAAATGCATAGACGACAGAATTAAAATTATTAAAATAATTAGAGTTCCTGGAAGAAGGTAAGCTGTTATCCCTTCCATCACTCTAAATAAAATTGGTGACCATCCTGCTTGCGCAGCTCTTTGAATAGCATAAAAAGCTAATGTTCCTAGTGCAAGCATCATAAAAAATAAAGCAGCAACATATAATGCAGCCCAAGGTCTATTTTGTAACTGATTAAGAAGGTGTTCATCATGAGAAACTTCTTCTAATGAGTGAGAATTTAATTCATGTAAATCTTCAGAAATAGCATGATCTTTATTATTGTCATGAGAATCATTCTTTTCTTCCAAGCCATGTGAATTAGAAACCATTGCTTTAGCCTCTTCAACAGAATTTGGAGCAGTATAAAACCCATATCCAAGGCCAAGAGCTCCTAAAATTATAAGGCTAAGGGAAAAGATTTTAATATTTTTTGTAAACGTATACATTAATTATTTTGTTAATTTCTCTTTTAAACTCATTACGTATTGAGATATTTGCCACCTTTCATTAGAGTTAACTTGACTTGCATGAGATCCCATTAAATTTTTGCCATACATTAAAACATGATAAATACTACCTTCTGTTATCTCTCTATCAGCATAGCTTGGTATGCCAAGAAATTTTTCTCTTTCCATAAGCACTCCTTGACCATCTCCTTTTGGCCCATGACAAATAGCGCAATATATATTGTACAATTCTTTCCCTTGTGAAATGTTTTTATCTGAAATAGGTAATGGAGAAATTAAATTTTCTTTAGCTAACTCATATCCTTCGTTAGTATCTGTATATTCATAAGGAACCCAGCCTCTTGGAATACTTCCTTCAGCTGGAATCTGCGCCTCAATACCATTTAAAAAAGCATCAGATTCCGCATAGGTACTATACCCTACAGACTCATACATATTTGGGAAAAACTGGTAATTTGGTTTAGAATTATCAAAACAGGAAAGAGTCATAAGACTGAAAACTACCGTTAAACTATAAAAAGTTATCTTTTTCATTACTTAGATTCTTTGTTTTCAATTACTTTTATCTTTAAAGCATCTGTTTTTTTAATAACAGCTTTTAAAGCTTTGCCGTCTCCATTAAATTTTATTTCAATTAAAAATTTATCATCTGTTGTTTCAGGAATTGGATTTTCAGCCTCTTTAAATGGCCATAATTTACTTCTTAAATAAAAAGTAATAACCATTAAATGGGCGGAAAAAAACACAGTTAATTCAAACATAATAGGAACAAATGAAGGCATATTTTCTAAATATGAAAAACTAGGTTTTCCCCCAATATTTTGAGGCCAGTCTACTATCATTATGTAATTCATCATAAAGATGGAGAACCCAAAACCAATACAACCATATATAAACGATAGAATACCTAGTTTCGTTGGCTCTAATCCCATTGCTTTATCTAAGCCATGTACAGGAAAAGGAGTATATATTTCTTCTATAGAATATTTAGAAGTTCTTATCTCTTTGACTGCTTCAATAAGCTTGTCATCGTCATCATACACTGCATGTAAAATTTTCTCAGACATTATTTTTTATCTCTTAGTTTTTTATAATTATCACCAGAAGTTTTTAAAATAGCTTTTACTTCAGCTTGAGCTATCACTGGAAATGTTCTCGAATAAAGCAAAAATAAGACGAAAAAGAATCCGATAGTACCAATAAATATTCCTATGTCAACAAATGTAGGTGTAAACATTGTCCACGATGACGGAAGATAATCCCTATGAAGAGATACAACTATAATTACAAATCTCTCAAACCACATCCCAATATTTACTATTATTGATATGAAAAATGAAAATACAATGCTTGTCCTAAGTTTTTTAAACCACATCAATTGAGGAGAAAATACATTACAAGTCATCATTGACCAATAAGCCCACCAATAAGGACCAGTTGCTCTATTTAAAAAAGCATATTGTTCATATTCCACACCAGAATACCATGCCATAAACAACTCAGTAATATAAGCCGTCCCTACAATGGATCCTGTAATCATAATTACAATATTCATAAGTTCTATATGCTGGACAGTTATATAATTTTCTAAGTTTGAAACTTTTCTCATAATGATTAACAAAGTATTAACCATAGCAAAACCGGAAAAAATTGCTCCGGCTACAAAATAAGGAGGAAATATTGTAGTATGCCAACCAGGTATTACAGAAGTTGCAAAATCAAAAGATACAATTGTGTGAACAGATAAAACCAAAGGAGTTGCTAAACCGGCTAACACTAATGAAACCTCTTCAAATCTTTGCCAATCTTTTGCTCTTCCAGACCATCCAAAGCTTACCAAACTATATATTTTCTTTTGAAATGGTTTAACAGCTCTATCTCTAATCATTGCCAAATCAGGAAGAAGTCCAGTCCACCAGAAAACTAAAGAAACTGATAAATATGTAGATATAGCAAAAACATCCCAAAGTAGAGGAGAATTAAAATTAACCCACAATGATCCGTAAGCATTTGGAATAGGAAGGACCCAATAACCCAGCCATGGACGACCCATATGAATGAGTGGAAATAAGGCTGCTTGAATTACTGAAAAAATGGTCATAGCTTCAGCTGATCTGTTAATAGCCATTCTCCATTTTTGTCTAAACAGCAATAATACGGCCGAAATAAGCGTTCCTGCATGACCGATACCAATCCACCAAACAAAATTTGTAATATCCCAAGCCCATCCAACAGTTTTATTTAATCCCCAAACGCCAATTCCAGTTGAAATAGTATATATTATACATCCTATTCCCCATAAAAAAGCAGCTAATGCAATTGAAAATACTATCCACCATTGTTTATTTGCCTTTCCTTCAATAGCAGCAGAAATATCAACTGAAACATCATGATATGATTTATTACCAGTTACTAAAGGTTTTCTAATTGGTGCTTCGTAATGAGATGACATATAATTATTTTATCTTTTACGTATTTCTTACTTTAACTTGATACATAACATTTGGTTCTGTACCAACACTTTCCAAAAGATGATACATTCTGTCATCTTTTTTTAATTTTAAAACTTCACTTTCTTTATCATTAACATCTCCAAAAACTATTGCTCCGGAATCACATGCTAAGGAACAAGCTGTTTGGAATTCACCATCTTCAATAACTCTTCTTTCTAATTTTGCATTAAGTATTGTTTTCTGTGTTTTTTGAATACACATAGAACATTTCTCCATTACTCCTCTGGATCTTACAACAACATCTGGGTTAAGTACCATTTTACCTAAATCATCATTCATATTGAAGTCAAATTCATTATTGTTATTATAAAGAAACCAGTTAAATCTTCTAACCTTATAAGGACAGTTATTTGCACAATATCTAGTGCCTACACATCTATTGTAAGCCATATGATTTTGACCTTGCTTTCCATGTGAAGTTGCCGCTACCGGACATACTGTTTCACAAGGAGCCTGATTACAATGTTGACACATTACAGGTTGAAAAACAACCTGAGGATTTTCAGAAGGATTTTCCATTTTCCCAAAAACTGAAAGAGCCTCCCCTAAACCACTAATATCATCTTTAGTCTGATTATCTTCAAAAAATGTTTCTTCTGATGAATAATATCTATCTATTCTAAGCCAATGCATATCTCTAGACCTTCTAACTTCAGATTTACCAACTACAGGCACATTGTTTTCTGCATGACATGAAATAACACAAGCTCCACAGCCAGTACAGGCATTTAAATCAATAGACAAATTAAAATGATGTCCAATTGAACTGTCAAATTTTTCCCAAATATCAACATCTGGTGAAGTTACAGGGGTTGCTATATGATTTAAGGATACTCGCGGAACATGATTCCATTCTCCAACATCTTTAGTGTTGAATATTTCTAGGGTTGTTTCTTTAATAATGTCACCACGACCCATTAATGTATTATGCAATTGAACACATGCAAATTCATGTACCTCATTTATTACTTCAATTTCTACAGATTGGGTAGAATCAAACTGATTATAAACTTGGAACCCATTAACTCCTGTTTGTAATTCATTTTTTACCCCACTAGTTCTCCCATAGCCAAAAGATAATCCGAAAGAACCTTTTGCTTGACCAGGCTGAATAACAACGGGGACTTTAATAAATTGATCGTTAACTAATACTTTAGCGTAGTTACTATTCAGTGCCCCATTGGATTCATAAGTATTTTTTAAACCCAACCTTTCTGCATCTGATTTTGAAACAGTTAAGTAGTTATCCCATGAAACTCTAGTTAATGGGTCGGGCATTTCTTGCAACCATGGATTGTTGGCCTGCTTACCATCGCCCATAGAAACTTTAGAATACAATGAAAGTTCAAATCCCTCATTAACAGAATTTTTTAACTCATTAATTCTATTGCCCAAGCTTACGTTAATATATTGTAATGGATTTACACTTTTTAAATTATAAACACCATCATGAAGCGCTTGATTCCAAGAAAGTCCTTTTAAAATTCTATTATTCCAGTATAATTTCAAGTAATCATAATATAAATCATTACTGTCAATCCAGTTTAATAAAACTTCTTGAAATTGTTTTGTGTCAAAAAGCGGTTTGATAGTGGGTTGAATTAAACTATAATTTCCAGATTTAATTTCTAAATCTCCCCATGATTCTAAATAATGAGGTGTCGCAGCTACCCATTTTGAAAGCATAGCAGTTTCAGTATTATTCATAGAAAAAGAAACAGATAACTCTAATGATTTTAGTGCTTCATTGAACACATTAGAATTAGGCAAAGAATAAGATGGGTTAACCCCACACATTATTAAACCATCAACACTTTTATTAATAACATCTTTTACAACTTTATCTACTTTTGTGTCATTACCATTTCTTATAAGGCTAAGTTTATTAATATTTATTACTTTACTATTTATTAAATGATTTATTTTTAGAGCTATTAATTGAGCATTTACATCGCTAATTCCAGTAATAAAAACTCCTTTTCCTGAAGATTTTTTTAAGTCAGAAGCTAGCTTTTTTATCTTGCCATCTAATTCATCTTCTAGTTTAACATTAACATTTTCTCCAGAAATATATTCGTATATTTTTAATAAAGCTAGCTTTTGAATAGAAGGCTTTAACGGTATTCTTACGTCAGCATTAGCGCCAGTTAAAGACATATTAGCTTCAAACTGGTAATGCTTAGACATTTTCCCGTTTTTAGGGACTCTAGATTTTGAATATCCTTTGCTGAAACCTCCTCCTTGCCAATCAACTAAAAAATCAGCATCAAAAGACACTATCATGTCTGACTTAGAAAAATCATAAGTAGGCAAGGCTCTTTTGCCATAAAGAATTTCAAAAGCATCTAATGATTTTGATTCAGAAATCGAATCATAAACCACATGTTCAACATTTGAATATTTATTGACAAATTCCTTAATAATAGATTCAGTTGTTGGACTCGAAAATGTTTGAGTTAATAAAACTATTCTTTTATCTGAAGCTTGCATAGCTTGTAATTGTGCAGAAATATTCAAGTTAAATAATTCCCAACTGATATCTTGACCATCCATTGTAGGGCCTTGAATTCTAGAGCTATCATACATAGATAAAACTGAAGCTTGGATTCTAGCATTAGGTCCCTGATCTTCAGATTTAGAATTTTTTTCAATTTTAATAGGTCTTCCTTCCCTAGTCTTTACTAAAACATTTGCAAAATCAAATCCATCAGAAATAGAAGTAGCATAAAAATTTGAAATTCCTGGTCTTATTTGTTCGGGCTGAACAACGTATGGAATTGATTTATTAACTGGGCCTTCACAACTAGCTAAAGTTGCTGCTGCAGTACTAAATCCTAAATATTTTAGAAAATCTCTTCTATTTGTATTGGTATCCTTTAAAGTCTCTTTATTTTCTAAAAAATTGTCAATAGGTAATTCATTAACGAATTCATTATCTCTAAGCTTATGAACCATTTCATTGTCTGATGACAATTCAATTTCACTTTTCCAATATTTTTTATGGTTTCCCATTTACAAATTAAATTATTTTAATAATGACATTTTCCACATTCTAAGCCCCCCATTTGAGCTACAGTTAATTCCTCAACACCATATTTCTTAGACAATTCTTCATGTATTTTAGTATAATACTCATTGTCTTTAACTTTAATATTAGATTCTCTATGACAATTAATACACCATCCCATAGTCAAAGGAGAATATTGATACATAATTTCCATTTCTTCAACTGGACCATGACATTTCTGACAATCAACCCCAGCAACTGTAACATGTTGTGAATGATTAAAATACACAAAATCAGGTAAATTATGGATCCTAACCCATTTAACAGGTTCAGTATCTCCAGTATAAGACCGAGTAGTTTCATCCCACCCAACTGCTTTGTATAATTTTCTAATTTCGTTTGTATAGAAATCTTTAGTATACCCTTTTTCTAAATCTTCTTCTCCATCATATTCAGCAATATTTTCATGACAATTCATACAAACATTAAGAGATGGAATTCCAGAGTGTTTTGAAATTCTTGCAGATGAATGACAATATTGGCATTCAATTTTATTTTCCCCAGCATGAATTTTATGAGAATAGTGTATAGGTTGAATAGGCATGTATCCTTGATCAACACCAAGTTGCATTAAATATCCATAAGCAAAATAAGCACTAGATAAAAGCAAGAAAATAACTGAAACAATTACTAAAAATTGATTTTTAATAAACTTTTCCCATAAAGGGGTTCCAGATAATTTTTTAAAGTCAGTATCAACACCATTATTAGAAACTACTCTTTTTAATGTTTTTGTAACTAAAAACAACATAGTTACTAAAACAATTAATATTATAGTAAGTAAAACAAGCACTAAATCATTAGTAAATGAAGACTGATCACTTTGATTACTAGAGCTAATACTAGACCCCGTATTAGACGCCGCCGGAGGAACGTAATCAGAATAAGCCAAAATATTATCAATATCCTCATTAGATAATTGAGGAAAGGTATTCATAGCCACCTTATTATACTCTTTATAAATAGCAACAGCTTGTTCATCTCCAGATTTAATCAATGAAGCACTATTCTTAATCCAAGTATACAACCAATCTTTTTCGTATTTACTTGAAACTCCCTTTAAAGCAGGGCCAATTAATTTTTTATTCAACTTATGACAAGAAGCACAATTAGCGTTAAATAAAGATTTGCCTTTAGATATATCTAATTCTTGAGCTGAAATACTAATAGAAGTTGAAAAAAGAAATAATAAATTAAGAGTCCAAAATTTGACCACTCTATTGCTTGTAAAGAAATGACAAAAGTGTTTAAACAAAGTTGGTTTTCTTGCTAGTAACAATTTAAAAAATTGTATAAAAATTAGATGGCGAAAGTACAACAGAAGAATGATTCTAGAAACCCTATACATATCTTAATTGCAATTTATAACCATTCTAAATAAATGATTTAAAAAAATTATTTTTTTAATATAATTTATCATAATAATTATCTGCTGACCCAATAGTCCCACGCGCCAGAAGCAACATACTTATCTAATACATTGTCTAAATTTAACTTTACTCTTTTTTTAAATGGATCTTTTGGTGATTTGGTATCAATAAACTGCATTATAACAGTACTAACTATTTTTATAATCTCTGATTTTATAAAATTTATATCCTTGTCCATAATAATATTACTATGAAATTGTTGTATTCTTTTTTTTATAGAATTCTCCTTGCCCAAATAAAAAGATTTAGAAGCCACAGAAATCTTTACAATGCAATTATATGTAGCCCACCTTTTATCAAATCCAACAGAAATAATAGGGACTAAATTCTTATTAATTTTTTTAAATTGGACTATATAATCTGAGTGAGGAGCTTCGATTGCTTTAATTTGGTTATTAAGGTTTCTTAATTCATCCGTAATTTTCTCTTTTCTTTTTAGTAATCTATTATAGTTTAGTTCTAGGGATTCTAATTCGCTGAATTTTTGTAATTGATCCTTATTTAATAGATTTTTTTTTAAAGACTTTAAAGATGGAAAAAGCTTCATATATTATAAAGATATGGGCAAATATAGGAAATAACATTAACTCTATACTAATAAAATATTATATAAAATTAGTATAGAGTTAAAATAAATAGTTATTCTTTAGCAAGTTCACGTTTTTTCTTTGATTTAGATTATTATAAGTCAATCTTTTAAAAGATCGAATATTAGAGTTATTTTTAAGGAAATTTAATTATAAATTATATTTGCTAAACTAATGAGAGCTTTAAACAACCTATTCCATTTTATTATTATTTTAAGTGTTTACAATTCTTATTCACAAACTGGATCGCTTCAAGTAGAGCAAGACCCTAAATTAGGAAAAGTAATAGAACTTAAAAAAGAAATTAATTCTGAAGCATTTACATCAGGGCAGTTTACTATTCAAGTTTTTAATGGAAATTATCAAGATGGGCTAAAGCTAATGGATAGTTTAACTTTAGAAAAAAAATATGAAGATTTGTTTTTTAGTTTTGAGACACCTTATTATAAAATAAGAATCGGAAAATATATTTCAAAAATCAAAGCAATAAGGGAATTAAAAAACATCAAAAAAGATTTTTCTTCAGCTTTTATACTTAAACCAAATTGATTATTTAATCTTCTTTTTAATTTCAACTTCAGAATAAGCTTCTATAATATCACCAATTTTTATGTCATTATAATTCTTGACCTGAATACCACATTCATATCCTTTAGAGACTTCTTTAGCATCATCCTTAAATCTTTTCAAAGCGGCTAATTTTCCAGAATTAACAACAACCCCTTCTCTAATAATTCTAATAATTGAATTTTTGAATATTTTTCCATCAGTAACCATACAGCCTGCAATAGTTCCAACTTTTGAGATTTTAAATGTTTCTCTTATTTCAGCATTTCCAGAAACCTCTTCTTTAAATACTGGAGACAACATTCCCTCCATCGCGTCTTTAAGGTCATTAATAGCATCATATATAATAGAATAATTTCTAATATCTATTTCTTCTTTATCTGCAATTTGCCTAGCATTTCCTGTTGGCCTTACGTTAAAACCAATAATAATTGCATCTGAAGCGGAAGCTAAAAGAACATCCGATTCAGTAATAGCCCCAACGGCTTTATGAATTATATTTATGTGTATTTCATCTGTTGAAAGTTGTTGAAAAGAATCCGTTAAAGCCTCAACTGATCCATCAACATCACCTTTCAAAATTATATTTAATTCTTGGAAATCCCCCAATGCAATTCTTCTTCCTATTTCATCTAAAGTAATATGTTTTTGGGTTCTTACGGTTTGTTCTCTTACTAATTGGGCTCTTTTAATGGCAATTTGTTTTGCTTCTTTTTCATCTTCAAAAACATTAAATTTATCTCCAGCTTGAGGAGCACCATCAAGTCCTAAAATAGAAACAGGTATAGAAGGGCCTGCTTCATTAATAGAATTTCCTCTTTCATCTTGCATCGCTTTAACCTTTCCAGAATGCCGTCCTGCTAATAAATAATCTCCTATTTTTAAAGTTCCTTTCTGTATTAAAATAGTCGACATATATCCTTTCCCTTTGTCTAAAAAAGCTTCCACAACAGTTCCTGTTGCAGATCTATTAGGATTAGCTTTTAGTTCTAAAAATTCTGCTTCTAATAAAACTTTTTCTAATAATTCATCTATACCAGTTCCTTTTAATGCAGAAACATCTTGAGATTGAATTTTTCCTCCCCATTCCTCAATTAATAAATTCATTCCTGAAAGTTTTTCTTTGATTTTATCAGGATTTGAATTTGGCCTATCAATTTTATTTATTGCAAAAACAATAGGAACTGCTGCTGCTTGAGCGTGACTAATTGCCTCTTTTGTTTGAGGCATAATATCATCATCTGCAGCAATAACTATAATAACTAAATCTGTGACTTGAGCACCTCTAGCTCTCATAGCGGTAAAAGCTTCGTGCCCAGGAGTATCTAAAAAAGTAATTTTTTGACCATCTTTTAATATTACATTATAAGCACCTATATGTTGGGTGATTCCACCCGATTCTCCAGCAATCACATTTTCTTCTCTTATGTAATCCAATAAAGAAGTTTTTCCATGATCTACATGCCCCATAACAGTTACAATAGGTGGTCTTGGCATTAAATCTTCTGGATCGTCAACAAAATCCTTAATAGAATCTTCAATATCAGCAGTCACAAACTCCACATCAAATCCAAACTCATCGGCTACAATTGTTAGTGTTTCTGCATCTAGCCTTTGATTCATAGTTACCATAATGCCTAAAGACATACATGCTGAAATAATATCAGTTGAAGTAACTTCCATCATTGTAGCCACTTCTCCTACAGTAATAAATTCTGTTACCTTAATTATTTTTTTGTCTGCTTCATTTAAAGCTATATCTTCTTCAGATTTTAATTTATGTGAGTCTCTTTTTTCCTTTCTGTATTTAGCTCCTTTAGAAGTGCTAGATTTTCCTTGCAGTTTCTCTAAAGTGTCTCTTATTTGCTTTTGAACGTCTAATTCTGAAGGTTCGGCTAATGTAGTTTTTGATCTTGATTGTTTGACAAAATTTCTCTTATTCGAGTCAGGACTAGGTTTGACTGGATCTTTTATTATTCTTTTTCTTTTTCTTTTTGATTCAGAAGATGATGTTTTCTCCTCAGAACTAGGTTTTGGTTTATTAAATTGTTCTAGATCAATTTTATCACCTACAGTCTTTAAACCAGTTAATTTTTTGTATTGAGTTTTGATATTACTCTCTTCCTTTTTTTTAATCTTTAATTCTGTTTTTTCAGCAACTATATCATTTGTTTTATCATCCTTAACGCTTTGATCAACTTGAATATTTTTCTGAACCTTACTGGATTTAGGTTTATTAAATTGATCTAAATCTATTTTTCCTAAATAAATTGGTTTTTTAACTTCAACTTTGGCTTTAATTAGTGCATTTTGTTTTTTTATTTTTTCTTCTTGTTCCTGTTCTAGCTTAACTCTTAATTCTTCCTTTTCTTTTCTCTTTTCCTCACTTAAATCGTGAGACTCTACTTTATTAGATTTATCAGAGCTAAATTCATTTAAAAATAAATTGTATTGAACTTCAGATATTTTAGTTGTTGGTCTAGCTTCAATAGTATGATCGTTTGAAGCTAAAAATTCAACAGCTCTATCCAAAGAAATATTAAATTCTCTCAAAACTTTATTCAATCTTGTTAATTTCATTTGACTCATAAAAAATTTATTCTGAAAATTCTGCGTTTAACACCTTTCTTATTTCTAAAATTGTTTCTTCTTCTAAATCAGTTCTTTTAATTAAATCTTCTACATCCTGTTCTAAAACACTTTTAGCAGTGTCTAATCCTGCTTTTTTAAGCTCTTCCAATACCCATCCTTCAATTTCATCTGAAAATTCTGTCAACTCAACATCTTCTTCTGCTCCTTCTCTATAAACATCTATTTCATACCCTGTTAATTGACCTGCCAATCTTATGTTATGCCCTCCTCTACCAATAGCTTTCGAAACTTGGTCTGAATCCATAAATACTTCAACTGTTTTCTTTTCTTCGTTAATTTTTAAAGAAGAAATTTTTGCTGGACTTAAAGCTCTTGTTATAAAAAGTTGAGTATTATTTGTATAATTTATTACATCAATATTTTCGTTGCCTAATTCTCTAACAATTCCATGGATTCTAGACCCTTTCATTCCAACACAAGCTCCAACAGGATCAATTCTATCATCATATGAATCTACAGCAACTTTAGCTTTTTCGCCTGGAATTCTTACCACTTTTTTTACAGAAATTAATCCATCAAATACTTCCGGAATATCTTGTTCAAAAAGCTTTTCTAAAAATTTAGGAGAAGTTCTTGATAATACAATTGAAGGCTTATTCCCTTTTAGTTCTACAGATTCAATAATCCCTCTTATATTATCCCCTTTTCTATAAAAATCTGATGGGATTTGACGATCTTTAGGCATAATTAATTCGTTGCCTTCGTCATCCAAAAGGATAACAACATTATGGCGGATATGATGAACTTCTGCAGTATAAATTTCTCCAATTAAATCAATAAATTGTTTATATATAATCCCATTATCATGCTCATGAATTCTAGAAACTAAATTTTGTCTTAATGATAATACTGTTCTTCTACCAAGGTCCATCAATTTAACTTCCTCAGACACATCCTCTCCAACCTCAAAATCAGGTTCAATTTTTCTGGCTTCTGTAAGGGTAATTTCTTGATTTTCATCTTCAACTGCATCATCTTCAACAACTATTCTATTTCTCCAAATTTCCAAATCCCCTTTATCAGGATTAATAATAATATCAAAATTATCATCATCTCCATATTTTCTCTTTAAAGTATTTCTAAACACCTCCTCTAAAATGGACATAAGAGTTACTCTATCAATAAATTTCTCATCTTTAAATTCTGAAAATGATTCAATTAAGGCTAAATTTTCCATTTATTTTATTTTTTAAAATTCTACTATTAAGTTTGCTTTTTTAATCTGATTAAATGCTATTGATTGATTTATTTTTACTGAAATTTTTCCTTTACCAATTGGCTTTGGCTCTCTAATTGTCCATTCAATAGTTATTTGACTTTCACTAACTTCTGTTAAATTGCCAACAAATTCTCCGCCATCAATAGACTGAATATTCAACTTTCTTGTAATGTTTTTTCTAAATTGTCTTTGAGAAACTAAAGGAGACAAAAGCCCTGCTGAACTAACCTCTACAGAAAAATCCTCTAATTCTTCATTTAAATGCTTTTTTAAAAATTTGGTTAAGCTAACACAGTGTATAATTTTAACTCCATTATCTCCATCAATTGTAATATTAATTTTATTTAATGAATCCATAGAAAAATCCACTAAAAACAGATTAGGATTAATGCTAAAAAATTCCTCAATTAATTTTTCTAAAATTTTTTTCAAAATATATATTTAATAAAGAGGGGGACAGTGTCCCCCTCAATTTTTCAATAATGCTGTGCAAATATATAAAATTCTAATAAAAGAATCTCTAATACATCTACTTTACGAATTATAGTTGGCCTACTAGGGCTCGAACCTAGACTCTTCTGGACCAAAACCAGACGTGTTACCAGTTACACCATAGGCCAATGTAATGCTCGGCAAATTTAGTATAAAGTTTTTGCTAGGCAAATAAATTATATTTAAAAAATTAATCTGAATCTTTAATTGAGAATATTGTTTATTTTCGCTTTGTAAATTATTAAAAATGAACATTAGTAAATTCAAAAAATGGAATAATTTAATTGGATTTATTACATTTTTAATAGCATTTACAACCTATTCATTAACTGTCGAGCCAACTGCAAGTTACTGGGATGCTGCAGAATATATATCAACATCTGCTAAATTACAAGTAGGACACCCTCCTGGAGCTCCATTTTTTCAAATGTTAGGAGCTTTTTTTGCTTCTTTTGCATCAAACCCAGATCAAATTGCATTTATGGTAAATATGATGTCTGTTTTTGCAAGCGCATTTACAATACTTTTTTTGTTTTTGACTACTACAATTATTGGAAAAAAGATAGTTTTAAAAAATAATTCTATTTCAAATTCTAATGCAATTATAATTCTTGGGTCTTCACTTGTCGGATCTTTATGTTTTACCTTTTCTGACAGTTTTTGGTTTAATGCAGTTGAAGCAGAAGTCTATGCTATGGCTACAATGATTATGGCATTACTTTTTTGGCTAGGTTTCAAGTGGGAGGAAAATATGGATAAAAATGGAGGCGGTAGATGGTTAGTTCTAATTTCTTTTGTAGTCGGTTTATCTTTTGGTGTTCATTTTATGGGACTATTAGCAATTCCTGCTATTGGAATGATTTATTTTTTTAAAAAAAATCCTTCTCCAACATTAAAAAGCTTTGTAATAGCAAATGTTCTTTCTATAGCAATTTTATTGTTTATTTTTAAATTATTATTGCCTTCTGTATTAGGGCTTTTTGGATACTTAGAAGTCTTTTTTGTAAATGATTTAGGCTTGCCTTTTAATTCTGGCACTATTTTTTCCGCAATTTTAATTGTTGCTTTCTTTTATATTGGAATCAAAACTACAAGAGAAAAAAAATGGATTAAAATTAATACGTTATTACTTTGCATAATGTTTGTTTTTATTGGGTTTTCATCCTGGTTAATGATTCCAATTAGATCAAATGCTAATACTGTAATTAATGAAAATTCTCCTTCAGATGCCCGCGCTTTATTAGCCTATTATAATTTAGAACAATATCCAGATACTTATATCTTTTATGGACCAATGTTTTCTGATGCTTATGCAGGGCAAGATTCTGATAATCCTTACAAAGATGACAAGCCTAAATATGAAAAAGACCTTAATTCTGGAAAATATATAATTGTAAATGATTGGGAGTCAGGTAAAATAAACTCTAATAGCGAACATCTTGGGTTACTCCCTAGGATGTGGAGTTCAGAACATGCTGCCAATTACATGCAATATTTTGGTTACTTAGATTTTGAAATAAAACCAGAATATAGAAAAGAAAATAGTTTTGTAAAATTAGTTACAGAATTCCAATCTAGAGTAAATCAAGGAGACGTAGATTCAAATGATTATCATGAATTTTTATCTCAATATGGAGGCTATTTAGATATTCAAAAACCATCCTTTATAGCAAATATAAAATACCTTTTTCAATACCAAATGAGCTCAATGTATTGGAGATATTTTATGTGGAACTTTAGCGGGAAACAAAATGATATTCAATGGAAGTACGACGATTTAAATGGTAATTGGATTAGTGGAGTAAAATTCATTGACGAACTAAGATTAGGCCCCCAAACTAATCTGCCATCAGATGTGTTAAATAACAAAGGAAGAAATAGATATTATATGCTGCCATTATTATTAGGTTTAATTGGATTGTTATTTCTATTAAAAAAAGACAAAAATCTCTTTTGGATTGTTACTATTTTATTTCTTTTCACTGGATTAGCTCTTAAAGTATATATAAATGAAAGAGTTTTTGAACCAAGAGAAAGAGATTATGCTTTGGTAGGATCTTTTTATGTTTTTTGCATTTTTATAGGGCTAAGTGTTTTATCAATTAATAGGTTTATTAATTCTTTTATAAAAAATAAAATATCAATTCCAATAACAACTGGATTATTATTATTTGTGCCTTTTTTAATGGCTTTTGAAAATTGGGATGATCATGACAGATCTAATAGGTATACGGCCCAATCACTTGCAAAAGCTTATCTAGATTCAATTGATGAAGGATCTGATTCAATGATATTTACTATTGGTGATAATGACACTTTTGCTTTATGGTATGCGCAAGAAATAGAAAACTATAGAACAGATGTTCGAACAATAAATACAAGCTTGATATCTACTGATTGGTATATTGATCAAATGAAAAAAAAGACTTATAATAGTAGCCCTATACCATCTCAACTAATTCATAAGCAATACGCTTATGGTGTAAGAGACTATGTTAAATATGAGGCCCTAATTGACTCTGTTAGATGGGATATTAAAGATTTTATGAATTGGATTGGTAGTGACCACCCTAGAACGAAATATAAAAACCTATTACAACAATATGAAGCAGACCTGTCAATTGTTCCAAAGTTTACTCAGAATATGGTTTATTATCCAACAAATAAAATTAGAGTTCCTGTTAACAAAAAAAATGTAATTGCAAGCGGGTTGGTAAAGGAAAAAGATGCGGATTTAATAGTAGATCATATTGATATTGACTTACCATCAAGCGGCCTTTACAAAAACCAGCTTTTAATGTTAGACATCTTAGCCAATAATGACTGGAAAAGGCCTATATATTTTTCCGGGGGAAGCTACGAAGATGCTGAATATTTATGGATGAAAAATTACCTTCAACTTGATGGGTTAGTTTATAAATTAGTTCCAATAAAAAATGAAGTAAATAAAAATAATCCATATGAACTTGGAAGAATTGATTCAAGTACAATGTATAGAATTGTAAAAGGTTGGGAATGGGGAAATTCTGAAAGTAATGATATATATCATGATCCTGAAACTAGAAAAAACAGTATTTCATTCAGAGGGAACTTGCACAGATTAGCTCTTCAACTTATGGAAGATGGAAAGAATAACAAAGCTGAAGAAATTTTAGATCTATCAATGGAAAAAATGCCAATTGATTATTTTGGATTCTATAGCTTAATAGAGCCATATATTTCATCTTATTATAAGTTAGGTAGTTTTAAAAAAGGAAATGATTTATTTAAAACATTGTCTAAAAAATATCAAGAAAATTTGACTTACTATTCTCAAATGTCCAAATCAAAAAATGAAAAATTTTCAATATATACTTATGCAGAAAATATAATTACTGACACTGAAAGATATAGGACTTTAGTTGAATCTTTATTGGGTTCAAATGACAATAATATTAAATCAGAAGGCATCCAGAATTTCATAAATAGCACTGAATATGTTAAAGATCTATATGGCAATTATGAATACTATACCTTAATGATACCCTTTTTAGAAGAATTATATATATCTAATGAAAATAATTTAGCTAAAGAGCTTTATGTTAATATTTCTGAGCAATTAAAAGAAAGGTTAGAGATTTTTATTTCTATGCCAAAAGAAAATAGAATAACTTATGCACAAAATATTTCCAATGATATTTATCAATTCAGTTCAATTGTAAATGTGTTGGAAAGTTATGAAAAAGATAAAGATTTAATAAACTCTGAACTAAACACTTTTCTAAATATAAGATTAAAATTAAATATTAAATAAAATCATTAATAAGATTTATAAGAGTATTTGCGTCTTGTTCACCACTTTGCCTCCAAACCATTTCTCCTCCTTTATAAATCATTAAAGTTGGAAGTGCCTTAACTCTCAAAGCCTCCTTTAATTCGTTATTCTTATCCACATTTATTTTAATCACTTTTCCTTTGTCTCCAATCGCAGCTGCAACATCTCTTAAAACTGGATGCATAGCACTAGAAGACTCGTCCCAATCTCCATAAAAATCTAACAGAATTGGGATTTCTAAATTGATTATCTCACCAAATTTTGACATAAGACAAGTATTATAATTAGTGCTAAATTAACATTTTTTAGAAATCTAAGCCTTTTTAAGGGTTATAACAGAGATTTCTGGCCATACTCCAACTCTTCCTGGAAAGACTAAAACCCCAAAACCCCTGTTCACATATAAGTATTGATTTTTCTCCTTGTATAGCCCCGCCCAGTATTTATAAGCCCATTTTATTGGACTCCACTTTATCCATCCTGGAATTTCAATTCCAAATTGCATTCCATGTGTATGTCCACTTAAAGTCAAGTGAAAGTGAGTAGGATGATTTATCAATTTTTTATTCCAATGAGAAGGATCGTGACTCATAACAATTTTAAAATCTTCACTATTTAAGCCTTCACATGCTTTATCTATATCCCCCCTTTTCTTAAACCCTCCTTTTCCCCAATTTTCCACTCCAATTAAAGAAATACTTTGATTTTTGGAATTAATTTTTTTATTTTCATTTAATAAAATTTTAAACCCCATTTCCTTTTGAAGATTTAAAAGATCCTTAAAATTTTCTTTTTTTTCTTCTTCAGAATTCCATGTAATATAATCTCCATAATCGTGATTGCCTAAAATCGAATACTTTCCATCAGAAGCTTTAATTTTAGAAAAAATATTTTTCCATTTAATTAATTCATCTGCTTTATTATTAACAAAATCTCCTGTAAATAAAACTAAATCTGAGTTTTGTTTATTGATTAAATCTATCGCATATTCTACCTTATTAATTTTTTTTAAACTACCACTATGTATGTCTGAAATATGTGTAAGCTTATATCCGTCAAACTCATCTGGCAAATCATCAAATGCTAGTTCATATTTTATTACTCTATAATTATACCTTCCTCTATATATCCCATGGATAATGAATGGAATTGGGATAGCAGCTGCAATTAGTGCTATTTTACTTATAAAATTTCTCCTTTGAACTAAAAAATTACTCGATTTATTTAATTCAAAAAATAAATTATAAAAAGATTGCAATAATCTCATTATATCTTCAAAAAACAAAAATGAAATAACAATTAATTTGAATACAAATAAAGTTAAAAATAACGCAAATGGAATAGATATATAATTATAAAATACATCTGATAAATTTAAAGATTGATTGTAAATTATAAAAAATCTGTAAAGTAAATTAATTATCACTAATACATTTATCCAAACGTAAACTTTTAGGATCCAGTTATGTTTGAATGATGTTTTGAATGCTTGAAATGCGTATATTTCAATTAATAAAAATACTGTAACAAGAAATGCCCATCTCAAAACTATATTTTTTTAAATTAGCCATCAAATGTAGAAAAATATAGATGAAGGCAAAAAAGAAATTGTTTTTAATCGATGCTTATGCTTTAATTTTTAGAGGATACTATGCATTTATAAAAAACCCAAGAATAAACTCGAAAGGCATGGATACTAGTGCTATTATGGGATTTATGAATTCTTTATTAGACCTAATAAAAAGAGAAAAGCCTGAAAATTTAGCTGTAGCTTTTGATAAAGGAGGATCAAGTGATCGCTTAGAAATTTTTGAAGATTACAAGGCTAATCGAAGTGAAACGCCTGATGCAATTAAAATTGCCGTTCCATACATTCATGAAATATTAAAAGCTATGCGAATTCCCATTCTAATTAAAAACGGATATGAAGCGGATGATATTATTGGTACTGTAGCTAAAAAAGCTGAAAAAAATAATTACGAAGTTTTTATGGTTACTCCTGATAAAGATTTTGCTCAATTGGTTTCAGAAAACATATTTATGTATAAGCCTGCCAGAATGGGTAATGGAATTGAAATATGGGGCATAAAAGAGGTCCAAAAAAAGTTTGAAGTATCTGATCCTTTACAGGTAATAGATTTCTTAGGAATGATGGGGGATTCCGCAGATAATATCCCTGGTCTTCCTGGGGTTGGTGAAAAAACTGCTAAAAAATTTATAGCTGAGTATGGCTCTATCGAAAACCTTTTAGCCAATACAGATCAAATTAAAGGTAAACTAAAAGAAAAAATTGAGCAAAATAAAGAGATAGGATTGCTTTCAAAAAAACTAGCCACCATAATTTTGGATGTTCCGATAAATTACGACTTCAAAAATTTCAAGCTAGAAGATCCTAATACTCAAAAAATTAAAGAAATATTTGATGAGCTTGAATTTTTAAGAATGAAGGAAAATTTTTTCAAAATTTTTTCTGATAAAAAAGATGAATTAAAAAATCCTACTTTACAAGAAGACATTCAATACGATTTATTTAATTCTCCAGGAGAAACCAATCTTAATTCATCTAACAAATTTATTGATTTAACAAAATCTAAACATCTATATCAGGTTATTAAAACTGAATTAGGCAAACAATTATTATATGAAAAATTAAATAATCAGACTCAAATTTCTTTTAAAATAATAAAATATGATATTGACAATAATTTCTTCGGAATATGTTTAAGTTGGGAAGCTAAAAAAAGTTATTATTTAACAATACAAAAAAAAGATCAAAATTCATTAAATCAAATAAAATCTATTTTTCAAAATAATAAAATAATAAAAATTGGATATGATTTAAAAATTGAATTTCAAATACTGAATGAATTTGAAATTTTTGTAAAAGGAACATGTTTTGATAATAAAATAGCTCACTATTTAATTAATCCTGATATAAGCCATGATTTAAACTTACTTTGTGAAAACTATCTAAATTATAAAACAAGTACTGTTTTAGATTCTAATTTAGATAATACAATTGAACTTGGGATGGAGATAAGTGATTTAAATTTTCAACTAAAAGAATTTTTAAGTAACGATTTAAAAAAAGCCAATCTTGAAAGTCTTTTTAAAAATATTGAAATGCCGTTATTAATGGTTCTTTCAAAAATGGAAATTAATGGAATAAAAATTAATTCTAATTTTTTAAAAAATCTCTCTAATGATTTTCATAATGATCTTAAGTTAATAGAAAAAAGAATATTTAGTTTAACTAATTCTATTTTCAATTTAGCCTCTCCAAAACAACTTGGAGAAGTGCTATTTGATAAACTTAAAATAATAGATTCTCCAAAAAAAACTAAATCTGGTCAGTATTCAACTTCAGAAGAAATTCTATCAAAGCTTGCTAAAGATCATGAAGTTGTTTCAGAAGTTTTAAAATGGAGATCATTACAAAAATTAATTAATACGTATGTTGATGCATTGCCTAAACAAATAAACTTAAATACTAATAGAATCCATGCTGTATTTAATCAAGCTGTTGCTTCTACAGGCAGACTAAGCAGTAACAATCCTAATCTGCAAAACATTCCAATAAGAAGTAAAAGAGGAAGGCTAATTAGAAAAGCATTTATTTGTGAAAATTCCGATTATGTAATGCTTTCTGCTGATTATTCTCAAATTGAACTTAGAGTAATCGCTTCTTTAAGTGAAGATCCTAATATGATCACTGCTTTCCAAAACAATAATGACATTCATAACTCTACTGCTGCTAAAGTTTTTAATGTAGATATTTCTGATGTAACTAAAGAGCAAAGAAGTAACGCTAAAACTGTTAATTTTGGAATAATATATGGAGTTTCTGCTTTTGGACTAAGCAATCAAACATCACTTAGTCGTTCTGAATCAAAAGAACTAATAGAATCATACTTTAACGCATATCCTTCGTTAAAAAATTACATCTCAAGTCAAATTAATTTTGCTAGAGAGAATGGTTATGTGGAAACTGTTTTAGGCAGAAGAAGGTATTTAAGAGACATTAACTCCAGAAATCAGATTGTAAGAGGGGCTTCTGAAAGAAATGCAGTCAATGCACCAGTGCAAGGAAGTGCAGCAGACATAATCAAAATAGCGATGATTAATATTCAAAATAATATAACTGATCACAATTTAAAATCTAAAATGCTTGTACAAGTTCATGATGAATTAATCTTTGAAATTCATAACTCCGAATTAGAACAAATGCAGAAAATAATAAAAAATGAAATGGAAAATGCTTTTACATTAAAAGTGCCATTAGCCGTTGATATAGGCATAGGTGAAAACTGGTTTGAAGCTCACTAATTATTTTATTTATTTAAGCGTTTGCAGATTTCATTTATTGTTGTAGATTTGCAGGCCAATAAAAGAGATAGAATTATCTTTCTCGAAGAAAAAAAATATTTTGGATTCATTAACATACAAAACAATATCAGCAAACAAAGCTACAGTTGACAAAAACTGGGTTATAGTAGATGCTAGCGGACAAGCTCTTGGAAGAATGTGCTCAAAAGTTGCTAAACTTATTAGGGGGAAATACAAGCCAAGTTTTACTGCTCATGTAGACTGTGGAGACAACGTAATTATTATAAATGCTGAAAAAATAACTCTCTCTGGAAACAAGTGGGATAATAAAGAATATATAAGGTATACAGGTTATCCTGGAGGTCAAAGATCTTTAACAGCAAAGGAATTATTTGCTAAAGATCCTGCTAGATTAATTGAAAAATCTGTAAAAGGAATGTTGCCAAAAAATAAATTAGGAGCTGTTCTTTTTAGAAATTTAAAAGTTTATGTTGGGGAAAATCACAAACATGAAGGGCAAAGTCCTGTTTTAATTAATTTAAATGATTTAAAATAATTTATGGAAGTAATTCACAAAATTGGAAGAAGAAAAACATCTGTTGCTAGAGTATATTTATCTAAGGGAAAAGGTGTTTATTCAATAAATGGGAAATCTCTAGAAGAATACTTTCCAACTGCATTATTACAATATAAAATAAATCAGCCATTTACCTTAACTGAAACATTATCTAGTTATAACGTAAAAGTAAATGTTTATGGAGGAGGAATTAATGGTCAAGCTGAATCTATTAGATTAGCTATTTCTAGAGCACTTTGTGAAATTAATGAAGAATACCGTCCTATGTTAAAAAAGGAAGGTTTAATGACACGTGACCCTAGAATGGTTGAAAGAAAAAAATTCGGTCAGAAGAAAGCAAGAAAAAAATTCCAATTCTCGAAACGTTAATATATATTTCGATTAGAAGAATCAAGTTCATAAAATTATTGAAATTAAACTGTTGTCGTATTCGCTTAGCGAAAGTTAGTTTAGCATCTAAATAAATAAAAATTAAATATTTATTGCTAATCATACGGAACGTAAACTAAAAAAAATGACAAAAATTCAAATTAAACCTCTTTTAGAGGCTGGTGTTCACTTCGGGCATCTAACGCGTAAATGGAATCCAAATATGGCTCCCTATGTATATATGGAGAAAAATGGAATTCACATTATTAACTTATACAAAACCGCTTCTAAAATTGAAGAATCTAGTGATGCTTTACACAAAATAGCAGCTTCTGGAAGGAAAATTTTATTTGTTGCTACTAAGAAACAAGCTAAAGAAATAGTTGCTAAAACAGCATCTGATGTAAACATGCCATATATTACTGAAAGATGGCCTGGTGGGATGCTTACAAACTTTGTAACTATTAGAAAAGCTGTTAAAAAAATGTCTGCTATTGACAGAACCAAACAAGATGGAACTTTTGAAGCATTGTCGAAAAGAGAAAAACTACAAATCGATAGATTAAGAGCCAAGTTAGAAAAAAATTTAGGTTCAATAACTGACATGACAAGGCTCCCAGGAGCTTTATTTGTAGTAGATATAAGAAGAGAACACATTGCTGTTAAAGAAGCTCAAAAATTAAATATTCCCATTTTTGCAATGGTAGACACTAATTGTGATCCGAGAGAAGTAGATTTTGCAATTCCTTCAAATGATGATGCATCTAAATCTATCAACATCATTCTTAATTATGTTTCTAATGCAATTAAAGAAGGATTATCCGAAAGACAAAAAGAAAAGGATCAAGCTGACTTAATTAAAGAAAAAGAAGAAACATCAGAAGAGAAAACAACTAATTCTGAAAATACACAAGAAACTTCTCAAGAGATTAAAGAAAAATCCACAAATTCTACTAAAAAAAAGAAAAGAGTTAGAAAAAAAATTACTAAAAAATCTGAAGAATAATTATTATGGGGAAAATAACTGCATCTGAAGTAAATAATCTCAGAAAAATGTCTGGTGCCGGAATAATGGATTGCAAAAATGCATTAGTAGAAGCTAATGGTGATACTGAAATTGCTATTGAAATTTTAAGGAAAAAAGGTCAAAAAGTAGCAGCTAAAAGAGCAGATAGAGATTCGTCTGAGGGGGCTGCAATTGCAAAAGTAAGTGATGATTCAACAAATGGTATAATAATTTCATTGAACTGTGAAACTGATTTTGTAGCTAAAAACGAAAGTTTTATTTCATTAGCAAATGAATTAGCCGAATTAGCTTTAAATCATAATTCGATAGATGAGTTTTTAAACTCTAGTATAGACTCGATGACAATTAGTGATAAGCTTATACAGCAAACTGGGGTGATTGGTGAAAAACTAGTTATAGGTAGCTTTGAAAAAATATCCGCTTCATATGTAGGGAAATATATTCATGCCGGAAATAAAATTGCAACAATCATAGGGTTTTCATCTTCTGTTCAAGGGATTGAAGAAGCTTCTAAAAATGTTGCTATGCAAGTAGCTGCGATGAATCCTATTGCGCTAGACAAAAATGGAATTGATCAAAAAACTATTGACAAGGAAATAGAAATAGCTAAAGATCAATTAAGGCAAAAAGGTAAACCAGAAGCTATGCTAGAAAATATTGCTAAAGGTAAATTAAAAAGATTTTTCAAAGATAACACCTTGGTTAATCAAGATTATATAAAAGATAATAAGCAAAGTGTTTCTTCATATGTTAAATCTATAAATTCAGACTTAACAATTACTGATTTTAAAAGAGTTAGTTTAGTTTAAATCTTTTTATTAAGGCTAATTTTTCTTGATAAAATTGTAAAAATCATTGATTATATTTACATCAATAATCCTAAAATGATGTACAAAAGAATCCTTTTAAAATTAAGTGGCGAAGCCTTATTAGGTGAACGTCAATACGGGATTGATCCAGTTAGAATTTCACAATATGCACAAGAAATAAAAAAAGTAACAAGCCTTGGAATAGAAGTCGCCATTGTTATTGGAGGGGGAAATATATTTAGAGGTGTTTCTGCAGCCAATAATGGAATGGATAGAGTTCAGGCAGATTACATGGGAATGCTAGCTACTGTAATAAATGGACTTGCTTTACAAAGTGCATTAGAAGAAACAGAAGTGCAAACTAGACTTCAAACAGCAATTAAAATTGAAGCTGTAGCAGAAGCATATATCAAAAGAAAGGCTGTTCGGCATTTAGAGAAAAAAAGAGTTGTCATCTTTGGAGGGGGAACAGGAAACCCTTTTTTTACAACAGATTCTGCTGCTGTCTTAAGGGCTATAGAAATTAATGCAGATGTTATTTTAAAAGGAACTAGAGTTAATGGAATTTATGATTCAGATCCTGAGAAAAATAAAAATGCCATTAAATTTGATTCTATCTCATTTGACAATGTTTTGAATAAAAACCTTAAAGTTATGGACAGTACAGCATTTACTTTAAGTAAAGAAAATAATTTGCCTATTATTGTTTTTAATATGAACAAAGAGGGTAATTTATTCAAAATAATATCTGGGGGAAAAATTGGCACAATCGTTAAATAGTTACTTGTGGAAGAAATAGAATTTATTATCGAAGTCTGCGAAGAGTCTATGAAAAATGCCATAAGGCATCTTGAAAAAGAATTACTTAATATTAGGGCGGGGAAAGCTAATCCATCAATGCTTGCTAGTATTAAATTAGATTATTATGGCTCATTAACCCCATTATCACAAATAGCAAACATCAATACTCCTGATGCTCAAACTATTTCAGTTCAACCATGGGAAAAAGATAAATTAATTGAAATTGAAAAAGCTATAATGGTAGCTAATTTAGGTTTTAATCCAATGAATAATGGAGAGTCTATAATTATCACAATCCCTCCTCTAACTGGAGAAAGAAGGCGTGAACTTGTTAAAATAGCCAAGTCTGAAATTGAAATAGCTAAAATTAGTGTCAGAAATTCTAGAAAAGAAGCTAATAATGATATAAAGAAGTTAGAAGTTTCTTTAGATCAAAAGTCTTTATCTGAAGGTGATATTCAAAATTTAACTAATGAATATATTACTCAAATTGACAAAATATATTCTATTAAAGAAAAGGAAATTCTTTCTGTTTAATTTTTAATAGCATTATATTTGTTTTATGAAGGTAAATAAAAAACACATTTGGATTTCTATAAGCGTTGGTTTTTGTATTGCTTTTAGTATTGCCGTTGGTGATGCAAGAGATAATTTAGGACTTTGGCTTAGTGTAGGAATATCCACAAGTTCTGTAATTTGGTTTACAGCTAATTTTAAAGAGTTAAAGAAATATTACGGGAAAAAAGAGTAATCAATGAAAACTTCATATTTGATTGTTTTAATTTTCACTTATTAAATGAATAATTTTACAGTAAAAAGTTTACTAAAAGAAGTCCCAAATTCTCAAAAGGTATTTATAGAAGGGTGGGTAAAAACTTTCAGAGCAAATAGATTTATATCTCTAAACGACGGATCCTGTTCTGAAAATATTCAATGTGTTGTTGACTTTGAAAACACAGATTCAGAAATGCTTTCAAAAATAAATACTGGAGCATCTCTAGAAATAGAGGGAATTCTTGTGGAAAGTCAGGGGAAAGGACAAAAATCAGAAATTAAAGTAGATAAAATAGTTGTTCTTGGAGAATGCGACATGAACTCTTATCCAATTCAGCCTAAGAAACATTCATTAGAATTTTTAAGAGAAAATGCTCATTTAAGAGTTAGAACAAAGACTTTTAGTTCAGTAATGAGAATAAGATCTAGCATATCATTTGCTGTTCATAAATATTTCAAAGAAAAAGGATTTTTCTATGTTAACACTCCAATAGTAACAGGTAATGATGCAGAAGGAGCTGGAGAAATGTTCAAAGTAACTACCCTTGATATTAATAATGCAAAATTAAATTCTAAAAAAGAAATAGATTATTCTGAAGATTTTTTTGGAAAAGAAACTAACCTAACGGTCTCAGGGCAATTAGAGGCTGAGAGTATGGCGATGGGGCTTGGTAAAGTTTATACTTTTGGCCCAACCTTTAGAGCAGAAAACTCTAATACATCTAGACATTTAGCTGAATTTTGGATGATTGAGCCAGAAATGGCATTTTATGATTTAGAAGACAACATGAAATTAGCAGAAGAGTTTATTAAGTCTGTGGTTAAAGACCTTATAGATGAATGCAAAGAAGATTTGAAATATTTAAACAAAAAACTTTTAGATGAAGACAGGGCTAAACCAATGAATGAAAGAAATGAATTAAACTTATTGGAGAGGTTAGATTTTGTTATTAATAATGATTTTAAAAAAATTACTTACACTGAAGCATTTGAAATTCTAAAAAATTCTAAGCCAAATAAAAAGAAAAAATTTAAATTCCCAATTTTAGAGTGGGGAATAGATCTTCAAAGTGAACATGAACGTTTTTTAGTTGAAAACCACTTTAAAAAACCTGTAATCATCTATGATTACCCTGCAAAAATTAAAGCTTTTTATATGAGAATGAATGAAGATGGCAAAACAGTAAAAGCTATGGATATTTTATTTCCAGGAATAGGAGAAATAGTTGGGGGATCTCAAAGAGAAGAAAGGCTAGAAGTTTTAAAGTCTAGAATTAAAGAACTGAACATTGAAGAAAAAGAATTGTGGTGGTATCTTGATCTTAGAAAATATGGAACAGTAAAACATAGTGGGTTTGGTTTAGGACTAGAACGATTAATATTATTTACTACTGGGATGACAAACATTAGGGATGTTATTCCATTCCCAAGAACTCCTAAAAATGCAGAATTTTAATTTAAAATTCTACATTTTGTTTTTTTGTATTTTTATTACAATAAAATATAAATGCTAAATCAACGTTTACGTTTAAAGTTATCTCAAAAATTATCTCCTCAACAGATTCAGTTGATGAAGTTGATTCAACTTCCTTTACAAGAACTTGAACAGCATTTGGCAAGAGAAATAGAGGAAAATCCTGCCCTAGAATTAGGAAAAGAGAGTGATGAAGATTCAATTGATTACGACAATGATGATAATCAGAATGATGATAATGAGATTAATGTTGAAGATTACCTAAGTGATGATGATGTTCCAGATTATAAATTGAAATCTAATAATTATAGTTCAGATGATGTTGAGAAATCGATCCCTTTTACTTCTGGAATTAGCTTTAATCAATTCTTAAAAAATCAACTTCATAGTTTTTCATTTAATGAAACTGAAACTCAAATTGCTGAATTTCTTGTAGGGAGTATTGATCATGCGGGTTATTTGAGAAGAGAAATATTAGACATTGTAGATGATTTAGCTTTTACAATGAATATTAATACAAACTTAATAATTGTAAAAAAAATTGTAAAAAAAATTCATTTGCTAGATCCCCCTGGAATTGGAGCTCGAAATTTACAAGAATGTCTAACAATACAGTTGAAAAGAAAGCCACGATCTAAATCTATTACAAATGCTATTAATATAATAGAAAATAATTTTGACCTATTTATTAAAAAACACTATAATAAAATAATTTCAAAATTGAATATAAATGAAGATGAATTAAAAAATACCATCAAAGAAATCGAAAAATTAAACCCTAAACCTGGTTCAGCTTTTTCAGAATCAACCAAAATTAATTCTTCTATTATTCCTGATTTCACTATTGAAATTATTGATAATCATTTAAGCCTCAATCTTAATTCAAGAAATGCACCTGATCTTTACATTTCTAATGAGTATAAAAATATCCTATCGGGTTACCAAGAAACAAAAAAAGTGTCGAAATCACAGAAAGATGCTGTAATATTTATTAAACAAAAATTAGATGCTGCAAAATGGTTCATTGATGCCATAAATCAAAGAAATCAAACTCTACTCATTACAATGAAAACCATAATGGATTTTCAAAAAAAATATTTTCTTTCAGGAGATGAAAGTCACCTTAAGCCTATGATTTTAAAAGATATTGCTGAAAAAATAAAAATGGATATATCAACTATATCTAGAGTGGCAAACAGTAAGTATGTAGACACTCCTTATGGCATTAAACTTATTAAATCTTTTTTCTCTGAAGGAATTACAAATGATGAGGGCAAAGAAGTTTCAACTATAGAAATTAAAAAAGAACTTAAAAATATTATAGAAAAAGAAAATAAGTCAAAACCACTTACAGATGACGAATTGACTAATAAAATAAATGAAAAAGGATATCCAATAGCGAGAAGAACTGTGGCAAAATATAGAGAAATGATAGGAGCTCCAGTTGCTAGATTAAGAAAAAAACTCTAAATGGTAAATTCTCTTTCTATAATTATTGTCAATTATAAAACTTGGGATAAATTAAAATTATGTCTTGATAGTATTTCTAAACAAGATGGCATTAGAATATCAACAATAGTAGTTGACAATAACTCAGATGACAATAAACTAGACAGTTTTAAAAATAAATATAAATGGGTTAAATGGATTGAAAACTCAAAAAACTTTGGGTTTGCAAAAGCCTGTAATATTGGGGCTAATTATTGTAAGTCTAAATGGTATTTGTTTTTAAATCCTGACACAATTCTTGTTGAAAATTCTCTAGAATCTTTGATCTTTTATTGCAATAACAACATTCAACATAAAATAATTGGAATTAAACAAATTAATGAAAAATCCATTCCAATAAATTCGTTTGGTATTTTTTTAAATTTTTGGAGTTTATCAGGCTTGATTAGGCCTATTATTCGTCTATTAAAAAATTCATCATATAAAAAAATGAATTCAAGATTAATTTCCCATCCTGACTGGATATCTGGTTCATTTGTTTTAATTAGAAAAAATGATTTTTATTTAATTAATGGTTGGAATGAGAATTATTGGATGTATTACGAAGATATGGATATATGTAGAAGAGCTAAAAATAATAATTTAAAAGTCGCTTTACTAAATAATTGGAATTGCACACATTTTCATGGAGCATCCTCAAGGAAAAACAATACAATAAAGATTATTACAAAATCTGAAGTAATTATTTCTTCACATATTTATATAGAAGAACATGCTAACCCTAAAATGACTTTATTAATTCATCTTAGCTTAATAATAATACAATTTATTAATTTATTATTGGGTTCTCCTTTCTCTTCAAATAAAAGAGCCATCCTTTTAAATAGTATTACTTATTGGAAAAAAGGAGTTTTTAAATCAAATTGGTGTTCAGAAAGAGCTGTTTCTAATTATTAAGCTTAGTGTAATATAAATCCAACTTCATTCTTTTTTCATAATATTCAGCACTAGGACTAGGACCAATTAATACAGTTCCTAATGGATTAATAGCTGTAGAATTTGGGATAAAAGTCATCAAATCTTTAGTTTCAACCTCTACATTTATTGTATTGCTAATGTCAGAAGAAACTACTAAACCTAATTTGGTGTTTGTAGAATCTTTACGAATCACATTTTTAATATGCTCGCTGATTCTAATTTTATACATTAACCCATTTTTATCTTCATCTAACTCAATAGAGCCTCCATGAACTATTTTATTTTGATATTCTTTTGGTCCTGCAGAATTATCTACAAAATAATCTATTAAAGGTGCTTTATTATCAATATCATACAAGTATAATCTAGATGGTTCAATTATTCCTCCACTTGAAGACAACATGTCTTTATTAATATATATTGAAAGGCTAGCTTCATTCACTAACCATTCTTTCTTTCTAATTTCCTCTAATAAATCATTTCCATTATCATCTTTAAATAACTCTATCTCAGCCATAATTCCTTCACCTCCTTTTAGATAAACCAACCCAGCATTATTAATTGTGTCACTAATAGCCGTAATTATCTCTGCCGGATATAGATCATATTTAAAGGAATTCAATTTAATCCCATTTAAATTTAGCTTATACTCATCCTCTGTAGACTCTATAACATCATCACTTGTATCGTCGTCAGTGTCGTTTTTATCATATTTTTGATAATCATAAACTATTCTAATTTCAGCCTCAGAAAAATTTAATATCATTAATAATGGATCTGAAAAATCGTAAGCATCTATAATAATTCCTTTAAAAAATAATTTAAAATTTTCTGCATTAGCTAAATCATCTGAACCTTCTTTATCTAAAATTTTTGATTGAAAAAAATCTTTATCAAGAGAAACTCTAATCCTGGGGGTTAATCTTTCTTTTACAATTTCAGACTCATCATCTTCTTCAGTTTCCGGATCATCTTCCTTATAAAAAACTAACTCTTTTGAATTAATTTCAATTTCTTCGTCAAATAGAACAGTCCCAGAAAAATTATCAGGAATACTATTACTAGAGTAATATTTTTGATACGTTTCAAAATTATTTTCTGGATCAAATGGCCTTAAAAAATAATCTAGCTCACTAACCTTGAGCTTAAATTTTGCATCAGAATTACCCATTAAAGAATCTAACTCATAAAGAGTCGCTCCAGCATTTGGGTTAATACTGTCAGTGTCATCTCCATCTAAAATTCCATCTCCATCAGTATCTGGATTTAAAGGGTCTTGACCTGCATTAGATTCGTCAGCATCAGAAACTCCATCTCCATCACTATCACTATAAGGGTCTTCACTATCTACATCATATAAATTAATAACTCCGTCATTATCATCATCATCTACATTCGTAAAAAAAGGAATGTCTAAAAAAACATCTTTAATTGTTTCCAATTCGGGGATTGCAGCTATATTATCTTCCATTCCGTTTATCTCATCTGTTGGACTAAAAATCCCAAAAACCGCATTAGGAGTATCAAACGATAACTGGCTTAAAAAGCTAACCTTACTTTTTCCATATATATTATCTTCATAAATTCCGAGTTGAAAAGTTGATATTGCATTAGCAATATATGGTGGAATTTTATTCATTTTGACAAACACAGGCACTTCTTCTATGTTTGTATTAAATGGTTTGTTGTCAATTAGATCCACTCCTACAGTGTTGTAATCCTTGTTACAACTTGTCATAAAAAGCAGAAGAACAAATAAAAATTTAATATAATTCATTTTATTTAACTCAATATTTTAGTGTTATAAAATTCCAAATATTCTTTTTCATAGCCCTCTTTAAATCCACAGATTAAAATTGGCTTCTTATGTTTATTTGCAAGATCTATAATAGATTCATTAACATTATCAGAAGCTAAAATAACACCATCTGAATTTAATACTGCCAATTTAAATAAATTCTCATAGGTAGTATCGTCTAAAACACTTAGAGTTTCACTTTCAATTTGATCAAATTGAAGTTTACTAACTATTTTAGAATCTAATTTTCCCTTAATTTCATCACCATATAAAGAAACTATTACCTTTGAATTTGAGAATAAAGGTTCATTTTTATAATATTCTTTTAAATAAATTGGCATAAGAGCAGTAATCCAACCATGAACATGAATTATATCAGGAGACCAATTTAATTTTTTAATTGTCTCTATTACTCCTTTTGCGAAAAAAATAGCTCTTTCGTCATTATCCTTATAAAGCTTTTTATTCTCATCAGCATGTAATAGTCTATTTTTAAAATATTCATCATTATCTATAAAATACACTTGCATTCTTTCTTTTGGAATTGATGCTACTTTAATAATTAAAGGCATATCCAAATCATCTATTATTAAATTCATTCCTGAAAGACGAATAACTTCATGCAACTGATGGCGTCTTTCATTAATTAGCCCATATTTAGGTATAAATATTCGTGTTTGTCCCCCGTTTTCATTGACCATTTTAGCCAAACTATATGATAAGGTTGAAATATCATTATTAGGAAGATACGGGATAACCTCAGAAGAAACATACAATACTTTTTTTCCAGTCATAAAATCCTTTCTTTTAAACTCAATTATTAGAGAATGCAAAATTACAAAAATTATGTTAGATTTATTCCATAATATCACATATAGAGTGTGTTAAAATTATATTAAATGATTGTTTGCAGCAGAAAGCAAGAAGTAATGGAACTTATAAGCGATTCTATTAAGCTTAATAAAACCATAGGCTTAGTGCCAACAATGGGGTCTTTGCATGAAGGACACTTGTCATTAATATCTGAAGCCTTGGCTAATAATGATATTATTTGGGTAACTATTTTTGTAAACCCTACTCAATTCAACAATTCTGACGACCTTAAAAATTATCCAAAAAACTTCAAGGAAGACCTTAATCTTATTAAAAAAATTTCTAATAATATAAATGTTTTTCATCCAAATGAAATGGAAATTTATGACGGAAAACCTTTATTAAAAGTCTATGATTTTAATAATCTTGATTTAGAGTTAGAGGGCAAATATAGAGCTAGCCATTTTAACGGAGTAGCCACAGTTGTTTCCAAACTACTAAATCTATTTAAACCCACTAATGCTTATTTTGGAGAAAAAGACTATCAACAAACTCAAATAATTAATCGACTAATTGATATAGAAAAAATTGAAGTTAATTTAATTATTTGTCCTACTAAAAGAGACAAAAATGGACTAGCCTTAAGTTCTAGGAATAAACTTCTTTCCAAAAAAAACAAAAAAAAATCTTCAATAATCTACGAAAGTCTTATTTATTTAAAAAAATATTTTCAAAATAAACCTGTTCCTCTAATTATTAATGAAGTTAAAACTAAGATTAATTCTTTTCAAGATTTTCAAATTGAATATTTAGAAATAGTAAATAATAAAAGTCTTCAACTTGAATCAAATTACGATAAAAATAAAGTTTATAGAGCCTTTATATGTGTTAGAGTAAAAGGTGTAAGATTAATTGACAACATCTTATTGAATTAATTATATTTGCCGAATGCAAATTGAAGTTTTAAAATCAAAAATTCATAAGGTTACCGTTACAGAATGTGACCTAAACTATATTGGCAGCATAACAATAGATGAGAATTTAATAAAAGCTGCAAATATGATTATTGGAGAAAAAGTTCAAGTAGTTAATATCAATAATGGCGAAAGGCTAGAAACCTACATAATTAAGGGAAAGAAAAACAGCGGAGAGGTTACATTAAATGGACCCGCAGCTAGAAAAGTTCAAAAAGGAGATAAAATCATAATCATTAGTTATGCTAGAATGAGTATTTCTAAAGCTGAAAATTATAATCCAACTCTTATTTTTCCAGATGAAAATAACTTCATCAAATAAAGATGAAAAAAATCATAGTAGGATTTTTTAAAAATATTTTTCCTCTATTACTTGGTGTTTTTTTAATTTATTATTCTTATTCCAACACTTCGCCTGAAGATAGACAAGAAATATTTAAATCTTTGAAATATGCTGATTATCGGTATGTCGCACTATCTGTTTTCTTGGGCATTTTAAGTCACCTTTCTAGATCATACAGGTGGAAATATCTTTTAACTCCTCTAGGATATAAAATAAATTTTTTAAACTCAGTAATGTCTTTATTAGTCGGCTTTCTTGCAAATTTAGGAGTGCCGCGTTCTGGTGAATTTTTAAGAGCAAGCTCAATTACTCTTTATGAAAAAGTTCCTTTTGAAAAAGGGTTTGGAACAATTATTACTGAGAGAATTATTGATGTAATTATATTAAGCACTTGCATTGTTATTGGAATGTCTATGAATTCCTATATAACAATTCCGAAACTTTCACTTAAACCCTTGTCAATTCTTCTTTTTATTACTATTTCTATTCTTATTTATTTTTTATATAAACTTATTAAGAAATCTTCTTTAGGTTATAAAATTTCTCATTTTGTTTTAGGATTAAAAAAAGGGATTTTATCTATATTAAGTATCCCAAATAAAGAAAAATTCATAATACATACATTATTCATTTGGATTATGTATTTCTTAACGATTTATGTTATGAAATTTAGTATGCCTGAAACCTTTTCTTTGGGGTTTGAGGCTATTTTTTCTGCATTTGTTGCTGGATCCATAGCAATATCAATAACTAATGGAGGAATCGGCGTTTATCCATTAGCCATTGCAAGTATTATTAGTCAATATGGTGTTTCTTATGAAAGTGCCTTAGCATTTGGTTGGATTGTTTGGACATCTCAAACTTTAATGATATTAACATTCGGGTCCTTGTCTTTTATTTTTTTACCTATCTTAAACAAAAATAAATAACGCTACTTTTTATAATAAATGTCTAGTACAAAAACAGTCTTTTTTTGTCAAAACTGTGGAAGTCATTTTCCGAAATGGTTAGGCCAGTGTAGTGGTTGTAAGGAATGGAATTCCCTAGTAGAAGAAGTAATCCATAATCCAAAAAAACCTCCCATTGGTTTATCAAAGAGTCAAATCTCTTCAAAGCCCAAAAAAATAAATGAAATTGACAACTCAAATAATCATAGACTTATTCTCAAAGATGAAGAACTTAATAGAATTTTAGGAGGAGGTATAGTCCCTGGTTCATTAATTTTAATAGGAGGCGAACCTGGTATAGGTAAATCTACATTACTCCTTCAAATTTCTCTTGCTATAAAAAATAAAGTTCTATATATCTCTGGAGAAGAAAGTCAACAACAAATTAAAAGACGAGCTGACAGAATGCAAGACAACTCTGATTCTTGTTATATTTTGAATGAAACTAATGTTGAAACTATTATAAAGCATATTAATTCTATTCAACCTGAACTTGTAATAATTGATTCTATTCAGACTTTACAAACAGATCTAATAGAAAGTAGTCCGGGGAGTGTTTCCCAAATTAAGGAATCAGCTTCACATTTTTTAAAATATGCCAAAAAAACAAATTTACCTATACTACTTGTAGGTCATATTACAAAAGATGGAGGCATTGCTGGCCCTAAGATACTTGAACATATGGTCGATGTGGTTCTACATTTTGAAGGAGACAGAAATCATATATATAGAATATTAAGATCAAAAAAAAATAGGTTTGGATCAACTGCTGAAATAGGAATTTATGAGATGCTAAGTGATGGTCTAAGACAAGTTACAAACCCCAGTGAATTACTGCTTTCAAATAATAAAAATTCATTAAGTGGAAATGCCATAGCAGCAACAATTGAAGGAATTCGACCCATTATGATTGAAATTCAAGCTCTTGTAAGTTCAGCTGTTTACGGAACTCCTCAAAGAAGTACAACAGGATTTAATTCCAAAAGACTAAATATGCTATTGGCTGTTCTTGAAAAAAGAGCTGGATTTAAACTTGGCACAAAAGATGTTTTTTTAAATATTACAGGTGGGATCAAAATTGAGGACCCTGCTATTGACTTAGCAGTAATTGCTGCAATTTTATCTAGTAACATAAATTTATCAATTAAAAAAGGGCTGTGCTTTGCTGCTGAAATAGGGTTATCAGGAGAGCTTAGAGCTGTTTCTAAAATTGATCAAAGAATAAATGAAGCAGAAAAATTAGGGTTCAATACTTTAATTGTTGCTGAGGCTACTAAAATATCGGTTACTCCAAAAAAAATAAAGATATTACAATACTCTCGAATAGAAGATTTGATAAAGAACTTGTTTAAGGAGCAGGATTAGGATTCATTTCATGAACTTTTTCGATTTCACTTAAAATTTCATCACTTAAATCTACTTGAATACTTTCAATATTTTCTTTTAGCTGACATAATTTAGAAGCCCCAATAATATTGCTAGTTACAAATGGTCTTGAATTCACAAAAGCTAAAGACATTTGAGTTAAAGATAAATTATGTCTTAAAGCAATTTCCATATACAATTGAGTGGCTTTCATTGATTCATTGCTTGAAAATCTTTTTAAAGTTGGAAACAATTTAAGCCTACTGTCTTCGGGCATATTTCCATTTAAATATTTTCCGCTTAACATCCCAAAACCTAAAGGTGAATAAGCTAATAAACCTGTATTCTCCCTAATGCAAACTTCTGCATTTCCAATTTCAAAAAGTCGATTTAATAAATTATAAGGATTTTGAATTGTTATCATTTTTGGTAACTGTTTTTTGGATAATTCTAAAAATTTCATAAATCCCCAAGGATTCTCATTTGAGAGGCCTACTTGCCTTATTTTTCCTTTATCAATTAATTCTTTTAAAGATTGTAAAACAGTTTCAAAATTTTCTTTCCATTTCTCTTCGTTACTATATTTAAATCCTCTTATACCAAAAGTATTAGTTATTCTTTCAGGCCAATGAAGTTGAAATAAATCTATATAATCTGTTTTTAATCTTTTTAAACTTCCGTCAACAGCCTCAAATAAAGCTTTTTTACTAAATCCATTTGTTCTAATATGTTTAGTGTAATCTCCTGGACCAGCTATTTTTGTCGCCAATACAATATCTTTTCTGTTAGCTTTTTCATTCATCCAATTCCCAATTATTTTTTCTGTATCAGCATAACTCGAAGCTGTAGCAGGCACAGGATAAAGTTCAGCTGTATCAAAAAAATTAACTCCATTTTCTAAAGCATAATTCATTTGCTCATTTGCATCATGAGCACTATTCTGATTCCCAAAAGTCATAGTGCCTAAGCAAATTTTACTAACTTTTACATCGCTATTTGGTAATGTTGTGTATTTCATAATATTAATTCAACTGCAATAGGGCAATGATCTGAATGTTTAATATTATCTAAAATATAAGCTGATTTTATTTTTGATTTTAATTTATGAGAAACCATATTATAATCAATTCTCCAGCCTTTGTTATTTGCTCTAGAATTAGCTCTATAGCTCCACCAACTGTAATTGTTTGGTTCTGAGTGCATATGTCTAAATGAATCAATAAAGCCAGAACTTAAAAAATCACTAATCCAATTTCTTTCATAAGGTAAAAAGCCTGAAACTTTTGCGTTTCTTATTGGATCATGAATATCTATAGCTTCATGACAAATATTATAATCCCCACAAATAATTAAATTTGTAATAGTATTTTTTAATTCTGTAATATATTCTTGAAACTCCTTCATATATAGGAACTTATATTGAAGCCTGTTTACATTAGTACCAGAAGGCAAATAAAGGCTCATTACAGAAATATTTTCAAAATCGACTCTTAAATTTCTGCCTTCAAAATCCATATGATCTATGCCTGTTCCGTATTGAATGTTCTTAGGCTCAGTTTTTGACAAAACTGCTACTCCGCTATATCCTTTCTTATTTGCAGAAAACCAATAATTATATTTATATCCTATTTTTGAAAAAACTTCTAAATCTAATTGATCTTTGTTTGCCTTTATTTCTTGAAGACAAATCACGTCTGGACTGTATTCTTCAAGCCAACTTAAAAATCCTTTCTTAATGGCTGCCCTTATGCCATTAACATTATATGAGAATATTTTCATCTTAAGTTTTTAACCAAGATTTGATATTTAAATTGGATTGAATTTTAGAAATAACTTCATGTACAGATGCCCTTTCTTGAACCATCGAATCCCTGTATCTAATAGTCACAGTCCCATCAGAAACAGACTGATGATCAACTGTAATACAAAAAGGTGTACCAAGAGCATCTTGCCTTCTATATCTTCTCCCTATTGCATCTTTCTCATCATATACAACTTTGTAATCCCATTTTAATTTGTCCAAGATTTTTTTAGAAAGTTCAGGCAGGCCATCTTTTTTTAATAAAGGCAGAATAGCAATTTTAATTGGAGCAAGAATTACAGGTAATTTTAGCACTGTCCTTGTTGAATTGTCGGGCAAACTTTCTTCCTCCAGTGAATTCGAAAAAACAGCTAAAAACATTCTGTCAACTCCTATTGAAGTTTCTATAACATATGGAGTATAGCTTTCATTGATTTGACTATCAAAATATTTAATTTTTTTAGAAGAAAACTTTTCATGATTACTTAAATCAAAATCAGTTCTTGAATGAATCCCTTCTAATTCTTTAAAACCAAATGGAAAATTAAATTCAATATCACATGCAGCATCTGCATAGTGTGCTAATTTTTCATGATCATGAAATCGATAATTTTCTTTTTTTATTCCTAATGATAAATGCCATTTTAATCTGGTTTCTTTCCATTTTTCATACCACTCCTTTTGGGTTCCAGGTTTTATAAAAAATTGCATTTCCATTTGTTCAAATTCTCGCATTCTAAAAATAAATTGTCTGGCAACAATTTCATTTCTAAATGCTTTCCCAATTTGAGCTATTCCAAAAGGTATTTTTAATCTACTTGTTTTTTGAACATTTAAAAAGTTTACAAAAATCCCTTGAGCTGTTTCAGGTCTTAAATATAAATCCATTGCACTTTCAGAAGAGGCTCCCAGTTTTGTTCCAAACATTAAATTAAATTGTTTGACATCAGTCCAATTTTTTGAACCAGAAACGGGACAAACTATTTCTAAATCTTCGATAATATTTTTAAGTCCAATTAAATCATCCTCTTCAAGAGCTTTTGAAAAATGATTATAAATAGATTTTATTTTGTCATAATATTGTAAAACTCTAGGACTAGTTTTAATAAATTGTTCTTTATCAAAGTTTTTTCCAAATCTTTTCTGAGCCTTATTTATTTCCTTTTCTATTTTGCCTTCAATTTTTGTAATATGATCTTCAATTAAAACATCAGCTCTATATCGTTTTTTAGAATCTTTATTGTCAATCAAAGGATCGTTAAATGCATCTACATGGCCGGAAGCTTTCCAAATTGTTGGGTGCATTAAAATCGCTGAATCTATATTAACTATATTATCATTTAACTGAACCATAGCTTTTAGCCAGTAATCTTTAATATTATTTTTTAGCTCCGCTCCATTTTGACCATAATCATACACGGCACTAAGTCCATCATAAATTTCACTTGATGGAAAAATAAATCCATACTCTTTAGCATGTGATATTACTTTTTTAAATTTTTCTTCTGATGTCATGAAGACAAAAATAGTAGATATATTTTAATAAATTCTATTTATAGTATTTAAATAGAAATAGGTGAAAATAATTGTTAATTTGCTATTGATTTTTATTCAAATATGAAAAAGCCTTATTTTCTTTTACTTTTTTTACTATCTATTACCATTACACAGTGTGCAAAAAGAGGTATACCAGATGGAGGTCCAAAGGATGAAAATCCTCCTTTACTTATAAAGGCTGAACCCAAACAAAATTCAGTTAATTTCAAAGAAAAACGTATTAGATTATATTTTGACGAGTACATTAAATTAAAAGATTTCAGAAAACAACTTGTGGTTTCACCTCCAATCGATAAAGGTCTTTATTCCATTAGTCCTCAATCTGGGGCCTCAAAATATATTCAAATAGACATTAACGATTCCTTGCCAAAAAATACCACTTATGTTTTTAATTTTGGACAAAGCGTTGTTGATAATAATGAAGAAAATCTTCTTCCATTTTTTAAATATGTATTTTCAACAGGAGAATATATTGACTCTTTGAAAATTCATGGGAATATTAAAAGTGCTTTTAACAGAAGCCCCGATACTTTTATTTCCACATTTCTTTATCCTAAAGATGAAAATTTTAATGACTCCATAATTTACAATTCTACACCAACTTATGTTGGTAGTTCACTTAATAGTGCCAATTATGAAATAACTAATTTAAAAAAAGGCAAATACCTTTTAATAGCAATAAAAGATTCTAATAATAATTACAAGTTTGATCCAGCAAATGAGCAAATAGGATTTATGTCAGATTTTATTGATTTACCTGTCTCTGATAGTCTCGATATTGAACTTTTTAAAGAGAAACAACCCTTTAAAAGTTTCAAGCCTTTTTTAGAATCCAAGAACAAGGTTGGATTTGGTTTTTCGGGTGACTATTCTGATGTTGAAATAGAATTAATAGATGATTTTAAAATAGATATTAAGTCTATAATCACTAAAAATAAAGAAAAAGATACTTTAAATTATTGGTTTAGTGAAGTAGAATTTGATTCTATAAGGTTTACTTTAAAAAATAAAGAAAAAAAAGAATCCTACACTGTTAAATATAAAGAAAAAGAAAAAGATTCTTTAGTAATTGTTCCATCAGTTAATTCGACTTTAGACTTAAATGATAAATTCAAACTTTTAAGTAATATTCCCATAGACACTATTAATAATGAATATATTCAATTATTAAATAAAGATTCTATTACAATCCCTTTTAAAACAAAAATTGATAAAAATAATTTTGATATTATTTTTGATTTTGAATTACTTCCAAATGACAAATACAACTTGTCCATTTTACCAAATGCCATTACAGATTTTTTCAAATCCACAACTGATACCTTAAGCTATAATTTTTCAACAAAAAGCAGAGCTGATTATGGAACTATTCGCGCAAGAATTGAAAATGTTGTTAATTTCCCCATTATTGTACAGCTAACTAATGATCAAGAAGAGGTTATTCAAGAGAATATTTTAAAATCTTATGAAGATCCCTGTGTCTTTGAAAATATAGTTCCTTCAAAATATTTTATTAGAATAATTGAAGATAAAAATGAAAATAACAAATGGGATACTGGAGACTTTTTAAATAGAATTAAACCAGAAAAAACATTTCATAACAAAGAAGAGTTTATTGTAAGAGCCAATTGGATATTAGAAGAGAGGTTAAGTTTAAAACATTAAATAAGGCTATTTATATATGAAGAAAAGTTTTAAAAAAAGAATTTTATTCTCGACACTAATTTTAATTGTTTTATTTATTGCTAATATTTTTTGGAGTACTGGTTTTTTTAGAACCATAGAAAATAAATTTGAAGGGAAAATATTAAAACAATTAAATTTAACAGGCGCGGAAGACATTACTGTTAGTATGATAGACAGTTTTGCTATTATATCAGCTACATCAAGAAAAAGTATTCCGAATACAGTCCAAGAAACTGGAGGATTATATTTTTTAGATTTGAAAAACAATAATTACCAACTAGTTCACCTTACAGAAAATTTTAAAAAACCATTTGCGCCTCATGGAATATCAGTTTTCAAAAAAGATAATATTAATATCATTTCCGCAATAAATCACTCTAAGTCTGGAGAATCTATAGAAATATTTGAATTAAATGGAACTAAATTAACGCATCAAAAAACAATAAAAAATGAACTAATATTTAGTCCAAATGATATTGTTTTGTTAGATGAAAATCGATTTTACTTTACGAATGACCATAAATATAAAAATGGCTTACTTCGTTTAGCAGAAGATTATTTAGGGCTGTCTATTTCTAACGTTATATATTTTGATGGAGAGAATTTTGTAGAAGTTGCAAACGGAATTGCCTATGCAAACGGAATTAATTTCGATTCAAATAGAGATTTGATATTTGTGGCTTCAGTAAGAAAATTCTTGGTAAAAGTGTATCAAAAAAATGAAGATCATTCATTAACATTTATTGAAAATATTTATTGTAAAACTGGAGTAGATAATATTGAACTTGATTCAGAAAACAACCTTTGGATAGGTGCTCATCCAAGTTTATTGCATTTCGACTCTTATGCAAACGGTAATAATGAAATATCCCCATCAGAAATTATAAAAGTCAGCTATCTAGAAAAAGGCCATTATATATTAGAACAAATTTATATGGAAGAGGGTAATACTATGTCAGGATCTACTGTGGCTGCCCCTTTTGGAAATCTTATTTTAGCAGGAAATGTAATGGATGGGCATTTCTTGATCCTTGAACGTGGAAATAAGCCTTCAAATTAAATATTTTTTCAAACTTCCTGCTTAAGATGAAATTTTAGCTTTAATAAATTCTCTATTTAATCTTGCTATATTTTACAATTGATTTTTGTAATAAAGATGATGCCCAAAACAAAAGGAATATCACTTGAAAAAATAAATTTTTAATAAAGTATTACTTTTTTTTACCAAATATTTTTCTAGATAATATTGTTATTGGATCATAAAATCTATCTACTACTCTCTCTTTTAAAGGAATGATTGCATCGTCTGTAATTTGTATTCCTTCTGGACAGACTTCAGTACAACATTTTGTAATATTACACATACCAGATCCATGATCATTTTTTATATCAGAAATTCTATCAGCTCTATCATAAGGATGCATTTCTAGACTAGCAAGTCTTGCCATGAATCGGGGGCCAACAAATTTTTCTTTAGCGTCATTATCTCTAATTACATGGCAAACGTTTTGACATAAGTAGCATTCTATACATTTTCTAAAGTGCTGTACTCTATCAACATCTTTTTGCATCATAACAAAGTCTTTTTCTTTATCTTTTTTAGATGGTGAAAATGGAGTAATTTTTTTATTTTGTTCATAATTCCATGAAACATCAGATACAATATCTTTTATTACCGGGAATGATTTTAAAGGTGTAATAACTACTGTTTGGTCTTCTTCAAATTCATTCATTCTAGTCATACATGCAAGCTTTGGTCTCCCATTAATTTCAACACTACATGACCCACATTTTCCAGCTTTACAATTCCATCTGCACGCAAGGTCATTAGCTTGATCAGCTTGAATCCTATGAATGGCATCTAAAACAACCATTCCTTCTGTTATTTCACATTTGTAGCTTACTAATTCTCCTCTTTCATCATCTCCTCTATAAATTTTAAAATCCCTTTTACTCATTATGAAACTTTTAATTTATCATGATCAATTTTTACTTCTTTTTCTAATTCATCGAGCTTGGAATGAGCTATTCTCTTTAATTCTTTATCAGGGTTTGTGCGTAGAATTTTAACAGTTTCCATCTTCCCGTCTTTTCCTTTTTTATTGATGATATTATATTTTATCCATTCTTCTCTTTCGGAAGGAAAGTCTTCTCTAGTATGTGCCCCTCTACTTTCTTCTCTTATAAGTGCAGATTTAGCTACACTTTCGGCAGATATTAAAAGATTTCTTAAAGCTAATGCTTCATGCCATCCAGGATTAAATTGACTTGATCCAGGTGCTTTAACATCTTTAAATTTGCTTTTTAACACATCTATTTCTTTAATTCCATTTTCAATTTCATTTTTTGTTCGAATTATTCCAACATTATACTGCATGTTTTTTTGAAGTTCTTCATGAATGAGGTATGGATTATTACCATTTTCTCTTAATAAAATAGATGTAGCACCTTGTATAATTTTTCTTATATCATTATCATCAACTTTAGGGATAGAGCCTATATTTTTAGAGTATTCTGTTGCTTTAATACCTGATAAATTTCCAAAAACAAGTAGATCTGACAAAGAATTCCCTCCTAATCTATTTGCCCCGTGCATTCCTCCTGCAGCTTCTCCACAGGCAAATAATCCATTGACATTAGTCATAGTAGTTTCAGCATCTACTTTTATTCCTCCCATAAAATAATGACATGTAGGGCCTACTTCCATAGGCTCTTTAGTTATATCAAGTTCAGCAAGTATTTTAAATTGATGATGCATTGATGGTAGTTTCTTTTTAATATCTTCAGCACTTCTTTCTTTAGCAATATCCAGGTATGCTCCTCCATGTTTTGATCCTCTACCAGCTTTAACTTCAGCATTTATAGCTCTTGCAACAACATCTCTTGTGAGAAGTTCTGGAGGTCTTCGCGCATTTTTATCTCCATTTAACCATCTTGCAGCTTCTTCTTCAGTATCAGCGGTTTCATTAGCGAATTTTTTAGGTATGTAGTCAAACATAAATCTTTTTCCTTCACTATTTTTTAATATACCGCCTTCACCTCTTACTCCTTCTGTTACAAGTATTCCTTTAACAGATGGTGGCCAAACCATTCCAGTTGGGTGAAACTGGTTAAATTCCATGTCTAATAATTCAGCTCCAGCTTCATATGCCATACCATAGCCATCACCAGTATATTCCCAGCTATTTGAAGTTACCTCCCATGCTTTACCTGCTCCTCCCGTAGCAAAAATTAGAGATTTTGTCTCAAAAACTATAAATTCTCCAGTTTCTCTATACATACAAACTATCCCCGCCACTTTACCTGATTTATCTTTTAAGATATCAAGAGCAGTACACTCCATTTGAATATCTATACCTTGGTGTATTCCATGATCCTGTAAAGTTCTAATCATTTCCAAACCAGTCCTATCTCCAACATGTGCTAGTCTTGGGTACCTGTGACCTCCAAAATTTCTTTGATTAATTAATCCTTTTTTTGTCCTATCAAATACTGCTCCCCAGTGCTCTAGTTCTCTTACTCTTTTAGGAGAATTTTTTGCATGAATTTCAGCCATTTTCCAATTATTAAGCATTTTTCCACCCCGCATAGTATCTCTAA
>DUDG01000032.1:1816-2304 GCA_012959395.1 Flavobacteriaceae bacterium | reverse complement strand
AAATTGAAGCTGTAGGAAAAAAAGTTAATACAAATAATATTCCATCAAGAGAAAAATATATTGATCTAAAAGAAAAATACATAATTCCAGGAATTGTAGATATGAGAGTTTTTGTTGGCGAACCTGGATTTGAATATAAAGAAAATTTCAGAACTTTAAGTGAGGCTGCATTATCTGGAGGTGTTACATCGGTTGTTACAATGCCTAACACAGATCCAGTTATTGATAATGTTTCAATCGTTGACTTTTTAAAAAGAAGAGGAAGAGACAAGGCAAAAATAAATATATTCCCTACTGCATCTTTAACAAAAAATCTTGAAGGAACAAACATGACTGAATTTGGCCTTCTACAAGAAAGAGGAATTATTGCTTTTACTGATGGATATAAAACTATTCAAAATACTAGGCTTATGTCCAGAATAATGAGGTCTGCATATGATTTAAATTGCCTAGTTATGCAGCATGTTGAAGATAGTGAATTAGCTAAG
>DUDG01000032.1:0-1806 GCA_012959395.1 Flavobacteriaceae bacterium | reverse complement strand
ATGGTAAATGATGGAATTATTTCTACAAAACTTGGTCTTCAAGGAATTTCTGAATTAGCAGAAAAAATTATTATTGAGAGAGATTTAACATTACTAGAAGAATTTAATTGCAGATACCATATATCTCAAATTTCATCTCAAAAATCACTAGATGTAATAAAAAAAAGAAGAGAAGATGTAAATTTTACATGTGGTGTATCTATTAATAATCTTTCGTTAAATGAAAATGATATTGGAGATTTTAGAACTTTTTTAAAATTATCACCGCCATTGAGAACTGAGGAAGATAGAGAATCTTTAATTAAGGGTATTAATAACGATTTGATTGATGTAATTGTTTCAGATCACAAACCTGAAGACGAAGAGCAAAAAAGATTAACATTTGCACAGGCATCAACAGGTGCTTCCGGCATTGAAACATTATTGCCCTTGGCGCTTGAATTATTTCACAATGGGTCAGTTAAATTAAGCAAAATAATTAAAACATTAACATGCAATCCGGCTAAAATATTAAAAATTAATAAAGGAAACTTAAATATTGGCAATGATGCTGATTTTTGCATATTAGATATAAATAAACCATGGGTAGTAAAAAAAGAAAATTTAATATCCAAATCTAAAAATACCTCAATAGATGATAGAAAATTACAAGGAAAAATAACAAACACCTTTGTAAGAGGTGAAGAGTTGTTTAAAATTTAAATATGGAAATATTTCTTGTTATATTAGTATCTTATTTAATGGGTTCAATTCCATTTGGTTATATTTTAACAAAAGTTTTTTTAAAGAAAGATATTAGAGAAATAGGTTCTGGAAATATTGGTGCTACTAACGCTTTAAGAGCTGGCAACAAATCTATTGGATATTTAACTTTAACTTTTGATATTCTAAAAGCAGCTATTCCAGTATTATTTATTAAAATTAACTATCCAGACTTAATTCATATTTCGGCATTATCCGTGTTTATTGGACATGTTTTTCCTATTTGGATGAAATTTAAAGGAGGAAAAGGTGTGGCTACTTATGTAGGTATATTATTTTGCATGAGTCTTAATTTGGGAATTGTATTTATTATTTCTTGGTTAATAATTTTTTTCATATCAAAATATTCATCACTTGGATCAATCTTATCAAGTTTAATAATTCCTATCTTTATTTTTTTTAATTCAAATTATGAAATCGAATATTTTTTTATTATTATGTTTGTGTTTATTTTATATACTCATAGAGAAAATGTTAAACGACTGATAAATAAAGAAGAATCTAAGACAAAAATTTATTAATTTGACTATATAATTCATTTATGTAGTTTCAGAAATTATGAATTTAGTCATTGTTGAAAGTCCAGCTAAAGCCAAAACTATAAATAAATATTTAGGTTCAAATTATACTGTTCTTGCTAGCTACGGACATATTAGAGATTTACCTTCAAAAAATGGATCTGTAGATCCTAATGATAAATTTAAAATGATTTGGGAAGTAGATTCTTTTTCTAAAAAATATTTAAAAGAAATTACAGATGTGGCAAAAAAATCAAATAAAATTATATTAGCTACCGACCCCGATAGAGAGGGAGAAGCTATAGCTTGGCATGTTAAAGAGTATCTTGATGAAAAAAAATTACTAAAAGATAAAAAAATTGAAAGAGTAGTTTTTAATGAAATTACAAAAAAAGCAGTAACAAATGGAATAGATAATCCAAGAAACATAGAAAACCATCTAGTTGATGCTTATATGGCTCGAAGAGCTTTAGATTATCTGGTAGGATTTAATATCTCTCCTATACTTTGGACAAAGTTACCTGGT
>DUDG01000031.1:1251-2362 GCA_012959395.1 Flavobacteriaceae bacterium | reverse complement strand
AATTAGTTTCAATGAATAAAATTGATATATCACGTTATGAAAATTATAAGCAAATAATAATGGAAGGTGATTTAAAGTACAGATAATAATTACATCAAACTATGATTGTAGTAATACAGAGAGTTGCAAATGCAAGTGTAAAGGTAGAAGATAAAATGGTGTCTTCTATAAGTAATGGAATGTTAATATTGTTAGGTATTTCAAATGATGATTCTGAGGAAGATATAATAAAAATGACTAATAAAATTTCAAAATTAAGAATATTTAATGATGAAAATGATATAATGAATAAGAATATCAATGAGGTTAATGGTGAGGTTTTAGTTGTAAGTCAATTTACATTATACGGTAATGTTAAAAAGGGTAATAGACCTAGCTATATAGAAGCTGCTAAGCCAGATATAGCAAAACCTATATACAATCTATTTATTAAACAATTAGATAGTCTAATTAATAATAAGGTTCAAACGGGAATATTTGGTGCTTATATGCTGGTAGATATTGTAAATGATGGGCCAGTTACTTTAATTGTTTAAATTATATACCATTTCACCATCTACAAAAGTTTTTAAAACTTTTGTTTCCGGTATTAATTTTGCATTTATCTCCATTATATCCTGATTAATAATAATAAAGTCTGCTGCCTTTCCAATTTCTAAACTTCCTTTTTCATTTTCTTCAAAATTAAAATATGCACCCCATATAGTCATTCCTTTTAATGTTTCTTCTCTATTTAGACTATTTTCTTTTTGGAATCCATTTTCAGGATATCCAGATAAATCTTTTCTTTCCACAGAGCTATAAAAAGTATGAAATGGATTAACTTTTTCTACAGGAAAATCAGTCCCTAATGCAATTTTCTTTGAACTATTAAGTAAATCTTTGAATGCATACGCGCCATATATTCTTTTACCTAATCTTTCGTCAGCCCAATACATATCACTAGTTGCATGAGTTGGTTGAACAGATGGAAGAACTTTATTATTATATAATTTAAAATCATTGGGATCAATGACTTGTGAATGTTCAATTCTCCATCTAGGATCTTCAATTTTATTTAAAATTGTATTATAGTTTTTAACTAGAAAACTTATAGTTGAGTCTCCTATTG
>DUDG01000031.1:0-1241 GCA_012959395.1 Flavobacteriaceae bacterium | reverse complement strand
ATATTCTAAATCTTTAATGCTTGTAACAAGTTTCCCATAATTTGAGGTATCATCAGAATACGGGGTTTTTAAAGTGGCTCCTCTTGAACCTAAACTACCATCCCCATAAACTTTGAATGATCTAACGTTTAATTTAGGAGTTTTAATTTTTCCATAATCTTTAAAAAACAGTATATTTTCTTTTGAAACACTTATCATTGCATAAATCTTTATTTTTAGATTATTAGATTTATGTAGACTATCAATTAAAAAAATAGTTTCTTTACCTAAACCAGCATCATCAACTGTAGTTAATCCATAGCTAAAACATATTTTTTCAGCCTCTTTTAATGCCATAATTTTTTCAGATATAGATTTTTTAGGAAGTATTTTATCAATTAATTGCATTGGATTATCAACAAGAACTCCTGATAATTTTCCTTTTTCTTTTATTATTGAACCTCCAGAAATTTCAGTATTCTCATTAATTCTAGCAAGATTTAACGTATAATTATTTGTTAAATAAGCATGTCCGTCAACTCTTTCAAGTACAACTATTTTATTGGGAAATAGTTGATTCAATTTTAAATTATTAGGAAAGGTTTTATTTTTCCAATCATTTTGGTCCCAACCTCTACCCAGAATTATTCTAGCATTATTTTCATTATCATAGTCAATTAACTTTTCTAAAATTTCATTTAATGATTTGGTGCCTCGTAAATTGACAACTTGTTGATTTAATCCAAGATTATAAAAATGGCAATGAGAATCAATTAAACCTGGAAGAATTGTTTTACCCTTAGCATCTATAATGGTATTACTATAGTATTCTTTATTAAGATCAGAATTACTTATGTCTAAAATTTTCCCATCTTTAATTGCTATTGATTTTGCAATTTCATTTTGGTTATTTACTGTGTAGATTTTAGCATTAATTATTATAGAATCAGCAGATTTTACATTACATGAAAAACATATTATTAGTGAAATAAGTAGGAGTAAGATTTTTTTCTTTTTCATAGCTATTTAATTAATATAAATCTATAAATTATTATACTACTAATTATATATTATATAAACATTTTTTACTTATATTGATTAAAGTTTACTATAATAATTCTTCTCAAAATTATGCATATAAAAAAGTTACAAGAAAAAGTTGATAATTGGATAAACACACATGGTGTCCGATATTTTAATGAATTAACTAATATGGCTCAGCTTACTGAAGAAGTAGGTGAGGTAGCTAGAATTATTTCAAG
>DUDG01000030.1 GCA_012959395.1 Flavobacteriaceae bacterium | reverse complement strand
AGCGTCTGCTGAAGAAGCGTCTGCTGAAGAAGCACCTGCTGAAGAAGCGTCTGCTGAAGAAGCGTCTGCTGAAGAAGCACCTGCTGAAGAAGCGCCTACTGCTAAAGAAGCACCTGCTGAAGAAGCGCCTGCTGCTGAAGAAAAAAAATAACATTCTACTTAATTACGATGAAAAAACAAGATTGTTATTATCTTGGAAAAATCGTATCAAAATTTAGTTTCAAAGGAGAGATCCTATTAAAATTAGATGTTGATGAAATTAACTCGTTAAATTTTAAGAATCTTTTTATTGAAATAGACAACATGCTTGTTCCTTATTCAATAGATAAAATTTCTTTACATAAATCTAGTTTACTGCGAATTAAATTTGATAATATTGATTCTGAAAAAAAAGCAAACAAACTTATTAAAAAAGAATGCTTCATGACTTTAAAAGATTTGCCTAAACTTGAAGGAAAAAAATTCTATTACCATGAAATAATTGGATTTAAAGTTCTTGATGAAAAATTAGGGCATATTGGAAAAGTTATTCAAACAAATCATCAAACTTCTCAGCCCGTTTTAATAATTAATAATAATGGCAGAGAAATCATGGTTCCTCTAGTAGATGAATTTTTAATCGAATTAAAAAGAAAAGAAAAAATAATAACTTTTAATTTACCTGATGGATTAATAGATTTATATTTAGAATAGAAAAGATATGAGTGATAATAATATTAGAATTAATAAATTTTTGAGTCAAGCGGGCTTTTGTTCAAGACGTGAAGCTGATCAATATATTGTTGATGGCAGAGTAACCATTAATGGAACTATCGCAGTAATAGGTTCTAAAATTAATTTAGATGATGATATTTCAGTTGACGGAGAAAGAATTTCAAAAAAACATATCAAGAAGTTATATCTGATGTTGAATAAACCTAAAGGAATTGTTTGCACTACTGACTCTGGAGTAGAAAAAAGTAATATTATAGATTTCATAAATCATCCTCAAAGAATATTTCCAATTGGAAGACTGGATAAAACCAGTGAAGGTTTAATATTTTTAACTAATGACGGAGATATTGTCAATAAAATATTAAGAGCCAAAAATAAACATGAAAAAGAATATCACGTAACAGTTAACAAGCCTATTAATAGTGAATTTATTAAAAAAATGAGCAGTGGAGTGCCCATTCTTAATACGGTAACTAGAAGATGTAAGGTCAAATATGTAAAAGAATATGAATTTAAAATAATCTTAACTCAAGGTCTAAATAGACAAATAAGAAGAATGTGTGAGCATTTAGGATATAGGGTTAAAAAATTAAAAAGAATTAGAATCATGAACATAGAGTTAGATATTTCAATTGGGGAATGGCGATATTTCACAACTGAAGAGCTTTCAGATTTAAAAAGTCTACTCTCCAATTCCTCAACTAATTATGCATAATAAAAAAAAGATAATTGCAATATTTATATTACAAGTATTTTTTTGTTATTCACAAAACTCCAATAAAGATAATATCCAATTAAAAGAAGTTGTTGTATCAATAACTAAAATAAAAGACAGTCTAAAAAATTCTCCATTTTCAATTTCATCAATAAATTATTCTAAATTTCAATCGACTGCTCAACAATTTTATTTAAGTGAATATATAGAACGAATTCCTGGTCTTTTTATTTCAAATGACAATAATTTCGCTCAAGATTCAAGAGTTTCAATTAGAGGTTTTGGATCACGTGCTAATTTTGGTATTAGAGGAATTAAATTAATTGTTGATGGAGTCCCTGAAACAACCCCTGACGGACAAAGTCAGCTAGATAATTTAAACTTAGAAATAATTAAAAAAATAGAAATTATCAGAGGAACAAGTTCTTCATTATACGGAAATTCTTCAGCTGGGGTCATAAGAATTGAATACATTTCCGATTTTGATAAAAGTTTTTCAAAAATTGGATATTCATTAGGGTCAAATAACCAAACTAAAAAACAAGTTTTATTTGGCATTAAGAATAAACAAACATACTATACTTTTTTATTGAGTGAAACAAAAAGTGATGGATACAGAGACTTCGGAAATTTCAAAAATTTAAACTTTAACCTAAAAGTTAAAAAAAATATTTCCAAAGACACTTGGTTAGGTTTTAATTTCAATTTAGTAAACAGCCCATATGCTAATGATCCTGGTGGTTTAACAATTCAGGAAGTCGAACAAAACAGAAAACAAGCAAGAGAACGAAATGTATTATATAAAACCCAAGAAGATATAAATCATTATAAGATAAGCTCAAGCTACAACAAGAAATTAAATAAAAAATTGTCTTTTTCAACCTATGCTTTTATTTCTAAAAGAAATTTTAATGGTAAAATACCTGTAAAAAGGGGGGGAGTAATAGATTTGAAAAGAAATTATTGGGGGGTGGGAGGAAATCTACTTTTAGAATCCAAACTTAAAACTCAATTAGGATTTGATATTGGCAATCAAAATGATTTAAGAAAAAGATACAATAATGAATTAGGAATTATTGGAGATCAAGTTTTAGATCAACATGAAAAGTTCTCAAATCTTGGGGTTTATCTAGTTAATAACTATGATCTAAATAAATTTACATTTAGTTCAGGTTTAAGATATGACACAAACAAAGTTAGTTTAGAGGATTTATATTTATCTGATGGTAATTCTTCAGACATCATAAAATTAAATTCCTTTAATCCAAGTTTTGGCATCAACTATAAAATAAAAAAAAATAGTAGACTATTTGCTAATATAAGCACGGGATTTGAAACACCAACATTGAATGAATTTAGTTCTTCTCCAATAGGCAGTGGATTCAACAAAAAACTTAAATCTCAAAAAACCATAAGTTTTGAATTTGGGTTTTCACTGTTCAATTCGTTCAAGAAATCAAACATAGATATAGTTTATTTTAATTCATTAACAAAAAACGAAGTTTTATCTTATGAAGATGAAAATTTTCCTAATCAAAAGTTCTATAATAATGCTGGAAAATCAAAAAGAAATGGATTTGAAATTTCAGGGTATTTTAACATAAATAAATTTATAAATATCAACGTATCTTATTCAACTGGAAAATATATATTTAAAGAATTTGTCGATAACGGCAGTAACTTTTCTGGAAATAATATTCCTGGAATCCCTAATAACATTTTAACACTTAGCCTGGAATATAAAACTAAGAATGAATTATTATTAAACCTAAACTTTAAATCAATAGGTGACATATATGCAAATAATTCTAACACTGTTGTTATTACGGATTCCAATACTTTAAATATTAAAATAGGAAAAGAATTTCAGTTAAGTAAAACAAGTATATACCCCTTCTTTATTATTAATAATATTTTTGAAAACAACTATTATGATAATATTAGAATAAATGCATTTGGCGGAAGGTATTATGAGCCTGCACCAAAAAGAACTATTTTTGGAGGAATTAAGTTTACATTATAGTTAGCCACAAGCTGTAAAACTATAAATGGAAGAAATTTAGAAAGTATGAAATCATTAATCGTCCTCTTATTAAGTTTTTCAATTTCTTTAGAGGAATAAAAATTACTTTTTAATGATTAAAAAGAAAAAAGTTGTAATTGTTGGGGGAGGAATTAATGGGTTAGTAGCTGCAAACTACCTTTCAAAAGATGGATTTTCTGTTTCCATTATTGAAAAGAACCCAATTATTGGTGGGGCGTGCACTTTTAGAACAAAAAAAATTGGAGACCAAACCATTGACTTTGCTTATGGGGCTACCGTTTTTGGTATGATGCCAAATTTCATTTTTCAGGAAACAGGTTTATCTAATAATGTAGAAATCTTTGCTCCTAAGCATCCAAAGCTTGTTTATTTTCCAGATTCTAATACTAGTACAAGAATATATCAAAACTATAAAAAACTTGATCAGGAAATAAAAAACAAATGGGGTGAAAGGGGGGACTTAGAAAGTTATAGAAATGATGAAGATAAAATAGTAGATTTTATTAGACAAGGATTTAGATATGGAGAAACCCCCTCAATTGAAAAAGCAAATACTGTTTTGGGAAAAACTCTAACTAATTTATGGATAAATGGAAGTGCTAAAAATCTTTTAGATCATTATTTTACATCTGATAAAACTAAAATATATATGGGAATGACTAGAATTGAAAGTGGATCCTCCTCAATGCATAATAAAGGTACTGCTTTTACTATTCCTCTTATGGATTCAGGATCTGTTTTTAATGGTTATTGGGGATATGTTAAAGGAGGTATCTGGCAAATTACCGAAGAAATCACTAAAATAAATCAAAGCCAAGGGGTAATGTTTTATATGTCTTCAAATATACATTCTATTGACAGTAAAAGAATGAAAGTTACGTTTGAAAAAGAAAAAAAGGATTATGAAATAGATTATGATTATATGATTTTTGCAACAGATCCTATTACTCCATCGAAACTTCTCAATAATTTTAAATTAGAACAAGAATTAGAAAATAAAGACTATCTGGGAACTAGTGGAAAAATTACTGCTTTCTTTAAAAAACCAGTAAAATGGAAGGAATACTCACCATATAAGAATTCTGATTCTGCATTTCGTTTTGTTTTTTCAAATCAAACTTTAAATGAATTTGAAAGCTCCAGTCAAAGAGTAGTTAACAGTTCAGATGATTATGCTCCTAGCTACGTTCAAATTTATGCTGAAGGAGCTGCACAACGGGTTCTTAAAAACCATGAACCTTTTGATAAGCTAATATTTTTTATAAAAAACATTAAATACAATAAAACAGCTGATCAGTTGCCTTTTATTAAGGAAGAAGTAATGAATTTAATTTTTAAATACATAAAAAATCCAGAGGATTGTGTGTCAACTGAATTTTTATGTCCTAAAGATTTAAATGAAATATTTTATTTTCCAAAAGGAAATATTGATCACATGGCACTTAATGAAAATCAAAATTATAGCCAAAGACATTTTTCTAAAAATGTAAATAAAAGTTTTTACTTGTATGCAGACTATGACAATATTTATTATTGTGGAGCAGGTGCGTATCCATGTGGAAGTGTTGCTGGAACGGCAGGTTATATGTGTGCTAAACAATTAAAAAGGTCAATTAATCAATAATATTTGTTATTTAAATTATTAAATTAGAGCAACTTCTAAACTAATTTAATATGTTCAATAAATTTTTTCACTTATCAACAATCATTATTTCTTTTTTCCTTTTAAGTTCTTGTGAGGTTAAAAATACTGATCCAGTAAAAATTATTAAAATTTCAACTGACCATGGAGAATTTAATGTGTGGACTAAACGTATTGGCAACAATCCAACTAAAAAAGTTCTATTATTACATGGTGGCCCTGGAGCAAATCATCAATATTTTAAAATATTTGATTCTTATTTTCCTAATGAAGATATAGAATATTATTACTATGATCAGCTTGGGTCAACATTAAGTGATAATCCTCAAATTGAAGATTTATGGACCATAGAACATTATGTTGAAGAAGTAGAACAAGTCCGAAAGGCTTTAGGAATGAATAAAGATAATTTCATATTACTTGGTCATTCTTGGGGTGGTATTTTAGGAATTGAATATTCATTCAAATATCAAGAAAATCTAAAAGCATTAATAGTTTCTAATATGGTTCCATCAGTTCCTGATTATAATGATTATGCTAAAAATGTCTTAGCTCTTCAACTTGATCCAGAAGTCCTAAAAGAAATCCGATCATACGAAGCTATAGAAGATTATACCAATGAAACTTATCTTAAGTTAATTCATGATAATTATTATCCTGAACATGTTTTAAGAATGCCTGCCGAAGATTGGCCAGAAGATGTGTCAAATGCATTTGCAGAACTTAATTTCCCCATATACTTAAAAATGCAAGGCCCATCTGAATTTGGAATAGTTGGTAATGCTAGCTTAAAAGATTGGGATGTAACTAGTGAATTAAATAAATTAGAAATTCCTTTTCTTTCTATTGGGGCAGAACACGATACAATGGATCCAAAACAAATGGAATGGATGGCAAACGAAGTGCAAAATGGTTCATATCTACATTGCCCAAATGGAAGCCATATGGCAATGTGGGATGACACGGAAAATTATTTTAAAGGATTAATTGAATTTATTAATCAGCTATAATCAAGTTATGTTAGAATTTTATTTAAAAAAAATAAAATATTTAATTCTTTTTATTGCTGTCTTTTTTTTATTTAACTCATGTGAAAATAAAGATAATTCTCCGAATATATTTTTAATAACATTAGATGGTGTTAGATGGCAAGAAGTCTTTTATGGAATTGATACTGTATTAGTAAATAATCCTAAATTAACTAGCGAAAAAAAATATTTATTAGAGAATTTTGATGATTCAAATTCTGAATCTAAAAGAAAAAAGCTAATGCCCTTTTTTTGGAATGAAATTTTTAAAAAAGGTAAATTATACGGAGATTTAAATCAAAACTCTTATTTCTCTATAACTAACAACAAAATTTTTTCATATCCAGGATATAATGAGATTTTGACTGGATCTGCCGACTCTTTAATAAATAGCAATAGTAAGGTTTATAATAAAAATGTAACTGTCTTAGAGAAACTTAATAATAATAAATTTTATAAAAATAAAGTTGCCGCATTCTGTAGCTGGGATGTTTTTCCTTTTATAATAAATGATAAAAGAAGTGGAGTCCCTGTTAATGCTGGCTACATGCCAGCTACTTCTCCAAACTTGTCAGAAATCGAAAAGTTTATTAATTCTAATCAAAGAAGAGCTCCTGTAATATGGGAAAGTGTAAGACTAGATGTTTTTACTCATAATTTAGCTCTTGAATATGTTAAAAAAGAAAAACCAAAAGTACTATATCTTGCCTATGGAGAAACAGATGATTTTGCCCATATGGGTGATTATGATCAGTATATAAAAGCATTACATAATAATGATAAAATGATTAGTGAGTTATGGTCATTTATTCAATCACATAAATTTTACAAAGACAATACTTTTTTGATTATAACTACTGATCACGGAAGAGGAATTGAAGAAAAATGGTCTGGGCATGGAAATTCTAAATCAACATGGGCTGCTATACTTGGGCCAAATTTAAACGAAAAAGGCATTATTAAAGACTCTCAAAATTTTACAAATCAAATAGCTCCAACAATTGAAAAAATAACTGGAATTTCCACCAATAATCATAACAGCATAAAACTATAATATCATGAAAAAAATTATCCTATTTATAAGCTTAATATTTATCAGTTTTAATTCTTACAGCCAAAAAGATCCTCAGCAGATGGGTAGGGAAATTGCTAAATATTTATTTGATATGAAGAATGATCCATTTGAGCAAAGGCCAATAAAAATTGACAGTGACTCGCAGGAGTCATTAGCCATTAGAAAATACTTAACAGTAGAATTAACGAAATTAGAATCAAAGGAATAAAGGTCCTTTAAGTTCAAAAGAATTAGTGAGTAAGATTTTAATTAATAAAAATATATAAGATGGAAATATTAATTGCCTTGATAGTTGTTGTAATATTAATGGTAGTAGCTGCTACAAAATTTCATTTTCATCCCTTTTTGTCTTTGTTACTTGCGGGAATTGTAATGGGATTTGTTGGCGGACTTAGTGAAACAGAAGTAACAAATATGCTAATGAATGGCTTTGGAAAAACACTCGGCAGTATCGGTATTATCATTGCATTTGGTACGATAATAGGTGCTTATCTAGAAAAAAGTGGAGGTGCTAAGACGTTGGCTAATTGGGTATTAAAAGCAATAGGAGAAAACAGGTCGGCGTTAGCAATGAACATTACCGGATTTATAGTTTCCATTCCCGTTTATTGTGATTCGGGATTTATAATTCTTTCTTCTCTAAATAAAGCAATCAGTAAAAAAACAAAAATTCCGTTGGTTGTTTTGGGTGTGTCGCTAGCTGCAGGATTGTATGCAACCCACGTTTTTGTTCCACCTACTCCAGGGCCACTGGCTGCAACAGCCGCACTAGATGCAGATTTGGGCTTGGTTATAATGCTTGGATTAATCGTTGCGATACCCGTATCTCTTTCAGGATATTTTTGGGCGAAATATATTGGAAGAGACATGAAAACAGAAGTTCTTGAAACGTCCATTGAAGAAGTTATTATAGAAAAACTTCCTAAAACCAGTATATCCTTTGCCCCAATAATAGTCCCGATAGTTCTAATTGCCCTAAAATCAATATCAAATTATCCTACACATCCTTTTGGTGAAGGTGTAATTTCAACAATTATTAATTTTATTGGAAACCCAGTTATTGCTTTATTTGCAGGAGTATTTCTTGCATTTAAACTAAAAGATAAAAAAACAAAGGAGACTCATTTTCATTGGGTAACAAGCGGATTAAAAGAAGCAGGTATTATCATTTTAATAACAGGAGCAGGAGGAGCATTTGGAGCAATTCTCAGAGCAACTGGAATTGGAGATGTTATTGGTTCAAGTTTTTCTGATTTTAATTTGGGTTTATTTTTACCATTTTTAATTGCAGCTGTTTTAAAATCAGCTCAAGGTTCTTCAACAGTTTCCATTATTACAACTGCTGCAATTATCGCTCCTATTTTAGAATCGTTTGGTTTGGATTCGTCTTTGGGTCGTGCTTTATCAGTTCTATCAATTGGTGCAGGTGCGATGACAGTTTCACATTTAAATGATAGTTTTTTCTGGGTCGTTGCGCAATTTACTGGAATGGATACTGCAACGGCATTAAAAAGTCAGACACTTTCCACTTTATTTCAAGGATTAACAGGAATTATTATTGTGATGATTATAGGTTGGTTATTTATTTAAAAAAGTAAATCAATGATACAGTTAATTAAAGGAAATTATATAAATGGAAGCTGGTTATTGGATAATAGCCTTAAAACTAAAGAAATTATTAATCCCGCAAAATTAACTGAAGTTGTAGGAAGTATCCAATGGGCTGATAAAAAGGTTGTAAAATTCGTATTAGAATCAGCAAATAAAGCGAAGAAGGTATGGAAAAAAATGTCCTTGGAAAACCGTATTATTCTAGCCAATACACTTCTTGATAAAATAGTAAAGCATAAATCTGAATTTGCTCAAATTATAACTTTAGAAAACGGCAAGACCAAAAAAGGTTAAGAAAATGCCTATTCTAAATAGCAAGAAAATTAACTGGTCTTTTCTAAAATTTGTCACTTTGATATAGTTTAATTGTCCTTATAATGGTTTCTATACATGATTGAATTAAATATTCAACATCATTAATTGCCTCCTCTAATTTCATTGGTTTATTTACTATAGAAAATATAGACGTAATACCCAATTTGTAAATTTCGTCAATGTTATCACCTATTTTACCTGTAATAGCAATTACTGGTACATGATATTCTTTTGCTAAAGCTGCAATTCCAAGAATTGTTTTACCTTGTAAAGTTTGTTTATCTATTTTACCTTCTCCTGTAATAATGAGGTCTATATTTTTAATATGTTTTTTAATTTCTAATGTTTCCAATATTAAATCTATACCGCTTTTTAATTCTGCATTTAAAAAAGCAATTAAGCCTGCTCCCATACCACCACCGGCACCTGCTCCATTAATATTCTCTATCTCAATTCCCAAATGGTTTCTTATAATTGCTGCATAATGTTCGAGGTTTTTATCGAGAAATTCTAACTGCTCTTTCGACCCTCCTTTTTGAGCTCCATAAACAAATGAAGCTCCATTTTCTCCAGTTAACTTATTGGTAACATCACAAGCAACAACAATTTTACAATTACTAATTCTTTTATCAAAATTAGTTAAATCGATGCTTGACAACTCTCCTAAAGCACCACCTCCTTCAGTTAATTCAACTCCTTCTTTATTAATAAATTTACCTCCTAATGCTTTAACCATTCCCATTCCACCGTCATTGGTCGCACTCCCTCCAATTCCAATAATAATTTTTTGACATCCTCTATCAAGCGCATCTAGGATGAGTTGACCTGTTCCATAAGAAGAGGTTATATCAGGGTTTTTTTCTTGTTCTTTCAAAAGTTCAAGACCTGATGCCTTTGCCATTTCAATAACAGCAGTAGTGCCTTCATTTAAAATTCCGTATTCTGCTGCAATAGATCTATATAAAGGGTCATATACTTTGACAGTAATTATTTTTCCATTTTTATCATTAACAAGTGCATCCAATAAGCCTTCACCACCATCTGAAATAGGTGTTTTAATTATTTCTGCATTTGGAATAATTTTAAGCACTCCTTTTGAAATGGCCTCTGCTACTTGTATTGCAGATAAACTTTCTTTAAAAGAATCTGGTGCGACTAGAATTTTCATTATCTCAATTTAACTTATTAAAGATTTTATTCATTTTGCAGTTGAACTTATGACAAATATCAACAAAATTATCAAAATTGGTGATATTGATGATACGCAAGACGCTGATGCAACTAATGGTTTACCAATGAACAAAGTAGCTATAGAAAAAGCTAAAAGCTTTGTACAAGCCGGTGGAAAGCTAGAAGCTATCAAAAAGAAATATAATGTAACCCCTGATATAGAAAAACAATTAACGACAACATTATAATTTTAGGTTATTCAACTAGGAAGTGAAAAATATGCAAACAAAAGAGTTTTAAGTAAGCTTATTGTAAACAGCATAGTAGAAACATGTCAATTACAAATGGGTCTTACGGAGTTATTACCTGGAAATATTTGGAACACAATGCCTGCCCATACGCATAACAGAAGGATGGAGGTCTATTTTTATTTTGATTTGGAAGAAGGGCAAACAATTTCTCATTTTATGGGAGAACCGCAAAATACAAGACATATTTTTCTGGAAAATAATCAAGCAATACTGTCACCTGAATGGTCTATTCATTCCGGAGCCGGAACTTCAAACTATTCTTTTATTTGGGGTATGGCCGGAGAAAATTTAGATTATAGTGATATGGATATCTATGCACCTAACGAATTAAAGTAATATGTATGAAAAATTTGTTTAATTTAACAGGTAAAAGAGCTTTAGTTACAGGAGCTGTACATGGTTTGGGAATGGCAATGGCAAAAGGTTTGGGCCATGCAGGAGTAGAATTGATCGTTAATTATTACACGGCTGAAATGCTTGAAAAAGCAAAAATAGAATACGAAAAAGAAGGTTTAACAGTGCATACATATGTTTTTGATGTTACTGATGATAAAGCAGTAGAAGAACATATCGATTTAATTGAAAAGGAAGTCGGACCAATTGATATTTTGATTAATAACGCTGGAATCATTAAAAGAGTTCCAATGGAAGCTATGGAAACAGAAGATTTCAGAGCTGTGATTGATGTTGACTTGGTAGGCCCTTTTATTGTATCTAAATATGTAGGCAGAAAAATGATAGCACGTCGCGAAGGTAAAATCATCAATATTTGCTCTATGATGAGTGAATTAGGGAGAAATACAGTTTCTGCTTATGCTGCAGCGAAAGGGGGATTAAAAATGTTAACACGCAATATGGCTACTGAATGGGCGAAACACAACATTCAGATAAATGGAATAGGTCCGGGATACTTTGCAACGAGCCAAACAGCCCCTATTAGAGTGGACGGCCATCCTTTTAATGATTTTATAATAAGTAGAACTCCAGCAGGTCGATGGGGTGACCCTGAAGATTTAGTTGGAACAGCAGTCTTTTTGTCATCAAAGGCGAGTGATTTTGTAAATGGACAGGTCATTTATGTTGACGGTGGAATTTTAGCGACCATTGGCAAACCAAGTAATGAATAATAATTTTATTTAAAAAAATGAATAAAACCAATTTTATACACGATAATTTTTTGCTTGAAAATGATTTTGCGGAACAACTATATCATAATTTCGCAAAAGAAATGCCAATAATAGATTACCACAATCATTTACCTCCACAAGAAATTGCTGAAAATAAAATTTTTAATAATATTACTAAAATTTGGATTAATGGAGACCATTATAAGTGGCGAGCAATGAGAACTTTAGGTGTTGATGAAAAATTCATTACCGGTGATGCATCTGATAAAGAAAAATTTATGCAGTGGGCTAAAACTGTTCCATATACAATGAGAAATCCACTGTACCATTGGACACATTTAGAGCTTGCGCGTTATTTTGATATTTACGAATTATTGAATGGCAAATCGGCTGAAAAAATATACAATGAGACTGCCGATAAATTGATTTCTAAAGATTATAGTTGTCAAAATTTATTAAAAAAAGTAAATGTGGAAGTTGTTTGTACGACCGAAGATCCAACAGACACACTTGCATACCATCAAAAAATTTCCAATAGTAATTTAAATATAAAAGTAAGTACTGCATTTAGACCTGATAAGGCTATTTTAATTTCCAATGAAGGGTATAATAGCTACATTGATGAGCTGGAAAAAGCTGCTAATATATCTATACAGTCTTATACTGGTTTATGTGAAGCATTAAAAAGAAGAATTGAATACTTCGATCAAAATGGTTGTAAATTATGTGATCACGGTCTGGATCAAATTTATTTTGATAATTTTACTGAAATTGAAGTGAATACCATTTTTTGCAAAAAAAGAAGTAGTCAAAATATCAGTTCTGAAGAAGCCTTAAAATTCCAAAGTGCGATTTTATTGTTCTTAGCGGAGACTTATCATGAGTTTGGATGGGTTCAACAATATCATTTGGGGGCATTGAGAAATAACAATACAAGAATGCACACCATTTTAGGACCAGATACAGGATGGGACTCGATAGGTGATTACCCACAAGCTCAAAATTTATCGAACTTTTTAAATGCATTGGATAGTAAAGATAAACTGACAAAAACAATCTTATACAATTTGAATCCGGCAGATAATGAAGTAATGGCTGCTATGATTGGGAATTTTAACGATGGAAAAATTAAAGGAAAAGTTCAATTGGGATCCGGATGGTGGTTTTTAGATCAAAAAGACGGCATTGTAAAGCAGTTGAATGCGCTTTCGAATATGGGCCTTATCAGCTGTTTTGTAGGGATGTTAACCGATTCCAGAAGCTTTTTATCATTTCCAAGACATGAATACTTTAGAAGAGTGTTATGTAATTTACTTGGAGATGAAATAAAAAGAGGAGAATTGCCAAATGATATTAAATGGATAGGTGGTATGGTAAGAGATATCAGCTATAATAATGCAAAAGAATATTTTGATTTTTAATTGAAGATAATGAATGATCAAAAAACACAAGTAGGAAGGTATCGATTTCGAATACTGGCGTTGCTCTTTTTTGCCACATCAATTAACTACTTTGACAGGAGTCTTATTGGTGTAATGGCTCCGACACTTGAGAAACTATTTGACTGGACAAACAAAGACTATGCAATGATTATGGTATCGTTTAAAATTGCATACGCACTTGGGTTATTAACCATGGGCGGTTTAATTGATCGACTTGGAACAAAAAAAGGATATGCATTGTCCATTGGTATATGGAGTGTTTTTGGTATGCTGCATGCCGCTGTTCGTCCTGCTTTTAGTTTAATAGGATTCATAGCTGTCCGTTTTGGATTAGGTTTTGGTGAATCGGGAAACTTCCCAGCTGCTATCAAAGGTGTTGCGGAATGGTTTCCTAAAAAAGAGCGTGCTTTTGCAACCGGCATTTTTAATGCTGCCACAAGTGTAGGAGCAATCGCTGCTCCATTTGTTGTTGGTTGGATTGTTCATTTAGATGGTAAAAACTGGCAAATACCATTCCTTATTACGGGTGTACTTAGTTCTATCTGGGTACTCTTGTGGTTAAGAACTTATAAAAAACCAGAAGATCACCCTAAAGTCACGAAAGAAGAATTAGAATATATTAATAGTGATTCAGAAGTTGAAACGGGGGAGAAACTTCCCTGGAAAAAAGTACTTCCTAAAAGACAAACCTGGGCATTCTCTTTGGCTAAAGTAACGGATGCTGTTTGGTGGTTTTATTTGTTTTGGGGGGCTAAATTTTTAGCTGATAAATTTGATGTTAATATTAAGGATATTGCCTTACCCTTCTTTTTAATTTATATTTTAGCAGATGCTGGAAGTATTTTAGGAGGGTATTTGTCTGGTGCTTTTATAAAAAAAGGTTGGACCATAAATAAAGCTCGAAAAATTACTTTGCTTATCTGTGCAATAATCATTCTTCCTGTAAGTTTTGTTGCTATTACCGATAGTAAATGGTTAGCAATTACACTTATTGGTATTGGTGCAGGAGGCCATCAAGCTTGGTCGGCTAATATTTTTACACTGGTCTCAGATGTTTTTCCGAAAAAAGCAACAGCTTCAGTTGTTGGTATTGGAGGTATGATTGGTGCTGTCGCCGGAATGTTGGCAGATATTGCACTGGGCTCTGTATTGGATCAGGCGGGAAACTCGGGTTATTTCTGGGCATTCCTGGGTGCTGGATCATTATACCTTGTTGTTTTAGGTCTAGTACATTTAATTATGCCTAAAATGACTCCTCTTGATGGAAATTTAGAACCCATTATAGAGAAAAATAGTTAAATTCCTAAAAGCAAAAAACCCTTGAAAATCAGATGATTAACAAGGGTTCTCGTACTCGAGGCGGGACTTGAACCCGCACGAACATTACTGTTCATTGGATTTTAAGTCCAACGTGTCTACCAATTCCACCACTCGAGCTTAACTTTTCTTAGAGCGAAAGACGGGATTTGAACCCGCGACCTCCACCTTGGCAAGGTGATGCTCTACCCCTGAGCTACTTTCGCAAATTGGTTTGCAAATGTAAAACAAAAAATTAAAAAAAAATAAATTAAATTCCCTTAAATAAACAGTAATAATTAAGAATTTAAAATTCTTTTAATTTCATTTAATTTAATAAGGGCTTCAACTGGGGTTAATTCATCAATATCTAAAGACAAAATATCTTCTTTTAACTCTTCCAACTTAGGATTATCTAGATTAAAAAAACTTAATTGAAGATCTAGGTCTTCGTTTGTTTTATTGTTTTTATTAAACTGGTGAGATTTTTCTAATTTATTTAATATTTTTATTGCTGAAGAAATAAGCTGTTTAGGCATACCTGCCATTCTAGCTACATGAATTCCAAAGCTATGAGCACTCCCGCCTTCAACTAATTTTCTTAGAAAAATAACATTATCTCCCGTTTCTTTTACTGATACATTTGCATTATTAATTCTTTCAAATGAATCTGCCATCATATTAAGTTCGTGATAATGAGTAGCAAATAAAGTTTTAGGTTTAAAAGGATGATCATGTAAAAATTCTGTAATAGCCCAAGCTATGGAAATGCCATCATAAGTACTAGTCCCTCTTCCAATTTCATCCAATAAAATCAAACTTTTACTAGAAATATTGTTAACGATAGATGCGGCTTCATTCATTTCAACCATAAAAGTCGACTCTCCAATAGAAATATTATCACTAGCACCAACTCTAGTGAAAATTTTGTCTACTATTCCCATTTCTACATGTTTTGCTGGAACAAAACTTCCTATTTGAGCCAATAACACAATTAATGCAGTTTGCCTAAGAATAGCCGATTTACCAGACATATTTGGCCCCGTTATTATTAAAATTTGATCTTTAATATTGTTTAATAAAATATCATTTGGAATGTATGGGTTTTCAAGTGTTAATTGAGATTCTATTACCGGATGTCTCCCTTCAATTATTTTTAAATCATTTGAATTATTAATTGATGGCATTGAATAATTCATTTTTAATGCTAAATCAGCAAAACCGCACAAACAATCTACAATTGCTATCCAATTTGAATTTGTCTTAATTAAAGGAATAAAAGGAATAACCATTTGGATTAGTTCATCAAATATTTGATTTTCTAGTTTTAGAATACTTTCTTCTGCACTCAAAATTTTAGATTCATATTCCTTCAATTCTTCTGTTATATATCTTTCGGCATTTACTAGAGTTTGCTTTCTAATCCATTGTTCAGGAACCTTATCTTTATGGATATTTCTAACTTCTAAGTAATATCCAAACACATTATTAAAACTAATTTTCAAAGAACTTATTCCTGTTAATTCTTTTTCTTTTTCTAGAATTTCGTCTAAATGAGTTTTTCCAGATTTTGACAAATTTCTTAATTCATCAAGATCACTATTAAAACCGCTTTTTATTACACTTCCTTTAGAAATACTTACTGGAGCATCTTCGTCTAATCTTCTATCCAATAAACTAATTAGAGAATCACAATCATCTAATGAATTTTCAATTTTTTGAATAAATTTATTTGACTTTGATTTAAGTGTTTTTTTAATTGGACTGATACTATTTAAAGTAAATTTAAGTTGAACTAATTCTCTTGGTGAAATTTTAGAAGTAGCTACTTTTGCCATTATTCTTTCTAAATCACTAAATGATTTTAACTTAAATGTTATTTCATTTAAACAATCATTTGATTTAACAAAAAAATCAACCACTCCATGTCTGAATTCTAATTCTTTAATATTTATAGTTGGATGAATAATCCATCTTTTAAGCATTCTTCCACCCATCGGAGTAGATGTATAATCTATAATATCTAATAAAGAAACTCCGTCTCTTGAATTACTATTTAATAATTCTAAATTAGACATGGTAAAATGATCCATCCACACATGATGCTTGTCAATAATCAAATGAACATTTGTAATATGAGACAATTTAGAATGTTGAGTCTCTTCTAAATAATGAAGTATAGAACCACATGATATAATTCCTAAATTATCTTCTTTAATTCCGAAACCTTTAAGACTAGTGACTTTAAATTGATTTTTTATCTTTTCTAATGCAAAATCCTTATTGTATACCCAATCATCTAAATAAAAAATAGAATTATAACTTCCAAAAATTAAATTGAATTCCTTTTTAATTTTCTTAGGGATTAAGAGTTCCTTAGGGTCAAAACTTTGAATTAAATTCTTAATATAGTCTAACTCTCCATCTGAAATTAATAGTTCCCCAGTTGAAATGTCTAAAAAAGAAATACCATACTTATTTTTAATGTTAAATATTGAGGCAAGAAAATTATTTGATTTTTTTTCCAAAATACCATCATTTAAAGCTACACCAGGTGTTACAAGTTCAGTAACTCCTCTTTTGACAATAGACTTGGTTGTTTTAGGATCTTCTAATTGATCACAAATAGCTACTCTTTCACCTGCTTTGACAAGTTTATGCAAATAGGTATTAAGTGAATGATGTGGAAACCCTGCTAGCTTAGTTTCGCTATTGCTCCCAGCTCCTCTTTTAGTTAAAACAATTCCTAATATTTTAGATGTTTTAACAGCATCTTCATGAAAAGTCTCATAAAAATCTCCTACTCTAAACAGTAATAATGCATCAGGATATTTTTCCTTGATTTTATTATACTGCCTCATTAACGGAGTCACTTTTTTTATTTCTTTTTTCAATTTATAGTTGATTAAAAGCTAATTTACTATTATTTAGAAATTTAATCTATTACTTTGTGAAATCTTAATTATATGTATTCAAATCTAAATGAGAAAATTAAAAAATAGCGAACTCGAACGAATTGAAATAGATGAATTTAAAAAAATTTCTAAAACACCATTAATAATAATTTTAGATGATATTAGAAGCTTGAACAACATTGGATCTGTTTTTAGAACTTCAGATGCATTTTTAATTGAAAAAATTTATTTATGTGGAATTACAGCATGTCCCCCAAATAAAGACATCCATAAAACAGCTTTAGGATCTACAGAAAGCGTAGATTGGGAATATTCAAAAAATATTGAAGAACTTATAATAAATCTTAAAAAAGAAAATATTTTTATATGGAGCATTGAACAAGCTGATAGGTCTAAAAAACTTAAAGATTTAACCATTCCTAGTAATAGCAAACACGCTTTGATTTTTGGAAATGAAGTAAAAGGGGTTTCGCAAAATGCTATTAATTTGTCTGATGATGTGATTGAAATCCCTCAATATGGAACTAAACATTCTTTAAACGTATCTATTTGTTCTGGAATATTAATTTGGGAATTCTTTAAGGCTCTATCTTAATTTTTGTTTAATTCTAAATAATAATTTTAGATAATCTTCATCTTTTTCAACAAAATCTAAGTCTGAAACATCAACAAACACTACATTTAATTCAGGTCTGTTATTTAAATAATTTAAATAAGCATTACTTATTTTATCTAAATAATCTTTATTAATATCTTTTTCATAATTCCTTCCTCTCTTATTAATATTTATAAGTAATTTGTCTGTTGTTTGTAATAGACATATAACCAAATTAGATTTTAATAAGTCCTTAGTCATAGAATAAAAAATGCTTCTAAATAAATTAAAATCAATTTCTGACAAAGTAACTCCAGCAAAAATTAATGATTTAAATATATCATAGTCGAAAACTACTCCTGATTTAAATAAATCCATTTGATTTTTATAATCATTTAACTGTCTACATCTATCTATTAGAAAAGTAAGTTCTAAGTTTAAAGCATATCTATTTGGATCTTGATAAAATTTATCTAAAAATGGATTTTCTTTAAAACCTTCTAATATTAAATTCTTATTTAAATCTTTTGAAAGTTTTTTCGATAAAGTTGTTTTACCAATTCCTATATTACCTTCAATTACGATATTGTTGAATAATTCCATCGTATTTAAAATTGGCATTTTTAAAACATACTCTAGCTGATGAATTGAATTTAAATCTTTCAAATCATCTTTTAATTCCGCTATAGTAATTTTTAATATTGGATGAATTTTGCTTTTAGCTATATCTAATAGTGGAAGAATTACAAATGCCCTTTCTTGAAGATGCGGATGGGGAATCTTAAGCTCTAAAGAATTTATTATTTTATTTTCATAAAATAATATATCTATATCTATTGTTCTTGATTTATATTTTTTGGTATTGTTTCTTAATCTTCCTCCTTCTTTTTCAATTATAAATATTCTATTTAAAACTTCTAAAGGATCTAGTTTCGTACTAATAGCTATGCAACAATTATAAAAATCATCTCCAATAAAACCTAAAGATGGAGTTTGGTATAATTTTGAAATTGAGATAACATCTCCAATTTTTTGATCAATTAGATTTAAAGCAGTTTGTATATTTTTTTTTCTATCTCCTATATTACTTCCAATTGATAGTAAAACTTTATTCGTCTTCATTAAGCCAAATTAAAAAAAAGAATTTATAATATCTTATCTTTATTAATGTACTATTTTTAAATAATTAGAAATAAAAATGTCTGAATCAAAAAAAATTTTAGCTAATAAAATATATTTATACCTGTCTGCTTTATTTATAACTTCCTTAGTAGTTTCAAATCTAATTTTTCAAAAATTTTTTTACTGGTACCCTTTTAATTTATCTATTGGTGGAATTCAATTATTTGAGCTTTCTGTAGGAATTCTTCCTTATCCAATAACATTTTTAGTGACAGACTTAATTTCAGAAATTTATGGCCAAAAAAAAGCTAACCAAGTTGTAATAGCTGGTATTTTCGCTTCATTTTTTTCATTATTAATTATTTTTATATCTAACAGTGTCCCAGCATTAACTTCTTCACCAATTGATAATGAAACTTTTTCCAAGGTCTTTTCTTTATCAGGACTGGCTGTATTAGCTTCTATGTTAGCATACTTATTTGCCCAGTTTATTGATATTAAAATTTATCACTTTTGGAAAAACTTAACAAAAGGAAAAATGTTATGGCTAAGAAATAATTTTTCAACTTTTAGCTCTCAAATTATTGATACAATAACTGTAATATCTTTACTATGTTTATTTAATGTGCTAAAATGGGAAAGTTTTTGGGGTCTTGCAATATCAGGGATTATTTTTAAAATAATTATTGCTCTTTTAGACACCCCTCTTTTATATCTATTCGTTTATTTATTTAGGGAAAAATTTAATTTAAAAATTGGAGAGGAAATTACACTTTAATCTAATTCAATACTCACAACAATTCCTTCATTAGATCTTACATTAAAAACAGTATCGTCACTAAAAATTAGATATTGACCTTTAATACCCACTAATTCGCCAGAAAAACTATTCTCTTTAATAATATTTAAACTTTTGGGCTTTATAGGATGTTTTTGAACAGGATAACTTATGTTGAATGTTTTAAAAGATTGATCGTTGCAAAAACTTAAAACTTCATTTGGAAGTGATTTTAATGAATTTATTCTTTCACTTTCCAAGTCTATTTGAGTATTATTTACCTTAAGCATTTCTCTCCAATTAGTTTTGTCAGAGTAATGTTTTTTTAGTTCAACTTCACTAATCCCAGCCAAATAACGATTTGGTAATTCTAATATTTGTATAGCTTTAATAGCTCCTTGATCAATCCATCTATATGGGACTTGAGTTTTTCTTGTTACACCAACTTTTATTTCACTAGAAAAAGCCAAATAAACAATATGCGGTTTTAATTGAACTGATTTTTCATATTCTAAATCTCTTTCTTCTATATTTAAATGAGCTTTACTTAACTCTGGTTTCATTACCCATTGAGCAGTACTAGGTATTTCAAAAAAGCATTTCTTACAATATCCCTGTCGGTAAATCTCTAAATTAGATTGACAGTTTAAACATTCATAACCTTTAAATTTTAAAATTATTTTTTTTCCAATTAATTGATTCATGTGAATAAAATTATTCTTGAAATCTAGAAAATAATCAACTTGTTCATTGTTTTCTACTTTCATTTTAATCAAAACATTTTGGAACATATTAAAAAAAATAAATTATTTTTATTCAAATAAAGATACTATAAAAATGCCTTTTTCTTTTCTAAATACTGTAATGGCTTGGTTTCTAAAAAAAAGAATTCACCAAATTGAGTTGTTTATGAAATATCCTTTAGAAGTTCAAGATGAAGTTTTAACAACATTAATAAATAGTGCAAAAAATACAGAATTTGGACATAAACATGATTTTAAATCAATTAAAAATTATGAAACATTTTCAAGTCGAGTACCTTTAAGCAATTATGAAGATTTTTTTAAATTAATTGAGCGATCCATAAAGGGGGAGCAAAATATTTTTTGGCACAATCCAATAAAATGGTATGCTCAATCAAGTGGTACTACTAACTCAGTTAGTAAATTCATTCCTGTGAGTAATGAATGTCTTGAAGATTGTCATTTTAAAGCAGGTAAAGATGTTCTATGTCTTTACATTAATAATAATGTTAACTCTAATTTATTTTCTGGAAAATCACTAAGGCTTGGAGGAAGTAAAAAACTATATGAAAATAACAATAATTATTTTGGAGATTTGTCAGCTATTTTAATTGATAATTTACCAATTTGGGCAGAGATGATTAGTACTCCAAACAATGAAATTTCACTTATGGATAAGTGGGATGAAAAAATTGAAGCAATAATAAAAAATACTTTAAATGAAGATGTAACGAGTTTAGCAGGTGTCCCATCCTGGATGTTAAACCTATTAAATAACATATTACTTAGAAGTAATAAAACAAATATTGATCAGATTTGGGAAAATCTTGAAGTATATTTTCATGGGGGGGTTAATTTCAATCCTTATCGTAATGAGTTTAAAAAAATACTGAATAAAGATGTTAAATTTTATGAAACGTATAATGCTTCTGAAGGATTTTTTGCAATTCAAGATAGTAATGATTCTAATGAACTATTACTTATGCTTGACTATGGTATTTATTATGAATTTATTGAAGCCAAAAATTATGGCAAACTAAATCAAAAAATAATAAATCTTTCACAAGTCAGAAAAAAAATAAACTATGTGATTATAATATCTACCAATTCTGGTCTTTGGAGATATATAATAGGTGATACGATTAGATTTACTTCTGTATTTCCTTTTAGAATTCAAATAACAGGACGTATTAAAAACTTTATAAATGCATTTGGAGAAGAACTAATAATTGAAAATGCTGAGAAAGCCCTAGAACAAACGCTAATATCTCATAAATCATCTATTGTGGATTATACTGCTGCTCCATTTTTTATGGATAATGGAAACTCAGGACATCATGAATGGTTAATAGAATTTAATGACCCTCCAAAAGATTTAATACAATTTACAACTGATTTAGATGATAATCTTAAAAAAACAAATTCAGATTACAAATCAAAAAGATTTAAAAATATTACAATGTCCGAACTTGAAATTAAAGTGGCCAAAAAAAATTTATTTTATACTTGGCTTAAAAACAAAAAGAAATTAGGTGGACAAAACAAGGTGCCTAGACTTTGTAACAATAGAGGATTAATAGAAGAATTATTAAAATTAAATTAAGAAGCGGCCTTCAAAATATTTAAACTTGAATCAGATAATTTATTTAAAATATAATTTTTGTCAATAGTTAATTTTTTTCTTTTTGAACTTGGCAATTCAAACATGGCATCATTTAAAACTATTTCACATATTGATCTTAAACCTCTTGCTCCTAGTTTATATTCTAAAGCTTTTTCTACTATATAATCAAGTCCTTCATCTGTAAATGAAATATTAATATCATCCATTTCAAAAAGCTTTTCAAATTGTTTAATTATAGCATTTTTTGGTTCAGTCAATATTGATCTCAGCGCTTTCTTATCAAGATTGTTCATATATGACAGAACTGGTAATCTACCTAAAATTTCAGGTATAAGACCAAAATCTTTAAGATCTTTAGGGGATATGTAAGTTAGTAAATTATCAAAATTTGTATTTTTATCTTTAGGATTTTTATATCCTACAACTTGCATATTTAACCTCTTTGAAATAATTCTTTCTATTCCATTAAAAGCACCTCCTGCTATAAACAATATGTTTTGAGTATCCAATTCTATGAATTCTTGATCAGGATGCTTTCTTCCCCCTTTAGGAGGAACATTAACTATAGCTCCTTCTAATAGCTTCAATAGTGCTTGCTGCACCCCTTCACCTGAAACATCTCTTGTAATTGATGGATTATCACTTTTTCTAGCTATTTTATCAATCTCATCAATAAAAACTATACCTCTCTCTGCTTTATCTTGATCATAATCTGATGCTTGTAAAAGTCTTGTTAATATTGTTTCTACATCCTCCCCAACATATCCTGCTTCAGTAAGAACTGTCGCGTCAACAATTGCTAATGGAACATCAAGCATTTTAGCTATGGTTTTTGCTAACAAGGTTTTCCCAGTACCAGTCTGACCAACAATAAGAATATTGCTTTTATCTATTTCAATATCATTTTTTGATTGTTTTTGGTTTAATCTTTTATAATGATTGTATACTGCAACAGACAAAACCTTTTTAGTCTGGTCTTGACCAATAACATAATCATCTAAAAAACCTTTAATTTCTTTAGGCTTAGAAATCTTAAATTCTTCATTTTTTAAGGAATCTTCTCCTCTTTTAGATTCTTCAATAATAATACCATAAGCTTGCTCAATACAACTATCACAAATATGAGCCTCTTGTCCAGCAACAAGCAAATTAGTTTGTACCTTACTTAATCCACAAAAAGAACAGATTAAATTTTTATCAGACATATTATCTAATTAAATAAATAAAAATATAAAAGCTACTGAAAAATAAATTTTTTTATTATTCATGAATTTTTATTTTTTCTTTAATACTTCATCAATCATTCCATACTTTTTAGCCTCTTGAGCCTTCATCCAGTAATCCCTGTCACTATCACTATGTACTTTATCATATTTTTGACCAGAATGAACAGAAATAATTTCATATAATTCCTTTTTTAACTTTCCTATTTCTCTAGCTGTTATTTCAATATCTGAAGCTTGCCCTTGAGCTCCCCCTAAAGGTTGATGTATCATTACTCTAGAATGAGTTAAACCAGATCTTTTTCCTTTTTGACCAGCACATAATAAAACAGCTGCCATCGAAGCTGCAATACCAGTGCAAATGGTAGCAACTTCTGGATTAATGAATTGCATAGTATCATAAATTCCTAATCCTGCATAAACAGAACCCCCTGGAGAATTAATATAAATTTGTATGTCTTTATCTTTGTCGGTACTCTCTAAAAAAAGCAATTGTGCTTGAATAATATTAGCTATTGAATCATTAATCCCTGTACCTAAAAAAATAATTCTATCCATCATTAATCTGGAAAAAACGTCCATTTGAGCTACATTTAGCTGTCTTTCCTCGATAATGTAAGGGGTCATGCTACTCACTAACTTATCATAATATAGAGAGTTGATTCCATGATGTTTAATAGAATATTCTTTAAATTCTTTTGAGTAATCCATAGTTAGAGTTCTTATCTTATTATAAATAAAGTTAATTAATTTTTGCTATAAGCCATTTCAATAAATTTCTCATAAGAAACTTTATTGTTTTTGAATTTAAGATTTGACTTAAATATTTCAATTAATTTCTTGCTTAATAACTGATCTGAAATCCTTTTAACCTCATCCTTATTAGATAAAATTCTTTGAGAAATAGAATCAAGTTCTTTTTCGTCAGGATTATTTTGACCATACTGTTTCATTTGAATTTTAATCAACTCTTTTGAAAAGTTTTTAATTTGTTCCAAATCAATTTTTATATCATTTTGATCAATAATTTTCGACTCAATCAGCTGGTACCTTAATCCTTTTTCAGATTTTGTATACTCATCTTCTGCCTCCTCTTTAGATAATTTATTTTCCCCTGCTGTCCGCATCCACTTTTTAAGAAATATATCTGGAAGATCAAACTTTGTGTTATCTATCAAGTAATCATTAATATCATTTAATAATTTTTGATCTGTTTGGTTAACAAAATTACCTTTAGCATCTAACTTTAATTTAGCTTTGAGTTCAGTAACCGATTTGATGATACCTTTACCAAATAACTTGTCAAATAATTCTTGATCTAAATCAGCAGGTTGTCTTTCATTAATTTCATTTAATAAAAATTGAACTTTTTTAATTTGATCTCTATTTTGATCATTTAATTTTAAATGAAATGATAAATCTGAATCTTCTTTAAAAAGTCCACTGGTTTTTAAACCCAAACTCTCTCCAATTTTCAAAGCTTTAAATGCTTCTTTATTAGATTTACCTTTAATATTTTTCAATTGAAAAGTAGAAGAATTATTCACTTCTAAGTCTTGATTAGAAAAAGTTCCATTTATTTCAAGTCCATCTTCTATAACTTTTTTAGAAACTAATTTTCCATATTGATTTTGAATATTTTTAATTTGATCATCTATCATTTTTGAATCAATATCAATCTCAAAAGATGGAATAGCTTTTTTGTTTTTAAAAGAAACTTCAAATTTAGGTGAAAGGCCAATTTCGAATTCGAAAGTCAATGTATCAGAATCCCAATCCAAATCAGACTTTTCAATAAGTAATGGATTACCTAAAATTGCTAGCTTTTCTTCTGCTAAAAAATCATTTAAAGCTTTCTGCATCAGTTTATTTATTTCATCAACTTTAACAGAGGGTCCGTATTGTTTTTTGATTAAACCTATTGGAGTATGTCCTTTTCTGAAACCAGGAATATTTGCTCTTTTTTTATAGTCAATTAATACTTTTTCTACATTTGCCTGGTAATCTGATTTATCGATAGCAACTGATAAAATTGAATTAAGTTTATCTATATCATTTCTTGAAACTTTCATTATTTAATCTAAAAATTAGGGCGTAAAAATAGGTCTTTTTACAAAGGTGGACAACTTTTAAGATTTTAAAAAAAATAAAGTCTCTTCAATAAAATCTTTGAGGTTTTCTGCATGTACCCAATGACCTGCATTTGAAATATTGACCAATTTAGAATTTGGGAACTGTTTCCTTGTTAAAACCATTTTTTGATCATCAATATAATCAGATTTATCTCCCTTAATAAACAAAGTTTCACCATCAAAAAAAAGGTCTTTTGGAAGTGCAATTTCTATCTCTCTTAAATTATAATAAATAATATCTAAATCTATTCTAAATGCTAATTCATATTCATTTTTCCTGAATAGATTTCTCAATAAAAACGCTCGAAATAAAGGGTCTGGAAAAGAATCTGACAATGCACTCATTGCTTCTGATCTTGAACTTATATTTTTGAGATCCAATTTTTTTAAAGATTTCAAAATATTTTCATAATTATTTTTATAATAAATAGGTAAAATATCAACTATAATTAATTTATTAATGTTTTCAGGAAATAAATTAGAAAACATCATAGCTGTTTTTCCCCCCATTGAATGACCTATTATAGAAAAATTATTTAGATTATAATGATCTACATATAACTTTAAATCATTAGCTAAAATTTTATAACTAAAATCATAACTATGAAAGCTCTCCCCATGATTTCTTTGATCAATTAAATGAATTTTAAACCCATATGTAATCATTTTCTTTGCATAAGAATTCCAGTTATCTGACATTCCTAAAAATCCGTGTAGTATAATTAAAGTATGGTCACCCTCTCCTAAAATTTTACTTTTTAAAAGCATTATTTGATTTTTTGCAAATAAAGATTGATTACATTTTCAATTCCTAAATACAGTGATTCGCAAACAATAGCATGACCAATAGACACCTCATCTAAAAAAGGGAGATTTGAAACGAAGTAATTAATGTTTTGAAGGTTTAAATCATGCCCGGCATTAATTTTCATCCCTAACTTATTAGCCAAACTTGAAGCTTTAATATATTTATTTATCTCACCTAAATTTCCTTTTTCAAAATTAGTGGCATAGGATTCGGTATATAATTCAATTCTATCTGTTCCTGTTTCCTTAGCGCCTTCAATAAATTTAAGTTCAGGATCAACAAAGATCGAAGTTCTTATTCCATTTTTTTTAAACTCTGATATAACTTCTTTTAAAAAATTCTTGTTTTTTATAGTATCCCAACCTGCATTTGAAGTGACGGCATCAATAGAATCAGGAACAAGAGTTACTTGATCAGGTTTAATTTTACTAACTAAATTTATAAATTTATCAATAGGATTGCCTTCAATATTAAACTCTTTGTTTATTACTTTTGGCAAACAAATTGCATCATTATAAGTTATGTGTCTTTCGTCTGGTCTGGGGTGAATAGTAATTCCATCTGCTCCATAAGCCTGAATGTCTCTGGCCATTGAAAGCAGATCAGGATTATTACCACCTCTAGCATTTCTTATAGTTGCAATTTTATTAATATTTACACTTAATTTAACCATATTATATTTTTTCAAAAATAGAGCTTTAGTCTAATTATATCTATCGTTTTTTAATTAATTTGCAATAGAATTTAACTTTCAATATGAAAATTGCTATTTACAGTCAAAACTCTGAAAAACACACTAAAAAAGTGATGGTTGAGCTTTTAAATTTAGGTAAGAAATATAATATAAAATTTTATGTTGAAAGTAATTTTCACAAACTTTTAGAAAACAAATTAGGCTTTCAACCAGATTATAAAATTTTTTCATCTTACAAAGACTTGGACAATTCATTTGACTTAATGATTACTATAGGTGGAGATGGTACGCTTTTAAGATCAATTTCATTTATTAGAAATTTAGAAATCCCCATTATTGGAATAAATACCGGTAGACTTGGATTTCTTGCAACATTAAATCAAGATTTATTAAAACCTGAATTGAACAAAATTCTAATTGGGAAATATAAAGTTGAAAAAAGAACCTTATTAGAAGTAGAAATTAAAGGGAATGAAACAATTAATGAATTTGCAATAGCTTTAAACGAAGTAACTGTTGGCAGGAAAAACACTACTTCAATGATTAAAATTAAAACAAATTTAAATGGAGAATATTTGAACTCTTATTGGGCTGATGGGTTAATTATTTCCACGCCAACAGGATCTACTGGATATTCCTTAAGTTGTGGAGGGCCAATAATGAGTCCCTTAAGTCAAACCCTATCCCTAACTCCTATAGCGCCTCATAATTTAAATGCCAGACCACTAATTATTTCTGATGAAACCAAAATTGAACTTTCTGTATTAGGTAGAGAAAAATCTCATTTAGTTTCGCTTGATTCAAGAATAATTTCTGTTAAAAATGAAACCTTAATAACTGTTCAAAAGGCCAAGTTTAAAATTCATATTGCTTATTTTGAAGAAAATAGTTTTTACAAAACTTTAAGAAATAAATTGTTGTGGGGAGAGGATAAGAGAAATTTATAATTTTTATATTTACGTATATTATATGTTTAAACAATTTTTCTACTTTTTAAGCTTTTTTTTTATAATGAATTCTTTCTCTCAAAATAATGAAATAGGAGTTTTTATTGGAAATTCTAACTATATAGGAGATGTTGGACCAACTACATATGTAAATCCTTTTCAAAATCCGAATTATGTTTTTGGAGTATTATTTAGAAAAAACTTTAGTAACAGAATTGCTGGAAGATTTTCATTTAACTATTCAGATATTGGAAGCTCAGATAATTGGAAATCTAGTGTTGATTATCGAAAACAAAGAGGAAAATATTTTAAAAATACCATTTCAGAAATTAGCTTAGGAGTAGATTTTAATTTTTTTGAATTTGATTTAATGAATGATGCATTACAAATGACTCCTTATGTTCATACAGGTATAAATTATTTAAGATATAATGCTCTTCATTATCCTATAGGAATGTCTCAAGCTAGAAAGTATGGTGAAAATTCTACTTTCTCTATTCCAATTACTATTGGATATAAAATAAAACCATTTAGCAACATAATATTGGGGCTGGAAGTTAGAGCAAATCATTCTTTTACAGATAATTTAGATGGAAGTTATCCACAGTATAAAAACATGGAACTTTATTCTCAAAAAGCTTTTGGAGCTAATCTGAGTCAAGATTGGTATGTTTTTACCGGATTTACTCTTACTTATATTTTTGGAGATCAACCTTGTTATTGCCCTAAATAATGAATAATGAAATATTAAATTCCAATTTACCAAATCATATCGCTATAATAATGGATGGTAATGGTAGATGGGCAAAAAAAATAGGTAAACAAAGAATTTTTGGTCATAAAAATGGCACTAAATCGGTTAAAGAATGTATTTCTGGCGCATTAGATCTTGGAATTAAAAACTTGACTCTCTATGTTTTCTCTATGGAAAATTGGGAAAGACCAAAATTTGAAGTGAATGCTCTTATGAAATTATTAGTTAGCTCACTAGAAAATGAATTCGATTCTTTAAATAAAAACAATATTAAACTAACTGCAATTGGAGATATAAATTCTTTAATATCTAATACTAGAAAAAAATTAAACGAGGTTATTTCAAAGACTTCAAAAAACAATAAACTCAATCTTAACCTGGCAATTAGCTATGGATCTAGGCAAGAATTAATAAATGCTATAAAAATTATATCCTATAAAGTTAAAAATAACATAATTTCTAAAGAAAAGATTGATGAAAACATAATAAATGAGCATCTTTACACCCGAAATTTACCAAGCGTAGATCTTTTGATAAGAACAGGAGGAGAAAGAAGGGTTAGTAATTTTTTACTTTGGCAAATTGCTTATGCTGAATTGTTTTTTACTGATATTCTTTGGCCCGATTTTAGAAAAGAAGATTTTTTTAATGCAATAGTAGATTATCAAAATAGAGAAAGAAGATTTGGAAAAATTAGTGAATAAAAATAAATTATATAATTTTTTAATGAATACTTTAAAAAATTATATTCTATTATCTTTTTTAATGTTGAGCTTTATTTCTAAAGCCCAAGAAATGAACTTCATTAAAGGAAGTGAATATATTCTAGAAGAAATTTCAGTAACTGGATTAAAGAATTTTAACGAGCAAACCGTTATTACTTATACGGGATTAAGACCTGGGCAAAAGATCAGAATACCAGGTGAAGAAATAAGCGCTATTATAAGTAAACTGTGGAAACTTGATCTATTCAGTGACATAAACTTCTACCTTACAAAGATAGAAAACAATAAAGCAAGTATAGAAATTCAAATTGAAGAGCTCCCAACACTTTCAGAGTTTAAAATTACTGGATTAAAAAAATCTAAAATCGAAACTATAGTTGCTGATACTGAATTAAAAAAGGGAAAAAAAATCACTGAAAATTTCATAAAAACTACCAAAAACTACATTATAAATAAGTATAAAAAAGATGGTTTTTTAAATACTAAAGTCTCTATTGATGTAAAGCCTGATAGTAGTGAGATTAATTTTAGTAAAATGTTAATTCATATTGATTTAGGAGATAGAGTAAAGGTTGATGAAATTAATTTTAAAGGAAATGAAATTGTAAAGGGTAAAAAATTAAAAAAGAAAATGAAAAATACCAAGACTAAATTCTTGGGAAGATTTTGGAAAAAATCAAAATATATTGAAAAAGATTATAAAGAAGATTTAATATCAATTATTGATTTTTATAAGGAAAAAGGATATCGTGATGCTAGAATAAAAATGGATTCTGTCATTATTAATAAAAATAATATTGCTTTAAATATTGATATTGAAGAAGGTAAGAAATACTACTTCGGAAATATCTCATTTCTTGGAAACACATTCTATTCAGACAATCAATTATCAAGAGCATTAGGTTTGTTTAAAGGTGACACATATAATGGTGTATTGCTTAAGAAAAGAATTGCTGACAATACCAAACCTGATGGTGAGGATTTAACAAACTTATATCAAAATAACGGTTATTTATTTTCTAGCATAAATCCTGTTGAAGTTGCTGTTGAAAATGACACTATCAATTTTGAAATAAGAATTATAGAAGGTAAGCCAGCCTATTTTAATAAAATTACTGTAGTTGGAAATACTAGAACTAATGATCACGTAATATATAGAGAACTAAGAACTAAACCTGGTGAACTATACAGTAAAGATAAAGTCGTAAGAACAGTTAGGGAACTTGGACAGATGGGATTTTTTGATGCTGAGCAAATTAGTCCAGATTTCAAAAATGTTGATCCTAATAATGGTACTGTTGACATTGAGTATGGACTCGTTGAAAAAGGGGCTAGTCAAGTTGAATTACAAGGAGGTTATGGAGGTGGTGGTTTTATTGGAACTCTAGGACTTTCCTTTAATAATTTTTCGGCAAGAAATCTACGTAACAAAGCGGCTTATAAACCTGTTCCAATGGGTGATGGTCAAAGTTTGTCATTAAGATTTCAGGCAAATAGATTTTATAACACTGCTAGTTTCTCTTTTACTGAGCCTTGGTTAGGAGGAAAACAACCCGTTTCATTTTCTGTATCATTATCTAGAACAAAACAATTTAGATATGATTATTTTACTGGATTAGCTAATAAAAATCAATTTTTTGAAATTTCAGGAGCTACAATCGGTTTAGCAAAAAGACTAAGAATCCCTGATGATTATTTCGCCCTACAGCAATCTATTGGATATCAATATTATAATTTAAATAATTATTATACTGGTCTTTTTACTTTTGGGGATGGAAAATCTAATAATATAGCTTATACCATTGCTTTATCTAGAGATAATACATATACAAATCCTGTTTTTCCAATGGGAGGTTCTCAATTTACATTAAGCGGTAAGTTTACTTTGCCTTATTCTTTATTTAATGACATAGATTATGCCAATTTAGGAGATCAACTAGACTATCAAGATGATGATGGAAACCCAGATCAAGCAAAGATTGATCAAGAAAGATTTAAATGGCTAGAATTTTACAAAATAAAGTTTAATGGAACATGGTATACTAGATTAATAAATAAATTTGTATTAAAAGCTCATGCTGAATTTGGTTTCTTAGGAGCATATAATAACGATAGAGGAGTGATTCCTTTTGATAGGTTTTATTTAGGGGGAGATGGTATGTCTCAATACGCTATGGATGGTAGAGAAACTGTAGCTTTAAGAGGATATACTAATCAGTCTCTTTCAAGTCAAGAGGGTTCTACTATTTATAATAAATTCTCTTTGGAATTAAGATACCCAATCACTCTTAAGCCTTCTGCTTCAATTTTTGCTTTAACGTTTTTAGAATCAGGAAATGGATATGACAATTTCCGCGATTTTAATCCTTTTAATTCTAAAAGATCTGCCGGACTTGGAATTAGAATTTTTATGCCTGCTTTTGGGATGTTAGGAATTGATTTTGGATATGGTTTAGATAGCGATATTGAAGGTGATCTGGAGCCTCATGGCTGGGAGACTCATTTTGTGATCGGTCAACAATTTTAGAATTATTATCTTTAATAAGCTAAAGATTTACAAGTGATTAGAAAAAACATCTCATACTTAATTTTCATTAGTTTATTAAGCTTCCAATTATGCTTTTCTCAAAAAAGTGAAAGAATTGGTTATATAAATATGGAATACATTCTTTCTCAGATGGAAGATTACAAGCTAGCTAATCAACAATTAGAAGAAAAAATAGGTAAATGGAAAAAAGAAATCGAGTCAAAAAAAGATGAAATTGAAATATTAAAAGATAGTTTACTGGTAGAAAAACCGCTTCTTACATTTGATATAATTCGAGACAGAGAATCAGAAATAGCTTTTGAAGAAAAACAACTAAATGATTATCAAATTAAGCGATTTGGCGTAAATGGTGATTGGGTAGCGCAAGAGCTTATGCTTATCAGACCTATTCAAGATCAAGTGATGAATGTTGTTCAGACTATAGCTGAACAAAAAAAGTTTGACAAGATTTTTGATCAATCTGCTGATGCAATTATGCTATATTCCAAAAAAAAATACGATATTAGCGATCTGGTTTTAAAAAGTATATTAAGAACAGAAAAATTAGAAAAGCTTAATATTGTATTCGAGGATGAAAGTTTTAATCCAGAGTATGAAGCTAGAAAAAAATTAATTGAAGAAAAAAAGGCAAAAAAAGCTGAAGAAGTTAATTCTAAAAGAGAATTGCTTTTAAAACAAAGAGAAGAAAAAAGAAAAGATTATCAACGAAAAAGAGATAGCCTTTTAAAATTAAGAAAAGAAAAAAACCCTAAAAAAAGTTAATAAATGAAAATTTTTAAAACATTAAGTGCTGCAATTTTATTTCTATTTGCTTTGACAACTATGACGGCTCAAAGTAAAGTTGCGCATATCGATTCGCAAACACTAATCAGTCAAATGCCTGAAGTTAAGGAAGCTCAAGCACAACTTGAAAAACTTCAAAAAACTTATGCAACTGAAATCGATGCGTCAATGAAAGAGTATCAAACTAAACTTCAAACGTATTCTGCTGATGCTCAAAATCAAACAGAAGTTACTAATCAAGCTCGTCAAAAAGAATTAGCTGGTATGGAGCAAAACATTCAACAATATCAACAAACTGCTGCTCAAGATGTTCAAAAAAAACAAGCAGATTTACTTAAGCCTTTAATTGATAAAGCAAAAGAAGCTATTCAAAAAATTGCTAAAGAACAAGGCTTTGATTATGTTATAGATGCAACTCAAGGTGGTAGTTTAATCTTAGCTAATGGAAAAGATTTAATGGAAGAAGTAAAAAAAGAATTAGGATTCTAAATCTATTTTTAATTTTGTAAAAAATAAAAGCTATCTAAAGAAATTTAGATAGTTTTTTTTATTTTTATTTAATGAATAACTCACCCATAGGTATTTTTGATTCTGGAATTGGAGGAATAACCATCTTTAATTCTATAAAAAAATTATTACCTAATGAAGATGTTATTTATTTCTCTGATAATTTACACTCTCCTTATGGAAATAAATCAATAAAAACTATTAAAGAGTTGAGTTTTAAAAATACTCGTTGGTTATTAGATAAAGGATGTAAAATAATTGTAGTAGCATGTAATACGGTAACAACAAATAGTATTTCAGATTTAAGAAATAGTTTTAATTTTCCGTTTATTGGCATAGAGCCAGCTATAAAATCAGCAGCTATAAAAACTAAGACTGGAAAAATAGGAATACTAGCTACTAAAGGAACACTCTCAAGCTCGTTATTTAATTCTACTTCAAATGACTATGCTTCAAATATTGAAATAATTGAAAAAAATGGAGATGGGTTGGTTCAATTAATTGAAAATGGAATTTTTGAAGGAGTTGAAATTGAGCGCTTATTACATAAGTATCTTGATTCAATGATAGGGAAAAAAATAGACCATCTAGTCTTAGGGTGCACTCATTACCCTTTTTTAAATAAAATACTTTCAAAAATTTTGCCAAACACGATTAAAATTATTGACAGTGGAGAAGCTGTTGCTAAACAAACCAAAGCTTTAATCAATAAACATAAAATTAACAAAGAATCTAATCAAGGTAACTATTCTTTTTATTGTAATGGAGATTCTAGCTCATTAAATAAAATTTTAGATAAAAAATATGAAATCAATATCATCTAATGGAAAAACATACTATTAAATTTAAAGAAACAAGTAGAGAGGAAGAATTAGAATTTTACTCTAATATATTTTTATCCGACAAAAGGATTGAATTTGAAAAAATTGACCAAGCAAAAGACTTCCCTTTAATTCAACAAATTTTTTATTTGCCCTTTGTAAAAAAAGTAGTGCTTAATAAACATTCTGTTTATGTTGAAAAACTAAACATCCTAGATTGGAAAGATGTTCAAAATGAATTATGTAAACAGTTAGAAGATTTTTTAAATGATGGTGGTTTAGTTAATGAATCTGAATTAAAAAAAGCTTCTCCAGTAACTGTTTATGCAGAAAGTACTCCAAATCCTAATGCTATGAAATTTGTAGTAAATAAAAAATTATTTGATGATGTTTATGAATTCAAAAAAGTTGAGCATACTAATGATGCTCCTTTAGCGAAATCGTTATTTAGCTTTCCTTTTGTTAAAGAAGTTTTTTTTGATTTTAATTTCATTTCAATAATACAGAAAGATAATTCAAATTGGGATGAAAATGTAATGGATGTTAGGGAATTTATACGTTCATTTATTCAGGATGATAATACAATTATTTATAAAGAAAATTTTATTAAAAAATCTGAGCCTAATACAATTGAAGATTTAGATGATGTTTCTAAAAACATTATAGAAATTATTGAAAAACATGTAAAGCCTGCAGTAGCTTCAGATGGAGGTAATATTGTTTTCAAATCATATGATAATGAAAGTAAAAAAGTTAATGTAATACTTCAAGGAGCCTGTAGTGGTTGTCCGTCATCAACTATAACTCTTAAAAGTGGAATAGAAAATATGTTAAAAGAAATGCTTCCTGGGATGATTTCTAGTGTAAATGCAATTAATGGTTGAACTTAATTTAGCACAAAGTTTTTTAAGTAAGCTGGCTCGAAATAAGCTAAGTCTTCGAAATCAGAATTTGTAAATTTTTTATAAGATAATAAGGCCATTTCTTTAGAAGAAGGGTAAGAATTGTTATTTAAAAAAATCAAATTAGAATTTTCTAATAATAAATACTTGCATTTTTCTTGGCCACTTCCAATTAAATGCAGTTTGTCATCTTTAAGCAATTGTTTAAAAGAATCCTTATTAATAATCTCCGGTTTCTCTTCTTGAATCAAATTATATTTTGAATCATACACAGCTGAATAAACTTCATCTCTTCTAGCATCTAACACAGGAACAATTAGTCCTTTTTCAATTTTTATTTGTTTTGAAAGAATTAATAAAGTTGATAATGAAATTAATGGAATATCTAAAGCAAAACAGAGCCCTTTAGCTGCAGAAATTCCAATTCTTAAGCCAGTATAAGAACCTGGTCCTTTACTTACGCTTATGGCGGATAATTCATTAATTGAAACGTTTGAATCTTTTAGAACTTCCTGAATAAAAGCATGCAATTTGGTTGAATGAGAGTATTTTTCATCATTCTTTTCCTTTAAAGAAATAACCATCCCATTATGTGCCAATGAAACAGAACAATTTGTTGAAGATGTCTCTATATTTAAAATATAAGGCATGAGTTAAACCATTTAATCTACTTTGATAGGTACTCCAAAATAAAAATCTAATACTTTAAGTTTAAAAATATAATCGTATTTAGTTCTTATTAATTCTGATTGAGCTAGTTCATAACGTTGCTTGGCCTGAGTAAAATCAAATGAATTCAAGGATCCAACCTCAAATTTATTTTGAGCATACTCAAAAGCTAATTTTCTAGCAACAACCAACTTCTGAGAAGCTAGATAAGCTTTATAAGCGCCTTTAGCATCATTATAAGATTGGTTTACTGAATTTTCTAAATCAAGTTTTTTCTGTTGTAAAGAATTTTCAGATCTTAAAATATTCACCTTAGATCTGTTAACGTTTGTCCTATTAGAAAGACTATTTAATATAGGGATTGAAAGACTTAATCCGAAGTTTTGACCCGCATTTAAGTCAAATTGATCAGAAAAAGAAAGCGGACTTACTGTTGCCATTTTCTGATAAGGTGCTACCACTTTTTCACCCGTTCCTTCTACAACTCCAATAGGAACAAATGCAATTTCATCAGTTGCAACTATTCTATCTGAATATCCTATTCTAGAACTATAAGAATAAAAAGCAGACAATCTAGGTTGTAAAAGAGATTTAGACAATTCTAAGTCTTTCTTGGCTATTTCAACATTAGTTTCACTAAGTTTAATATCCTTTCTATTTCCAACTGCAAAATTATAAATTTCATATGGTGATTTATCTAAATTATTAGAGATAGGAATATCATAAGTTTCATTAGCTATTTCAAATCCATCGTAGTCTTCAATTAACAATAATTGAGCTAAAGAAATCTTAGATAAATAATAAGCATTTTGAGCGTCAACTAAATTTTTTTCTTGAGAAGCTAAATTAGCTTCAATTTCATATAAATCTCCTTTAGGGACAACCCCTGCTGAAACCAACTCCTTAATTCTTTTTAATTCTTTTACAGTAATATCTAATTGCAAATGTTGAACTGCCAAAGATTCTTTGCTAAAAAGAATCTGCAAATAAGAATTAGCTACTAGCAGTGCTATGTTTTCGGTCATATCCTCTAATTGATATTGGCTAGCTAAAATTGAAAGATTGGCTCTGTGTAATCTCTTAATATTCTGAAGACCATTATATAAATTGACATTTAAATTTAAATTCATTGATGAGAATTGAGTAGTGAAATTCTCTAAAAGACCAGTTGTTATGTTCTGATTTAAACCGACATTCCAAGAATGACTACTGCCAATATTTACATTAGGCAAAAAATTTCCAATTGCTCCTTGCTTATCTATTTGAGAACCAGCGTAATCTAACTTTGATTGTTTTATAGAAATATTCTTTTCTAATGCTCTATTTACACAAGCTTCTAGAGTCCATGTCTCTTGAGCGTATTGAATATTAGAGCAAATAAAAAATATTATTAAAGTTTTTAAAATTTTCATATTTATTATTTTTCTATATAATTTAGTTTTTGCATTCTTAGTCTTCTTCTTCTTCTTCAACCTCTCCTCTTTTATCTGGCTCTGTTTTATTCCAAACTTTAATTTTATCGGTTTTTGATACTCCTTCAATCAGCTCCGCATTAATACCATCTGAAATGCCCAATTTAACATCTTTTCTAATAAATTTTTGATCAGAAGTTTCAATTTCTACATACGGATTTTTTGTTTTAGAATCGTACTGTAATAACGATTCACTAATTGCAGTAATATCAACCTTTCTTTGAGTTACTATTGAAGCATTCGCACTATATCCAGCCCTTATAACATATTCATCATCTAGATAAACTTCTCCTTCAATTTTAAACTGAATAGCCCCGGCTACTTCTGTTCCTTTAGGAGCAATTAATCTTAATTTAGCATTATATTCTTTACCTTCTATAGCTCCCAAAGTTATTATTAATGGCATATCTACACTCAACTTACCAACTTCTCCTTCATCAACCTGGCCTTCAAAAATCATCTTATTTAAATCGGCAATAGTAGCAATGGTTGTTCCTGCATTAAAAGTATTAGCCTGAATAACTTGATCCCCTTCTTTAACAGGAATTTCTAAAATAGTTCCTGAAACGGTGGCTCTAACATTCGTGTTTGTTATAGTTGAACTTCCAGAAGAACCTAATTTAATTATCTGTAAATCACTTTTAGCATTTGACAGATTTTGCATGTCTTGATTATATCTTAGAGTGACTGAATTAAAATCTTGTTCTGAAATAATTTCTTTAGCAAAAAGAGCTTTATTTCTTTCAAATTCTATCTTAGAATTACTTAAAACAATTATTGCACTTTTCACTCTCCCTTCAGCACTATTTAAGGTTTGTTCGTTTGGAACTACTTTAATTCTAGCTATTAAATCTCCTGCTGAAATTTCATCTCCCTCTTCAACTAGTATTTTCTGTATTATTCCTGCAATTTGAGGTACAACATTAACTTCATCTTCAGGTAAGACTTTTCCTGTAGCTACAATTTTATCTTCAATTGTAGCTGTAATTAGAGTCTGCGTATCATACACAATTGATGATTTACTATTTGATTTAATAAAAAAAGCACTTGCATATAATATTCCCAAAACAAGTGAGGTAATTCCAATGTATTTTAAATATTTCATATCTATTAATTAAATTATTATTCTTCTCTTAATGCGTCTATTGGTTTTATGCTAACAGCTCTTTGGGCTGGTATAATTCCTATTAATGTTCCAAGTATAACCATAAGTCCTAGCGCCCCTAAAACATAAGGAATAGGTACTGTTGGGTTAGTGTAAGGGAAATCTGTAATATCTACAGTTGCAGCATTAATTCCAGACAATACAAATGCTCCCAATATTATTCCAATTATACCTGCTAGAATAGTTAAAAAAACCGATTCTAATATGATTTGTGTTCTTACTTCTGATGGGGTGGCTCCTAAAGCCCTTCTAATTCCAATTTCTTTGGTTCTTTCTTTTACAGAAATAAGTAAAATATTACCTATTCCGATCACACCTGCTAAAATGGTAGCAATGCCAACCACTAAAGATAAAAAGGTAAGCCCATTAGCGAAATTCATTGTTCTTTTAAAAACTTCTCCTAGATTAAACCCGCCTATTGCACGCTTATCATTTGGATCAACTTTATGTATTTGTTTTAAAGTGGTTCTTATCTCTTTCTCTACTTTAACGCCATCTATGTCTTCATCAGCAGCAATCATAAAAAATGCCACATCGTCTCCAGTATTAAATATTTTTCTAAAGGTTGTAAAAGGAATATAAATATCCCCATCATCTCCAAAACCACCACCTTCAACAAATTTATGAACTCCAGCTACTCTAAAATTTATTTTATTTATACTAATAAATTCCCCAATGGGATCTTCGTCTTTTTCAAATAATTCTAGTTGTGTTCTTTCTCCAATAACACATACTTTCCTTTCATATTTAATATCAGATTCATTTATAAATCTTCCCCCATCATATATTTTAGTAGTAGCTATTTTAATATACTCTGGATAATCTCCATATATAGCATAGGTTCCTGATTTGGTACCTCTTACTATATTTCCTCCAGCTCCTCCAAAAATACCAGCCGCAATTCTTGGTGCAATAAACTTAATTCCCTTCACTTTCTTTTTTAAAACATCTACATCTTGAATTTTTAAAGTAATATTTCTATTTGATTTATATCCTTTATAAGGCAGGCCTGTTGATTGAGCCCAAATAAAAATACTATTTGAGGCAATAGATTCAAAAGCTCTCTCAAAGCCATTATCAAGACCTTTAGAAGATCCCGATAAAGTTATGAATATAAAAATTCCCCAAAGAACACCTATCATAGTGATAATGGTTCTAATTTTATTTTTTTGGATAGATCCAAAAATTTCTTGCCAGGTATCTTTATCAAATAATCTTTTCATATTAACTATCTCTTAAAGCCTCAATTGGTTTAATTCTGGCTGCTCTTTTTGCTGGAAGATATCCTGCAAAAGCACCAAAAGCTATTAATATTACAGTAGCCAATATTCCCGTTAAAAGATCTATAAAAGGATCCGTTATGAAATACTGTTCTTCTAATTTATCGCCAATAAAATTTAAAAATGCTATTCCTGTAAAAAGTCCAACATATCCAGAAATTGTTGTAATAAAAATCGATTCTTGAAGAATCATTCCAATAATTGATTTTGGAGTTGCCCCAATTGCTTTTCTAATTCCTAATTCCTTTGTTCTTTCTTTAACTACAAAGACCATAATATTTGAAATTCCAATTATTCCAGCCAATAAAGTTCCTATTCCTACAAATGATATTATGTATTGTAAAACCGAAGCAAATTGATCATTCGATTTCATGTCAGCTGCTGCACTCCTTATGAAAACTCCTCTAGGATCCGTAGGGTCAATATTTTTCCTTTGTTTTATATATTTCCTTAATTGATTTTCGAAAGCTACAGCTCCGCTGTATCCAATTTCAGGTTTATAAGAAATAATTATTTGACCTACCTTATCAGTACTTTTTTGAATCAATTGAATAGTCGTGTATGGAGCGTAAATGATTCTTTCTTCATTATCTCCACCATCATCTTGAAAAACACCAACAACTTTCCATGATCTTCCTCCTCCAGAAATAAATTTTCCAATACCATCTTCACCTTTAAATAAATCTTGTTCAACTAATCTGCCTATAACAACATTTCTTTCTTTATTATCTACATCTAATCCGTTAATATACCTTCCTTTCATCATTATAGTCATCTCATTTTTTTGATGAGAAGGACCAACCCCTCTAATTGAATAATTGTTGGACTCTAGCTTGTATCCAGCATTCCCATTAAATGAAATTCTAGGAGTAATTCCTTCAATATAAAATTCAAATCTAGAAGATATTTCTTTTAAATCATCATTATCAAACTCAATCAATCTGTTAGACTCATAACCCTGATATGGTTTAGAAGTCCTTCCTGACCTTAACCATATAGTATTTTTTGCATCATCCTCAAAAAAACTTTCGAAAGTATTTCTAAGACCATTTCCAAAACCAAATAATACTACAAAAATTAGTATACCTAAAGCCACAGTGAATCCAGATAGAAAGGTTCTTAGTTTATTCTTTCTAATTGTTTCAAAAATTTCTAGCCAACGATCTCTACTAAACATTAAATAGCTTTTACCATTTTATTTTTTTTGTCTTCCATTATAATTCCATCTTTTAAACGAACTATTCTAGTACACATATTTGCAATATCTTCTTCATGAGTAACAATTAAAATTGTTTTACCAGCTTGATTTATCTCTTGAATAAGTGCCATTACTTCTTCTGAAGTCTTAGAATCCAAAGCTCCCGTAAGTTCATCTGCCAAAAGGACTTTCGGTTTAGTGACCATAGCTCTAGCAATAGCCACTCTTTGTTTCTGACCCCCAGATAATTCACTTGGCAAATGAGTAGCCCATTCTTTCAAGCCAAAATCATCTAAATACTTCCATGCTAAAGCTTCCCTTTCTTTTCTTTTTACACCTTGATAATATAGTGGAAGTGTGACGTTCTCTAAAGCAGTTTTATAATTAATCAAATTAAAAGATTGAAAAACAAATCCAAGAAACTTATTTCTATAATTAGCAGCTTTTGTTTCATCCAAATCTTTAATTGGAACTCCGTCCAATTCATAAGATCCTTTATCTAATAGGTCTAACATCCCAATAATATTTAATAAAGTAGATTTTCCTGATCCAGAAGATCCCATTATAGCTACCAACTCTCCTTCTTCTACTTCAAAATTAATACCCTTTAAAACATGTAAAGAGCTAGTACCCATTCTATAGGACTTATGTAAATCTTTTATTTTAATCATAATCTCTTGATTATTATTTTGTTCATCTTTATATTTTTCTTTGTATTTGGGTTCACTTTAAGTAAAAATAGTTTACTAATTTATTCTGTTTTTTTCTTTTAGTTTATGATCATTATCATTTTATTATAACACTTACATTTTTATAATTTATATCTTTAAACTGTGCAATTCTAGTGATTTAATACTAAGTAGACAATAAGTATATAATAAAGTTTAATTTGAATTATATTTTTTTTAATTTAGATGTTCTTAGAAAAAATTACCATAAATCCACTTTGATCCACTTTGGTAAAATTCCTGATTCGTGAAATTCGATAATTAAGCTTGAAATAGACATTATATTAAATATTAAAAAAGTAAGCCAAAAAACAAAAAGTATGATTATTAAATAGCGTTTAATCTTAGTTTTAAACAGGATTATAGCAACAGTTAATATTGCTAAAATTATCGTAAGTATTTGGTTAATGGATATTGAAACAATTAAATAATTAGGTATAGCATTAATTAAGTCATAAAACATATGATCTGTTTCAACTTCATTATAAAGGCCCATTATAATAAATAAAAGCAATGCAGATGATAAGGCGATAATAATGGTGACTGTTAAAGAAAACAACGCTTTAAATAATATTAATGCAAGGCCACTTAGCGCATTAATTAAAGGGGCTACTAACCTAAATGGAAATAAAAAAATTCTTGTAATTGTATTTTCAGATTTATTTAGATTTCTTGTTTTTTTTTTAATGAACTCTTCAATATTTGATAAGTTAACATTGAAACCTGACATATTCATTTTCTGACCAATAGTTTTAGCTTCTTTAGTGAAAAACCATAAAAATAAATAAAACAATAACCCAGCACCTCCAAAAAACAAACTAACAAAGAAAATAACTCTTATCAAATTAACATCAATTTTAAGATAATTAGAAAGTCCTTTTGCAACTCCACCAATTATGCCATTCTCTTTATCTCTATAAAGCGTATTTCTTAAATTAGGATCAAAATCTTTTATGGGAATTCCTAACCAAAAAATTATGTAGACAATTAAATTGAGAGGGACAGCAATGAAAAATATAACCCTTACAATTATTGGATCAATTTTAAAGTATTGAGCAATCCCTGAACAAACCCCAGCTATTATCCGATTACTAGAATCTCTGTATAACTTATTATTATATTTTTGCTGATTATTTTGCGTCTCTTTATTCTTATCATTATCAGGAATTTCCTCGAAATCTTCTAAAGTTCCCATGATTTTAATCGTATTCTTAACATCATTTAAATCAATACTTTTTTTATAATCTGATGTTTTTGAAGAAAAATTTTCAGCTATTCTTAATTCAAAATCTTTCATTATTTCTCCCTCATTATCAATTGTATTAAAATAAGTTTTTATTGAATCTAAATATTTATATAAAACTTCATAAGCATCTTCATCAATATTAAAAATTGAATGACCTATGTTAATTGTATGTGTTTTTTTCATTTTATATTTTTGTATTTAAAAGTTTCTTGACAGAGCTATTTATTTCGTTCCATGAAACTATTAATTCCTTTATATAATTAATTCCTAATTCAGTAATTGAATAATACTTTCTTGGCGGACCCTGTTTAGACTCTTTCCATTCATACTTTATATACCCAGATGTTTTAAGGCGATTTAAAAGTGGATAAACCGTTCCCTCTACGACAATTATTTTAGAATTTTTTAATTCTTCTATAATATCGGATGTATAGACTTCGTTTCTTGAAATAATTTGCAAAATACAAAATTCCAAAAGTCCTTTTCTTATTTGAATTTTAAAATTATCTGTATTCAATTTAGTTTAAATCCGAATTATTTGATCTCTTTTTTTTCAATTGTTATGATAATTATTTCTTTATCATTCTCTTCTTTTTCCTCAAAAATAATAGTCCATTCGCCTTGAAGACCGTCAATATTTTCTCCATCAATTGTTAAATGAATATCATTTTTAACACTAACTTCAGGAGTTACTCTGTTAAAACAGGAAGTTAATGATAAGCTAAAGGCAAATAGAATAAATAATAGTTTTTTCATTTGTTTTAATTTTTAATTTTTCTTTTAATAATAGTGACAGTAATTACTATAAACAATAGTAAAACAATCAAGCCAATTAAATCTTTCCATAGTATAAGCTGTTCCATAGTGTGTTTTTATATTGTTCTAAAGCGTCTTTGTGTATTCCATTTAACGCTTTTACAATCACCTAACATATTTAATCTTGAAACTTTATTATTAAAATTGTTTCTTGTTTCATTAAGTTGATTGTTTTCATTCTTAGAATTCATAATTAAAATTTTATTGTTTATTCAATCTTTATATATACAATACATAGTACTATGCATTACATAGTAGCAAATGTATAAAAAAATATTCATAATCAAATTTATTTTTTAAAAAATTTTAAATAGAGAAAATAAAGTGTAAATGCACCAAGTATATATGGGATAATCATCAAATAGACAATGCCATCATTTAAGCTTTCTGCAGCTTTTTGATCAGCTCCAGATTCCAAAACAGCTCGGCACATAGCACATTGTAAGTCAATTAAACTCATTTTAATAATATGGTGAAATCATTAAATAAACAACCACACCTGTTACAGCAACATACAACCATATTGGAAAAGTAATTTTTGCTATTTTTTTATGTGGATCAAACTCAGATTGAATTGCTCTAACATAACTAGTTAATACAAGTGGAATAAGGACAATTGATAATATAATATGTGATATTAAAATAAAATAATATAAATAAGCAATCGCTCCTTCTGCGCCAAATGGAGTTGGATCTGAGGTCATGTGATAAGCTATATACATCACTAAAAAAACTAACGAAAGACCAATACAGATTTTCATAAGCCTTTCATGTAATGCTCTTTTCCCAGACTTAATTGCTCTTAAAGCTAGAATTAAAAGTAGTGCAGTTAAGCCATTTATAGTAGCATAAATAGGAGGTAAAAAGGATAGTGGTTCAACATCAGGTATTCTAACTGTAAATAGAATAGCTACAACGACTGGTATTGCTACTGAAACTATTTTAATCCAAATCCCATATTTAGTTTCATTTGCCATTACTCTATTTTTAATAATTGTTTAATGTCCTGTTCAATCATCTTTATTCCTTGATCAGGGCTATCTTCATTATTAATTCCAAGGTAGTACACTAAAGGCACCCCATACTGATTAACCCTTGAACGAATATACCCGTTTTGATCAATAAGAGCAAAGAATCCTTGATGCTCAAACCCACCTTCAACTTCTGGATTGATTGATGAGAAAATATTGAATCCTGCATTTGATAATTTATATATATCAGAAATTTCACCAGTTAAAAAATGCCAATTTTTAGATTTGACTTCTATAAGCTCTGAATACTTTTTTAAAACTGTAGGAGTATCATTTTCTGGGTCTATAGTAAAAGATACTATTCCAAAATCTTCTCTTTCACCAAACTTATCGTCTAAAATTTTCATGTTTCTATTCATCTCTATGCAAATAGACGGACATTTAGTAAAGAAAAACTCAGCAACAAAAACTTTTCCATTAAAATCTTCATTACTAATTAATAAACTGTCTTGATTTAAAAAAATAAACTCAGGAACTTTTCTTTTTTCTCCATTAAGTTTTATGAAACTCAAAACATCTGATTTGGTTAATCTTGTGTTTTCAGAAATGGACTGTTTTTCGATTCGGTCCATTATTTTTGGGAAAAATAAAATTCCAAAAATTAAAATAATGAATGAAATTCCTATATAAGAATACTTTTTCATTTAAGCTGATCTTTGTAAATATTGTTCTTTTTAAGAGCCATTCTGTATTCTGCTAAAATAACCTTTACATCATCTATCATATTATTATTTATATCCGCAACAGATCTAGAATCATACCCATATTTGGTGTCTTCATTATCATCTCGTCCTCTTAATTTACCATCTCTATCAATAATAAAAACATAAGGTGTTCCAAGATTTAAATCAAGATTGAAGTCTGTTTTCAAACTTTGAAAAACATCTAGAATATTCCGATCACTAATGGTAACAAAACTCCAATTAACAAGATCAGTATTGGTTCCTCTTTTTAATTCATTTTTTAACTGATTTGTTAATTCTTCCGTTCCATCAGGCTGAATCATTACAAACTGAAAATCATTGAACTTATAAAATCTTTTATATATTTTTTGATTAAGATTTAACGCGTCACCATGTTTGTCTTTAATGTTTTTTCCAAAAAACCCCAGGATAGTTATCTTATTAATAAAAGTAGTATTTGAAATTTTTGAAATATCATAAACATCATTAGTTAATACTGGAAGTTTAGCAAAATGATTTATTCCCGAAGCAAAAAAAAGATATACTACTAAGGGTAAAACAAAAAGAATAGTAAGTATAATATACTTTTTCATTAAGATAATTTACATTCTCTTTTAGAAATTCCAACTTAAAAAACCTTCATACATTATATCAAAAATGTAGTTTCCTTCTACCAAAAAAATAAAGGCTAAATAAGAAATTAAAAATATAAGAGTAATTACAATGGAGAATTGTAGTCCTTGAGGTTCATCTCTTAAGTGCATAAAATCCCATGCAATATAATACGCTTTAACTATAGTCAAAATAACAAATATCCAATTTATAAGCTTCATACTTAAAAAAGAATTAACAATTAAAACCTCAGGCTTATTAATTCCTAGCGTTACTTCAACTATTGTTACTATAGAAAGAAAAAATAATACTCCCCAGATTTTAGTCTCGTTAGATTTAAACTTAAGAAGACCTCTAAAAATTTCTAATTTATGTGTGCTATTTTCCATTTATATATAAATTAAACAAGATAAAAGAAAGTAAATACGAATACCCATACTAGATCCACAAAATGCCAATACAATCCTACTTTTTCAACCATTTCATAATGGCCTCTTCTTTCATAAGTTCCAACAAGGACATTAAAAAAAATGATGATATTAATTATCACTCCAGAGAATACATGGAATCCATGGAATCCTGTAATAAAAAAGAAAAAATCAGCAAAAAGTCTATTACCATATTCATTATTAACTAGGTTGGCACCCTCAACAACATTTTTTGATTCTGTTATTTTTTCCAATGACTCTTCTCTACTTAAAATAAGTTTATGTCCATTTGCATCAATTTTTTCAGTTTTAATAACTATTTGAGAGTTTGCAATAACTCCAGCTATGACTTCATCAGGTGTGAAAGATGGTAAAGAACCTTCACCATAAAACCACACGCCGCTATTACTTTCATGTTGAATCCTATCTGTATGACTTTCAATTGCAAATTCATCAAGGGCTACTCTTTCCCCAGTTTCTTTGTTTATAAATTGAAATATTTGACCTCCCTTTGTTTCAACTGCACCAAATTCTCCTCTAATAAAATTACTCCATTCCCATGCTTGAGATCCCACAAAAACAGCCCCACCAATTATTGTAAGTAACATATAAACAGCTACCTTATTTTTTTGCATATGATGACCAGCATCTACTGCCAACACCATAGTAACAGAAGAGAATATCAATACAAATGTCATTATTGCCACATAATACATTGGAGCATCTATGCCATGTAAAAAAGGAAAGTGAGTAAATACTTCATCTGCAATAGGCCATGAATCAATGTTTTTAAATCTAGAAAATCCATAGGCAACAAGAAAACCTGAAAAAGATAATGCATCTGAAACAATAAAAAACCACATCATAAGCTTGCCGTAGCTAGCTTTGAAAGGTCTGTTTCCACCTCCCCATAAATCTTTCTCATTATTAATGGATGTTGTAATAGTTGAGCTCATTTATTTTTATAAATTAAGGTTACGAAGTTACATATTTTTACTATCTAAAGAAATTTAAAAAAACAAATAAATACAACCATAGAAAACCTAAGAAATGCCAAAAAGTAACAGCTAATTCAAACCCTAATTTTTCAATGTTATATTTATTTTTTTGATTATTATAAAAAACAACAATTAGTACTATCATGCCCGCGAAAACATGAACTAAGTGAAGAACTGCTAATACGTATAAAAAAGAAGTCGTCACTGTGCTTTGCGCACCTGTAAAAAAATATCCTTTAGAAATAAGTTCTTGAAATCCAGAAAATTGAGAGATTACAAAAGCAATCGCCAATAAAAAAGTAATTCCTAGCCAAAAAGATGTGGTTGGTATATTATTATTTTTTACATTTTTTTTAGCCCTCCATATTGAAAAACTACTTGAAATAATCAGAATTGTACTTATAAAAAAGGCAGATGGCAATTGAAAATCAATTAACCAATCCGGTCTTGATTTGCTGACTATATAAGCACTAGTAAGCCCAGCAAAAGTCATAGAAATACTTAACATAGAAAACAAAAGCATCATCTTTTTTGCTCTTATATGTTTTTTTCTATCTTCTTGAGCATTTAAATCCATATATAAATTTTATCAATTAAATAAGTTATTTGTAAAAGTGTTAAATAAACTATACTCGAAATGAATACTTTTTTAGCAGCAGAAGTACTCATCTTGTTATATAGGTTAATTGCAAAATAAAGCATCCCTAATCCTAAAACTAGTACCACACAAGCTGATACAATAGAGAGTTTTAAATCTCCCGTTAATCCACTGACAGGAAATATAGAAATTATTATCATCCAAATAGTATATAAAACAATCTGTAGTGCGGTTGATTTATCTTTTTTTCTTGTAGGCAACATGTTAATTCCTGCTTTACTATAATCATCATGAAGCATCCATCCTAAGGCCCAAAAATGAGGGAACTGCCAGAAAAATTGAATCATAAACAATGTTCCCGGTTCAATGCCAAAGCTATTAGTAGCAGCTACCCAACCAAGCATAAAAGGGATAGCTCCAGGTATTGCTCCAACAAAAACTGAAAGCGGAGTAATCGTTTTTAAAGGAGTATATAAGCATGTATAAATAAATATTGAAATAGCTCCAAAAAGGGCAGTCTTAGGATTAATCTTATATAAAATGACAACTCCAATTAGAGTAAGGATAACTGAAATAATAAACGCCACACTTACTGACATTCTTCCCGATGGAATAGGCCTGTTTTTAGTCCTATCCATTAACTTATCAATATCTTTTTCTATAATTTGATTGAAAGAATTAGACGCTCCAACCATACAATAACCCCCAAAAGATAATAATAAAACGGTAGAGAAATTAAAGGAATCTGAAGCTAGTAAATAACCAACAATAGAAGAAAAAACTACGCTTACAGCTAATCTAGCCTTTGTTAATTCAAAAAAATTATTAAAACTTGCCTTAAAAGGATTAACAGATAATTCTGTTTTCAATGAGCTGCTGGCCATAAATTAAAATAGAGCGCGAAGTTAATGCAGAATAATAGAGAAAACAATTATTTTCTATAGATTTAAGCGCTATTACAAAAAGTGCTATTGTAATTTAAACTGAATAGGAATACTAAATGGAACTCTAACTGCCCTACCTCTTTGTCTTCCAGGTGTCATTTGAGGTAATTTAGTAATAATTCTTTTGGCTTCTTTTTCAAGATTTTTATCAGGTCCTCTTGTCTTAATATTAATAATACTACCGTCAGATCCTATCGTAAACATAACAAAAACCCTTCCCTGAATACCCATTTCTTGAGCAATTTCAGGATATCTAAAGTTTTTTCTAATATGAATGTTCATCTTTTCTTGAAAACAATCTCTTCTTTTAGATTTGGCTACTCTTTCACATCCTGGAAATAATGGAACATCTTCAATTATAGCAAACGGAATATCCATCTCCATCTCTTCTTCCATAACCTCAACTTCTTCAACTATTTCTTCTTGATCAGTTTCTGTAGATTCAATAATTGTTTCTTCAATCTCCTCCTCATCCTCAACTACTTCAATAATTTCAGGAGCTGGTGGTGGTGGTGGTGGTGGTGGTGTTTTTAGTTGTTCTGTAATAGGAATTTCTTCATCATCATCATTATCTACATTTAAAGATTCATAACCATATTTAGTCTCATATGTTTTAGCTTCAATAGCTCTCCATGAAACAAGCAAAACAATACATAATCCAAAAGCAAATAGTAAACTACTATAATTTCTTAGATCAGATTGCGGATTTTTTTTCAGTTGCATAAATTCTAATTATTGTTGAGCTAAGATAATTTTTTTTTTTAAATCAAACACTAAGACCATTTATTTTTAGAAAAATACAATCTATATGTTAGTATTCCTATTAATATTCCTGTAGAATTTGCAATAAAATCTGCCCAATCACTATATCTTCCAATAGGCAATACTCCCTGTAAAAATTCAGTTAAACTTGCTATAATAAAAACCAATAGTAAACTTTTAAATGGAAAAGAATTCTCTTTAAAATAATCTAATCTTATCCACATAATAGACATTACATAATACATAGACAAATGGATAAACTTGTCTAATTCAAAAAGTTTAAATTCAGGTATAGGAAAGTCAGGTATGGGGATTAATGAAATAATTACTATTAATAAAGTATAGACTAATGTAACCTTTTTATATAAAGTCTTATCCACCAATTAAATCTTTATAAGAATCGGCATCTAACAAATCTTCAGTTTCTGAAAGATCTTTAATCTCCATTTTAATAATCCATCCTTCACCGTAAGGATCATTATTAACTAGTTCTGGATTATCTTCCAAGGCTTCATTTATTTCAATTATTTTACCCGATAAAGGAGCAAACAAATCAGAAACTGTCTTAACAGCTTCAACTGAACCAAAAATCTCTTCTTTTTTCAAATCATCGCCTATAGTTTCTATTTCAACAAAAACGATATCTCCTAATTCACTCTGAGCATAATCAGTAATGCCTATTATAACATCATTTCCTTCAATTTGTATCCACTCATGATCTTTAGTGTATTTTAACTCTGATTTAATTTCCATTTGATAATTTTAATTTGTGTAAATGTAATTCTAAAAAATATTTTTTCATAAAAAATTATTCTCCAAAATTATATCTTAAAGTCATTCCAGATCTTATTGTAGTCATTGGAAAAGCAGATGATATTGCAAATTTTGAAAATAAGTGATCGTAAAAGAAAACTGCATTAAAACTTTTGCTTAAAGCGTAATCTGCAGATAACTTTAATGACCACATTGTTTGTCCAGCCGTAACTTTATTATCTAAAATATTTAAATTTCTAATAATGGTAATATTATCTCTTATATTTACATCTGCTTTGATATTTAAATCGCCTTTAGAAACTTTTTGTCTTCCTCCAAAACCATTTCTAAATTTTAAATCTTTAACTCTATAGCCAAATCCAATTGAATAATCTGTTCCTGAACTTTCGGTAAGTAAATCATTATCTAAACTTAAAGAAAGAGCTCTATCTTTCTTTAATGCCACTACTAACCTAATTGAATTTTTCAATTCCATATCAATTTTTAATAAAGGATTAAACTGTTCAACTAAATTGATATTAGTGTATAGTATTTCATTTAAAAAATTCCCAGACACATCTTTTAATGAAAGATCTTCCAAATCAAATTCTAAGTTAGATTTAAAACTATTTAATGTATAACTAGAGCGGTATGAATGTCCTATGCTAAACCTTTTAAATCTTTCTTTAAAAAACTCTAGATTAATTAGTCCGTTGTATTGTAAAGACCAATTTGGAAGTGGCGTACTTCTAATGGCGCTTAATGAAATACTCGAAGGATCTTGTCCGGAATATGCAGAAATAAATGCAGGAATTAAAACAGCTTGATTATTTTTGCCATATCCTAAAGGATAACCAAATTCATCTATTCCACCACCTGAACTACCATTAATTAAAGCTAATCTATTTGCTATTATTAATCTATTATTTTGAAAATTATTGAAAGTTATTGATTCATTTTCATCACTTTTCTTAAATGATGTTTTTATTAAAATAGTTGAAATAGCAAAATTTCCAAATGAATTTGGAGACAAAGAATTATATTGATTATCTGTTATTATGAAGTTCTCAGAAAAATTCTCAGAATAAACCCTATTAGCATTTATGTCAATTTTTAAATCGTCTATCAAACTTAATTCAGCTACTAAATCAAGCTTAGTGTTATGAACTTGAGTAAACTGCTCGTTAAAACTTGGAAAATTTGTTAACCATCCATTTTTAGCAGCCTCATATCTTATATCCGATTGACTACCAAAAACAAAAGCTAAAGAAGGTCTAGAAGTTCCTAAAAACCCAAGAGATTGAGTATAGCCAGGAAGGACTTTTCCATTATTTTCCGCATAATTCAACTTCAGCCTGGTAAGCCCCGTTGAAAGTCCTATAAATGAATTAATTATTTTATCTTGAATTGTTTTGGGGTTTTTCTTTTTCTCCAATCCTAAGTTTTTATAAAACTTAGACATATTAAATGATGTGGTTACAGTATGTGTATTGGCATTTTGAATTGTATTAACATTGCCAAGAATATTTCCTAATTCATCTTCAACCAAAGCCATTGCATCTGATCCCTTTTCCCAATTAAAATCTCCAGAATAACTATAGCTAGTAGATATAAAATTAATTAAAGGGAAAAACTTAAAGGGGAGTTGATAGCTTAACTGAAATGACTGATTATGTGAATTTGCTTCACCTGTATTCCAGAATCCATCCCATATATCTAACTCTTTGTTTATTACGATATTACCTTCTGAATCATTTTGAAAATAATTTTTAACAATGCTATTATTAGATGCTGAAAAATCTAATCTTAAAGAATTAGTCAAATTTTGACTTAAACTAAGGTTCCAATCAAACAGAAAATTTCGTTGTTGAATATCGGGCAAAGCTATTTGTTTTGAAGCATCAGCCCCTTCAATGTAAACATCTCTAAATCTTTGGCTATTAAAAGTTCTATTAATGTTTGTGTTAAATGATATACTTGACAATAATGGATTAAAATTAAATTCCTTTAACCATTCTAAATATTTATTCTCACTAATGAATTTTATCGATTCAAATGGGGATATTACAAATGGATTGAAAGTGTAGCTATACTGCGCACTAGCTCTAGCCGTTTTTCTTGTTAAGCTCTCTATTTCATAATCATGTTGCATCTCTTGATTGTAACTGTATGAAAAATCAAAATTTTCAATATCATAAATCTTTTCTTTTTGATCATCTGATCTATTTTTTTTCAAACCAATCAAATTAATACTGTTAATTTTTTTATAGGAAACTGCTTGGTTTCTTATCGAATCTTTTTGGCTTTTTCTAGTGGCAGAATTAAGTCGATCATTTAATTTAATATCTAGATAAAAAGGATCGTATTCAGGAGTGGTAAATTCTTTAGAAACACTATATGACAAAGGAACTTGAATCTGCCATTTCTCAGGAAGAAGTTTCCCTAAATTGACGCTACTAATAAAACTGTATTGTTTTAATTCTTCTCTACTTCTTTGGTTTGGTGTTTTGTCAATTGACCCAAAACCAATAGTCGACATTTTTCCTGAAAGTGAAACATTAGCAAAATCTGCAATATTTACATCCAAAGAGCCTAATGCAGACCATCCTCCTTTTCCATCTATTTCGGAAAGTCTTAATTCATTAAACCAAACCTCTGCTGATAGAATATCCCCATTTTTATCAGATGGATTTTTTACTCCAATCATTAAATTTTTAATAGCTCCAATTGTCGGATTTCCTTTAATTGCAAATTTGTATTTTTTATCTCCTGGCAAGCTTGAAATAGATGTAAATTCTTTAATAATTTCAAGTTCATCATTGAAATATAAAACTTCTGATAAATTAGAATTATTAGCAATAGCTATGGCTTTCAATTGAGTTAGTTTTTCTAAAGAAAAATCAATTGAATTTGATTCAGGTTCCCAAACTTGATCAGCACTATATCTATTAGAAGAATTTTGATTAAATGAAGTAGGTTTTAACGGAACTTCAATCTGATAATAATTATCTGTAAAATCTGATCCAATTCTTATAAAACCAACCAATCTTTTGTCAAACTCTTCAGTAGCTCCTTCACCAGGTAACTTAGTGCTTCCTTCTAATGATTCAGCATGTATATACATTTTTAGAGTCTTATATTGTCTCATGTCAAAGTTTTGGTTTTTATAAACTGCTCTAGAATCCTTTGGCTGAAGGTCATTAACCTTAATACTCATTGATTGTTCATTCTGTCTAATTATTGTATTATTAGAATTTATTTCTTCTCTTTCAACTCCTGGAGGAAGAACATAGTTTATTGGCACTCTATTTTCATTCTCTAAAATATTAACAGAACCTATTTCAAATGACGTATTAGGATAAGTTATGTTTTCTTTATTTAAGTTTTTTGAATACCTTTTCCAATCAGTCCTTACCAAATCTAAAGTTCCAAACCTTAATGTTAGCGGATTAGAAAAATCTTTAAGAAAAATTCTCATAAAACGAATGGATCTCATGTTATCAATTCCATTAATTGATTTAAAAAAAGGACTATACTTGCTACTATTGTAGAATTGTTTAAATACTGGAATTTTAAACTGAATCCATCTCGTAATTTTAGATTGACCATTTGGAAGATCAACTTTAACATTATCCCTTACATCGCTTATAAATGGATGATTTCCAACATCCATGTTTTTTCTAATAGGAACGGAGTATTCAAAATAACTGTCAATAGTATTCATGGTATTGTCTTGATTAACATCTTCATTATCTGGAATAGTTGTTGACCCTCTTACCGAATTCGTTACAGAAATTGGCGAATTACCTTGAGTACCATTATAGTTTTTGTATCTATCTAAAATACCGCCATTAGCATTTAAATAATATTGATAATTATCTCCCGCAGGATCGCTTGTTTGTCCATTAAAATATTTTTCTAATTCATCTTGATCATTCATGCCGTCATAACCCAAATCCTGAACAGATCTATTATTTGTGTCTGAATCGAAAGAATAAACTAAAGATTGAGTTACTGGAGAAACTCCCCAATTAGAATTATTTGTTATCTGTTGAGAATTTAGAGTTGGAAGGCCATTTTCATATAATTTTTTACCATCTTTTAAAATATCTTCTGAAATACTTCCCAAATTAAAAACTAATGTCCCTAGTTCATTTTCATTTGAAATATTATCTTCAAAAGTGTCCAAAAGCCAAAATTGCACAAACTCTACATTAGCTTGCTCAAAATTAGTAGAATTAATTTTTCTAGTTATTCCTGCCCAATTCTTTTTTGGTGATTGACTAAAAGTAGTGTTTAAATTATTGTTATATGGCCCTTTTTCTTCTGGGTAATAACTAAGGTCTAAAGTGTTTTGAATTCTAGATTGACCCTCAATTAAATCTTGTTGAGGAAAAATTTCTTCAATAAAGATCCTTCTAGTTTCGTTTTTGGATAATTCATTATCATCAATTCCACTTGGTCTTTGTCTTGTGTAAAAAATTGGATCAATATTGTACCATGCCAATTTAGCTCGATAATGTCCAAGTCTTAAATCATTAATTCCAAAATCTGATCCATTAACATTTTCTGGCACACTTGAAAGATTCCAGGAAAAAGTGTCTTTTATATCAATATTTGTTTCTGAACCTTCAAAGTCATCAACATATACAGTGGCAATTTCTTCATATCCTGAATTTTTAGGAGTACCTGAGTGAAGGTAAGCCACTTCAGCTTTTAATGAAATAAACGATTGTGCTTCTGTTCTAACATTAGGTAATTTATTAGCAAACCTAGTTAAAAAGGGGACTTCAGCTGAATACATGCCATTAAATCCTATCATCGTATTGTTTACTGGTTCAACTCCATAATTAGCCTTTTGAGTAATTGATCTTTCACTTAGATTCATAAGTGATCCGCCTATAATAAAATTATCATTAAACTTATGTTCAATATTAATTCCTGAAAAGCTTTTCTTTTGCTGAGAATAAAAAGAATTACTCTCAGTTGAGATTTCTATAGGAATGTTAGAATTTTTTAAAGTTTCGTCTAATATTTGGATTCTTCCCGCTTGGTAATTAACTGTATAATCCGTTCCTTCCTGGAGAAGTCTTCCTCCAGCTGTTACTTTTACAGACCCCCTGGGAACATTAAACTGTCCAATAGCAATTCCTCCAACCTCGCCAGATGTTTTATAAGATCCTTTAATTTGAAATTTATTCTTTTCTATATTTTCTTCAGCTCCAGTTTTAGATAAATCATAAATTTCTTTATAAACAAATTTTTTCTGGTTTAAATTGTAAGAATCTTTATTATTATAACTCTCACCAGAAGAATTTACGTCTTTTAATTTTTCAAATAAATATTCTCCAAAAGGTTCTATTGATGTAAAAATAATTAACCCATTATTTGAATCGATTGTAATGTTTGGAACAAAATCAAAAAATCCATCACCACCATTTTGGATATCATTATTCATGTTTAACTTATCAAAATTAAAAAGAGACAATAATGTTTTACCTTCAATTGAACTAGGCCAAATTAGAGGATCTACTGGCTCAATATAATTTAATGGAGATGGATTAGTATAGAAAATATTTAATTTAAAGTCGTCTTTGTTAATTTGATATGAACCTATAGAATAAATATTTTTCATCATCAAATCCCAAACTGGCTGATTGATATTAGTTAAACTACTTTTTAATAATTTTACTATTAAACTGTTATTTGAAATTTGCGGGTCATTATTTTGTTGCGTAAAGCTAGTGGCATCTATTCCATCATTTGCAAACTCTCCCACTTGAAAAACCTCTCCACCAACAGTAAATTGATAAGCTACAGCTAATATTTCATCATTATTAAGGGGTTGATTTAATGATATATATCCCAACTTATCATGTAATTTATATTCATTTAATTCTAACTTTCTTGCATTTTCTAAAACAGAATAATCATTCCCCTCGCTTACTAAATTAGAAATAGATCCAAAACCTTCTTTTACCTTAGAAATATCTCTAATTGAAGCATTTAACAATCCATTATCTATGGTTTCAGGATCTAATTTATTTACTGAATTATCTGGATAAACATTTAATCCAGGTTTAGTTATAAAATTTGGATAAAATTCATCCAATTTAGTTTTCTCAGGATTTGATTCTCCTAGATCTTGTAACCCTAAAACATTTCTTACATTTTGAGTTTGGTTGGTTCTATTTGTAACCCAAATCTCTATTCTTGTAATTTTTATTTGTGTATTTAAATAAGGGAATGTTTTAAGAGTTTGATCATACTTATCTCTAAAGTACTGACCTAAAAAAAAATGTTTATTTTCATCGTAATCCAATGGGTATATTGAAAATTCTTCAAAGCTACCATCTCCTTTAGCAACTACTGTTTGAGATTGAGATCTTTGTTCAGATAAAACAGTGACTACTTTAGTGTTTCCAAATTTTAATTCGGTTTTGAAACCAAATAAACTTTGTGCGCCAGAAATTAAAGATCCACTTAGAGGCATGCTAATATTACCTAGTTCAATTTTTTGAATAATATCATCTTCTGTAGGTGTGTAATCTAATTTTAATAAATTTTGAAAGTCAAAAGTTGACTGAGTATCATAATTTGAACTTATAGTTAATCTTTCACCTATTTTACCATTCATACTCAAGCTAATTGTTTGATTAAAATCAAGACTTATATTACTTTGATTTCTACTTGAAAATGAGGGATTGTCGCTTTTTTGATATCTGGCTCCAATGTCCATTGAAATAGAACCTTGTGGAGTTAGTTCAATTTCATTTCCTCCAAAAATAGTTTCAAAAAAATTAGAATTAATATATAAATCTGGAAGTAAATTTTTTAATTTTGAAGAATTCTCAGAATTCTCTTCTTCAATTAGACTAAGTTTGTCTTGAAAATACTTTTTAATATTATTTTCTTTAATCAATTTCCTATACTGATCAGGCGTCAATACTAATGGGATTCCAACATCAATTTCTCCAGCTTTAGTGGTATAAATATATTTATCAATCAAAGGATCATAAGTATATTTTGAAACAAAAAAAGAAGGAGGAATTAGTTTAAACTTTCCTAAATAAATAGTATTTCCTATTGTGTCTAAAGTAATAACCTTTTGACCTAGCATATTATAATTATATAATACAACTAAGAAAAATGATACAATAAATACTTTTCTTTTTATAAGAAATCTAACCAATACTTTACAATTTATTTAACGCACTCTTTATTAACTCTTCAACAGACATTTCTGGCGAATTATTTAAAAGTGTTTCGATAACTTTATTAGTGTGCCTTCTGTTATACCCTAACACCTCTAATGCAGATAACGCTTCATCTTGATTTGTATTGCTAATATTTCCTATAAATTCATCATTTCCTGAAATTAAACTTACTTTATCTTTAAGGTCTATAATTACTCTTTGAGCAGTCTTAAGACCTATCCCTTTAACAGATTGAATAGTTGAAACATTTCCTGAAATTATGGCGCTTTGAATTTCTTTTGGAGTTAAAGAAGACAACATCGTTCTAGCAGTACTAGCTCCAATTCCTGAAACTGAAATAAGTTGTCTAAATAAATTTCTTTCCGTTTTTTCATAAAATCCAAATAAAGTATTAGAATCTTCTTTTACTTGTAAATGAGTAAATAAAGTAATGCTTTCTGAATCTGTGAGTTTGGAAAAAGTATTTAACGAAATATGTATCATATATCCTACTCCATTGCAGTCTATAACTACATCAGTAGGAGATTTTTCAACTAATCTTCCTTTTAATTGTGTTATCATTTTTTAATTTTAGATTTTTTTTGAGCATCTACTACAGCAACTGCTGACATATTTACCATCTCTTCAACACTTGCCCCTAACTGAATTACATGTACGGCTTTAGACATACCCATCATTATGGGACCAATTGATAACGCATTATCTAGCTCTTTTATAACTTTATAATTAGTGTTTGCTGAATCTAAGTTTGGAAAAATTAATGTATTCACGTTCTTGCCAGACAGCTTTGAAAAAGAAAACTTTTCTTTTAACATTTCTTTATTTAGAGCAAAATCTGATTGCACAGGTCCATCAACATTAAGTTTAGGGAAATTTCTATGTAAATAATTTACAGCCTCATTTACTTTTAACACCATTGGATGATTAGAAGAGCCAAAATTAGAGTATGAAACCATAGCTATAATAGGTTCCAAGCCAAACATCTTAACTGTATCAGAAGTCATCTTTGCAATTATAGCTAAATCTTTAGAAGATGGATCAATATTAATTGAAGTGTCAGACAAAAAAAGAGGGCCTTTGCTAGTAATCATTAAGTTTGTGGTAGCCACTTTGTTTACTCCTGGAGATCTGCCAATTACTTCAAATATTGGCTTAACAGTTACCGGATAACTTCGAGAATAGCCTGAAATTAATGCATCCGCATCTCCATTGTATATCATCATTGCTGCAAACAGGTTTCTTTCTTTCATTTTATTTACTGCTCTGAAATAAGTAATCCCTTTCCTTTTTCTCATTTTCCAATATTTTTTACCATATTTTTCTCTATTAGGGAATTCTTCTTTAGATTTTGGATCTATTATTGGAAGGTCTTCATCAAATTCAATTTCTTTTTTTAATTCTTCTATTACTTCTCTATTTCCTAGAAGTATTGGAAATCCTATTCCTTCTTCATGTACAATTTGTGCGGCTTTCAAAACATCTAAATGATCTGCTTCGGCATATATTATTCTTTTTGGAGAAGTTTTAGCTCTATTAGTTAATAGTCTAACTATTTTTTTATCGCTTCCTAATCTATTGTGTAACTCTTCTTCATATTTATCCCAGCATTCTATAGGTTCTAAAGCTACCCCAGAATCCATAGCAGCCTTAGCTACCATAGGGGGAATTTTTGTAATCAATCTTGGATCAAATGGTTTAGGAATAATATAATTTTTTCCAAAAGTCAATTTAGTTTTATCATAGGCTATATTGACAAATTCTGGAACTGACTCTTTCGCTAATGAAGCCAAAGCTTTCACTGCTGCCATTTTCATTTGATCATTAATTTTAGTAGCTTTTACATCTAATGCTCCTCTAAAAATAAAAGGAAATCCGAGAACGTTATTTACTTGGTTCGGATAATCTGAACGACCAGTTGCCATTATAATATCATCTCTTGTTTTCATTGCTAAAGAGTACTCAATTTCTGGATCAGGGTTAGCCATAGCAAATACAATAGGGTTTTTTGCCATACTTAATAACATGCCTGGATTAACCATATTTGATCTAGAAAGGCCAATAAAAATATCCGCATCTATCATTGCCTGATCAAGAGAATTTAAATCTCTACTAGTAGCAAATTCAGCTTTTTCACAGGATAGTTCTTTTCTGTCTTTTCTTATAACTCCTTTGCTGTCAGTCATCACAATATTTGATCGTTTTATTCCAAATGCTTTATACATTCTAGCACAAGAAATTGCAGCTGCTCCTGCTCCACAAACAACCATTTGTACATCTTCTATCTTTTTTTCTACAAGATCTAAAGCATTTAATAAAGCTGCTGATGAAATTATAGCCGTACCATGTTGGTCATCATGCATTACAGGAATATCGAGTTCTTCAGAAAGTCTTTTTTCTATTTCAAAAGCTTCTGGAGCTTTGATGTCTTCTAAATTTATTCCTCCAAAAGTTGGCGAAATATTCTTAACAGTTTCTATAAATTTTTCTGTATCCTTAGCATCAATTTCAATATCAAAAACATCTATTCCAGCAAAAATTTTAAACAAAAGGGCTTTGCCTTCCATAACGGGTTTAGAGGCTTCGGGACCAATATCACCAAGGCCTAGTACAGCTGTTCCGTTGGTTATTACTGCAACCAAATTCCCTTTTGAAGTATACTTATATACATTTGATGGATCCTTTTCAATTTCCAAACACGGGAAAGCGACTCCTGGAGAATAAGCTAGAGACAAATCCCTTTGACTATTATATTTTGTCGTTGGCATTACCTCAATCTTTCCGGGTTTCGGTTTAGAATGGTATAATAAGGCCTCTCTTCTATTTTTATTGTTTTTCATTTTCTAGAAAAATTTTGTAATCTTTTTATAATATAAATTTATAAAAAGCATTTTCAATAACATAGGAAATAGTTAGTATAAAAAATGTATAATTAAAAACTATTATAATTAATAAAGCCAAGTCTTGCCAATGCTTTATATTTATGCTGTTATTTAATTATTGATCATAATAATCTTGCCTGTGTTAAAGAAGGTTTTTTTGGGATTGTTTTTTTTAATGTTTTTCTATTTGGGATCATCTCAAATTAGTAAGGTACACTACATTCCTCCCTTAACTGCTAATAAAATCACCGGGGGCGGAGGTTCAGTTCCAGAAGATCAATTTATATATCTTTCAACTCCAAGTACTGACAATGTAACGGTTACTATTACTCCCCTTAATGGAGATACTCCGACAACATATACTCTTCTTAGTAATAGTAATCCAATAAGATATGACATAGGAAGCGGTGGTGAAACACAACTTTTTGTTGATCATGATACAACTGGTGGAACTGTCGCTTTGAAAGCTGGTTTTTTGATTGAAGCAGATTGTCCAATTTATACTTCTGTAAGATACAATGCTGGAGCACAAGCAGGCGCATTAGTAAGTAAGGGAGATGCTTCTTTAGGTACACATTTTAGAGCTGGAATGATGACAATGGGCACTAAAGAAACTGAAAATTCACAAGGTACATCTTTAAGTTTTGTTTCTGTAATGGCTACTAAAGATAATACAATTGTATCTTTTGAACTGCCAAATGCTGTCAGTGCAACAACTATATCAAATTATACTTATCTAGGCCCATTTACAAAAACACTTAATCAATATGAAAGTATTATTCTTGCTATAAATTACCCATCAGGCAATGATATTGGTGAAGCGCGAAATTCTTTAATCGGAGCTCTAATAAAATCTGTTACTATTGCAGGAGTTGAAGATAAAACTAAGCCCATAGTAGTAAATGTTGGGTCATCAAGTGGAACATTTTCTTCAAATGGTGGAGGTCATGACCATGGTATTGATCAAATTGTTGGTCTTGATAGAGTTGGTCATGAATACATTTTTGTAAAAGGGAATGGACAAAACCGTGAGACTGGTGGAGAACTTGAAACTCCTCTAATTGTTGGAGCTGTAGACAATACTCAAATTTTTATAAATGACGACAACACAAATCCAATTGTAACAATTAATGCAGGAGACTACTATTTAATCTCAAGTACTAGATATTCAACTCAAGATCAAGGTGCCACCATGTATGTCAGAACTCAAGATAAAAATCATCCTGTTTTTGCTTATCAAGGTATTGGTGGGAGTGGAACTTCTGAAGCTAATCAGGGTATGTTTTTTGTGCCCCCACTAGATGAAGAAGCTAATGATGATGTTAACAATGTTCCAGAAATTGATTTTATAGGAGATAATCCATATGATGATCAAGCTGGTGTTTCAATAGTTACAAAAAATACTGCAACAATTACAATTAATGATACAAATGGGGATTACGATATTTCTTCTTTGACGCCTATTACAGTATTAGGTAATTCAGATTATAAGGCTTACTCCGTTACAGATCTTGCTGGAAATGTTAAAGTAACTTCAGATAGTGAGTTATATTTAGCATATTTTAATACTTCTGGTGCTGCAACTAGTGGTGGTTTCTATGCAGGTTTTGCAACTCCCCCAAATGCTGAACTAAACTTAGGCATCAATTCTCTTGGAAATTGTTTACAAATAGACGATCAAGGCAATGTCATAGGTTCCAATATCACTCTGCAAATAACAAATTCATCTGGATTTAATTCATGGGTTTGGCAGATTAAAGATGCCAGTGGGAATTTTATTGTAGCACCAGGAGCATCAGAAAATACAGAATCTTACATACCAGAAATAGAGGGAGAATATAGATTAAAAGGTGTTATTAGCTGTTTAAACTTTGATCAATATTCAGGAATAATACCTATTAGTATTTGTCCTGCTGACTCAGATAATGATGGTGTTATAGATAATTTAGATCTAGATTTAGACAATGATGGTATTTATAATTCTGTTGAATCTGCAGGAAATTTAAATGTAGACTTGTCTAACATAGCTTCTCCAGTATTTAAAGATTCTAATAATAATGTTGTAAATATATCTGTACAAATAACAACTGATGGATCTGACAATGATAATAAAATATCTGGATCTGCTACTGGAGAATTACAATTTGAATTAGCTCCTTCCACTAAGCATATTTTATCTTTTGAAATAAAAAACACTTTAGAGCCTCTTAACTATAAATTCACTGGAAAACCAGAAACAATTACTGCTGGAGATTATTTTGAAATTAGAGTACTCCCATCCACTAGAAATGTAACATTACTAGACCCAGATGATCAATTGTTAATTGATACAAATTATGATGGTGAAACATTCAGCTCTGGCATAACTACATATACTTCAAATCTAATTCGATTTAAATATAGAGCTGACACAACTCTTCCTTCATACCAGTTCTTAGCTTATGATGTTGAAGGCTTTAAAATTAGTTCTGGCGCAGATGAGACATCTTCTGTTTCTTTGTTTACGGGAAAACTAGAAGTAGTTGATTATAAAATTAATTCTGATGTTAATACAGCTAATGCAGACGCCCTTTATGATTATTATGATCCCGATAGTGATGGTGATGGATGTAATGATGTTATTGAAGCAGGATGGATATATCCAGGATTTTTAGGAGATCCCGATAGTGATGGAATTTTAGGAACTTCTCCGCTAAATACAAACACTGCAGGAGTTATTGATGATAGAGGGCTGGTTGTCACTCATAAAACTGCTGGGGGATATGAAATTGATCCTAAAAAAAATACAGCTGGAAATTATTTGTTTCAAACACCTAGTGATCCTGTAGGAATTCAAACTCAACCTCAATCAACAAGCGGATGTGAGGGCAATACTATAGAATTTGAAGTAACTGCATCATCATCATCTCAAACCACTATTTATTATCAATGGAAATTCTATAACCTTATAGATAAGGATTGGGAAAATATTTCTGATGGAGGATCATATTCAGGAGCAACTACTAGTAAATTAACTATTACTAACATCACAACTGCAATGGATGGGAGGTATAGAGTTTTTGTTAATGATGATGAATATCTTTGTGATATAGGATCAGATTCAAATATTTCACTTACAGTAAATGAGTCCCCAGATAATCCTATTGTATCTCAAATCCAAACTTTTTGTCAAACAGATACTCCAAAGGTTTCCAACCTAGTTGCTTCAAATGATGGAGCTACATTGACACTTTATTGGTATGACTCTGTTAATGCAACGACTCCTTTAGATTCAACGACACCACTTGAACATAATAAATTTTATTATGCTGAATTTATTGATAATGAAGGTTGTATAAGTTCAGGTAGAACTGAAAGTAAAGCCTATATATCAAATCCAATATTAAATGCTTCAAATGAAGTGGTATGTGTTGGTGACACTACAAAACTTACAATTGAAAATATAGCAAAAACTGCTGCTGATTTCTCTGCTGAAAACAATCTTATTTTCATTACAAATAATGGAGAGCCTGTAACATGGGATACTAGCTTTGGAAAAACCTATTTTATGATTCAAGCCGGTACTGGTCAAACTGGATTTAGTCCAATAGATTGGACAACTGCAAAACAAATTACTGATAATTACAATTCGGGGGATAGTTCATCCAGTGCAAGAATGTACGTGATCTTAGATGCAGATATGGAAACAACTGTTTGGAATGGTCTAAATTCAATGGGATTAACAGGAAATGATGGGATATATTTTTGGCTAGGACTTTATCAAGATCTTAATGATCCTGAATATGCTGAGCCTGGAAATGCAGCTCAAAATTATGCAGGATGGAAGTGGGTTAATGGTGCATATTTAAAGGACACCTATGTTAACTGGTGGACTGATGAACCTAATGATGCGGGTAGTGAGCACTATGGACAATTTGAATTTTCAAATAATGGAAAAGCATGGAACGATATGTCAATAGGTAATGGGCAGTCGTGGCCACTTTTTGAATATACTGGATCTACAAGTATAGTTTGGGGTTATTATGATAATGATGGGAATGAAGTTCTAATTGATAATCCTGGAACTGGTTCATTAGATGTAAGTCCAACTCAAACAACTACCTACTTTGTAAAAGTTACAACCAATGATGTAGTATGTAAAATTGAAAAAACAATAACAGTCAATCCAAATCCAACTGCTAAAACTATCCCTGACTATGAGTTTTGCGATAACACTGATGATGATGGAAATAATGGAAGTATAACTCTAACAAAAGCTGATTTTGATGCATTGATTCCATCAATATTAGGGCAAGACCAAAGCGAAAATGATTATACTGTTACATTCTATACATTATCTGAAGATGCCTCTACTGCAACAAATGTTATTACTTTTCCTTATACAAATCCTATAAAACCATCGACTGAACCTCACTGGTTTGTTAATTCTACAGAAATTTTTATAAGAGTTGAGAATAATACAACAGGGTGCTTTATTTCTGAGACATCATTCAAGCTTATAGTAAAACCCAAACCCATTTATTTTGAAGTTGATAATATAATTCTTTGTGATGATAATAGAGATGGTAGAGTTGGAGAATTTAACCTAGGAAATAGAACAGAAGAGTTAAGATCCGGTAATGCAACAACTGATCCAAGTGATGAAGACAATCAATCTTTAAATGACTTTGTTGTAACATATCACACAAGTCTTGCAGATGCAAATGATTTAAATAGTAATGGAATTGATAATCCAGATAATTTTACTATTGAGGAAAATAATCAACAAACCATTTACTTTAGGATAATTAAAACAAGTGGCTCATATCCAGGTTGTTTTATTACAGGAGAAGCATTTGATTTAATTGTTGAAGCCCTTCCATTTGCTAACACTGTAACTATAGCTAGACAATGTGACGGTGATAGCTCACTTGACACAAATTCCCAAGATGGTATTTTCCCATTTGATACTTCTGGTATTCAAGATACCCTTTTAAATGGCCAAACAGATGTTACAACTTATTACTATGATAAAGATGATAATTTCATAGGTAATGTATTGCCCGAAATCTATGAGACAGAGTCTCAAATAATAACAATTAAAGTAGAAAATAATACTCCACAAAAATGCTATGACGAAACTACTTTAGAATTTATAGTTGATAATAGTCCTGAATCTTATGAAGTATTAATAAATAGTCAATGTGATGATGGAGTTAGTGATATTGATGGTTATTCAGAATTTAATACTTCATCCGTTATCCAAACTTTACTTACAAATCCCGATAGCAATCAAATGCAGAGTCTAGATGATTATTCTGTTTCTTTTAGCTACGTTGATGAAAACGGTAGTACTCAAAATTCACATCAATTACCAAATCCATTTAATACAAAAACACAAACTGTTGTTGCAACAGTAACTAATATAATTAATACTAATTGTGTCATTACAAAAGATATTGACTTTACTGTTGTTCCACTTCCAGTTATAAAAGAAAATTTAATTAAAATTGAACAATGTGATGATGGTAAGGGTGCAGAAAATGATGGAGTTACATTGCATGATCTCTCCGAATCACAATTATTATTTTCGGACAATTATCAAAATGAAACATTTGAATATTATAAGGATCTTGATTTATTAACAAAAATTGATGATCCAGAAAATTATGAGAATTCTCCATTTTATGATGAGGTATGGATTAAAATCACTACTGAAGATGGATGTATAAGAACTTCTAAAACACAAGGTGGAGCTGATAGATTAAAAATTGAAATTACAGTTGGTGCAAGTGAAATTTCTGATACATTTATGCAAGACTTTAGTACCTTCTACAATGTATGTGATGATTCACCTGCAAATGATCAAGATGGAATTTCTGTTTTTTCATCTACTATTCTAAAAGAAATAAAAGAGAAATTAATATCTTCTAATCTAAAATTTGATAGCCAAAAAATTAGAGTTACTCTCCACACAAATTCTGAAGACGGATTAACTGGTCAAAACCCTATTGATATTGATCAAGATTTTACAAATATAAATCCAAATACTCAAGAAATATGGGCAAGGATTGTTAACATTGATATTACACAATTCACTTGTTTAGGTTATGCGCAAGTAGCAGAATTATATGTAGAGCCAAGACCTGTCGCATATCCAGTAACAATCTTAAGACAATGTGACGGTGATAGTCCATTGGATAATGACTCTCAAGATGGTATTTATCCATTTGATACAAGTAATGTTGTTGCCAGTTTGCTAACAAACCCTGATACAGGTGTTATTCAAGATCAGTCAATACTTACAATAACTTATTATAATGAAGATGGAACTGAAATACCAGCTGCTAACATTGCTTCAACTTTCGAAACAGCTTCTCAAACCATCACCATTAAAGTTGAACGTAATCCTTCCTATCCAAACATCACAAATCCGGATGGATTGTGTTATGACAAAACGACAATTGAATTTATAGTAGATGATTCACCTGAAGCTTATCCAGTCACCATTGCTGCACATTGCGATGATGGAGCTGATGATAAGGATGGTTACTCTGAATTCGATACCTCTACTATATTGAATACACTTTTAACTAATCCTGCCACAGGACTTTCTCAAAATTTAATAGACTACACTGTGAGCTTTAATTATACTGATGATAAAGGAGTCGGCCTAACAGCAGCTACTCTACCTAATCCGTTTAACACCAAAACACAAAGCGTAATAGCAACTGTAACCAATCCGCTTAATTTGGATTGTGTTATTACCGAATCTATTGAGTTTGTGGTTAATCCACTACCTAGTTTTGATATAGACGATGACACAGTTGTCTGTTTAAACCCACTCCCTGGTCAACCTGTTGAAATTGGAACTTCTAATTGGAACGGGGGAACAACTGCTTCAATTTATAATTACTACTGGACCCTTGACAGTGACCCTTCATTTAGTGAAACTGGTGAAACTATAAAAGTAGATAAGGGTGGAATCTATACAGTCATAGTTGAAAATCCTGTAACCTTTTGCATTAGAACAAAAAGTATAACGGTAAGCGAATCAGAAATGGCAAGCCTTGATTTAGATGATGACGGAAGTATAACAAAAAGTGAATATGACCATTTTATTCAAGTAGTAGACCTTGCTAATGACAACGCCAATACCATTACAATTAATAACGTATCTGATTTAGGTATTGGAAAATATGAGTTTGCTTTAGACGATGCTTTTGGGTCCTATCAAGATGATCCTGTTTTTAATGATATTAAACCTGGGATACATACCTTGTACATTAGAGATAAAAACAGTTATTACATCTACGATTATGGATGTGGCATTGCCAGTATTGACGTGTCTATTATTGGTTACAGAAAATACTTTACACCTAATGGAGATGGCATAAATGAAACATGGAAAATACTAGGAATTAGAAAAGAATTTAACGGAAACAGTAAAGTATATATCTTCGATAGACACGGTAAGCTGCTAAAAGAATTAGATCCCTTGAGTACAGGCTGGGACGGCACCTTTAATGAAAAACCTATGCCCGCAACTGATTACTGGTTTAGAACACTGCTAGAAGATGGAAGAGAATTTAAAGGACACTTTAGCCTTATAAGAGGAAATTAAATATATATTTGACATAATAGTATATATAAGTTGATGATAAAAAAGATAGTTTTTGTTTTAGTTTTTTTTATAATCTCATTAAGTCTCACAGCTCAATTAAGTAAAATTCATTACATCCCTGCAATTACTGGAGAGACTGTGGGGGATCAATGGCTATATATTTCTACCCCCAGTATAGGAAGTATAAACGTTACTATAAAGCCTATTGGTGGCACAAGATCTGACTGGATAACAAAAGCTATCTCTAATGATGATCCTTGGGTATATTCTGTTGGCTCTGGAAATAGCACTCAATTAGTGAAAGTTTTCAGCACTGCTTCTAATAGCACTTTTACTGATGCTGGATTCATCGTTGAATCAAGTAATTTAATTTATGTCAGTTTTAGGTTAAATAGTTCCCTTTCAAATAGTAATCAGAAATTTCATGCCGCCGCCTATGTTAGTAAAGGAAGTGCTGCGTTAGGGACAAGATTTCGAACCGCAACTTTTACCAATACACCTGGTTCAGGAGGAGAAAATTTCATATCTATTTTTGCAACTGAGGACAATACTAAAATCACCATTGATGATTTGCCTGCAGGAACTGTGTTGGAAAATTATACTGGATCCTTCCCTATTGAAATCACTTTACAAAAATACGGAACCTATATATTAGGACATAACCCTTTATTTGCTAATTCAGATGTAATAAAACAAGCCTTAATAGGGGCGTTAGTAATTTCTGAAGATGCTCTTGGAAGTTCCGATCCAAAACCTGTAGTTGTTACTTGTGGATCAATTGGCGGATCTTTAATGAACGGAGAGTATAATAACATGGATTATGGAATGGATCAAATTACTGGAATTGATAGATTAGGAGATGAGTATGTGTTTGTTAAAGGATATGCTTTAGATGAGATTGAAAAAGTCATATTAATTGCAGATAGAGATGGAACAGAAATTTATAAAGATGGTAATTCGACCCCTTATACTACTTTAAATACTGGAGAACATGTGATTTTTGAAGGTACAGACTATACCAACAATCATAATATTTATATTAAAACTCAGGATCCTTCTTTTAAATTAGTTGCTTATCAAGGAATTGGGTATGATACAGGAGGTACTGCTGGTAGAGCTAATCAAGGATTAGTATTTGTACCTCCTCTTTCTTGTTCTTCAAGAGGGAATATCGACAACATACCTTACATAGATTATATAGGAAATAAAAAGTTTGAAGGGGGTACATTAACTATTTTAACTGAAGATGGAGCAGATTTAAAAATATATAAAAATGGCAGTTTATATGCTGATAACAGTGGAACTGCTGGTCTTATACCTTTGTCTTCACTATCAAATGATGTGGCTGGAAAACCTGGTTACAAAACTTATTTTTTAATTTCTGAAACTTCAACAATTAGTAGTGGAATTTTTTTACAAGGAAACATTAAAATAACTTCTGATAAAGAGCTTTATCTTGCTTCAGCAACTTTTGGAGGTTTTGCATCAGCTGGAAGTTATTATTCAGGGTTTGTATCTAACCCACAAGTTGTCCCTAATTTAACAATAAATCCTCTTGGAGTTTGTATAAGTTCTAGTGGTGTTTCAAATGTAGAATTAACTACAAGTGCAAGTTTTGATTCATACCAATGGCTAAAATACGATACTACATCAAGTGCCTATGTTGATGCCCCTATAAATCCTAACGATCCCACTCATACAAATGATTCCCAAAATTATAAACCAATTGAGCCGGGTACTTATAAATTAAGAGGAAAATTAGCTTGCTTCGATCAAGATTACTTCTCAGAAGAACAAACAGTTAGCATATGCCCTACTGATTTTGATGAAGATGGTATTATTGATAACCTTGATTTAGATTTAGATAATGACGGAATTCTAAATGTTGAAGAGTCGTTAGGAAGTGCAAATATTGACTTATCTGATATTTATAATCCTGATTTAATTTTACCAACCGTTAGCTTTAAAACTTCTGGATTATATTCCCCCACAACTACAAGTACTTTTGAGGGGACCTCGGCAGGAACATTTAAATCGACAATAGTCCCAATTGGAGTGAATGAAACTGCAACTTATAAAATAAACCCATTACAATATGACGATGCTTTAGATGAAAATCAAAGATTAAATATTTTTTTTACTGAAGATTCTTCTGTTTCACATGTCATTAATTCTGAAGAAAGTTTTAGTATAGAAGTCTATCCTTCTGAAAAAAATATAACTGTGATTGATCCAGGGGAAAGATTATTAGTAAATAATGGTAGCGGATTTGTTGTCATTCCACCTGATGGTTTCAGTGGTAATAAAGTTATTTTTAAATATAATACTAACCCTTTAGATCCTAATGCTAAGTTTGAATTTTACGCATATGACATTGAAGGATTTCTATTTAGTCATATTATTGGCAGTTTAGCCGTAGATGACTCAAACTTTCATGGTAAATTTCAAATATTAGATTATAATTTAGATACAGACTCTGATGGAAAACAGAACATGTATGACTTAGATAGTGATGGAGATGGATGTAATGACGTGATAGAAGCTGATAACAACTTTGATAATACCCCTATAAATAATCGTCCTAGAATTGATATTGATCCTAACAATGATGGAATATATGGAGATAAAAATTACGGGGCCAACTCCGATGAGGTTATTCAATATCCTGATGTTGATAACAGGGGAAGGATTATAGCTCTTTTAAATTCAAGCAGTGACTATGATTTACCACCAACAGATCCTGTTACATCAAATTATTTGTTTTTAGACATTGCTGCTCCCAATGTTGCAATTACTACTCAGCCTATAGATTATCAAGTTTGTCAAGCTGGTCAAAATGCTGAATTTTTTGTCACTGTAGATCCTGGAACTGGATATACCCCTTACTATCAATGGTTGGTAAATAAAGGTACTGGAGCTGGCTGGGAAAATGTATTGGATGACCCTTTAACTACTCCACTTACTATTGATAGTGAATTAAAAATTTTAAACATTACTGCTTCAATGGATGGATGGGAGTACAGAGTTATGACTTATTCTAATGGAGCTTTATGTAATACTATTTCAACCCCTGCTGTTTTAAAAGTTCAGGCTACATTGCCAAGTACCAAGTCTGTTGATGTAGATGATCCTGTAATTACTTTATGTGATGGTGGGAGTGATCATTATGACGGAATTTCAACTTTTGATTTAAGCTTACTTGATAATCATATTTTAGATGGACAACCAATGGCTGATTATACTTTAAATACAGGCTTTGAAGTATCTTACCATCTTACACCATCCGAAGCTCAGGACTCAAGCTTAACAGGACTAAATAAAACTCATCAAAATACACCAGATTCGTCATATAATCCCTCCATTCCTAGTGTTCAAACACAACAAATATTTGCTAGAGTTAAAAACATTGAATCTGGCTGTATTTCTTTAGCAACAAATTTTAATTTAACTGTTAATCCTTATCCTTTTTTACTTACCAACAGTATTTCGTCTGAACAATGTAATAACCTAATCTTTGATCTAACATCTTATCAGGCTTTATTATCATCAAATAGTGAAAACGAAACATTTGAGTTTATAGATTCTAGTGGAAACGTAATTAGTGATCCAACCAATTTTCAATTACCAGATTTGAATATTTCAAATATTGAACTAATTACAGTTAATATAAGCAGCAAGCCATCATTAGGAGTTGGATGTTCACAGTCAGGAACAATAGAACTTAAAGCAGGATATTGTGAGATTCCTACATCTTTTCTTTCCATAGATGAAATAGCATGTGAAACATCTACCGATCCTCTAGGTGGAGGTCAAGATGGTATTGAGACTTTTGACAAGTCTATTTTTGCTAATATTGAAACAGATCTAATCACTGCAGAACCTTTGTTTAATACTGCTGGTACTACCATTACTTTTTTTAGATCTGATGCTGATGCAACAGCAAACATAAATGTAATTGATCCCTCTGTTGATTTTGTCACAGATCCTGCTAAAAATGGATTTAGTCTTAATACTACAGAAAATAGATGGGAACAAGAAATCTGGGTTAGAACAGAAAATACAAACCTCTCTACGCCATGTGTTGACACTAAACAAGTCGCTAGATTAATTATAAATAAAAAACCTGTTTTATTTAGAACGGAAGTAGATGTTAATCAATGTAATTTGGGTGTGTTTAATTTAACTGATCAAGAAGATAATTTTTCATCTAATTACGCAAACGAAACTTTTGAATATCTTGATTCTTCTGGCAATATTATTACTGACCCTACTAATTATACTATTCCATCATTAGTAAATCTTGGACTTACTGAAACCGTTACTGCTAAAATAAGTACTCAACCCAGTCTTGGCACAGGATGTCAAAGTTCAACTATTACAATTAATTTAGCTTGGGCTAAAACAACATTACCCCCTGCTTATGCTTTAATTGAATCGTATCTTATAGAAACAGACCCTGATCCAACAGGTCAAGGTCAAGATGGTATTGAAACTTTTGCTAAAAGTCTGTTTAATAACATTAAAAGTGATTTAATTGCTGCAGAGCCTTTATTTACGGGTAAAATATTTTCTTTTTATAGAAGTGAAAACGATGCTCTAATCTCTTCTGACAAAATCAATACTAGTGTTGACTTTACTACTGACCCAAGTAAAAATGGATTTACTTTTAACGCCGCTGAAAACAGATGGGAGCAAGAAATCTGGGCTTATATTGAAGATAGCGTGACCACTGCAATTGCTACTTGCTATGGACTTTATCAAATCGCTACTCTTTATGTTGAAAAAAGACCTGTGTTTTATGATGTTATTCTGCAAGAACTTTGTGATGAGCAAACTCCTTTAGACATGTACTCTGAATTTGACACCTCTTCATTATTTAGTGAGTTTACTATAGACCCTACTGGAGCTACATCACAAGACCCTACTAAGTTTAAAGTTGAATACACTTATGTTAATGATACAGGAACAACTGTAACGCTTGACCCTACACTTCCTTTAAGCTTCAATACTGACGATCAAACCATTACTGTTACTCTAACTAATAATACTACTAATACCAGTAGCTCTCCTGGCTCTAGTGAAGGAACCATTGATTTTAAAGTCTATCAACAACCTGTAACTTACCCTACCGATCCTACTGTACCTGGTCAGTATAAGCTAGAAGATTGTGATGATGTAGCTTCTGGAGCTAATGATGATGGTAAAACTGTTTTTGATATGACTAATATTAAAGATCTCTTACTTACAAATAGCGGTGGTGTAAAAACTCAAAATCCTACTGATTTTGATTTTGAATTTAGTGTAGCAGGAAGTCCTATTACTTTAGGCAGCAACTACACAGCAATTACAGGAGATCAAATCAATGTAACTATCACCAATCCTTTATTTAACAGCTGTCAAGAAACAATTACTATATCCTTTACTGTTAATCCACTACCTAGTTTTGATATAGACGATGACACGGTTGTCTGTTTAAACCCACTCCCTGGTCAACCTGTTGAAATTGGAACTTCTAATTGGAACGGGGGAACAACTGCTTCAATTTATAATTACTCATGGTCAAAAGTAGATTTAAACGGTGTTCCAGATGCGTCTTTTAATGAAACTGGTGAAACTATAAAAGTAG
>DUDG01000029.1 GCA_012959395.1 Flavobacteriaceae bacterium | reverse complement strand
CAATATTCATTCACCAACTCCTGATTTAAGGAATAAACATTGGAAGATGGTTCAGGTAGCTAAAGAGGTTCAAATAATGGATAAAAAGCACTTTTTGTCAATTGTATTTGAGTAAAGACAGTTATGTCTGAAAAGTAAGATAATGGAAAAAAGGCAGCATGGAACAAAGCACCTCTCAAAAACTCTATTTCTACGCGAGATCAAATGGAATAAATTAGCTTACAATAAATAATAAACCCACTCATCTGAGTGGGTTTTTTTATTGGTGGGCCTTACGGTCCTAAGTTCGAACTTTTTTTACCGCTAATCAATTTGCTTGACCAAACTTAAAAAAATTATTGGACTTTAAGAATGATGTAGTTGCTTTAGGGGATAATTAAACTTTCTCAATCCTCCTTTTTACAGCACGATGCATTACAACAAGAACATCCCATCGCTGCAGAAATCAGAAAAAGAGCATACACAGTAAGTGCAGGAATTACTTCCAAACCATCTTTAGTAAAAGTATGATACATTAAACATATAAAGCCAGCTGCCCATGCAACACAAAGTAATAAGTAACACTTTTTTGTTTTCATAATTAGAATATTTATTTTTATAAAAGTAATAAAAAAACGGAACACTGTTCAATATTCCGCTTTGGTGACCCAGGGAGGATTCGAACCTCCAACCGTCAGAGCCGAAATCTGATATTCTATCCAGTTGAACTACTGGGCCATTTTACTAAGTAAGTTTAGCTCTAACTATATTAGAAATAGTTTTTCCATCTGCTTTTCCAGATAGCTTTGCAGATGCCATTCCCATTACCTTGCCCATGTCTTTCATTCCTTCAGCACCAATTTCTTGGATGATATCTGTAATGATTATTTCTATTTCTTCAGAGCTAATCTGCTCAGGCAAAAACCCCTCAATTATTTTTGATTGATTAATCTCAACTTCAGCAAGTTCATTTCGATTCTGAGAAATATAGATATCCGCACTTTCTTTTCTTTGCTTTACTAGTTTTTGAAGAATTTTAATTTCATCTTCTTTAGCAATTTCAGAAGATGCTCCTTTTTGAGTTTTCGCCAAAAGAAGAGCAGATTTAATTGCTCTTAATGACTCTAATACTTGAACATTTTTCTGTTTCATAGCCATCTTTATAGATTCTGATATTTTATCAATTAATCCCATACATTATTTTTTAAATTAATCTACATTATCATGTAAAAATGAATTATTAGTTCTTAGGTTAGTTTCTCCATTTGAATCTTTGCTAACACTTATTCTTGAATTTTTAACAGATTCAATATCATCAAAACTTATGCCAGCTCTTTTAAAAGCAGGTTCAGTTTCCATATTATGAATATTATTAGCTTTTGAAAAATTGTAATTATACTCTTTTAGTTTAATTTTTCTTTCTTCAGTTCTTTTTGAAAGACCTTCAGCAATTGAGCTATTCATAGGATTAACAACTCTTTCCTTCTCATTTTCTAAACTATTATTTGAAGGTTTTGAAGGTTTTGAAGGTTTTGAAGTTTTTTGATAATCATCAAACCCAGATTTGTTGGTTCCAGACTCATTAATTTGTGTCACAGGAATTATATGAATAGGATCATTTACTTCAATTTCATTCACGTCCTCAATAAGTTCATGAATTATTTTATCTGAAAAATCATTCTTCTTATTGTTTAAAGGCATATCAAAATCTAATGAAACTTGATCCATCGGATCAACAAACTCTGGAGCTACAACTTCCAAATCATTAACTTTAATGGATATATCATCTATTTCTATTTCTTTCTCATCAATTTCTAAATCAAAACTTACTTCATCATAAGAAACCTCAATATTATTTATAACACTAGAATTATCATAATCTTCCTTGTCAAAATCAATTAATTCTGAATTTATGTTTATTGAATTTTCCGTAGAACTAGTATTTTTAAAATCTATATTTTCAGAAGCAAAATCAAATTGAAGGGATGTTTTTTTACTTCGCTTATGATCTTCAAAATTTTGAACAACTTCACTGCTGCCATCCAAAGTATGAATTATTTTTTTAGGATCAGCATGAATAATTTCTTCTTGTTGATTAGGGTCAAATCCTGTAGCAATTACAGTAACAGAAATTGAACTTTCAAGGTGTGAATCTTCTCCTATTCCCATTATGATATTAGCTCCATGACCTGCTCTTTCCTGTATATAATCATTAATTAATCCTATTTCATCAATAGTAATTTCCTCTTTTCCAGAAACAATTAAAAGTAAAACATTCTTTGCCCCAGTTATTCTATTATCATTTAGCAAAGGAGAGTCTAATGCAGAAGAAATAGCTTCTATTGATCTTTTAGATCCAGCTGCAATTGCAGAGCCCATTATTGCATTTCCACTATTCGACAACACTGTTTTAGCATCTTTTAAATCAATGTTTTGAGTATAATGATGGGTAATTACTTCAGCTATTCCTCTTGATGCTGTCGCTAATACTTCATCAGCTTTTGCAAATCCTTCTTTAAAACCTAAATTTCCATATATATCTCTTAATTTGTTATTATTTATAACAATAAGGGCATCTACTTGTTTTCTCAATTTATCAATTCCTTTCTTTGCTTGATTTGATCTTATTTCGCCTTCAAAATGAAAAGGCATTGTTACAATTCCTACAGTAAGAATATCCATTTCTTTAGCAAGTTTTGAAATTACTGGAGCTGCACCTGTTCCTGTTCCTCCACCCATTCCAGCTGTTATAAAAACCATTTTAGTATTAGTTTCTAACATTTTTCTTAAATCATCGAAACTTTCAACAGCAGCTTGTTCTCCAATATCTGGATTAGCACCAGCACCTAACCCTTCAGTTAAAGTAATTCCAAGTTGAATTTTATTTTCTACAGAGCTATTCTCCAAAGCTTGAGAATCTGTATTACAAACTACAAAATCTACTCCTTTAATTCCCTTTGAATGCATATAATTGATGGCATTGCTACCACCTCCACCTACACCAATTACTTTAATTACATTACTTTGATTTTTTGGTAAATCAAAAGGTAGATTGTTAATTTCTGGATTTAATTGCATAATTATTTTTTTATTCTGCGTTATCTAAAAAGTTTTTTATTGACTCAGTGAATTTTTCAAAAATCGTAAGTCTTTCAGTTTTTGCTGAATGATCTTGAGTATTTTCTAAATCCTTATTTTCAAAAGGATCTTCTTCTAAAGATTCTTTTTTCTTACTTACTTTGGTTGAATTCATAACCAATCCTACAGCTGTAGCATACATTGGGCTTGATATTTCAATAGAATTATTACCTGCTAAATGTTCACTAGGGTATCCTAATCTAGTATCCATCCCTGTGATATATTCCACTAACTGCTTAAGATGGTTTAATTGACTTCCTCCACCAGTTAAAACTATACCTGCTATGAGTTTCTTTTTTTGATCTTCATGACCATAATTTTTAATTTCTATATAAACCTGTTCAATAATTTCTACTACTCTAGCATGAATTATTTTAGATAAGTTTTTAAGCGTTATTTCTTTTGGTTCCCTTCCTCTTAATCCTGGAATTGAAACAATCTCATTATCTTTATTTGCACCTGGCCAAGCTGATCCGAATTTAATTTTTAATAGCTCAGCTTGTTTTTCAATTATGGAACATCCTTCTTTAATATCATCTGTAATAATATTCCCTCCAAAAGGAATGACCGAAGTATGTCTAATAATACCATCTTTAAAAATTGCTAAATCTGTAGTTCCTCCACCAATATCTATTAACGCAACACCTGCTTCTTTTTCTTCCTGGTTCAAAACAGCATCAGCAGAAGCTATTGGCTCTAAAGTAATTCCTTCGAAATCAATACCTGCACTCTTAATACATCTTGCAATATTTTTAATAGAAGAAACTTGACCAACAACAACATGAAAATGAGCTTCTAATCTCCCTCCGAACATTCCAATTGGCTCTTTTATCTCACCCTGTCCATCAACCTTATATTCTTGAGGGAGAACATGTATAATTTCTTCTCCAGGAAGCATAACTAATTTATAAACTTGATTAATTAGTCTTTCTAAATCATCTTCATCAATAACTTGATCAGAATTAACTCTAGTTATATAGTCGCTATGTTGTAAACTTCTTATATGCTGACCTGCAATACCAACTATAACCTTTTCTATTTTCTCAGAAGAATTTAATTCAGCCTCATTAACTGCAGTTTGAATAGATTGGATAGTCTGTGTAATGTTATTTACAACTCCTCTGTGAACGCCCAAACTTTTAGACTTGCCAATCCCTATAATTTTTAATTTATTATACTCATTTAAAGAGCCAATTAATGCTACAATTTTTGTAGTTCCAATATCTAAGCCAACAAATAAATTTTTTAATTCCATTTTATTTTTTTTGTACAATTACCTGATTTTTAAAATTCAAATTAATTGAACTTAAACTATCTAATAATCCTTCATTGTAAACAGATCTAAAGAAATTCTCATAATTTTTCAATTTTGTTTTGTAATTATCAAATTTTTCAATTTTTAAGACATAAGAATAGCCATTTACATAAAAATTAAGATCTTCCTCAAATTGAGTAAGAGCAATAATATGTTTACTTAAAAACATATCATTTTTAATGTACTCACCAAGCAAACCTAATTTGTTGAAATAGGAAGAATCTACTTTATTCAATAACAACGGAATACGTTCTGAAAAAAGATTAGATAAAGACATTTTATTTCCATCTGAATCAATATAATAGTTGTCATTTAAAACTCTAAACACAGGATTTTTTTCTTTTATAATAATTCCTAATTGACCATCTAAACCTAATGAAACCTCAACAGAATGTATAAATGTATTATCTAAAATTTTTTGTTCAATTTCTTTCAAATTTAAATCACTTTTCAAAAATTTATTTGATAATAAGTCACTTTGTTTTAACAATTTATTAACCGAGTCTAATGAGATAAATTTAAGGTCAGAATCAATAAAATTTATATTTTCAAAATCAATATTTCTATTCTCGTTTTTAACAAAACTAAAAGCAGTTAAAAACCCTACTAATAACATAATAATCAATATTTTAAATAAATTATTTCTCATTTTTAACTTAGAATTACATCTTTAATTAAAGGTATTTCTTCAGAAATATCGCCTGCTCCCATTACAACAAAAACATCAGATTCAGAGTTTTTTATATGACTTGATAATTCTGATTTATTAACTAAATTTTTATTAATATTTTTGATTCTTTTCAAAAGTTCGCTAGAATTAATCCCCTTAATTGCCTCTTCTCTTGCAGGATAAATTTCTAATAAAACTACTTCATCAAATTTTGATAAAATTTGAGCAAATTGATCTATAAAATCCCTTGTTCTTGAAAATAAATGTGGTTGAAAAATTGCCATTATATTTTTATCAGGGTATAAAGATTCTAGTGATTCATAAACTGCTTTAATTTCACTAGGATGATGTGCGTAATCATCAATCAATATTTTTGGAGTTTTTAAAATATAACTAAACCTTCTCTTAACACCTTTAAAAGTGCTTAAAGACTTTGTTATATCTATTTCTTTTATTTTCAAAAATCTACCTATAGCAAAAGCTACTAATGCATTACAGGCATTATGTTTTCCAGGCATAATAAACTTTACTTTAATACTTTTTTCTTTTTGATAAATAATTTCAAAAAAAGAAGAATCTTTACTATTATAATAATTTTTTATTGAGTAATCTGCATCTTTACTAAAACCATAACTAACTCCCTTAATTGGTATATCATAATGTTTAAACAATACACCATTTGATTTCAATTTGCTTGCAAATTCTATGAAAGATTTTTGTAATTCAGAGTTAGAATTATATATATCTAAATGATCTGGATCAACTGAAGTTATACATGCAATATTCGGATTTAATGTTAAAAAGGATCGATCAAACTCATCAGCTTCAACCAAAATAATATCATTACCATTTTGAATTAAATTACTCTGATAATTTTCTGAAATACCTCCAATAAATGATGTAAAATTTATATTGTTTTCAAATAATATGTGTGATAAAATAGTTGAAGTCGTAGTCTTTCCATGTGTTCCAGCTATAGCTATACAAAACTTATCTTTTGAAATTTCCCCCAACACTTCTGACCTTTTAAGAACAGTGAAATTATTATTAAAAAAGTAACTCAATTCCATATTATCTTTAGAAATAGCCGGAGTATAAATTATTAATGTTTCTAAATTGTTTAAAAACTCTCTAGGAATATCTGATGTTTTAGATTCGTAATGAATTTGCGCGCCTAATTCTGAAAGTTTTTTTGTTAAAGCATTTTTAGTTTTATCATAACCTGCTACTTGTTTACCATAATTAATAAAATACAAAGCAATTGAAGACATACCTATACCTCCAATTCCAATAAAATATATTTTATTATAATTTTTAAACATTACTTAATAATTTATCAATATGATTAACTATATCTTTTGTTGCATTAGGTTTTTCTAATAATTTTATGGAATTAGATAATTTAATAGCATGTTCATCATTTGTAATTAAATTTTTTAAAACGCTAAAAAATTCTTTGTTTAAATTCTTTTCTTTTATCATTTCTGCTGCATTATTTTTTACAATATTTAAAGCATTTTTAGTTTGGTGATCTTCAGCCAATTTAGGGGATGGAATGAAAATTACCGGTTTACCAACAATACATAATTCAGAAATTACACTAGCACCAGCCCTTGAAACAATAATATCAGCTGCACAATATGCTAAGTTCATATCTTTAATAAATGGTAAAACACAAGTGAAATCAGAATTATAAATTTTATATCGATTGTAATATATTTTCCCACATTGCCAAATAATTTGAATTTTTAATTTCTTAAATAGATCAATTTTTTCTGAAATAAACTGATTAATTTTTTGAGCTCCTAAACTTCCGCCAAGAACTAATAAAACTTTATTATTACTATTCATTTTAAAAAAATTTAAAGATTCATTTTTAAAATTTGAATGGCTATTAATTTCTTTTCTAACTGGATTTCCTGTAAAAACAATTTTATTTTTTGGAAAGTATTGATCCATATTTGAATAAGCAACACATATAGTGTCAACTGATTTCGATAATATCTTATTAGTTAAACCAGCGTATGAATTTTGCTCTTGAATGAGAGTAGGAATATTTAATTTTGAAGCTACAAATAATAAAGGTCCACTTGCAAATCCTCCAGTTCCAATTACAAAATCAGGTTTGAATTTATTAATAATCAAGTATGATTTAATTAAGCTAAATAGAATTTTAATTGGTATTAAAAGATTTGATAAATGTAATTTTCTTTTTATTCCACTAATCCAAAGTCCTATTATTTTATACCCATTTTCAGGGATTTTTTGCATTTCCATTCTATGACTAGATCCAACAAATAAAATTTCTGATGAAGGAAATTTATTACATAACTCATCAGCAATAGAAATTGCAGGAAAAATATGTCCACCAGTACCACCACCAGATATTAAAAACTTATTCTGCTTCACTTAAAACATTTAAAGGGTTATTATAATCAACTGTTTCTTCGTCTATTTTATTTACACTCACACTTAATACAATTCCAAGAGCTAAAAAAGTCATCCATATTGAAGTTCCGCCAGTACTAATTAATGGTAATGGCTGTCCTGTTACAGGAAAAAGCTGAACGGCAACTCCCATATTAATAAAAGCTTGAAAAATAATTGGCAACCCTACTCCTAATGCTAATAACTGCCCAAAAACTGTTTGAGATTTATAGGAAACAATAATTATCCTAAAAAGAAGTAATGTATATAATAATAAAATTGATATAGCTCCAATTGTCCCATATTCTTCAGTAATTATTGCATAAATAAAATCAGAAGTACTTTGTGGTAATAAATTTTTCATTGCACTTTTTCCAGCACCAACTCCAAAAATAGAGCCAGTTGCAATAGCTGATTTCGCTCTAATTATTTGATAATTTGATTCAATGCTTTCTTCTCCTATAAAATTATCTATTCTATTAACCCAAGTATCAATTCTATTAGGCATCAAATCAGGATAGCTTTTAGCTAATAAAACAAATATTGATAATAAGAATAGTCCAGAAAAAATAATTCCTAACAAATATTTCAAAGGATATCTTCCTATAAAAATTAAAGTTAAAATCATCATAAAAATCATTGCTGCCGTTGAAAAATTAGATGGAAGAATCAAAATAAGAACTAATAAAATAGGTGTCCATAGTGGCAAAATTGATTGATTAAAACTTATTTTTTTATTATAATTTTTAGACAAATAGAAAGATGTATAAACCATAAGGATTACTATTGCCATTGATGAAGGCTGAAAAGATAATCCAACAACTGGCAGTTTTACCCATCTACTAGCATTAGCCCCTTCTATAACATTTCCTTGTAAAGCTGTAAATAATAAAAGTAAAATGATAATGGGTAAACATATAATCGACAACCCTTTAAAATATCTATATGGAATCAAATGTGTACCGTACATTATCAGCATACCAATAAATACAATAGCAATATGCTTAATCATATTGGAAAAAATAAGATCGTTTCCGAAATTTGAGCTAGCACTGTAAACTGGCAAAAATGAAAACAAGGCTAATAATGAAACTATTGTCCATATTATTTTATCTCCTTGTATTTTTTCAAAAATTGATTTCATTATAGTTTTCTAACCGCTTCTTTAAATTGATTTCCTCTATCTTCATAGTTTTTAAATAAATCTAAACTAGAACAAGCTGGGGACAGTAAAACTGAATCTTTTGGATTAGCAATATGATAAGCCATATTTACTGCTTCTACCATACTTGTTGTTTCAATAATTGTTTCTGTAACAGAAGAAAAAGTTTCAACCAACTTTCTATTATCTATCCCCAAACAAATAATAGCTTTAACCTTCTCTCTTACAAGAGGAAGCAATTCATTATAATTATTTCCTTTATCCAATCCTCCTGCGATCCAAATTGTAGAGCTTCTCATTGAATCTAATGCGTAAAAAACAGCATTAATATTAGTTGCCTTTGAATCGTTAATGTATTTAACCTTTTGGATTGTTAAAACATGTTCTAATCTATGATTAATAGATTGAAAATTACCTAATGATTCTCTTAAGTCTTCATTAGTTATTTTAAGCAATTGAGCTACAGTTGCTGCAGCCATACTGTTTTGTATATTGTGCTTTCCTTTAAGGGATAAACTCTTTAATGGTATCATAAATTTATTTTTATTTATTTCTGATTTAATTATGTTTTTTTCAATATAAACTTGATTACTAAATTTTTGCTTAGAAGATGAAAATGGAATTTTAATAGAATTAATTTTTCTGACGTTTAGTTCATCATTGATTTTGCTGTCATCTGAATTATAAATTAAATAATCTGAGTTAGATTGATTTATTACTATGTTAAATTTTGAATTAATGTAATTTTCAAAATTGTTATGATATCTTTCTAAATGATCAGGGCTTAGATTAGTTATAACAGCAATTAGAGGTTTAAAATTTTTTACTCCGTCTAACTGAAAACTACTGAGCTCTAAAACAATGTATTCAAAATCAATATTAGCTACTAAAAAAGCAAAACTATTTCCTATATTTCCTGCAACACCAACATTTTTTCCAGAAGATTTGAGAATATGGTATATTAAACTAGTTGTCGTAGTTTTTCCATTTGAACCAGTAATCCCAATAATCTTTGCATTTGTAAATCTTGATGCAAATTCCACTTCTGAAATAATTGGAATATTGTTAGTTCTTATTTCATTAAATAAATTAGAGCTATCCGAAATTCCAGGACTTTTAATTATTTCAGTGGCTTTCAATATTTTTTTTAAGCTATGATGTCCTTCTTCAAATTGTATTTTATTATCAATTAATATTTTTTTATACTTATTATCAATTAAATTTTTATCAGATAAAAAAACTTTTATTCCTTTTTTACTCGCTAAATATGCAGCTCCTATTCCACTTTCGCCTCCCCCTAATACAACTAAATTTTGTTTCATCCTTATCTAATCTTTAGTGTTATTAATGATAGTATTGCTAATAGGATTCCTATTATCCAAAATCTAACAACTATCTTACTTTCATGATATCCTTTTTTTTGAAAATGATGATGAATTGGAGACATTAAGAAAATTCTTTTACCCTTACCATATTTATTTTTAGTGTATTTAAAGAAACTGACTTGAATAATAACAGATATTGTTTCTAATAAAAATATTCCGCAGATTAAAGGGAGTAGTAATTCTTTTCTTACAATAATTGCAATTACTGCAATAATTCCACCTATAGTTAAACTACCAGTATCTCCCATAAAAATTTGAGCTGGAAATGCATTATACCATAAAAACCCAATTAGCCCTCCAATAAAAGCAGAAATAAAAATCACTATTTCACTAACTCTTGGGATATACATAATATTTAGATAATCTGAAAAAATTATGTTTCCTGAAATCCATGCGAACACTCCTAAAGTAAGGGTTATTACAACTGATGAGCCAGCAGCTAATCCATCAATTCCATCTGTTAAATTAGCACCATTCGAAACTGCAGTAATAATTAAAATCACAAAAAATATAAATGCAATTAAACTTAATTTTTCAGATTCTTCTGAAATCCATGAAACAAAATATGAATAATCCAATTCATTATTTTTAAAAAAAGGAACTGTAGTTTTAGTTGATTTATATTCAAAATTTTGTTTTAAATTTTCTGAAAGTACTTGATCTTTAATAGTTACATCTGGATGAAAATATAAAGTAAGTCCAATCACGAAACCTAAAAAAATTTGTCCAATTAATTTAAATTTTGCCTTTAGTCCTTTCTTATTCTTTTTAAATATTTTGATATAATCGTCAATGAAACCTATAAGGCCAAGCCACAATGTTGTAAATAATAATAATAATATATAAATATTATCAAACTTTGAAAATAATAATACAGGAATAATAGTTGAAACAATAATTATCAACCCTCCCATTGTTGGAGTTCCGCTTTTTTCTTTTTGACCAGCTAATCCTAGATCTCTTATTGTCTCTCCAATTTGTTTTTTTCTTAAAAAATTAATAATATTTTTTCCATATTTAATAGATAGCATTAAAGAAAATATAAATGCTAAGGAAGACCTAAATGACAAGTATTTAAACAAACTTGCTCCAGGTAACTGATACTGTAATTCTAAATATTCAAATAAAAAATAAAACATATCAATTATTAGTTTTTAATGATTTTGTTAAAATTTTTTTATCGTCAAATTCAAATTTGACACTTCCTTTAATTTGATATTTTTCATGACCTTTTCCTGCAACTAAAATGACATCATCATCTTTTGCAATTTGACATGCAAATTCTATTGCTTCCTTTCTATCAATAATTCTTGAAATTTTATAAACATCCTTTTGTTCAACCCCCGATTCCATTTGGTCAATAATTAATTTTGGATCTTCAAACCTTGGATTATCAGATGTAAAAATGACTTTATTGCTTAATGAGGCTGCGATTTTCCCCATTAATGGTCTTTTGGCTTTATCTCTATCCCCTCCACAACCTATCACTGTTATTAATGATTCTTCTTTATTTTTTAACTCATTTAGTGTTTCTAAAATTTTTTGAACAGAATCTGGACTATGTGCATAATCAATAATACCAATATTCTTATTATTGTTTTGCAAAATTCTTTCAAACCTGCCATCTGCAGAAATCAAAGAACTTATCTTGTTTAAAATTAATTCGTCTGAATACTCAAATATTTTGGCTAAACTATAAGTAGCCAAAATATTATATGCATTGAATTCTCCTATTAATTTTGACCAAACTTCATTTCCATTTATTAAGAGTTTCATTCCATTGAAGTCTTTTTCTAAAATTTTTAATGAAAAATCGGAACTAGATTTTAATGCATATTTATAAACTTTTGCTTTTGTATTTTGAGTCATATATGCACCATTTTTATCATCTGCATTAATTATTGCAAAAGAATTCTTAGATAATGAATTGATAAATGCTTTTTTAACATCCCTATATTCTTTAAATGATTTATGATAATCTAAATGATCATGTGAAAGGTTAGTAAACAATCCAATATCAAAATTTAATCCATAAATTCTATGTTGATCGATGGCATGAGAAGAGACTTCCATAAAACAATATTCAACACCTTCTTCAACCATCATGCTCAATATCCTGTTCAAATTCAAGGGATCTGGTGTGGTATGGGTTGATTGTAAAACTTTTTTATTTATTAAAATCTTATTTGTTGAAATCAAACCTACTTTATTGTTTAAAAGCATAAAAAGCTGGTGCATCAATGTAGATGTTGTAGTCTTTCCATTTGTGCCTGTAATGCCTATCAACTTTAATTTAGAGGATGGATTATTATAAAAATTTGAAGATATAATCGCTAAACTTTGTCTACTATCTTTTATTATTACATAACTAATGCCTTTCACGATAATTTTTGGCGATGATTCACATAAAATAATTTTAGCTCCATTATCAATTGCTTGAGAAATATAAAAATTTCCATCTAAATCATTCCCTTTAATAGCTATAAACAAATCATTTTTGGAAATGCTTCTAGAGTTAAATTCAATCTTATTAAAATTCAAATCTGTAGATCCAATAACGGAAACAATATTTACTTTATATAATATGTCTTTTAATAACTTCATGTCAATTCCAAAACAATTTTTTTAGTAGTAGCATTTTCAATTATGGTATGTTTATTAACTATCAATCCTCTTCCTTTAAACTCAACAATAAATCCTGAATTTTCCAAAACAGGTAAAACTTCAGTAAAATTCTTTCCATTTATATCTAAGTTTTTTCTAGACTCATTACTAATCACTAATTCCTTCATTAAAACTTCATTTAGATTGTGATTTTCCAATTGATTTAATGTTTGAATTTTTGGAGTTAAAGAATATAACTTATCAGCTATTTTTTTAAATACAGGTGCAGCTACAATATTCCCATAATATCCTTTTTTCTTATCTGGCTTATGAATGACTACAATACAAGTGTATTTAGGTTTTTCTGATGGAAAATATCCTACAAAACTTGAAATATACTGCACATTATCTGTATTATAATCCACCTGACCTGTTCCAGTTTTTCCTGCTATTTTATATTCTTTAGAATTAATATTATAAGCTGTTCCTCCTTTTTCATTTACTACATTTTCCAGCATGATCTTTACTTTATTTAATGTTTGTTCAGAACAAATAGAGGGGTTTAAAACAACTTTTTTCATATTCATAGTTTTATTAGAATATGAATTTATTTTGCTTAAAAAAATAGGCTTAACCATCTCACCATTATTTGCAACAGCATTATAAAACGTTAAAATTTGTAGAGGGGTCAATAAAACTCCATAACCATATGCCATCCATGGTAATGACAAACCATTCCAGTTCTTATCTTTAGGATGTGGTATCTTAGGAGATGCTTCTCCTAAAATTGAAAGGTTAAGCATATTATTTAAGCCCATATTAAACAATCTATTAGAAAATTTTTCTGGATTACTAGAGTAACCATCATTAATTATTTTAACCATTCCAGTATTAGAAGAGACTTTAAAAATATCATTTACTGAAATTTTTCCATACCCACCTTTTTTAGAATCTCTCACTTTATTTCCATAAAATGAAAGTATTCCATTTTTAGTATCAACAATTGTTAAAGGATCAACAATGTTATCTTCAAGAGCGGCTATCATTGCCATTAATTTAAAAGTAGATCCTGGCTCATAATGTTCACCAACAGCATAGTTTAATTTTTCATAATATTTTCCTTCAGACGTTCTTCCTAAGTTTGAAATAGCTTTTATAGCGCCTGTTTCAGTTTCCATGACCACAACAGTGCCATGTTCGGCCTCAAATTTCTCCAATTGATTTAAAAGAGAATGATGAACTATATCTTGAAAACCTACATTTATAGTTGTGATTATATCTGATCCTGCTATAGGTTCAATTCTGTTTTCAGAAGAAATAGGTTTCCATTTTCCATTTGAAATTTTTTGCATTAACTGCGAACCATTTTTCCCTCTTAATATTGTCCCGAATGCATGTTCAAGACCAACACCACCATATTCATTGTTATTATTTTTCCTTTCATACCCAATAGTTCTTTCGGCAATTTTATTTAATGGATACTCTCTAGAATTCTTTTTTTCAACTATTAAACCACCTTTAACTCCACCCTTTTTAAATAATGGCATTTTTTTAATTTCATTTAATTCATTTATGGAAATATTTCTAGCGATTAAGTGATATCTTCTATTTAATTTCTTAGCTTTATTTAAAGAGTTAAGATAAAAATCATGAGACTTATCAAGTGTTTCTGACAAAGCTTCCGATAGTGAATTTATGTATTCATTAAAATCTTTATTTGACACGGTTACAGCATCAAAATATATATCATAAGTTATCGATGAAGAAGCTAATAAACTACCATCATCCGAATAAATACTCCCTCTTTTTGGTGAAATAGTAAAACTTTGAACAGTTTTCTCTTTAGCTATTTTTCGATATTTTTCTCCTTCTATAAATTGTATATGAAAAATTCTATATCCAATTCCTAATCCTAAAACAACTAGTACACTAGCAACAAAATACAGCCGGTATAAAAATTGTTTTTGATTAGTTAACATTAGTTTATAATTATTTTTTTTGGAGGATTAGTTGAACTTTTTATTTTTCTGTCACTCATAATATCAGCTACATTCGTTTCCATTTTTAATTTCATTACTTTTTTTCTGCTATCTATAAATTCGCTATGCAATACAGAAACTTCATTTTTCAAATCACTAATTAATATTATTTTTTCATCAACAGAATGAGAAGAAAAGATCATAACAAGACACAATAAAAAAAGAAATGTTATAAATCTCCAATTTTTATAAGATCCTTCTTCAACCAAAAATGTGCCTAATAATATTTTTTTTAAATTGTTGCTCATAACCTTGTTGCTGATCTTAGCTTAGCACTTCTAGCTCTATTATTTAGTTTAATTTCTTTACTTGATGGAACTTTAAACTTAAATGATTTTTTAAATGGCAAGTTCCATTTTCCAAAATCATCTTTTATTGGTTCCGAATCAAAACAACCATTTTTGATAAACCTTTTTACCAATCTATCTTCAATAGAATGGTAGGTTATTATAGATATTTTGCCTCCTTTTTTAACCACTTCTGGTAATTGACATAGCAACTCCTTTAAAGCATCAATTTCACTATTAACTTCAATTCTTAACGCTTGGTATATTTTAGCTAAAGTTTTATTTTCAAAACCTTTGGCTAGGAATGGACTCAATATTTTATTAAGTTGTAGAGTTGATTTGATACAATTTTTAATTCTAAAATTTACTATATGTTTAGCGATAGCTCTTGAATTTCTTAAATCTGCATAATCATAAAGTATTTGAGCTAAAGAGGATTCTGTATAATTATTTAAAATATGCGATGCTGTTAATTCGGAATTTTTGTTCATTCTCATGTCTAAATCACTATCAGATCTTATTGAAAATCCTCTTTCAGGTTGATCAAATTGAAATGAAGAAACACCAAGATCAGCTAATACCCCATCTACTTCATTGAAACCATAGTAATTCAAATTTTGCTTTAAATGCTTGAAATTTTGATTAATCAATAGAAGCCTATCATCATTGATTTTATTATTAATAGCATCAAGATCTTGATCAAAAGCCAATAATTTACCTTTTTTACCCAAAATATTTAAAATTCCATTAGAATGGCCACCACCGCCATATGTTAAATCAACATAAATTCCACCTTTATTTATACACAAACTATCTAAAGACTCCTCAAGCATTACTGGGTTATGATACATCATTAATCGCATTTCCCATTACACTTTCAGATAAATCTTCAAAATCAATTTGCGGATCATTAATTACATCCTCATATAATTTTTTATCCCATATTTCAATAATGTTAATTGCGGATGTAAGTACAAGTTCATTTTTAGAAAAATAAGATTTTAGCAAATCTTTAGGAATCAATATTCTTCCGCTATTATCAAGAGCAACTATTCTAACTCCTGCTGTATAACGTCTTATAAAATCATTATTTTTTTTAACAAATCTATTAAGCTTATTAACTTTATCCATTGTAAGCTTCCATTCAATAATAGGATGAAGTTCTAGACAAGGTTGAAAAACAGATCTTTTAAGAATAAAGCTTTCATTTAAGTTATCTCCTAATTGTTTTTTTAAAGCAATAGGCAGCATAAGACGCCCTTTGACATCAGCTTTACAATCATATGTTCCAACTAAATTAATCACTGGATCTTTTTAGGTTTAAACTCAAATATATTGAAATTTTACCACTTTTTACCACTTTTTACCACTTTGTTAATAATTTTAATTTTTAATAAATATTTATACATAAAAAGCTGATTATCTGAATATTAAATATGTTAAAAAGTGATAAGAGTATAAAAATTTATTAAAAAATTATAATTCCTATTTACCTATATTTGTCCATTAGATTTTAATTTACATGGATTTTAAGCAACAAAAAGAAGCTGGAGATTTCAGATATTTACAAAAAGGAGAAGGTAAGCCTATCATTGTATTGCATGGTCTTATGGGAGGGCTTGGAAATTTTGAAGGCTTTATTTCACACTTTTCAAAATTGGGTTATCAAGTATTTATGCCTGAATTACCTATTTACACCGCTTCTCTTTTAGATACTAACGTAAAATATTTTGCAAAATTCATAAATAATTTTATTAAATATTTAAATATAGATCAAGCTATTCTAATTGGCAATTCTCTAGGTGGCCATGTTAGTTTGCTACATTCAAAACTATTCCCTAATAGCACAAAAGGTCTAATATTGACTGGAAGCTCAGGATTGTATGAAAATGCAATGGGTGATACTTACCCTAAAAGAGGAAATTATGAATTTATTAAAAAGAAAACACAAGATGTTTTTTATTCTCCCAAAATAGCAACAAAAGAAATTGTCGATGAGATTTTTGAATCTGTAAATAATCGAAGCAAAGTGATAAAAATACTCGCTATGGCTAAAAGTGCCATTAGACATAATATGGCTAACGATCTTCCTGAAATAACAATCCCTACTGCTTTAATTTGGGGTAAAAATGATATAGTTACTCCTCCAGAAGTTGCAGATCAATTTCATAGCCTTTTACCTAACTCTGATCTTTTTTGGATAGAAAAATGTGGTCATGCTCCAATGATGGAACATCCTTCACTATTCAACAGTATCGTTGAAAAGTGGCTTATTGAAAAGGGGTTCTGAAAATGAAAATAAAATCATCACGTTTTATAAAAAGCAGTTCCAAAGCAAAAGATTGCCCTGAAAATGAATTTCCTGAATTTGCATTTATAGGCAGATCAAATGTTGGAAAATCATCTCTTATCAATATGCTGACTCAAAATAAAAAATTAGCCAAAATTTCTGGTACGCCAGGAAAAACGCTCTTAATTAATCATTTTTTTATTAATGGCAATTGGTTTTTGGTTGACTTACCGGGTTATGGTTATGCTAAAATCTCCAAAAAAGAAAAAAAAGGAATTGAAAATATAATAATCGATTATTTTATTAATAGAACTACAATCTCATTAACTTTTGTTTTAATAGACATCCGATTAGATCCACAAAAAAATGATATTGAATTTGTCAATTGGCTAAGCAATAACAATATCTCTTTCAAGATCATCTTTACTAAAACTGACAAGCTAAAAAAAAGCGAAAAAGAGGAAAAACCCAATAATTATATTAAAAAACTTTCAGAAAAAATCAAAATATCCCCCGAATACATAGTTAGTTCTTCAAAACACAAAACAGGAAGAGAAGAGTTGTTGCAATTAATTCAGAATTTTAATTAGGTGGTAATTTAATTTTAAGATTTTTTGCGAAATAATCACAAAATTGTTTAAATGAATCAGTCATTTTTTCATTCTGAGTAGCTCTAAAAAAAGTATCACTCATGCTAACTAAAGTTTGATGAAAAAATACATTCATTTGATCTAGGGGCATATCTTTTGTCCAAAGGTCAATTTTTAATGTTTCTTGAGATTCATGATTCCAAACTGATAATAAAATAGCTTTAGAATCTTTCTCATAAACCCCACTATCAGTTGCTGACCAAGAAATTTTTTCAGGAATTTTATTTTCATCTAATTTTACATCAAAAGTTATTTGAGTTTTCTTCATAATTTTTTTGGTTTATAATTTGATTTTTTAAAAATTTTATAATTATCCATTTTAATTAATTCATCAATACTAACATTGGTGTTAATCATATACGAATTTACAATTTTATAACCCAACCATTTTCCAATGCTTCCAGGTGAATACTTATCAATATCTAAATTAAATTTTGAATATGGAGCAATAGAAATAAATCTTAATTTCAAATCGTCACTTGTATTAAAAAGATATTCATTTTCAACAAAAAATGCCCAAATATTATTTTCATTATTATTTGCCCAATGAATTTTATCCTTAGAAGTGTGAAACAATAAATAATCTTCACTTTTTAATAATAATAACTTATTAATAAATAAAATTTTTCCATAATAAATCATTTCTGACAAAAGAGTTCTGTCTAAATCTTTTTTGACATGATTTTCAGATATTTTTAGAGCTAAATCATTAATTAAAAATACTTTATTCATGTTTTGGGAGATATATTTAGGTAAGGATTTATAATAATTTTCACCTAAATAAGAATCCAAAGAAATAAATAGTAAAGAATCGGAATAAATTATTCTATTTGAATATTCTGATTGAGAATTTAAAGTGATAACTTTTGGTGATTTAAATTTCGGGAAAATAACTTTAGAATTTTCAAAAATTAATTGAATTTCATTTGAAATAGAATCAAAATTTTGAAACACCTTTAATGTCTCTTTATATATTTCTAATTTAACAGAATCCTTTAAAAACTGATTCCAAATTGATAAATGATATTCTTTAGGAAAAAGATAAGGATATTTATTAATTAATACTGGAAGCGTTTGCTCATTTGAACTATAAAATTCTTTTTCAAAACGAACTATATCAATACTATGTGTTTGTTTTTCTTGAAAACACCCTAAAATATTCAATAAAAAAATAAACAAAATAACATTGAAAATTTTATAATCAATCATAAAACCATTAATTTTACATTTCAAAATTATCTATTCATTAAAATTAGTGCAAACGGAATAAATAATTTTAAATCTTTTAAAGATATATTTAAATAAATGAACACCTTAAAAATTACAGAAAATATTATTAATTGGCTAAAGAAATATATAGAAAAATCCCATGCCAAAGGGTTTGTTGTTGGTATTTCTGGAGGCATTGACTCTGCATTAACATCCACGCTTTGTGCCAAAACAGGATTACCTTCTCTTTGTTTAGATATGCCAATTTTTCAAAACTTAAATGAGAAAAAAAGAGCCGCTAATCACATTCAATGGTTAACTGAAAATTTTAATAACGTTTCTTCAAAAACTATAGACCTGACTAATGTCTTTACTTCATTCAAAAATTCTATTAAAGATGATAAGAATAACTTATTATCTTTAGCCAATTCAAGATCTAGATTAAGAATGACTACACTCTATTATTTTGCTAACTTGAACAATCATTTAGTTACTGGGACAGGTAATAAAGTTGAAGATTTTGGTATTGGATTTTACACAAAGTATGGTGATGGAGGAGTTGATATTAGCCCAATTGCTGATCTTTACAAAACAGAGGTTTTTGAATTAGCTAAACATTTAAATATCATCAATGATATAATTATTGCTAAACCAACTGATGGACTTTGGGATGATGAAAGAACTGATGAAGATCAAATAGGAGCTTCTTATAGTGAATTAGAATGGGCTATGAAACAGAAAGATTTAGGGAAGGTCTCATTAGATTTTGAAGGAAGAGAAAGAGAAGTGTACAATATTTTAATCAAGCTAAATAAACAAAATTTTCATAAAATGAATCCTATTCCAATTTATTTAGTGCCAGACGAATTAAGATAAACTAAATAACTCTATTTAGTTTTTTAGATAATAAAGACTTGAGCTTATGGTAATCGTTTATTTCTTTTAGAATCTCTGAATTATCTTCATTGCTTTTTTTAGTTTCTAATTGTAATTCTTTAACCTTTTCATTTATCAAATAAGTTCTTAACCTAAGTACAGTTTCGGTAACTAATTGACCAACTACTTTATCCTTGTTTTTTACTAAAATATCTTTACTAAGCCAGTCATGTAATTGATATTGTTCTTCGTTCATTAAAATAGTTGTTACTTGATTTGACAACTCTATATCTAAAGAATTTAAAAACACATCTAAAATTAACTTTTCATTTTCTTGAAGTTCATGAATAATTTTATGATAAAGAATTTTAAAAGAATCATTAGTAAATTCTATCTCATCTTGCTGTAAATCTAAAAAAATCTTTTTATATACTAGCGTCTGAACTATTGTTGGCTCCAATATGATATTTCCTTTATCATCTTTATTTAATAGAACCTCTTCGAACTGCTCTTCTTTATGTCCATACAATAATAATATTTCAATAATTTTTTTTTCTAACTCAAATAGAATATTTATTTTTTTATTTTTCGGTGTTTTTTCAACTTTAGCAATTCTTTTTTTTGAAATAACTGGTATTTCATTTTTAGTACGTTGAGCTAAAGAATTAAATAATACTTCTTCTGAAACATCCATTATCCTGGAACAATGTTTTACATAGATCTCTTGTTTTATTCTATCTGGAATTATTGATATACTGTTGACTATTTCATTAATTGTTTTAGCTTTTAAAATAGGATCATTTTTACTGCTTTCTGCTAAAATAGAAGCTTTAAACTGAATAAAATCTTGGGAATTCTCCGATAAAAAATCTTTAACTTCTTCAAAACTTCGATCTTGACTATAACTGTCTGGGTCTTCACCCTCAGGAAATGCGCAAATGCTAACATTTAAGCCTGCTGACAATATTAAATCAATACCTCTTAATGTTGCATTAACACCTGCCTTATCACCATCAAAAAGCATAGTAATATTAGATGTTAATCTTCTAATTAAAGTAATCTGATCAGCTGTTAGTGCAGTTCCAGAAGATGAAACAACATTTTTAATTCCCTTTTGATGAAGCTGAATTACGTCGGTATATCCCTCTACAATATAACAGTTATCAAGTTTTGCTATTTCTTGTTTAGCAAAATAAATACCATAAAGTATTTTACTTTTATTATATATTAAGCTTTCCGGTGAGTTTAAATATTTGGCAGTTTTAATTTCAGTATTTAATATTCTTCCTCCAAATCCTAAAATTCTTCCAGACATGCTGTGAATTGGAAAAATAACTCTTCCCCTAAATCTATCTATCGATTTAGAATTTTGAAAAATTGTTAAACCAGATTTTTCTAAAAAACCTTTATCATACCCTTTTTCAATAGCAGAATTTGAAAAATAACTTTGTTCATTAGGCGAAAACCCAAGGTCATATTTTTCAATTGTATCACTGTTAAACCCTCTTTCCTTAAAATAAGTTAAACCAATTGTTTTACCTTGAATTGAGTTATTAAGAGTGTTTTTAAAGAATTTTTTTGCATATTCTGACACGATGTACAAACTCTCTCTTTCACTAGATATTTCTTTATCTTTAGGGTTTAACTGAGTTTCTTCAATTTCTATATTATACTTTCTTGCTAGATACTTTATAGCTTCGGGATACGTAAAATGCTCATGTTCCATTAAAAACGCAACTGCATTACCCCCCTTTCCGCTACTAAAATCTTTCCAAATTTGCTTAACAGGAGAAACAACAAAGCTTGGGGTTTTTTCATTTGAAAAAGGACTTAGACCTTTAAAGTTAGCTCCTGATTTTTTAAGCTGCACAAAATCTCCAATCACTTCTTCAACAAGTAATTGCTCAAAAACTTTATCTATTGTTATTTTAGATATCAATCTGTTAATTTTATATAAACAATTTAAATAAAAAAAATGTCATTTAAGCAATACAAAACATATTATATTCAACTTCTAGAACTCTCTTTCTATAACATAATTTATTAGCTTTTCTAAGCTTTCTTTATAGACACTTTCATCCAGCTCTTTAATATCACTTAGAGCAGATTGGTGAAAAAAGCTAAGCTTTGAGTTAGTGTATTCTATTCCACCAACTTCCTTTACATAATTTATAACATCTTTAATAACTTTATTGTCTTTATTATGATTTTTAATAGAATTAATAAGCCATCTTTTCTTTGGAATTGAAGATTTATTAATTGCAAATATTATTGGAAGAGTTAATTTTTTTTCTTTCAAATCTACACCTATTGGTTTCCCTATTTTCTTATTTCCATAATCAAATAAATCATCTTTTAATTGAAAAGCTATTCCCACTTTTTCTCCCAACTTTCTAAAATAATCAATTTTATCTTTTGATCCATTTGAAGCAGCTGCTCCTAGGGCACAGCAAGAAGCAATTAATGATGCTGTTTTTTTTGTTATAATTTCGAAATAAGTTTTCTCATCAATATCTAATCTTCTTGCCTTTTCTATCTGCAATAATTCACCTTGACTCATATCCTTTACAGAATTTGAAATGATCTTAAGAAGATCAAAATCATCATTATCAATACACAACAACATCCCTTTAGATAACAAAAAATCACCTACCAAAACTGCAATTTTATTTTTCCAAAGAGCATTCAAAGAAAAAAACCCTCTTCTCATATTACTTGAATCAACCACATCATCATGAATTAAAGTTGCCGTATGTATTAATTCAATTATTGAAGCTGCTCTGAATACTTTTTCTCCAACTATCTCATCTGATACTATTTTGGCACTTAAAAATACAAACATTGGCCTCATTTGCTTGCCTTTTCTATTAACTACATAATGAGTAATTCTGTTAAGTAAAGGAACCTTAGAAATCATTAAATTAGAAAACTTTTTTTCAAAAAGCTCCATCTCATTCTTGATTGGCAATTTAATTTCTTCTATAATTTTCATTTAATAAATATACAATTCAAAGAATAATTATTTCTTATTGTTTTAATTTATTAGCTAATTGACCACATGCTGCGTCAATATCTTTTCCTCTAGACTTTCTAATAGTAACAGGAATTCTATTACTTTCTAATTCTTCTATATATTTATTAATTATACTATCATCAGCAGAAATAAAAAAATCATTGCTAGTTTTATTATACTCAATAATATTTACTTTTGAAGGAGATGATTTGCAAAAATCAACCAAAGCATTAATATGATTCATGTCATCATTAATACCCTTCCAAACAATATATTCATAAGTCACTATTTTTTGAGTTTTATTATACCAATACTTTATGGCTTCTTTTAAATCAGTTAAAGGAAATTTTATAGTAAATGGCATTATTTTATTACGTGTTTTTTCAACAGCAGAGTGTAATGAAACTGCTAAATTAAATTTTACATTTTCATCTGCCATTTTAATAATTAATTTTGAAATTCCAGATGTAGAAACAGTTATTCTTTTAGGAGACATTCCTAAACCATCTTTACTGGTTATTTTATTAATCCCTTCAATTAAATTAATATAATTCAATAAAGGCTCCCCCATACCCATAAAAACTATATTAGAAATCGGTCTATTATAATAAAATTTACTTTGTAGGTTTATTGTAGAAGCTTGGTCAAAAATTTCATCAGGATTAAGGTTTCTAATTCTCTTTAATTTAGATGTAGCACAAAATTCACAATCCAAACTACAACCAACTTGACTTGAAATACAGGCAGTTGTTCTGTTTTTAACAGGAATTAAAACAGATTCAACTAAAAGATTATCAAAAAGTGTAACAGCATTTTTAATAGTACCATCAATACTTTTTTGAATTTTATCTATTTTGATGTGATTTATAACAAAATCCTTTTTTAAAACTTCTCTTAATTCTAAAGAAATATTTGTCATTTCATCAAAAGAAAAGCAAGATTTATTCCACAACCAATTATATACTTGGTTTCCTCTAAAGGCGGGGTAATTATTAGATTCAAAAAAAGAACATAACTCTTTAAGATTTAAAGAACGTATGTCTTTTTTGACTTTCATAATAAATTTTCTATATAATTAACATTGCATCACCATAAGAATAAAAATTATATTTTTCTTTTATAGCAATATCGTAAGCTTCTTTTAGAAAATCTGGCTCAGCAAAAGCTGAAGCCATCATCAATAACGTTGACTTCGGAGTATGAAAATTTGTTATCATTGAATCTGCAATTCTAAAATCATATGGAGGAAATATAAATTTATGAGTCCAACCACTATAAGGATTCAATGTTTTCATTGAAGAAACTGATGATTCAAGCCCTTTCATTGACGTAGTTCCTATTGCGCAGATTCTATTTTTATTTTTCTTAGTAGTATTAATAATGTCACATGTCTTTTGATCAATAAAAAGTTCTTCAGAATCCATTTTATGCTTTGAAAGGTCTTCAACTTCTACCGGATTAAAAGTTCCTAAACCAATATGTAAAGTCAATTCTGCTAAATTTATCCCCTTAATCTCTAATTTTTTAATCAAGTGTTTTGAAAAATGCATTCCAGCAGCTGGTGCAGCTACAGCACCCTCATGTTTTGCATATATAGTTTGGAATCTTTCTCTATCAAAACTTTCTTCTTCTCTTCGAATAAATTTAGGAAGAGGAGTTTGCCCTAATTCGAAAAGAGCTTTACGAAATTCATCATAAGATCCATCAAATAAAAACCTTAGTGTTCTCCCTCTTGATGTAGTGTTATCTATTACTTCAGCAACTAAACTATCATCATCCGAAAAGTAAAGTTTATTTCCAATTCTAATTTTTCTAGCAGGATCAACCAAAACATCCCAAAGTCTTTGTTCTTCATTTAATTCTCTTAATAAAAAAACTTCAATTCTAGCCCCAGTTTTTTCTTTATTACCCATTAGTCTTGCAGGAAAAACTTTAGTATTATTAAAAACGAAAGTATCACCTTCATTAAAATAATCAATAATATCTTTAAAATACTTATGATCGATCGTTTCTTTTTTCCTGTTTAAAACCATTAATCTAGATTCATCTCTGTGATCTGAAGGATATTCTGTTAAGCGCTCTTCGGGAAGTTCAAAATTAAAATGTGATAGTTTCATATATGTTAAAATTAAAAGATGCAAATATACACTCCTGAAGATAGCAAAGTCAAGTTTATTAACATATAATTGAATTAATTTTTTGAAATCAAAAAATTCATTCCTTTTAAATGATCCCAAAAATCTGGAAATGATTTAGAAACAACATCAGGGTTATTAATAATTATTGGCTTACAAATTGCTAAAGGAGTAAATGCCATAGCCATTCTATGGTCGTTATATGTTTCTATTGTTATGTTTGATTTTATTTCAGAAGACTTCGTTAAGTGAAAACTATCTTTTGTAATGCTCACAATCGCGCCCATTTTAGTTAATTCAACTTTTAGAGCTTCTAATCTATCGGTTTCTTTAATTTTTAAAGTATGTAATCCATGAAGATCACAAGACAAACCTAAGCCAAAACAAGTAACCGCTATGGTCTGTGCAATATCTGGCGTATCCGAAAGATCTAATTTTAAAGACTTATTTAAATCTTTCGACTCTATTTTTTTAATAGTAATTATATCATTTGAAAAACTTGTTTGTACACCAAAATTTTGATAAATCTCAACTAATTTCTTGTCACCTTGAATTGAATTAATATTATAACTACCAATATTTAATTCTGAATATTTTGACAAAGCAACTATACTATAAAAATAGGATAAGGAGCTCCAATCAGATTCTACTTTCTGAATACTTTTCTCAAGTAATTTCACTGATTGAATTGATATTTTATTTTCTTTAAATGAAGATTTGATTCCTACTCTATTTAAAATACTTGAGGTCATTTCAATATAAGGTCTTGAAGTAACAGAACCTTCTAAACTAATTACTAAACCATTTTTTAAACTAGAAGCAATTAGCATTAAAGCAGATATATACTGACTACTAACTTCGGAACTCAAAGAAATTTCACCACCTAGAAGCATTTTACCATTAATCTTAAGTGGAGGGTATCCAATTTTATCTAAATACTTAATATCCGCACCTAATATATTTAATGTGTCAACTAAAATTTTTATTGGTCTATTCTGCATTCTTTTAGAACCTGTAATTTGAAAAGAATTATTATTTTGAATAGCTAAATAAGCTGTCAAAAAACGCATGGCAGTTCCAGCTTGATGAACATCAATTAAATTCGAGTTACTTTCAAGGTAATTCTTTAAAACTATAGTATCATCCGAATTTGAAAGATTTTCTATTTTAATATTTTTAAAAATATATTTTAGGATAAGCAATCTATTAGACTCACTTTTTGAACCTGATATATTAAAAGAATGATTAATCTTAGAGCTGGGATGTTCAACTAAAAAACTCATTATTTTTTTTTTAGTTTAGGATTATTTTTATGTCTTAAAAAATCTCTTTTAGTTTTAAATTTTAATTTCTTATCGAATGCTTTTTCTAAGTCTAAACCTGTTTGATTAGCTAAACACATAACAACAAAAATAACATCAGAAAGTTCTTCAGCAAGGTTCTTTTTTTTATCTGATTGCTTTTCTGATTGTTCACCATATCTTCGAGCTATAATTCTAGCTACTTCTCCAACCTCTTCAGAAAGTTGAGCCATATTAGTAAGAGGGTCAAAATAACGAACACCATGTTCTTTTATCCATAAATCAACTTCCTTTTGAATTTTTTTTAAACTCATCTAATGTTTATTTAATTTATAATTTTGTTTTACTCTTTATTTTTTGAATCAATAAATATAGTAACAGGTCCATCATTTTCAATTTTAACTAACATATCTGCTCCAAAAAATCCTGAAAATGGCTTCTTTTTAATTTTATTTTCAATAGAAATTAAAAACTGATCATAAATTTTTTTTGCAACCTCACTTTTAGCAGCTTTAATATATGATGGCCTATTCCCTTTTTTTGTGGAAGCATGTAAAGTAAATTGACTTATTATTATTATATCTCCATTAATATCTATAAGAGAATTATTCATGATTTTATTTTGGTCATCAAAAATTCTTAGTTGAGAGATTTTGGTAGATATCCATTCTATATCTTTTGAATCATCTTCATCTTCAATTCCTAATAAAACCACTAGTCCATTTTCAATAGAAGAAACAATTGAATTACCAACTTCAACGCTGGCCTTTTTTACTCTTTGAATTACTACTCTCATTTATTCCCAATAATCAGTTCTATAGTTTTTATCTTCTCCCTTCAATAAACTTAAATAACTTTTATATCTGGATTCTGAAATATTACCTTTTTCTAGTGCTTTTTTAACTCCACAATATGGTTCATTTTCATGAAGACAGTTGTTAAATTTACAATTTGATTTATATAAAATAAATTCTGGAAAATAATCTCCTAACTCATTTTTTTCTATATCAATTAAACCAAAACCTTTAATGCCAGGACTATCAATAATAGAAGCACCAAACTTTAAATCAAACATTTCAGCAAAAGTTGTAGTATGTTGACCTTGCTCACTAAATTTTGATATTTCAGCAGTTTTAAGTATTAGATCAGGATCTAAAAGATTAACAAGACTAGTTTTCCCAACTCCACTATGTCCAGTAAAAATTGATGTTTTATTTAACAGCATTTCTTTAAGTAAACCTATGTTAATTTCTTTTAAAACAGAAATCTCTAATGTTTTATATCCTATTTTAATATAAATATTCTTTAACTGTTCTACATAATTTAGATCATTTTTTGAATAGATATCAATTTTATTAAATAAAACAATTGTTTCTATTCCAAAAGATTTTGTAGCAACCAAAACTCTATCAATAAAAATTGAAGAGGTTAATGGATTACTTGGAGTAACTATCAAAAAACAACAATCAATATTTGAAGCAATTATATGCGATTGCTTCGAAAGATTAACAGATTTTCTAATTATATAATTTTTCCTGTTTATAATTTTATAGATAACCCCTGTATAGTCTTCTTTATTAGTTATTTCAAAATTTACAAAATCTCCAACTGCAATGGGATTTGTACTTTTAATTCCTAATGATCTAAATTTTCCTTTTATATTACATTTATAAACCTGATTGGATTCTGAAAGAACAGAATGCCAATTTCCAGTTGATTTATAAATTCTTCCTTTCATATATTTATTTACTGTTAATCACCTTTTCTTGATGATTAATTGACTCTTGATGAATAGCCTTAAACATTCTTAAAACGAACTCTTCACTCAATCCTTTTTGTTCACCTTCTAAAATCATTTTTCCCAGAATTTCATTCCATCTTTTAGTTTGTAAAACTGCAACATTTTTCAGCTTTTTAAGCCCTCCTATTTCAATAGCAACCTTCATTCTTTTACCTAGATTGTCAAGTAATCCGTGATCTATAACGTCAATTTGTGTTCTAAGTGTATTTAATTTATTTTTGTAATCCGCTTCTTCATTAGTAACTTTTCTTATTTTTAAATCATCCATCAGTTGAACAAGTGTTTTGGGTGTGATTTGTTGCGCAGCATCACTCCAAGCATTATCAGGATCTATATGAGTTTCTATCATTAATCCATCAAAATTTAAATCTAAGGCAGTTTGTGAAATATCCTGTAAGATATCTCTTCTACCTGCAATATGAGATGGATCACAAATCAATGGTAAATCTGGAAACCTATTCTGTAATTCGATAGGTAATTGCCATTCTGGATTGTTTCTGTATTTAGATTTTTCATAAGTTGAAAATCCTCTATGTATTACTCCTAATTTTTTAATATTAGCAGTGTATAGCCTCTCAATTCCACCAAGCCATAAAGATAAGTCTGGATTTACTGGGTTTTTGACTAATACTATTTTTTCAGTTCCATTTAAAGCATCAGCTATTTCCTGAACAATAAAAGGGCTGACTGTAGATCGTGCGCCAATCCAAAGAATATCAATATCGTATTCTAACGCTAGCTTTACATGACTAGCATTAGCTACTTCTATAGCTATTAGAAGTCCTGTTTCCTTTTTTACTTTTTCAAGCCATTTTAAGCCAATTGCTCCAACTCCTTCAAACATGCCTGGTCTTGTTCTTGGTTTCCATATTCCAGCCCTATAAACTGATACGTCAGTATCTTTTAAATCGTGCGCAATTTTCAAAACTTGATCTTCAGTTTCAGCACTACACGGTCCAGCAATTACCAAAGGATGAATTAATTTCAACTCATCAAGCCAATTTCTCATTTCTTTCTTATTTTCCATTTTCTAATTTATTACTTAATATTTCTTTAATTCTATTTGTATCATTTAATATTGATGAAAGTTTATTACTATCGTTATTTTCAATTATTTTTTTTAATGCATTTAAATTAGAAATATATTCATCAATAGCTAAAACCAAATTGTTTTTATTCTGTAAAAAAATAGGTGTCCAAGTTTCAGGAAGACTTTTGGCTAGTCTAACAGTAGATTCAAAACCACTTCCTGCCAAGTCAAAAATATTTTTTTCATTTTTTTCTTTTTCTATTACTGTCTTTCCTAACATAAAAGAACTAATATGAGATAAATGGGATACATATGCCACATGAACATCATGAGGCTTTGGGTCCATATAGATGATTTTCATATTTAGATTATCAAAAATTTCTAAAGCAAATTCTCTAAGTTTATGATCTGTTTTTTCAAATTCACACAATATATTGGTCTTACTAATATACAGACCTTTATGAGCAGCTTTTGGACCAGAGAATTCAGTTCCAGCCATAGGGTGAGCTGCTAAGAAATTAGCTCTTTTAGGGTGATTTTCCAGTATCTGACATATGGCTTCTTTAGTTGAACCAACATCAAAGACTAATGTATTTTCGTTTATTTTTTCTAAAACCTTAGGAATAACAATAAGTGAATAATTAACGGGAATTGAAACTAGTACAATATCCATTTTAATAAGATCATCATATGTAATAATCTGATCTATTAAATCTAAAGCCAGAGCCTCTTTTAAATTAGAATCTGAATTATCAATTCCAAAAATTTTAGAATTAGAATACACCGATTTGATATCTAAAGCAAAAGAGCCCCCCATTAAACCTAATCCTATTACTGCTATATTCATTTTTTGCATCTTTTTATTGCTTCAATAATCTTTTCTTCATCAATACACAACGAAAATCTTATATAGCCCTCTCCTTCTGAACCAAAAATTGTTCCAGGAGCTATAAATATCTTTTTATCTTTCAAAATACTGTCAACAAATTTTACTGAATTTTTAAATCTTTCTGGAAGTTTAGCCCACACAAATAATCCTTTAGAATTTTTATCGAAATCACAACCTAAATTTGCAACTAATTCCCAAATTAATTTTCTTCTTTTTTCATATTTAATATTTAATGAATTAAACCATGAATCTTCCAAACTAAGCGCTTGAATAGCCCCTTTTTGAATTCCATAAAACATTCCTGAATCCATATTGCTTTTTATTTTTAATACTTTAGATATGTTATCCTTTGAACCTAATAACATACCTACTCTCCATCCTGACAAATTAAATGACTTACTAAGTGAATTTAATTCCATTGCAACCTCCTTAGCATTATTAACATATAAAAGACTAACAAAATCATCATTTAATATAAAGCTATATGGGTTATCATTAATTAATAAAATATCATTTTTTTTTGCAAACAAGATCAGTTCTTCAAATTGTTTTAGAGAAGCGGCGGCTCCTGTTGGCATATGAGGATAATTTATCCACATGATTTTAACTTTAGAAAGGTCTTGCTTTTCCAAAGTAGATAAATCTGGAAACCAATTATTTTTTTTTGAAAGATTATAAAATTTAGGAATAGCTTCAACAAGTTTTGTAACGGATAAGTATGTAGGATATCCAGGATTTGGAATTAACACTTCATCACCAGGGTTTAAAAAAGCTAAAGAAATATGCATAATACCTTCTTTAGAACCCATTAGAGGTAAAACCTCATAATTTGGATCACAATCTACTTTAAAAAATCTGAAATAAAAATCTGAAATTGCTTTACGAAGTTCAAAAATACCTTGATAACTTTGATACTTGTGTGCAAATTCATCACTTAAGCTCGAAGACAAGGCTTCAATAACCTTTTTTGAAGGAAACAAGTCTGGACTACCTATACCCATATTAATAATCGATTCTCCTGAAAAAATTAATTCCGAGACTTCTCTAAGTTTTTTTGAAAAATAATATTCTTCAACTGTATTTAACCTATTTGCCTGTTTAATCATTTGATTTGATTTTTATAAATACCTAGCACCTTTAAGGATTCCGATTTTTCACGTATAATTATTAGTGACTTATTTAAATTATCTAATAAATCAAAAGTCGTATCAATAAAAAAAGAATACTTCCAAGGTGTTTCTATAATTGGAAGAGATTGGATTTTTGTTAAATTCAAATTATAATCTTTTAAAACATTCAAAATTGATGCTAAACTTCCTGTTTCATGACTTAATGAAAATTTAAAAGATACTTTATTACTGTTTGTGTTTTCTATTAAAGTTTCTTTTGAAACAACAACAAATCGAGTCTCATTATTTTTTATAGTCTGAATGTTTTTTGAAAGTATTTCCAAATCATAAAGCTCTGAAGCATAAACACTGGCAATTGCTCCCATATTTTTAATCTTGTCCCTATTTATTCTATAAGCAACTTCAGCAGTATCTTTATCCTCTATTAGTGTTATTTTAGGATAATTTTTTAAAAACTTTTTACATTGTAATAAGGCCATAGGATGAGAAGATACTATTTCTAAATTCTCTATTTTAGATCCAGGTAAAGCCATCAACTGATGATTAATATTCATATAATGTTCGCCAACAATATTCAAATTTAAATTGTCAATTAATGCATAATTTGATATTATTGAACCAGCAATTGAATTTTCAATTGCTATAACACCTAACTCACAGAATCCATTATTAACCGAATCAACTACTTCATCAAAAGATAAAAATTCAATAATTTCTACAGAATTATCAAAATATTCTTTAGCTACCTGATCGTGGTAGGATCCTTTTATTCCTTGAATTGCTACTTTACTCATTTTTATTAAAAAAAAAGGTCCTGATAAAATCAGGACCTTTAATTATATATTTTACTAATATCTTATATATACAAAAGTCCTTTTTCTACTTCAAAATAGAAGAAGAAATAAAAATTTTGACAGAAATAAGATAAGTTCATAATTTTTGACTTAAAGTGTAAAAGTAGTATTACTTATTGAAAAAACAAAAATCAATTAAAAAATAATTAAACTTTTTGAAGAGATCTCAATAACCAAGGTTTCTTTTCTACAAAAATATCCGATAAAAGTTCTTTCAATTGATCAAATTCAATTAAAAAGGCATCATGTCCATGGACAGATTTAATCGGACAGTAAAAAACGTTGTCTTTAACCTTACAAACCTTATAAAAGGTATTTCTATTATGATAATCTGTAAAAAATAGATCTGAATCAACTGAAACAATGTATAAATTTCCTTTTATTTTTGAGACTATCTCTGAAAATTTCTTTTCCTCTCCACTAGTAATATCAATTGTCGAAAGCAGATGATTCATTAGTTTATATGAAGATAATTGAAATCTTTTTTGAAGTTTTTTTCCATGATGAAGTAACCAACTCTCAATATTAAAAATATTTAACCCTTCATTTATTGAACGGTCAAACTTTTTATCAAATGACTTAGGAGATCTATAACACAACATTGCATGTATTCTAGCATCATGAACAGGATTTGATGAATTATTTAATATTTGATGTTGTAACCTAGTATTAGCTAAAAGCCAATCTGAAGACTTCCAATCACAAGCGACTGGAATAAGATTCTTTGCCAAATCAGGAGCTAATGCCGCCATTTCCCATACAAGTCCCCCTCCGATAGAACCTCCAATTATTGCAAACAAAGATTTTATATTTAATTTATCTAAACCAATTAAAAACACTTTTGCAATATCTCTTAGAATTAAATCCTTGTAATTTTCAATTAATACACCGTCATATCCGTTACCTGGAAAGTTAAAAGCCAATACTGAATACTTTTCAGTATCAATTAATTTTTCTTTACCAATTATTGGATTCCACCAACCATTTTCTCCAACTAAAGTTGAATTTCCTGTTAAAGCATGATTAACTAATACTATAGGAGCATCTCCAATTGGTAATCCAAAAATTTCGTAAGTAAGCTCAATATCAAATATAGTTCCATTAAAAGAATTAAAATTTAGAATATTGAGCTTATTTAAATTAGTCATTTTGTTAATTTATACTAAAACTTTTGAATCTATTTTTGAAAAAGCTAGTTCTAAATCATTTTTCAAATCTTCTATATTTTCAAGTCCAACAGATAGTCTAATTAAATCACTGGTAACTCCTGTTGAAGCTTGTTCATCAGGACCTAATTGTTGATGTGTTGTACTAGCAGGGTGAATAATTAAAGATTTGGTATCTCCAATATTAGCTAATAAAGAAAAAATCGCTGTTTTATCAGCAATAGTCTTAGCTGATTCATAACCTCCTTTCACTCCAAAAGTAATAAGACCACTTTGTCCTTTAGGAAGATATTTTTCAGCTAAAGATTTATACTTGCTTGTATTCAATCCAGGGTAATTTACCCATTCTACTTCTTCTCTTTTTTCTAGCCATTTAGCTAACTCTAGGGCATTCTCACTATGTTTTGTGATCCTAATCTCTAAAGTCTCCAATCCTTGAATAATTTGAAAAGCATTAAATGGACTTAAAGCACCACCTAAATCTCTAAGACCTTCTATTCTAACCTTAGCAATAAAAGCTGCAGCTCCTATAGCATCATGATAAATTAATCCATGATAACCAGGTGAAGGCTCAGTAAATTCAGGAAATTTTCCACTTGACCAATCAAAAGTGCCAGCATCAATTACAGCGCCTCCTAAAGAAGTGCCGTTACCATTAATGTATTTAGTTAAAGAATGGATAACAATATTAGCTCCATGTTCAATTGGGTTTAATAAAGCTGGTGTGGCTACAGTATTGTCTACTATAAATGGAACCTTTGATGCCTTAGCATGATTAGATATTTCTTTTAAATCTAAAACGTCCAATTTTGGATTTCCTAAAGATTCTGCGAAAAATACTCTAGTATTTTCTTGAACAGCATTTGCAAAATTTTGAGGGTCTGATGGGTCTACAAAAGTAGTAGTAATGCCTAATCTTGGTAAGGTAACATTTAGTAAATTAAAAGTTCCTCCATATAAGCTGCTAGATGCTACTATATGATCTCCAGCTCTTAAAAGCACTAATAAAGCTGTTGAAATTGCAGCAGTTCCTGAAGCTGTAACAACAGAAGCAATCCCTCCTTCAAGTGCTGCTAATCTTTGTTCCAAAACATCATTTGTTGGATTGTTTAATCTCGTGTATATATATCCTGGTTCAGCTAATGCAAACAAATTTGCAGCATGTTCAGAATCATTAAAAACATAAGAGGTTGATTGGTAAATAGGAACAGCTCTTGTTCCTTGATTTAAGCTTGTATCATGTCCTGCATGTAAAGCTTTAGTTGATAATTTTTGTTCACTCATTTTTATATATTTAATTAATTAATAAATTAAATTTATAATTAGATGTAATTTGACAGTTAAATTAGTGTGAAGCATCTGCTTTAGCACTTTTTTAAAGAGGTTGCAATCAGTCAAATCGTTCCTCTAACAATAAATTAGGTGGCTAAATTATATATTTTTTTTTAAAAAAAAAAGAAATTATCTAAAATTTATTGAAATACCTGCAGAAAGAGTATTATAATCCTGAAAAGTAAAATCAGCATAAGCACTAAAAATCAAAAATTTAAACTTAGCTCCTATCGTAGTTTGGTAGCCTGAAACATTAAAATTCATATCTATTGGATCATTTAAAGACCTAGTGATAGGAATATTTGATTCCGTCTGATATTCTAAATCATAATGACCTAACATTTTAAAAGAAGAATCTCCACCACTAAAACCAAACCCAGCATAAAAATTTACAACCAATACATCCAAAGAAGCTATCAATAACAAATTATAATTATTAAGACTAAATTGAGCTACTTGACCAGATCCTTTTATTGAACTAAAAGATTGAATATCATAATCTATTTTCATTTTAGAAAATGAAGCTAATGCAGAAATATTTATTGGGAATTTATCAATGGGCCCAAAATATTGCAATAGATTATGTTTAATGCCTAAACCCTTAAATGACATGTCTATTCCCTTTCTGTGATACTCAGGACTATATCTTAAAATCACTTCAGTATCAAAAGGAATTCCAATTCCTAATTGCAAAACTGGAGCTGGAACAGCCCCTAGGGGTAATTTACTTTTAATTCCTTTGGGAGATTTAATAGTCGTGTTCATTTCTGGCAAAATTCCATCTGGGGGGATAGTTACTATCAATTCTTCTTGTCTACTAGATCCAATAATGGTGGGCAAATCATTCGCTTCTGATGTAATGTATTCTAAATTAGAAATTGAGAAAACTTGATCAGCTGAGGGCACAAATGAAGCATTTAATCTTAAGCTTAAATCAACACCTAACTTTTTATGGACTTTAGCTGAGTTAAACCAACCACCATTTGAACTATAAATTGCTCCTTTCATTAAAGGAGACATATAGCCTTGAAATAGTTTTTTTGAATCGCTTTCAACAGCAAGTAATATGGATTCAAATCTAGACTGAGACCAACAAAAAAATGGAACTATTAAAAAAAATAATACTGATTTGAAGTTCAATTAAAGTAATTTTTATTTATCAATAAATATAAACTCCTTTAAATAAAGAAAAAATTAAATACTAAATAAGATGTTAACGATGTGTCCTTTTCAAGCCATTTCCACTACCTCCGCCATAAGATGTTAGGTCATATTTTAATCTAAAAACAGTATACCTTGGCTGAATAACGTAAGATCTTGTTTGACTATAGAGCTGATTAAAACTATCTCTATTAACTGATGTATCATTAAATAAATTAGTTACACCTAATCCAAATTCCCATTTAGAGCCTTCTTTATTGTAAGATAAATCAGCTTCTAAAAATCTATACTTATTTAATGTAACTTCTTCATTTCTGTAATAATTATAAGTATAATTAGCAGTAAACACAAACCCTTTTCCGAAATAAGCATCTAGTCTGGCGTAAGGTGAATCAGTAAAGAAATAATTTTTTGAATTGCCTGTATCATATTTTCTCTTATTATAACTATACCCTATTTCAAGATTAGGCTTATCCCTAAAGTTCGTTGCAAGACTTGCTCTATAGCTCTGAGTGAAATTAACAGAAGATATTGGATTACCATTAATTATATTATTATAATCACTATAATTAAAATTCATATTAAATCCAGCTTTAAAATTTTTAAATCTTTTATCGATTCTACCTGAAGCAGAGTAAGTTTCTCTTGGAAAGTTTGAATTGACTGCAGTATTGACTCTGTTAATCCCACTAATTAGTGTTTGATTTTGTATTGAATTACTTCTTTTAGAATAACTTAGTCTCGAAAATACATTAGTAAAAGTAAAAATATTAATACTTTGATAATTCAAACTATAGTTATAAACTTTAGCTGCTTCAAGAGCAGGGTTTCCTTGAAAAAAAGAATTATAGTTATTAAAAACATATCCTAAAGCTAATTTATTCACATCAGTGAATTGCGTTGTAGCTCTGTAAGTAAATCTTAAACTCTCGGAACTTTTAAATTTCATAAAAATTCTCATGTCAGGTCTAATATCAGAATATGAATCAGAAGCTAAGTTTCCTAATTGAGTATTTTCAGTTTTATAAGAATGTATTGTAATCCCTGGATCAAAAGTGAAAATGCCTGTAATAAATCTATAGTGCATAGATAAGTAAGAGTCAGTAAATTTAAAATCAACATCATTTCCTAAAGCAGGGTCATCAAAATTTTTATTTGAATTATTATCTAAAATTTGAAAAATACTTGAATTAAATTTTTGATCAACATCAGTAACTCCAAAAGTAAAATTAAGGTTTGATTTAGGAGTTAAAATATAATAATAATCTAATTTACCTTCAATTTTGTTAGTGTTTGTATTACGAGACTGATTGATATTAAATTTTGATTGATCCCTGTCTAAAGGAATTATATTTCTAAAAGGCTGTAATTCTTTAATAGCTCTGTAAAAAGGATCTTCATCTTGAGATAAATGTTGAGCTTCAAAAGAAAAAATATGATCTTCATTTAACGTATAATAAGCTTTTAATTCTTGATTAATTGAACTAGGCTTATCAGATCTTAAAAGATTAATTTCGTCGATTTCAACTGGTAAAATAACAGGACCATTACTTGGATCTCTATAAGATGATGAAATTAAATCAGTATTTTCTTCATTTTCAGCTGATTTAATCAATAAATTATATTCTGTCTGTAATCTATCATTAGGCTTAAATTCTGTTGTAAATTTATAAAGTTGCTGCTTATTGTCTTGAACCACATTATCACTTGTTTCTTCAATAGTATTAGTAACAGAATAGGTTCTTTTAATATCTTGTTCAATGATATTTTTAGTCTTTGCTAAAATAGCAAAACCACTTATTTCCCACGAATCGTTAGGAGAATGGCTAAAATTATACGCTCCCAATTGAGCATCAATAGATTTAGCTTGATTATTCTGAAGGCCCCCAATTCCAGAACCATCTGATGAAATACTAATTGAAGTTCCAGTTTGAGCATTTAGGTTTCTAAAGCCTCCTCCAAATTTATAATAATCTCTTCTAGAAAGGACCGGCTCACCTATGTTATTGGTATTACCCAAAGCACTAATACTTAAGTCTTTTGAATAATAAAATATTTTTGGTGCAGCTAAAACTCTATTATCATTTCCTGTTCCGCCTAAAATTTCACCAAACCAAAATTTATCTTTACCGCTTTTAAGAGCAATATTAATAGCTATATTATCTTCATTATTTGTAACATTTCTAAGTTGACCAACTTCAGTGAAATTTCTTAAAACTTCCACTTTTCCTACTGCATTAGCAGGTAAATTCTGAGTAGCTAATTTAGAATCGCCATCAAAAAAATCCTTTCCTTCAATAGTAATTTTTGTTATTTCTTTTCCTTCTACTTCAATTCTCCCTTCATCATTTATCTCAATTCCGGGTAAATTCTTCAGTACATCTCCTAATTTTTTTTCAGTACCGGTATTAAATGAATCCGCATTATATACAATAGTGTCTCCTTTTATAGTCACTGGCATTTCGTACACTATTTCTACCTCATCCAATGCTTCAGCTTGTTGATGTAAAATTATATTTTTTTCAAAAGCTTCACTAATATTTAAGTCAAACTCAACCTGCTTAAAACCTATAAATGAAACTTTAATGTTATAATTTGTATTTTTTTTTAATGAAATTCTATAAAATCCTGTATCATTAGAAATACCAAAACCATCTAAAACTTGAGTATCCTTTTCTACAGCAATTACATTAGCTCCCATAATTGTATTACCCATTGAGTCAGTTATAACACCTTCAAATCTTACTTGAGAGTAAACAACAGAGTTAAACAGTAAAATAATAAGTAAAAATATTTTTTTCATTATAATTGATTTTTATTAATAAACAATAATTGCTTAGTGTCTAATTAACACCCTTGATCTTCCTCCTCTTCTTCCTTGGTACATTTCCTGCATTTCTTTTGCCTTATCCTTTGCAATCTGATCAAATTCACTTTTAGTAACAACTTTTCCTTTTGAAGGAGCTTTAATTTTAATTTTCACTTTAGGATTTAAAACTACTTTAGTACAAAGAATAATTGTTTTATCATCATTAATTTCTAAAATTAATCCAGGAAGTCCTCCATACATAGCTGGTCCTGTTGATACTGGGATTTCAGGTGTAAACCAGGCACTCATTACTACTTCTCTCATTTTAGGAGCTTCTGGTTCAGACTCTGACTCACCTCCGCTAGTTGGACGGCGTCCAAAATTGAATTCACGTTCCTCCACTTCTTTTGTTATAGTTGCTTTATAAGCATTATATATTCCTATCTGTTTTGTCTCCCCAGTCATAACCCATTTACTAGGAGTAATACTATCTTTTACTAAAAATATTTTTCCAAAAAGCTCCTTTTTATTAGTATAAATTTTAGACTGCAAGTCTTTATGTAAAGATCCTCCATCAGGCCCTCCAACAAATTGCATCCAATTAAATCCCCCACCTTGCCTTCCACCTGCTTCTAACACTTCTTCTACTTCAAAATAAGATGAGTTACTATTAAAATCTAAAATGTAATTTTTTTCTAGTGCTTTATTCATCATACCCAAGATGTATTTAGCTCTGTCTGGTGGCAGATTATTAGTAAAATCTGTATTTACACTTGTCTTAGACATGTAATATGCTTTTCCCTGAAAATCTTGTGAGAATCCATTGAAATTAAAAATTAAAAAAAGTAGTAATATTTTTTTCATAATTTATATTTTTAAACTGTGCAATTCTAGTGATTTAATACTAAATAGACAATAAGTATATAATAAAGTTTAATTTGAATTATATTTTTTTAATTTAGATGTCCTTAGAAAAAATTAAAATTCAAAAAATATGCACATTGCGATTGCTGGAAATATTGGGGCTGGTAAAACAACATTAACAAAACTTCTTTCAAAACACTATAAGTTTGAAGGTCATTATGAAGACGTGGTGAAGAATCCTTATTTAGATGATTTTTATGATCAAATGGAAAGGTGGTCCTTTAATCTTCAAATCTATTTTTTAAATAGTAGATTTCGTCAAATAATGGATTTTGCAAAAAATGGAAAGAAAATAATTCAAGATCGAACAATCTATGAAGACGCTTTTATTTTTGCTCCTAATTTGAAAGCTATGGGACTTATGACTAATAGAGATTTTATAAACTACAAATCTATTTTTGATCTTATGGAGTCTTTCGTAAAAGCTCCTGATCTTTTAATCTATTTAAGAAGTGGCATTCCTAATTTAGTTGATCAAATTCATAAAAGAGGACGAGACTATGAAAGCTCTATTAGTATCGATTATTTAAGCAGACTTAATGAAAGATATGAAGCTTGGACGCAAACCTATAAAAAAGGGGAGCTATTAATAATTGATGTTGATAATTTAGATTTTGTTAAAAATAAAGAAGACCTCAAAACAATCATCAGTAAAGTTGACAATAGTTTAAGTAAGTATTCAGATAAAAAATTAGATGATGCTATTAAGAGTTAATTACTCTTTTTTTCGTTTATCAGCTTCTAATCCAATTCCAACTCCAAAAGCTATCCCTAGAGAAAGCCAAAGTCCTATATTATCAGTTAAAACACCTACCAAAGTACCACCAACAACACCAATTGCAATTGATTTTTCCTTTATAGAAAATTCTCGTTTATTATCTTTTTTCATAATATCATTTTTTATCTATCTGGCCCATAGCTGCAATTCCTCTTTTGTCAGCTTCAGACATGATTTCGTCTTTGCTTCCTTTAATAGTTTCTGAGGTTTTAGTAACTACACCATTCTCATCTGTTTTTGAATCAATTATAGTCATTGACCAATTATCATTCGTTATACCTGTAACTTCAATTTTAACTTCTTTTTGAATATTATGATCACTATTAGTTAAGTCTGAATCAATCGTATGCCCTCCTAAAATTGGGGCAATCACTAGACCAATCAAACAAGTTAATTTAATTAAGATATTCATTGATGGTCCTGATGTGTCTTTAAAAGGATCTCCAACAGTATCACCCGTAATAGCTGCTTTATGAGCTTCTGAGCCTTTAAAAGTCATTTCACCATTAATTTCAATTCCAGCTTCGAATGATTTTTTTGCATTATCCCAGGCGCCTCCAGCATTATTTTGAAAAATAGCCCAAAGTACTCCACTTACAGTTACTCCAGCCATATAACCTCCTAACATTTCTGCTATAGCTGAATTATTCATTCCAAAAATCATTGGAACAAAAGCTATAGCTAGCGGAAAGCCAATAGTTAATAATCCTGGTAACATCATTTCTTTCAAAGAAGCTTGAGTAGAAATTGCTACACACTTATCATATTCTGGTTTACCACTACCTTCCATAATACCAGGAATATCTTTGAATTGTCTTCTAACTTCTTGAACCATTTCCATAGCTGCTTTTCCCACTGCATTCATAGCTAAAGCTGAAAAAACAACTGGCACCATTCCACCTACAAATAGCATAGCTAAAACAGGAGCTTTAAAAATATTAATCCCATCAATTCCTGTGAAAGTAACATAAGCAGCAAATAAAGCTAAAGAAGTAAGTGCTGCAGAAGCAATGGCAAAACCTTTTCCAGTAGCAGCTGTTGTATTTCCAACTGAATCTAAAATATCTGTTCTTTCTCTTACAATAGGATCCTGCTCACTCATTTCAGCAATTCCTCCAGCATTATCTGAAATTGGACCAAAAGCATCAATTGCTAACTGCATTGCTGTAGTAGCCATCATAGCGGAAGCAGATAATGCTACCCCATAAAAACCAGCAAAGAAATAGGAAGCCCATATTGCACTTGCAAATAATAAAACAGATGGAAATGTAGAAATCATTCCTGTTGCTAAACCAGCGATAATGTTAGTCCCAGCTCCAGTACTAGATTGTTGAACAATTTTCAAAATTGGACTTTTCCCAAGTCCTGTATAATATTCTGTTACAGAAGAAATTCCTGCACCTACAACTAATCCAACTAAAGTAGCATAGAAAACACTCATTGAAGATATTTCTTTTAATCCTTCTCCAAAAAATTCCATTTTCATAGTTTCCGGAAGCATCCAACTACATAATGCATAGCAAGAAATAGCTACAAGACCAATTGAAGTCCAATTTCCTTTATTAAGTGCGTTCATTACTTCATTTTCTTTAGCATCGTTATTTTTAATCTTAACAAGTATAGTTCCTATAATAGAAATAATAATTCCTGCTCCAGCTATAAATACAGGTAATAAAATTGGACCAATTCCTCCAAATGCATCTGAGATATTTCCACCCATGTCTTTTATAACGTAATTTCCCAGCACCATTGATGCTAAAACAGTAGCTACATAAGAACCAAACAAATCAGCTCCCATACCTGCTACATCTCCAACATTATCTCCAACATTATCTGCAATTGTCGCAGGGTTTCTTGGATCATCTTCAGGTATTCCAGCTTCAACTTTACCAACTAAATCTGCTCCAACATCCGCAGCCTTAGTGTATATTCCACCTCCAACTCTTGCGAAAAGTGCAATTGATTCAGCTCCTAAAGAAAATCCTGCCAAAGTTTCTAAAACAACTGTCATATCTTCAGTGCTTGTCCAAGCTCCATTCATGAAAAAGTTATAAAAAATAATAAAAAATGATGTTAAACCTAGAACAGCTAACCCAGCAACTCCAAGTCCCATTACTGTTCCTCCACCAAATGAAATTTTAAGAGCATCTGGTAAACTAGTTTTTGCGGCTTGTGTTGTTCTAACGTTAGTTTTTGTAGCGATTTTCATTCCCATATTTCCAGCCAATGCTGAAAAAAATGCACCAAATCCAAAAGCTACTACTATAAGTATATGAGTAGTAGGTATCATAAATGAAACTGCTGCGAGCGCTAAACTCACTACAAAAACAAAAATTGCTAATAACTTATATTCGGCGTTTAAAAAAGCTAATGCTCCTGCATATATATGGTCAGAAATTTCTTTCATTTTACCATCACCTGCATTTTGTTTCATAACCCATGACTTTTTTATAGTCATATAAATTAATCCCAATAAAGCAAGGACTATTGGCAAAAAAATTATAATAGATTCCATATTATTTTAAATTTAATTTTAGGTGGCAAAAATAGTCAAATAGGATTAAATAAAAAACCTCTATTTATTTGGGATTTAAAACACCTTTCTATTATTTATATAATACTTTTTTCACAGCTTTAATAACATCCTGACTATTAGGAATCCATTCAGCTAGTAATACAGGTGAATAAGGTGCTGGAGTATCAGCAGTGTTAATTTTCTCAATTGGAGCATCTAAGTAATCAAATATTTTATTTTGAATTTGATAAGATATTTCTGTAGAAATATTCCCATAAGGCCATGACTCTTCTAGAATAACTAGTCTATTGGTTCTTTTTACTGAATCAATAATTGTATCCATATCAAGAGGACGAATAGTTCTTAAATCTATAAGTTCAGCCTCAATTCCTTCTTTTTTTAATTCATTAATAGCTTTAACAGCTTCTTTTAATATTTTTCCAAATGAAACAATAGTTACATCTTTTCCTGGAATTTTAATTTCCGCTTTACCTAACTCAATTAAATATTCATCTTCTGGCACTTCTCCTTTGTCACCATACATTTGTTCAGACTCCATAAAAATTACAGGATCATTATCTCTAATTGCCGACTTCAACAATCCTTTTGCATCATAAGGATTTGAAGGAACCACTACTTTTAATCCTGGACAATTAGCATACCAACTTTCAAAAGCTTGAGAATGAGTAGCTCCTAATTGACCTGCTGAACCAGTAGGTCCTCTAAAAACTATTGGACAAGGAAATTGACCACCAGACATCAGTCTAATTTTAGCAGCATTATTTATTATTTGATCAATACCAACAAGTGCAAAATTAAAAGTCATGTATTCTATAATAGGTCTATTACCTGTCATTGTAGAACCAACTCCAATTCCAGAAAAACCTGATTCAGAAATTGGTGTATCAATCACTCTTTTATCTCCAAATTCATCTAACATTCCTTTAGATGCTTTATACGCTCCATTATATTCTGCCACCTCTTCACCCATCAAGTAAATAGTCTCGTCCAACCTCATTTCTTCAGACATAGCTTCACATATAGCTTCCCTAAATTGAATAACTCTCATAAATATAATTTTGTTGAAATAAATATTTTTGTAAAAATATATAAATATTTATAGACTTGTACGATTTTTAATTCAAAATAATTACTATGCATGCATAGTAATTAGTTAATTTTATTTTATATTTGTATGAAAATAATTTTAAATTAAATATGAAAATTTTAGTTTGTATAAGTCACGTTCCTGACACAACATCGAAAATTAACTTTACTGAAGGAGATACGGTCTTTGATAGTCAAGGGGTTCAGTATGTTATTAATCCAAATGATGAGTTTGGATTAACAAGGGCCATGTGGTTTAAAGAAAAACAAAATGCTACTATTGATGTAATTAATGTTGGTAAATCTAATACAGAACCTACTTTAAGAAAAACTTTGGCTATAGGTGCTGATAAAGCCATAAGAATAGATTCCGAGCCAATTGACGGTTCATTTGTTGCTAGAGAAATTGCAGAATATATTAAGTCTAATAATTATGATTTAATTATAGCTGGAAGAGAATCTATAGATTACAACGGGGCTATGGTACCTGGTTTAATTGCCGGGTTATTACAAATTAACTTTGTAACAAACTGTACCAAATTAGAAATTGACAATAATACTGCTACTATTGAAAGAGAAATTGATGGTGGTAAAGAAATTTTAAGCTGTGAACTTCCTTTAATTATTGGGGGACAAAAAGGGTTAGTAGAAGAAAGTGATCTTAGAATCCCTAACATGAGAGGAATTATGCAAGCAAGGCAAAAGCCTTTAGAAGTTATTCCATCTTCTAATTCAAGCTCAAAAACTAAATCAATAAAATTTTATAAACCAGATCCTAGAGAAGAGGTTAAGCTGGTTTCTCCAGATAACTTAGATCAACTAATCGACTTGCTTTATAATGAAGCTAAAGTCCTATAAAATTATAAAAATGTCTGTATTAGCTTACGTAGAATCCTTTAAAGGAAAAGTTAAAAAAAATGCTTTTGAAATAGTCTCTTATTCGAGTGAATTAGCAAAAAAACTTGACACAGATCTAGTTACTCTTATCTTAAACGTTAATGACACTAGCGAGCTTAATAAATATGGTGCTTCTAAAATTTTAAAAGTTACCAACCCTAACTTAGATAGTTTTGATGCCAAATTATTCGCCAATGTAATAGCTCAAGCGGCTAAAACTACTAATTCCAACCATATAGTTTTAAGCAGTAGCCTAAATACAAAGTATATGGCTCCATTATTATCTATTGAACTAGATGCAGGTTATTTAAGCAATGTAGTTGAGCTTCCAAGTTCATTAAGCCCATTTACTATTAAAAGAACTTCATTTACTAATAAAGCATTTTGTGACTCAACCATAGATTCTGAAGTTAAAATTATTGGACTATCAAGTAATGCTTTTGGATTATTAGAAAATAATACTGAAAGTTTAGTAGAGGATTTCAATCCATCGTTAATTGAAAAGAAAATAACAATAAACTCAACTGAAAAAGTTTCTGGTAAAATATCCATTGCAGATGCTGATATAGTTGTCTCTGGCGGAAGAGGCTTAAAAGGTCCCGAAAATTGGAATATTATTGAAGAGCTTGCTGAAACATTAGGAGCAGCAACAGCATGCTCAAAACCAGTTTCTGATATGGGATGGAGACCACATAGTGAACACGTTGGTCAAACTGGTAAGCCAGTTGCTGCTAACTTATATATTGCTATTGGTATTTCAGGAGCTATTCAACATTTAGCTGGAATTAATTCATCCAAAATAAAAGTTGTCATTAATAATGACCCTGAAGCTCCATTTTTTAAGGCAGCCGATTACGGAGTTGTTGGTGATGCTTTTGATGTCGTTCCTAGATTAACTGAAAAACTCAAAGCATTTAAAGCCTAAACTCATATTTTTTTTATTATTTTAGAAAGATATTATATCTCCTAAATTATATGAGCTTAATTCGCCTTACAATTAATCGTATTTCTTATAGCCAAACTCATAATGGAGCTTATGCTCTTCTTTTGAATGAAAAAAATGGTGAAAGAAAATTACCAGTTATTATAGGTGGGTTTGAAGCACAGTCAATTGCAGTGGCCTTAGAAAAAGAGATTAAGCCGCCTCGTCCTTTAACTCATGATTTATTTAAAAATTTTTCTGATTGTTTTGAAATTAAAATCAAACAAGTCATTATTCATAAGATAGTAGATGGAGTCTTTTTTTCAAGTCTAATTTGTGTTAGAGATAAAATTGAAGAAATAATTGATTCTAGAACATCAGATGCTATTGCTCTAGCCATAAGATTTAATTCTCCCATTTTTACCTATGAAGATGTTTTAGATAAGGCCGGTATAATAATTAAACCTGGCGATTCTAAAAAAAACAAAAAAGGTACAACTAAACAAAACCCTACAATTAAAAAAATTGATTATTCTAAACTTTCTGTTGGTCAATTAGAAAAAGCCATAGAAATAGCTGTGAAAAATGAAGATTATGAACTTGCAGCTTATTTAAGGGATGAAATCAATAGGAAAAAATAAGAAATATGACCTTATACTCGCTTTTAAATCCAAGTATTTTTTCTTCGTCATTATTTGAACAAAATAAAGAAATGGTTCTAAGTCAAGGTTTCTCAATTGAAAGTTTATTTAGAGGATTAATTGGCATGGCAGTTTTAATTTTAATTGCCTACTTATTTAGTAACAATAAAAAAGCAATTAATTGGAAATCAGCAGCCATTGGACTAGCAATTCAATTAATTTTAGCAATTGCTGTTTTAAAAATTGAATTTGTTCAAAAAATATTTGAATTTTTTGGTAAAATATTTGTAAAAACTTTGGACTTTACATTGGAGGGAAGTAGGTTTCTTTTAGGAGATATGGTTAATGTTGAAAGCTTTGGTTATGTTTTCTTATTTCAAGTTCTTCCCACTATTATCTTCTTTTCAGCTTTAACTTCTGTGCTTTTCTACTTAGGAATCATTCAAAAAGTAGTAAAAGCCCTAGCGTGGTCTTTGAGTAAACTTCTTAATATTTCTGGTGCTGAAAGCTTAAGTGTTGCCGGAAATATATTTTTAGGTCAAACGGAAGCACCTCTAATGATTAAAGCCTATTTAGAAAAAATGTCTAAATCTGAAATTCTTTTAGTTATGATTGGAGGAATGGCAACAGTTGCTGGAGGGGTTTTAGCAGCATATATTGGGTTTTTAGGAGGAGAGGATGAAATTTTAAAATTGTTTTACGCAAAACATTTACTAACGGCTTCTGTAATGGCAGCTCCTGGTGCAATTGTGATTTCTAAAATATTATATCCTCAACAAGAATCAATTAATAAAAATCTAAGTGTATCTCAAGAAAAAATAGGTTCAAATTTGTTAGATGCTATATCTAATGGGACTACAGAGGGTTTGAAATTAGCTGCCAATGTAGGGGCTATGTTGTTAGTTTTCATTGCATTTATTGCCATGATTAATTTTGGTTTTGAAAAAGTAGGCTCATTTTCAAACTTAAATGAATGGATAGACTCTAATACTCCCTACCAATTTCTTTCCATTGAATTTATTTTAGGATATATTTTTTCCCCTTTGATGTGGATTATAGGAATTGCTAAAGAAGATATAGCATTAATGGGTCAGCTTTTAGGAATTAAATTAGCAGCTAGTGAATTCATAGGGTATATGCAATTAGCAGAATTGAAGGATATATCAAGTTTAATTCATCTAAAATATAATAAGTCTATAATAATGGCAACTTATATGTTGTGTGGATTTGCAAATTTTGCATCTATTGGTATACAAATTGGCGGTATTGGCTCTCTAGCTCCAGGTCAACGAACAAATTTATCTAAGTTTGGTTTATTAGCTGTAATTGGAGGCACTTTAGCTTCGTTACTTTCAGCTACAATAGCTGGAATGATTATTGGTTAATATTTTTTAATAAAGTTCTAGATAATTTAGTTCTTCTATTATTGATAATTCATATTTTTAATTCTTTTAAATTTTATAAATGAAACAATATTTAGATTTAGTAAAGCATGTGTTAAACCAAGGAAATGAAAAATCCGATAGAACTGGCACTGGAACTAAAAGTATTTTTGGTTACCAAATGCGATTCAACCTTTCAGATGGTTTTCCTATGGTGACAACGAAAAAACTTCATTTAAAATCAATAATTTATGAATTATTATGGTTTTTAAAAGGAGATACTAATATTGAGTATTTAAAAAAAAATGGAGTAAAAATATGGGATGAATGGGCTAATAAAAATGGGGATCTAGGGCCTGTTTACGGTCATCAATGGAGAAATTGGAATAGTAATGGAATTGATCAAGTAAAAGAAGTTATAGAAACTCTTAAAAAAAATCCTGATAGTAGAAGAATGCTTATCACCGCATGGAATCCTGGAGTTTTGCCAGATACAAATAAAAGTTTTGAAGAAAATGTAAAACAAGGTAAGGTAGCTTTACCACCATGCCATGCTTTATTTCAGTTTTATGTTCATGACAATAAATTATCCTGTCAACTATACCAAAGAAGTGCTGATATATTTTTAGGTGTTCCTTTTAATATTGCTTCTTACGCATTGCTAACAGAGATGGTAGCACATGTTTGTGGATATAAAGCTGGAGATTTTATACATACTTTTGGCGATGCTCATATTTACAACAATCATATTGAACAATTGGATCTTCAACTCTCTAGAAATCCAAGAACACTTCCAAAACTTAAAATCAATAAAAAGATTACAAATATTTTAGATTTTAATTTTAGTGATTTTGAAATTCTAAATTATGACCCTCATCCTCATATAAAAGGAAAGATAGCTGTTTAATTTGATTTTCAACTATTCTTTCTTATTTTTAAATTAATGTTAACTATTTAAGTTTCTTTAAATTAATGTCAAAAATTCAAAAATACTTTTTGCTAATTCTATCATCTTTAATGATAATATTTTTTTTCAATTTTGATACATTTTCTATTTCAATTAAAAAAACTATCCATAAAGAAAATTTAGAAAACAGTCCTTTTAAAAAAACTTATAATTTATCAAAAGCTGAAAGAAAAAAAATAGATCTCCCTCCGAACAAATATTCTGAAAAAATGTGGGAACTTTCTATGAATCCAATTGAAGGAAGACCAAATATTGAAAAATTATTTGAGCTCCAATATGATCTTAATAAATCTAGAATAAAATCAATTAGATCAAATTCAGTTCCTGGAGAATCGGAAGAGTTTAAATGGGTTTCTAGGGGACCGGGTAATGTCGGTGGAAGAACCAAAGGTTTAATGTTTGATCCGAATGACAGTAATGATGAAACGGTATTTGCTGGAGGTGTAAGTGGTGGATTATTTAAAAATTCTAATATATCTGACGAAAACTCTGAATGGATGCATATTACTAAAGGTATTCCTGATAATATTCCTGTTTCTTCAATCACTTATGACCCAAATGACACGAAAGTGTTTTATGTTGGAACTGGAGAATCATATACTGGTGCAGAGGCATTAGGAAATGGGTTATGGAAATCTTCTGATTCAGGAATAACATGGAACAATGTTTTTGGAGGTAAATCTGATACAGAACAAGTTTATATAAGTGAGGGGAATTCTATTGAGGTTACTAATATTGAAGATGTTGGTCCTTTCAACTATGTGGCTGCAGCCTTTGGCCCATCTCTTTCCAAAGATCCAATTATTGCAGATTTATTGCTAGCTGATGATGGTTCAACAGTAGGAGATGAATCAGATGGAATTGGTGGAACAACTTCTGATGCTTGCCAAGGTCTTACATCAGAAAATGCAACAAGCATGAGTGGAAAAGTTGCATTAATAGATAGAGGAGATTGTCCATTTATAGATAAAGTTAAAGTAGCTCAAGATGCTGGTGCAAAAGCGGTAATTGTAATTAACCGAAACGATGGTTCTAACGCTGACTGGACTCAAGCTCCAATTGTAATGGGAGGAACTGAGGGGGCTGGTGATATTAATATTCCATCAGTAATGATTTCAACTAACGATGGAAATAAACTTAAACAAAATCTGCAAAATGGCACAGTTACTGTTTCCCTTTCACAACAAAATCTAACTTCATATGGAACTACAGTTATTCCAGGGATTTTCTATATAAATGATGTAGTTGTAAGAAACAACGGGGGTAATTCAGAAATATATATAGCTGCTGGTGTTTCTAGTCATAGAGATGCTGCTAGTCACATATTCGGAGTAGATGATTATGGAATTTGGAAATCTCTTGATCAAGGAACAACTTGGATAAAAGTGCCAGCTTACCTAGATGGCTCAACTACACTTTATCAGCCTATGGACTTAGAATTAGACCCAAATAATAATAAATTATGGGTATCTACAACTAATAATTTTAAAGGCACAGGTGGAGGAACTATTCTTGTTTCTAATTCTGGTATGACTGGCTTTATAAAAAAATACACCATTGAAAACGGCAGAAGAACAGAATTAGAAATAGCTTCTAATGGAACTATCTATGCACTAGCTGCTGCAAATCCTGTTACAATTATTAAATCTTCTGATGGATTTAGCTCAACACCTACTGTAATTACTTTGCCTAGTGATGCTGATGGAAATATTGATGATGATGATTTTACTAGAGATCAGGCTTTTTACGATTTATTAATTGAGTCCGATCCTAGCAATTCTAATACTGTTTTTGCTGGAGGAATTGATTTATTCAAATCAACCACTGGAGCTGTAAACTCAGCTGGAGGAAATCCATGGAATCAATTCTCACATTGGTATGGAGGCTTTGGTCAGCTCTATGCTCATGCCGATCAACATGGAGCTGCATTTGGAAATTTTGACTCATCAAAAAAAGTATTTGGAAATGATGGAGGAATTTATTTTAGCAAAACTCAAGTAGATGGAAGTGAAATGATTGCTTCAAGGAATAATAATTATGTAACTAGTCAATTTTATACTATTGGAGTTGCGCCATCAGAAATGTTTAAAGATTCAACAGAAACAGTTTCTGGTAGAGATTTATCAACAAGATTACAAAACACGATTACTATAAGTGGAATGACAGATGTATTCTTGGCAGGAGCGCAAGATAACGGAACTCAATTATTAGCAAATAAAAATAATTCTATTAGTAGAGGTTCTGATGTCTCTGGAGGAGATGGAGCTGCTTCTATGTTCTCTCAAAACCTTGATAAAAGATATTATGTAACTAACTATGTATACAATAAAGCTGTTGAAGTTTATGATTTCAACTCTAATCAATTGTTTCAAATAAATGGTGAAAGTACTTCTAACGGTGATTTCATAACAGTTCAAGCATTAGATTCTAAATTAGGAGTTATTTATTCTAATTATTCTAATTCGGGTAATTATGAAATTGCTGCTTATCACAGTTGGGATAATTTTTTAGAAGCTGACAGAACTACTAATGCTCCTAAAATTATTTTAAGTAGCTCTCAAATGCTTGCTAATGTATCTGCATTAACCGTTTCTCCATTTGGAACAGATACTTCAACTCTTATGGTGGGCCTTGAAAATGGCAATGTCTTTAAAGTAGAAAATGCTAACACAAATGCTGCTAAATGGACTAATATTTCTGGAAATGAATTTTTAGGTAGTGTTTCAGATATTGAATTTGGAATTAATGAAAATGAAATTTTAATTACCTTCCATAATTATGCTGTAAAAAATGTATTTTATTCTTCTGACGGAGGAAATACTTGGGCTAATAAAGAAGGTGATTTGCCTGATTTGCCCGTTCGAACTATTTTACAAAATCCGATAGTTTTAAATGAAGTTATTATTGGAACTGATTTAGGGGTTTGGTATACTAAAAACTTTAAAGATAATTCACCAACTTGGAATCAAGGCTTTAATGGAATGAGTGATGTTAGAGTTACTGATCTTGATCTTAGAGATGATTATGCAGTATTTGCTGCAACCTATGGAAGAGGCGTTTTCTCCTCATATTTTTCTTCTGATGGGCCTATGCTTCAGTTAAATTCTACAGAAACTAGTATAAAAATAAGTCAAGGAGATAAAGGAACTTTTAAAGTTAAATACAGAGTATTTTCAGCTTATAATGCTGAAACAGAATTTTCAATTACCGGATTACCAGCCAACACATCTATTGTGTATACCCCATCAAAAAAAATAGATATTAATGAAAATGGTGAAATCTCTTTTGAATTAACCATTGATGAAAATGCTGAAGCTAAAACTTATCCTTTACAAATAGTTGCTACTGCAGTTGGACAAACCATTGACCCTGTCGGTATAAGTTTAGAAGTACTTTCTAATGATTTTGATAATGATGGAATTAAAAATGATGTTGATAATTGCCCTAATACAGCTAATACGGATCAAAAAGACTTTGATGGAGATGGTTTTGGAGATGTTTGTGACCCTAACCCTCTTCCAAGTGACACTTTTACTTTAGAACATACAGATGAAACTTGTAGGAGCTCAGACAATGGAACAATCAAAATAACTATAAAAGGAGACTTCAGTCTACCTTTTACTGTAGCTGTTACTGGTAGTCCGACTGGTTTTAGCCATACGCCAGAATCCATCACAGGTTCTGATTGGTCTTTAGCAAGTTTAAAAGCTGGTGCTTATAAAGTTTGTTTAACCACTGAAGCTTTCCCTAAACTAAATCAATGTTTCAATGTAACTATTGAAGAACCTGTTGATCTTAGTGTTCTTTCTTCTATTAATAGAGAAAATAGACAAGCTTCACTAAATCTTGCAGGTGGAACTAAGTATAACATACTTTTAAATGGTAATTTAATTACTACTTATGATAATAAAATTGATCTTTCATTAAGCCCAGGAATCAATACTATTAAAGTTACAACGAACCTAGAATGTCAAGGAGTTTATGAAGAAATAGTCTTTGTTTCTGAAGATATTTTACTAAGTCCTAATCCAGCTAATTCATCATCAAAATTATGGGTTGGAGGTAATGATAAAGACATAAATATCACCCTTTTTGATATCACAGGAAGAGTGATTTGGACTAAAAACGATCAAGTGCCATATTCAAGATCCATTGACGTTTCTTTTTCTAGTATTAAATCAGGACTTTATATTTTAAATGTGAACTCTGAAACAATCAATAAAACCATTAAAGTAATAAGAAAATGAAAAAGATATTAATTTTATCCTTTTATGTTTTTTCAATAGCATTAATATCTTGCTCTGGCGGCTCAGATGGAGGTGGTAATGGAGGTGGTGGTGGTGGACCAGTTGATCCCCCAGGACCAGTGGCTCCTTCAGCAGCAACGCTTTCAAAACCTGCCAATAATTCTGAGTGTTTAGAAGTAGATGCTGTTAAGTTTGAATGGAACAAATCTGACAATACAGATTCTTATACTTTAGTAATTAAAAATCTATTAACTTCTGAATCAATATCACAAACTACCACTTCTACAAGTGCAGAAGTTACTTTAACTAAGGGTTACCCATATTCATGGTACATTATTTCCACTAATACGAGTACGTCCACAGCAAGCAGTACAAAATGGAAATTTTATTTATCAGGAGAGCCTCAAAAAAATCACGCCCCCTTTCCAGCAGATATTCTAGCTCCAAAACCTGGTGCAACTGTAAATGCAGGAGCAATACAACTTTCATGGTCCTTTTCTGATATAGACACTGGAGATAGCCATACTTTTGATGTTTACTTAGATCAAAATAATGGATCGACAGTATATTCTTCTAATTATACAGCCACTAAAAGAACTGTGACATTAAACGACCCGGGAACCTATTATTGGAAAATTGTTACAAAAGATAATCATGGCAGCACTTCAGATTCTGGTGTTTCTACTTTTATAGTAATTGATTAAATACTATTTAAAAAAACTTAATAAATAGTCAATTTCTTCTATTTTGTTATAAAAATTTAGACTTATTCTTATTCCATCCTCTCTTCGAGAGCAAATTATTTTATTACTAATTAACTTATTATATAAAATTTCATCTCCTTTTAAATTAAATATATTTGAATGTTTAGTTCTATTACTAACTTGATAATCTAAAAGATTTTTTTCTAATAGTCTTTTTTTTGCATACTCTGATAGCTCATTAATTTTTTTTTCAATTTTATCAATACCGTAATCTGAAATCGTTTTTAATGAAAATAAAAGACTTCCGAAGTTAAAAGTATCATGATGACCAGGTTCAAAAATCTGATTTAAATAAAATTTTTGATTGTTAGTTATAGATTTTTTAATTCCATTAAATGCTGCATTAACGTTCTTTCTTTTTATAATAAACCCATTTCCATATCCCCCTAATAGCCATTTGTAACCACTAGAAATTAAAATGTCAATTTGAGAAGTATTAAAATCAAAATATTTCGTCCCACAGTATTGAGTGCCATCTACAATAATTAAAAGGTCTGGAAAAGAATTTTTTATTTTTTTAAAAAGTCCTAAATCAATTAATGTTCCATTTATATACTGAACTAGTGATAATACAAGTATCTTAGGATTATACTTTTCAATTCCATTTAAAATTTGTTGTTCAAGATCATATGAATTATCAACAAAAAAATGTTTAAATCCAGCCATTTGAACTTGATGAATTATAGATGGATAATCATTATTTATTAGTAGAAAAGTTTGATTTAAATCAAATGTTCTTAATAGTGAAGAAAATCCTAAAGAAAAATTGTGAGTTAAATAAACCTGATGACTACTGGCATTAAAAAAATTAGAGACTCCACTTCTTACCTCTTCTAAAAATTCTTCATGGTTAAACCTAAACTGGCTACCACCTTCAAGAAACTCCTTATCATGATTATTTCTCCAGGTTTCAAGTTCATTATATAAAAGCCCTGATCTTGCGGTATCCAAATAAACACAATTGTTTAGAACTGGGAATTTCATTTTAAAATATTCTAGATTAAATAATTTGTTTTTAAAATCTTACTTTTACTAATTAATATTTTTAAGCTTTTTATGCTATTTAAAAGTAAAAGTAATCCCAATATTGACCAAGAACAAATCAACCTTGTAGAAACTGCTCAAAAAAGAGTAAAACAAAAAAAAAGATTGTTTTTTCATTTTTCTGTAATGTTATTTGGGATTGCTTCTTTATTGATTATCAATATTCTTTTTGGAATTAAAGAAGAAATTATTTTATATAACTATCCTTGGTCATATTGGTTAAGTGCCTTTTGGGTTTTAGTGCTATTATCTCATACATATAACGTTTACATTACAAATCGTTTTATGGGAGAAAATTGGGGGAAAGAACAAATAAAAAAACTTGTTCAAAAACAAGAGATACAAATTGCTAAAATAAAAGCAGAATTTGAAAAAGAAGCTAGAATTAAAGCAGAATCAGAATTATTTAATCATAATAATCCTAAAAATCTAATAACCTTAATAGCAGCTGCAAGCGAAAATAATGTTATTGGTAAAGACAATAAACTCATTTGGCATCTTTCTGACGATTTAAAACACTTTAAAGATCTTACAAAAGGTCATGTAGTAATAATGGGAAGAAAAACATTTGAATCAATGCCTAAAGCTTTACCAAATAGAACAAACATTGTTATAACTAGAAAAACTGATTACATAGCAAATGATGCCATTGTAGTCCATTCACTTAATCAAGCTTTAGAAAAAACAGTTGATGATAATCAGCCCTTCATTATTGGTGGAGGTGAAATTTATAATATTGCTATTAAAATTGCCGATAGAATTGAGCTAACTAGGGTGCATACAGAAATAGATGGCGATGCCTATTTTCCAGAAATTAATGACAACATATGGAAAGAAGTATCTAGAGAAAAAAGATTAAAAGATGAAAAACACAATTACGACTTCACCTTTATTAGGTACGATAAAAAATAACTAAATGAAATCATACGTTTTCCCAGGTCAAGGATCACAATTTCCAGGAATGTGCCATGACCTTTATCAAAAATATACTGTACTTAAAGAAATGTTTACAAATGCCGAAGAGGTTTTAGGGTTCAATATTTCTGAGATTATGTTTAATGGAACTTCTAAAGAATTAACTCAGACAAAAGTAACTCAACCAGCTATTTTCATTCACTCGATGGCAATATTAAAAATTATTGGGAATTCTTTTAAGCCTGATAAGGTAGCAGGACATTCACTTGGAGAATTTTCTGCTCTTGTAGCTGCTGGTGTCTTAAGCTTTGAAGAAGGTTTGAATCTAGTTGCAATAAGAGCGAAAGCAATGCAAAAATCATGTGAAAACACAAAAGGAACCATGGCAGCTATCTTGGCTCTTGAAAATGAAGTAATTGAGAAAATTTGTCATGAAACATATGGGATTGTAGTAGCCGCTAATTATAATTGCCCTGGTCAAGTTGTAATTTCTGGAGAAGTAAATGCAATTAAAGAAGCTTGTTTAAAGCTAACTAAAGTTGGGGCTAGAAGAGCTTTAATACTTCCTGTTGGCGGAGCATTTCATTCTCCATTAATGGAAGATGCAAAAGAAAAATTATCAATTGCAATAAACAATTCTTACTTTAATCAACCAATATGTCCAATATACCAAAATGTAAATGGGATTGGCGAGAAATCTTTAGAAAAAATAAAAGAAAATTTAATTTCTCAACTAACTTCACCTGTTAAATGGACTCAAAGTGTTAATCAAATGATTAAAGATGGAACAACTGAATTTATTGAAATTGGTCCAGGAAAAGTTCTTCAAGGATTAGTAAATAAAATTGATAGAAACTTAGCAACTAGTTTTCCTGATCTTTAAAAAACTCATTTATTTTTTCACAAATAAAATCTATCTGATCTTCATCTAGTTCAGAATGCATTGGAAGAGAAATAACTTGTTCGCTCATTAAATTAGAAATCTTAAAATCCTTCTCATCATATCTTTTATCTAAATAAGCTTTTTGTCGATGTAATGGAATAGGATAATAAATTCCAAAAGGAATTTTTAAATCTGATAAATACTTGGCTAATGCATCCCTCATTCCATTTATAATCCTAAGGGTATATTGATGAAAAACATGGGACTGACTATCACCCTTTACGTTTGGTGTAATTAAACATTCATTACTCTCTAATCTGCTTGTATATAATAGAGCTGCTTCCTTTCTTCTTTCATTATAAAAATCTAAAAGAGGCAATTTAGCGTTTAAAACAACAGCCTGAATACTATCTAACCTTGAATTAACCCCAACAACATCATGATGGTATCTTTTATACATACCATGATTTACTATGCCGCGAATAATATATGCCAAATCATCATTGTTAGTAAAAATAGCTCCTCCATCTCCATAGCAACCAAGGTTTTTTGACGGAAAAAAAGAAGTAGTACCCAAATCGCCTATAGTTCCAGATTTAATTTTATTATTGTTAGAAAATTCGAATACAGAACCCATTCCTTGTGCATTATCTTCTATTACAAATAAGTTGTTAGCTTTTGCAAGATTCATGATCTCTTCCATATTTGCAACTTGACCAAATAAATGAACAGGAATTATAGCCTTGGTATTAGGAGTAATTGCTTTAATAACTTTGTTGCAATCTATATTAAAAGTTTCCAAATCAACATCTACTAAAACAGGATTCAGTTTTAATAAAGCAATAACTTCAACGCAAGCTGCAAATGTAAAATCAGAAGTAATTATTTCATCACCTGGTTTCAAATCTAAACTCATTAGGGCAATTTGAAGAGCATCTGTTCCATTAGCACATGGAATAACATGTTTTACGTTTAAATAAGATTCCAAATTACTTTGAAACTGTGAAACTGATGGTCCATTTATAAATGTGCCTTTTTGAAAAACTTTTAAAACAGAAGCGTCAACTTTATTTTTTATAAACTCATATTGAGTTTGTAAATCTACCATTTGGATTTTTTTCATATTATGATTTTGTGTAAAAATAATAAAATACGCAGTTTAAAATTAAATATATTTACAAAATACTACTTTAGTGTTGTATTAAATGATATGAGTACACTATATAATTTATTGATGATAAAAGTGATGGTTTTATTATCCATCTTAAAAATTTTTAATTTAAAAATTAGAAAATTCATTAATGAAAGAAAAAATGTTTTTCAAGTACTTCAAAAAGAAATTTCAAAGAGTGAAAAATACATTTGGATTCATGTAGCTTCATTAGGTGAATATGAACAAGGTCTACCTGTTTTTAAAGAAATCAAATCTCTTTATAAAAATCATAAAATTGTACTATCCTTTTTTTCTTCTTCTGGATATAACGCTAGAAAAAACAATCCAATAAGTGATTTAACAGTTTACATACCAATAGATACCTATAAAAATGCCAATAGATTTTTAGATATTATAAAACCGGATATAGCATTATTTGTTAAATATGAATTTTGGCCAAATTTTTTACTATCTCTAAAAAAAAGAAATATTCCCACTTATTTAATTGCAGGTTTATTTAGAGAAAATCATTGGATTTTCAAATTTTACGGATTTTGGATGAGAAAAATTTTAAAATCATTTTCACATTTGTTTGTTCAAAACAATAATTCAATGAAAGTGCTTTCTAAGTTTAATTTCAACAATTGTTCAATAATGGGTGATTCAAGATATGATAGAGTTATGACATTATTAGATCAAAACAATGAAGTTTCATTTGTAAATGAATTTAAAAATTCTCGAACCTGTATAGTAGCTGGAAGTACTTGGAAGGAAGATGATGATTTGATTTTAAAATTTATTAATTCCCATCTATTCAATGATACTTGTTGGATCATAGCTCCTCACCAAATTAATTTAAAGTATATTGAAAAAATTCAACAAAAAGTCAAATCAAATTCAATATTATTATCAGAATTAAATTCTGAAAATTTTCAAAATATCGATATAATTTTTGTTGACAGTGTAGGATTGCTAACAAAATTATATGCTTATGCTGATATTTCTTATGTTGGAGGAGGAATGGGGAATACAGGATTACACAATACATTAGAACCAGCTGTATTTAAGATACCAGTAGTGATTGGAAAGACCTTTGAAAAATTTCCGGAAGTTTCAGATCTAATCAATTTAAATGGAATAATAAGTATAAGGAACTATGATTCTTTTAAAACAAAAATTAATGAATTAATTCAATCCAATGATAAAAGAGATGAAATGGGAGAAATTAATTACAATTATATCAAATCAAATCAAGGAGCTACTAAAAAAGTAATCACATATTTAAATGAAAAAAAATGAAAAAAATAATTATTTTATTAATTTATAATCTCTTGATAACTAATGTTAATGCTCAAAGTTTTATCGGAGCTTGGGAAAGACATCATACATCTGAAAATGGGGCAGAACTAAAAAGTGTTGTAATTTTTTCAGATGGATTTCAAGTGATTAGTACCTATGATTCAAAAACTGGTCAATTTATTTATTCTAATGGTGGTACCTGGAATTTAAATGGTGACACCATGACAGAAAAGGTAGAGTTTGATACTAATAATTCTGATCGTGTAGGTACAGAAGTTACTTTTAAAGTCCAAATTAATGATTCTATTATGGCAATTGTTGATAGTGGAATGAAATTCAAAAGAATAGATAATGGAACTCCTGGAAAACTTGAAGGTCCTTGGTTGATGTCGGGTAGAATAAGGGGCGGAGTTAAACAATTAAGAGATACTAGTAGGCCAAGAAAAACTATGAAAATTTTATCTGGCTCTAGGTTTCAATGGATAGCTTATAATACAGAGACTAAAAAATTCATGGGAACTGGAGGAGGAACTTATACAACTATTGATGGAGAATATGTTGAGAATATAGACTTCTTCTCTAGAGATGATTCTAAAGTAGGACTCAGTTTAAAATTTAACTACGAACTATTAAATAATGAATGGCATCACAAAGGATTCAGTAGCAAAGGAGATCCAATTTATGAAATTTGGACTCAAAGATAAATTCTAAAAACATTTTCTTTTAAGTACTTTTAATGAAAATTAATAAATGTCAAAAAAACCTTTAATATTAGTAACAAATGATGATGGAATTACAGCACCAGGAATTAGAGCTTTAATTTCTGTTATGAATGAATTAGGCGACGTTGTGGTAGTTGCTCCTGATAGCCCTCAATCAGCAATGGGTCATGCTATAACAATTAATTCTACTTTACATTGCGATTCAATTAAAATAGATAATGGACCTCAAATTGAATATTCTTGTTCTGGGACTCCTGCTGACTGTATTAAAATGGGTGTTAATGAAATTTTAGAAAGAAAACCGGACATCTGTGTTTCGGGAATAAATCATGGATCAAATTCATCAATTAATGTTATCTATTCAGGGACTATGAGTGCTGCTTTAGAAGCCACTATAGAAGGTATTCCTGCAATTGGCTTTTCATTATTAGATTATAGATGGAATGCAGATTTTAACGCAATAAAAACTTTCATCAAAAAAATAACTATTGCTGCTTTAAAGGAGGGAATTCCTAAAGGAAATGCTTTAAATGTCAATTTTCCAAAATTATTAAAAAAAGATATAAAAGGAATAAAAATTTGTAGACAGGCCAAAGCATATTGGATTGAAAAATTTGATAAAAGAAAAAGTCCTCAAGGAAAAGAGTATTATTGGTTAACAGGTGAACTTTTTAATCACGATAAGGGAGAAGATTCTGATGAATGGGCTTTAAAAAACGGATATATCTCAGTAGTTCCTGTAAAATTTGATATGACTGATCACTCAAATATCAAGGAATTAAACAAATGGAAAATATAAACTGAAATATGAAGTATTATATTATAGCTGGTGAAGCTTCTGGTGATTTACATGGATCTAATTTAATTAACGAAATAATTAAAATTGATTCAGAAGCAGAAATTAGAGGATGGGGAGGAAATAAAATGAAAAAGGCTGGAGCTAAAATTATAAAACATTACAAAGAATTAGCATTTATGGGATTTTATGAAGTAATGGTAAATCTCAGAACTATTTTAAATAATATTAGTTTTTGTAAAAAAGACATATTAAACTTTAATCCTGATAAAATTATATTTATTGATTACCCTGGGTTTAACCTTAGGATTGCTAAGTGGGCAAAATCTGATAAAAACAATTTTAAAACATACTATTACATTGCTCCTCAAATATGGGCCTGGAATGAAAATAGAATTCATGAAATCAAAAAGTATATTAATTACCTATACGTAATTCTTCCATTTGAAAAAGATTTTTTTGAAATCAAACATAATTTTCCAGTAAAGTATTTAGGTCACCCATTACTAGATAGTATAAAGAACTTTACAAAAATTGGAAATACAGATTTTATTAAAAAAAATAATATACAATCTAAAAAACCTACTATAGCTATTCTTCCTGGAAGCAGAAAACAAGAAATAAAAAAAATATTATCAATTATGGTGGATATAATTGATGATTTTACTGATTATCAATTTATAATAGCTTCCGCTCCAAACATTGAAATAAGTTATTATAAAAATATAATTAAAAATAAAAATGTAATTATTATAAAAAATCAAACATATCAAATTCTGTCTATGTCTAAAGCTGCAATAGTAACTAGTGGTACAGCAACTTTAGAAACAGCTATATTAAAAGTTCCTCAAGTTGTTTGCTACAAGAGTAGTTTACTAAGTTTTTTATTAGCAAAAATATTTATAAAAATAAAATTCATTTCGCTTGTTAATTTAATTATGAATAAAGAAATTGTTAAAGAATTAATTCAAAACAATTGTACCAAACAAAACATAACTAAAGAACTTAAAAATATATTAGATTTAAATAAAAGAAAAGATATCTTAATAAAATATGACCAATTAATTAGTAAATTAGGTTCTTCCGGTTCGAGTAAACGAATCGCAATTGATATTGTTCTAAATAAATAAAAAAGTATTGAAAATAGATGGTATAGATAAAAAAATTCTCATTGAATTAACAAATAATTCAAGAATGCCAATTTTAGAAATATCTAGAAAAATAGGAATATCTGGTGCGGCTATTCATCAAAGACTTAGAAAATTAGAAAAATCTAATCTAATTTCAGGTCATCAATTAAAACTAAACCCCAAAGCACTTGGATACTCAACTTTAGCATTTATAGGAGTTTACTTTGATAAAGCTGAAAGAAATAAAGAGGCTATTAAGTTAATGAAAAAAATTCCTGAAATCCTTGAGTGTCACTATACTACAGGAAATTGGAGCATATTAATAAAGGTTTTATGTAAAGACAATGAGCATCTTATGTATATGTTAAACAATCAAATTCAATCTATTGAAGGAGTGTCTAGAACAGAAACATTTATTTCCTTGGAACAACAGATTGATAGACAAATTACCATTAATTAGATTTTTTAGACTTTATTATAAAATAAATAATGATCAATGATAAAAATACAGTAATACTATTTGCTATTATCATTGAGATACTATCGATAACAATACCATAAATAAGCCACAAAAAAACTCCTATCATAAACATCAAATAGGTAGTCAAAGAAAGTCCTGAATTAGATTTAGATTTCCATACTTGATAAACTTGAGGAACAAAAGCTAATGTAGTTAATATAGCAGCAAAAAATCCAATTATTTCAACATTAAAAGCCATAATCAACAAACTATATTAATTATCTTTTTTGAAACTATTATAATTTTTTTTATGTCACGATCATCTAAATATTTATTTGTTCTCTGATCTCTCAAAATATTTTGTTTTATTTGCTCAATACCTAATGATGTTTCTTGAATTAATTTAAACTTAAGCTTACCATTAAAAGAAACAGGATATTCGATAGTGTCTTCTTTAATATAATCAGAATTAAACTCGGGATAATTAACAAATGAAATTGATTCATTATAACCCAACTTACTCCAAATTTCTTCACAGATATGAGGAGCAAACGGAGACAATAAAACGCATAAAGATTCTAAAACTGATCGGTTATTACATTTTATAGCGTTTAATCCATTAACACAAATCATAAATGCACTAACAGATGTATTAAAAGAAAAGTTCTCGATATCTTCATTTATCTTCTTTATAGTCTTATGTAGAACTTTTAAACTTTCATTAGAAGGTTTTTCATTTGACACATTGAACTTTTCGTTTTGATGAAATAAACTCCAAAACTTTTTTAAAAATGAAAACGTTCCAGTTATACCAGCAGTATTCCATGGCTTAGCCTGTTCAATAGGTCCCAAAAACATTTCATATAACCTTAAAGTATCCGCACCATATTTATTACAAATTTCATCTGGACTAACCACATTATATTTAGATTTAGACATCTTTTCGACCTCTCTATGCACGAAAAATTTATTATTTTTAAATTCAAATTTTGCATTTTTAAAATGGGATTGCCATTTTTTTAATCCTTCTAAATCTAATTCATTACTAAAATTAACATACCTGACATCAATATGGATTAACTGAACATTTTTCTCGTTAACTAGTTCCTTTGAGATATAAGTATTAGTGCCATTTAACCTGTATATAAAAGCACTATTACCAAGAATCATTCCTTGATTAATTAATTTTTTAGCATAATCTTTTACTGGAACTAAGTTTAAGTCATATAAAAAATATTGCCAAAATCTAGAGTATAATAAATGTCCTGTTGCATGTTCGCTTCCTCCAATATATAAATCCACTTCTTTCCAGTAATCTAAAGATTTATTAGAAGCAAATTCATTTTCATTGTTAGGATCCATATATCTATTAAAATACCATGAACTCCCTGCCCATCCTGGCATGGTATTAAGTTCCATTCTGAAAACTGTTTCATTGTCTATAAATTTATTACTAACAATATTATTTTTTAAAGTATCCCAAGCCCAATCACTTGAATTACCTAAAGGAGGTTTCCCATCTTCCGTAGGCAAATATTTATCAACATCTGGAAGTTCTATAGGTAAATACTTTTCAGAAATCATCACTGGCATACTGTCTTTATAATAAACAGGAAAAGGCTCCCCCCAATATCTTTGTCTACTAAATACTGCGTCTCTTAACTTATAGTTAACGCTATGTATTCCTTTATTTATCTTTTCTAATTTTTCAATTGCTAAATCAAATCCTTTTTTAAAATCTAGACCATTTAATTCTTCTGAATTAGTTAAAATAAAGCTATGTTTTTCTTTGAAGGCTTCTTTAGAAATATCAATGTCTTTAAAAATATTTACTATCGGAAGATTAAAGAATTTAGCGAAATTATAATCTCTTTGATCACCACACGGAACTGCCATTACAGCTCCCGTTCCATATCCTGCTAAAACATAATCTGAAATCCAAATAGGAATTTTATTATTCGTCAAAGGATGTAAAGCGTAGGCACCAGTAAAAACACCAGTTATAGTTTTAACATCTGATAACCTTTCTCTTTCAGTTTTTTTACTAGATTCTAAAATATAGTTCTTTACTAAATCTTTATTTTCTTCCAAAGTTATTAATTCAACTAAAGAATGTTCCGGAGCTAGTGTAACAAAAGTTACTCCATAAATTGTATCTGCTCTAGTTGTAAAGGCTTCAATTTTTTTATCAAAATTTAAAATATCAAACTTAACTAGTGCGCCTTCGGACTTTCCTATCCAGTTTCTTTGCATTTCTTTTAATGGATCAGGCCAATCTATATCTTCTAAACCAGAAAGTAAACGATTAGAATAAGCAGAAATTCTAATACTCCATTGGGTCATTTTTTTTCTGATTACTTCATATCCTCCTCTTTCTGACAACCCATCAATTATTTCATCATTTGCCAAAACAGTACCTAATTTAGGACACCAATTCACATCAATTTCAGATAGAAAAGCCATTCTGTATTTTAATAATAATTTTTCTTTTTTTAATTCTGAAAAATCATTCCATTGATTAGAATTAAACTCTTCTAAAGGTTCGCTTTTAGATGCGTTGAGATTAGTATTTCCATTTTTTTGAAAAATTAAAATTAATTCTTCAATAGATCTAGCTTTATTTAAATCAAAATCAAACCAGGAATTATAAAGTTTAATAAACATCCATTGAGTCCATTTATAATAATCTTTATTTGATGTCCTAATTTCTCTGGACCAATCAAAAGAAAAACCTAATCTATCTAGTTGAGTTCTATATTTTAAAATATTTTCATTTGTTGTTTCTAACGGATGTCTTCCTGTTTGAATTGCATATTGCTCAGCTGGCAATCCAAACGAATCATAACCCTGAGGATGCAAAACATTAAATCCTTTATGTCTTTTATATCGAGAATAAATATCACTAGCAATATATCCTAAAGGGTGCCCAACATGAAGACCTGCACCAGAGGGGTAAGGAAACATATCCATCACATAATACTTTGGAAGATTACTATAATTATTAACTTTAAATACTTGATTTTCTGACCAGTATTTTTGCCACTTTGCTTCAATATTAATAAAATCGTAAACTGTCATAAGAATTAAACAACAAAAATACATTTATTGTATGAACTAGGAAAAGTTTAAATGAGTTAACAACAATTAAAAAGGTTTCTTATTTTTACCATATACTAAAATAATATTTTTGATTAAAAACAGAAGGTTACTATCGTCTTATTTTTTTGTTACAATAAGTATCTCTATCGTTCTATATATAATGGGGGCATTTTTTTTACTCGCTTTTAATGCTAGGAAAATATCACATGACTTTAAGGAAAAAATTCCTATTACAATCTATTTTAATAATAATGCCAAAAAAATTGAAACAGTTCAATTACAAAAAAAAATAAATTTAAAACCTTACACAAAATCTGTTCATTATATATCAAAAGAAAAAGGAGCAGAAATATTAATAGATGAAATTGGTGAAAATTTTTTAGAATTTTACGGATCTAATCCTCTGCTTAATTCCATAGATGTCTTTTTAAAATTTGATTATGTCAACTCGTCTGTTTTTAAAGAAATATCCCTAGAGTTTGAAAAACTAGAATTCATTGATGAAATTTCATATGATGCACCATTAATTTCTTTAATAAATGATAATCTAATTAAGATTAAATTTTGGATTTTGGTTCTAGCTTCTTTTTTTTTAATTGTTTCGATAGTTATAATTAATGGTTCTATTAGACTTTCTATATATTCTAATAGAATGACAATTAAAACAATGCAATTAGTTGGTGCAACGAAAGGTTTTATTAGAAGGCCATTTATAGCTACTCATATAAAGCTTGGATTAGTAGGATCTCTAATTGCTATAGGCATGCTTAGTTTTTCAATATATTATATTGAAAATTTATATCAAGATTTAAACTTATTAAATGATATTTTTTTAATAATCACTTTATTTGCATCTATACTAATTTTTAGTATAGTAATAACCTCTATTTGTACCTTTCTTGCAACTCAAAGGTTTTTAAAATTAAAAATTGAACAATTATACTAATGAAAAAAAATAAAAACCTGAAAGAAGATTTCATTTTTGAGAAAAAAAATTATCTAGTAATGTCAATAGGACTATGTTTTATTATTCTAGGCTTTATTTTGATGTCAGGAGGAGGAAGTGATGATCCAAATGTCTTCAATCCTGAAATTTATAATTTCAGAAGAATTAGACTGGCACCTACATTAGTTTTAATTGGATTTGCAATTCAAGTTTATGCCATTCTTTTAAATCCAAATAAAAAATAAATGGATTACATTGAATCTATTCTTTTAGGAATAGTGCAAGGTTTAACAGAATTTCTACCTATTTCATCGAGTGGACATTTAGAAATTTTTAAAGAAATATTTTTTAAAATAAACAATCTTTCAGAAGAAGAAAATATACTTTTTACCATTGTTCTACATACTGCAACAGCTTTTAGCACCATTTTCTTTTTCAGAAAAGATCTTTGGAAGATAATTAGCGGATTATTTGACAAAAAATATAATGAATCACATAATTTTTCCATATCAATACTAATTTCAATGATTCCTGCAGTATTTGTTGGGTTATTTTTTAAAGAAACTATAAATTCTTTTTTTGATGGAAATCTTATTCTAGTTGGATCTATGCTTTACATAACTGCTTTGTTATTATTTCTTTCGGACTTTTTGAAATTAAAACAAAATGAAATTGGTTTTAAAAACAGTTTCTTAATTGGTTTAGCTCAAGCTATTGCGATTTTACCTGGAATTTCTAGAAGCGGAGCAACTATAGCATCAGCTGTTATTATGGGTATAGACAGAGAAAAAGCTGCAAGATTTTCTTTTATAATGGTAATTCCAGTAATTCTTGGAAGCATGGCTAAATCATTATTGGATCATGGATTGAGTTTTGAAAACTTTGATGTCATTTCCTTATTATTAGGTTTTATATCAGCTTTTATTACTGGTCTTTTTGCATGTAAATGGATGATCTTATTGGTTAAAAAAAGTAAATTATATTACTTTTCTATTTATTGCTGTATCATAGGTTCAATTATTATTTTTTACTCCTTAAATAATGGACTTTAATAGAGACTCTTTTATTAATGGAGAATTACTTTTAATAAATAAGCCAATAGGTTGGACTTCTTTTCAAGTGGTTAACAAAATTAGATGGCTTATAAAATCATCTTTCGATATAAAGAAAATCAAGGTTGGTCATGCGGGAACATTAGATCCATTAGCTGAGGGCTTATTAATATTATGTACTGGAAAATTAACTAAAAAAATAACTGAATTTCAAAGTGCTAAAAAAGGGTACTCAGGAACTTTTTTTATTGGAGCCACTACCCCATCCTTTGATTTAGAAACTCCAATTGAATCAAAATGTTCAATAAAAAATATTGATATAGAAAAATTGAATTTAACTTCAAAAAAGTTTTTAGGAAAATCTCAACAAACCCCTCCTATTTATTCAGCAATCAAGGTGAATGGAAAAAAGCTTTATGATTATGCTAGAAAAGGAGAATCTGTTGAATTAAAACAAAGAGATATATATATTTCTAAGTTTAAACTTACCAATATAAATCTTCCATTAGTTGATTTTGAAATTGAATGTAGCAAAGGAACTTACATTAGATCAATAGCAAATGATTTTGGGGAAAAACTAAAAGTGGGATCTTATCTTCATAAATTAATTAGAACATCAATAGGGGATTTTAAATTAGAAAATGCTATAAAAATCGAAGATTTTGAAAAAATAATACAAAAAAAATCAGAATAAATATTTTATGAATTCTGAGCGGGGGATTTCTTCAGCTCCAAGACTTTTAAGATGAGCACTTGGAACCTGACAATCAATTAACTTATATCCATTTTTAGACAATTCTTTTACCAAATAAATAAAAGCTATTTTACTTGCATTATTAGTTTTAGTAAACATACTTTCTCCACAAAAAACATTTCCCAAGTCAATTCCATAAAGTCCACCAACTAGTTCAAAATTTTCCCAAACTTCAACAGAAAAAGCATGTCCTTTATCATGTAATTTCTTGTAAGCTTCCATTAAACCCTTTGTTATCCACGTTCCATTCTGTCCAAATCTTTTAACTTTTGCACAAGCATTAACTACTTCCATAAAAGATTTATTAAATGTGATTTCAAAAGGATTGTCTTTTAAAAATTTTTTTGTGGATTTTGAAATTTTTAATTTTTCTGGAAACAATACCATTCGGGGATCTGGACTCCACCAAACTAAAAATTCATCATTTTCAAACCAAGGGAATATACCATTTTTATAAGCAATTAATATTCTTTCCGGACTCAAGTCTCCTCCAATAGCAACTACCCCCTCTTTATTAGCAGATAACGCAGAAGGAAAAATATGTTGACTATTTAACTGATACATTTAATTTAAAATGGCAAATCGTCTGGCTCATTTTCATTTACTTCATCAGCAGGCTGAAAAGCTTCTGCTGGTGGAACAGGGGGAATATCATTACTGCCAGAATCAGACATTAGCTTTTCTATTCTCCATCCTTGAATTGAATTAAAATATTTAATTTCTCCTTGAGGACTTTCCCACTCTCTTCCTCTTAAATTAATATCAATTTTTACAGACTCCCCCATTTTATAAGAATTTAAAAGATCACACTTATCTTGAATAAATTCAATTAAAAGATCCTGTGGGTACTGTTCTTCTGTTGTAATAACGACTTCACGCTTTCTAAAACCATTACTTCCGTATTCTTTAGTATCATTCACTAATTTCAATTTTCCTGATATGTCCATATTATAAAATTATTTTTTTTAAAATTAAATAAATTTTAGAGCTTAATTAAAGGAAAAAAAACTTTTATATTAGATAATATTAACAAATTGTGCTTAAAAGTAAATTTAAAAATACAACAATAAGAATAATTCTTTTTTTAGGACTAATTATTGGTGTTTGTTTGATCTTAATAAACACAATAAAAATTATAGATTTTACAAAGAAAGAAGAAAGAAGAAAAATTGAATTATGGGCTATAGCTCAGAAAAATTTCATAGAAAATAAAAATCTAGAAGATGATTTGGGAGAATTAACTTTTATGATTTTAACTAAAAATTTTGAAAATCCAATAATTCAGGTTGATAGAAATGGAAAAATTTTATCTCATAAAAATATTTTTGAAAACACTTCTAAAGCTATTGACTCAAATAAATTAAAATTCACGTTAAATAAAATCTCAAAAGAAAATAAACCAATTGAAATTAAATTCAGTGATACAATTAGTCAAAAATTGTATTATGGTAATTCTTCCACTTTCAATAAATTAAAATATTACCCAATAGCATTATTTATTGTAGGACTATTTTTCTTTTTAATTGTTATAAATTATTTTAAATCAACTATAGATTCAAATAAAAATAAAATTTGGGCTTCTTTTGCTAAAGAAACAGCGCATCAAATAGCAACCCCTTTATCTTCTTTATTAGGCTGGACAACTATACTTAAAGAAAAAAAAGTTGATAGTAATATTACTGTTGAAATTGAAAAAGATTTAGACAGACTTAATAAGATAACTGAAAGATTTTCTGAAATAGGAAATAAAGTAACTCTCAAAAAAGAAAACATTAACCATACTTTAGAGTCGATTATCAACTATTTAAAAAAAAGGAATTCTTCTTTAATAAAATTTAAATTTAAGCCATTAAAGAGTCCTGCTTATTGCTTAATTAATAAAACGCTTTTTGACTGGGTAATAGAAAATTTAGTTAAAAACAGTATTGATTCAATGAAAGGTGAAGGAATTATTGAGTTTTTTATTTTAAAATCAGCTAGTGAAATTAAAATACTAATTAAAGATAATGGAGAAGGAATAAACAAAGAAATTCAAAACAAAATTTTTAATTCTGGTTATTCAACTAAAATTAAAGGTTGGGGTTTAGGATTGTCATTAGCTAAAAGAATAATAACACAAAATCATAATGGTGATATTTATGTTAAAAAATCTGAAGTTAATTTAGGAACTGAAATAATAATTAGCCTTGCTGAATTTAAAGATAAGATTTGATGTTATTAGCTATATCTTGAAATTCATTTTTTGACAAAGTTACTTTATTTCTAAATGTAACATCTTTCATTTCGTTTATGGGAATTAAATGAACATGCGCATGAGGAACTTCTAATCCAATTACCGACATAGCAACTCTTTCACATGGAATAGCTTTTTTTAAAGCTTTGGCAACTTTTTTTGAAAACATCATTAATTCATTGTATAACTTTGTATCTAAATCAAATAAATTATCCACTTCTTGTTTGGGTATACACAAAGTATGACCCTCTGCATTTGGATTAATATCCAAAAAAGCAAAGCAATTCTCTGTTTCTGCTACTTTGTAACAAGGAATTTCATTGTTAATAATTTTAGTAAAAATTGATGCCAAAATTTTATCTGTCTATTGAAATAATTTCAAATTTTAATGCGCCATTAGGAACAGTTACTTCTGCAATTTCTCCAACTTTTTTACCTAATAATCCTTTACCTATTGGAGAGTTAACAGAAATTTTTCCAGATTTCAAATCAGCTTCACTTTCTGCTACCAAAGTATAGTTCATTTGCATTTGATTATTTAAATTTTTGATTACTACTTTAGAGAGAACTAGAGCTTTTGATGTATCAAGTTGTGACTCATCAATTAATCGAGCATTAGCCATAATTTCTTCCATTTTAGAAATTCTCATTTCTAATAACCCTTGAGCTTCCTTAGCTGCATCATATTCAGCATTTTCGCTTAAATCTCCTTTATCTCTTGCCTCACCAATTGCATTGGAAGCTTTAGGTCGTTCAACATCCTTAAGATAATTTAATTCATCTCTCAATTTATTTAAACCTTCTTTTGTATAATAAGAAACATCACTCATCGTTATATATTTAAAAACAAAAAATCCCTGCTAATTGGGATACATCACAAATATACAAAATTATTAAGTGTATTAATTTTTGCTTATTTTCATCATATAATGAACTACAATAAACTATTTTTTTTATTTATTTTTTTTGAAATAATTTCTTGTTCTAAAAATCAATTAAATGACAACCCTTTTCTTCAGGATATTTCTTTTGAAAAAGTGATTAACTTAAATCTTCCTCAGTATGATAATTTAAAATATAGTGGCGGTTCTATTTATTTATCATCTGGAGGAATAAAAGGTCTGTTACTTTTTAATATTAATGATCAAATTATGGCTTGGGAAGCTAGTTGTCCCAATCAATACCCATCGCAATGTTCTACAATGATTATTGAGGGTGTCCAATCCAAATGCCCTTGCGAAGAGCTTAAATACAGTTTAGCTACAGGACAAATATTATCCAACAATAATAATAGTCAATACCCCATGTTATTATATTATTCAGAAAAAAATGGAAATACTATAAGAATTTCTAACTAAAATTTTAAATTTATTCCCATCAGGAAATTCCTATCAGCCATTGGAAAATAATTCGATCCTCCAATTGTATTAATAGTTTCAGGATCAGAGTCTATCATTAAATCATAAAAATAATGATTACCATGACTTGCGTATTTATAATCAAACACATTATTTACTAATATATTTAGTGAGACTTCATCTAACAGTCCATTTATAGAGAATTTATACTTAAATCCTAAATCATTGACAACAAAAGAATTTAATATAGATGTTTCTACATTAGTGTTTGACATATATTGCTCCCCGATATATTTAGAATTTAAAAAAGCAGAAAAATCATCAGTGATTTTATAAGTCAAAGAATTAGCTAAAATTAATTCAGGAGAGAATGACAGGTTTGTATCTCCAAAATTCTTTAATTCTCCATTATAATTAAAATAATAATCTTTATTCTTATTTGAACTTAAGGTAAAATTCGGATTTACAATAAATCGATCAGACAAAAAGTATATTGCATCAAATTCCAAACCTAATCGATAACTGTTACCAACATTTGCTCTTATTCTATTTCCAACTCCATCAGTCTCACCAGTCAAAACCAATTGATCTTTATAGTCCATAAAGTATATATTTAAGTTGACCTTTGAGTTTTTATTTTTTCTTTTCCATCCTATTTCAAAATCATTTAAAGTTTCAGCGTATGGGTTTCCATTTTCATAATCAGCTCTAGTTGGCTCTCTCTGTGCTTTTGCATATGAAATATAAAAATCATTTCTATCATTAATTTTATAATAGAGGCCTATTTTAGGATTTAAAAAATTAAATTTTTTATCTATCGAATTAAAAACATCATCTCCTTGAGCACCATGATTATGACCACCATCATACCAGCCTGACCCTGAAAAATCTGCTTTGTAATTAACATTTCTAAATTGAATGTCTCCAAATAAAGAAAGCTTGTCATTTAAATGATAATCTAATTTAGAGTATAAGTTAGTTTCATTTTTATCTCCATAATTATCGTAAAACTTATGTCCAATTTCGGAATTTCCTGCCTCTCTAGCCCAAATCACTTTACCAAAATGTTCGCCTAAATAATTATTATATGAGCCTCCAAAAATTAATTCATATTTTTTAGTAGTGTTTACAAAATTAAAAACGGTTCCATAAAAGTCATTATCTAACCAAAGACGTCTGACCAAATCTGTTTCTTCATGTTCTTCATCAACATCATGCCCCTCTAAACCATAATCCTCAACATGTTGATTCTCCATATATTCTTCATAATACCCTCTACCATGTGTGTAATGAAAAGATAAGTTTCCTGTCCAATTATTATTTAATTTTTGATTCCAATGAAATTGATAATGATCTTGTTTATAGTTGTCTTCTTGATTATCATAAAACTTAGTGTTTCCTTTAATGTCTGTATAAATTCCTGCAGGATTATAAGTTCTATTTTTCATTAAGGTTTCACCATCAATACCATACCAAGATTGATACGTAATTTCATGTCCAGCAAAATTTAAAATTTTAATTACAGTGTTTTCAGTTTCATAAATTCCTTGAAGAAAATAAGATTTTAAATCAGAAGATGCTCTATCAATATATCCATCAGAAGAAATGTTTGAGAACCTACCGCTAAATTCTATTTTATTAATTGATAATCCAGTTGAGAATTTTATAGAATTTTTTAAAGTACCATAGCTTCCAAAAGAATTAGAAATTTCAGTTGAAGGGTAATCTGAATGAATATCAGTTAATATATTAATGCTTCCTCCAAACGCTCCAGAACCATTTGTAGAAGTCCCAACCCCTCTTTGAATTTGAATATTACTTATTGAGCTGCTTAAGTCTGGCATGTTAACCCAATATACTAATTGAGATTCTGAGTCATTTAATGGAATTCCATTTAAAGTGACATTTATTCTGGTCTCATCAGATCCTCTAATATGCATTGCCGAATAACCTACACCATTACCAGCATCCGAATGAGTAACAACAGAAGGAGTAAAGTTTAATATTGTTGGTAAATCTTGACCTAAATTTAATGGAGCTATATCTTTTGCGTCTATTTCAGTAAAACTCATCGGAGTATCTTTAGATGCCCTAAAAGCAGAAACTACAACTTCTTCCAAATCTTGTTTTTTGATTAAGATAGTGTCATTTACCTGTGTTTGGGAAAATAAATTAAAGGAAAGAAGTAAAATCAAAAAAAATAAAGTGTTTTTCATTAATAAATATCTTATATAATTAATGAAGTACTCTTCTAAGACATCAATTTCCCTTCCCAAAATTACTTGGCAGGTTCATTGGGTATAATCTCAGCCGTAGCACCCCATATTTTAAGCAAATATATATATATATTATTTATTTGATATTAATTTGTCTATTTCATTTATTGCGAGTTTCAATCTTTTTTTCTTATTTCCACTAACCAAAATATATCTTCTATTATACTTAATTAAAGCTTCGTCAAATGCTTTAAACATTTCCTTTCTATTATTAGGTCTATCTCTTAAATCATCAGGAGCCCAAGGAATATCAATGTCTGTTAACAGGTACAAATCGTATTTGTTTTCTAAAGCATATTTATTTAAAAGAGGATCACAGAATCCATTATAATAAGTTTCAGAGTAAATTTTAGTTTCTAATAAATCCGTATCACAGATTAAAAGATTCTTAGTTTTTTTAGAAAATTCGTTTTCTAATTTAATTTGCCCATTTGCAATTGGTATAATATCTTCTAATTCACAAATTTTCTTTTTTTGATCCCATTTATTTTGTAAATATTCACGAGCATATTCTTCAACCCAATGAGTATTGTAATAACTGGCCAATTCTCTAGAAAGTGTAGTCTTCCCGGAAGATTCAGGACCAAAAAGAACTACTTTTAAGCAGTTTGAGGGGGTTTGTTTAAGATTTTTTTCCATGAATAGTAGCCAGCAATTGCAATAAGAGTAAAAATAAGGTATTGTAAACTTGTAAAAGTTAATCCTTTATAAAAATATAGAGGCACTGAAATTATATCACCAATAATCCAAAAAATCCAACTTTCAATTTTTCTTTTAGCCATTAGCCACATTCCAACAAAGAAAATGGCTGTAGTTATGTTATCAATATAAGCTGTAATAGAATCCCATTTATCAAAATAGATATAAACGAAGTAAACAAATATTATAGAAAAAATGAAAATGAAAATAGAAGCTTTCTTTTCTTTAGCTTCCATTACTGAAATTGGTGTGTATATGTTATTTTCTTTTCTAGTCCAAACGTACCAACCATAAATACTCATCACAAAATAATAAGCATTTATAATCATATCACCCAAAAGAACCCATTTATATAGTAGATAAATAAAGATAGAAGTACTGATCATTCCTGTAGGATAAACAAGAATATTATTGTTTTTAGAATACCAAACACTTAAAAGTCCAAAAATAACAGCAGTAATCTCTAAAATAATATCAAAAGTTTCATATTGAGAGTACTGTTCGAACATTAAATTAAAAATTTGATACATAATTAAATTGCTATTGAACAAATATATTGTGAAAAACTAATTATCTCAACATCATAATACTCTACTTTATTGTTTTTGTTGATTTTTACATTTGCTTTTTGAAAACCAGTATTAATTGATTCAATAATTATATTTTTTTTAAAATCAATACCGCTAAACCCAAAGGCCTTAAAGATAGCTTCTTTAATAGTCCAAACTTTAGTTAAATTTTCAATAGATAATTCACCAATTAAATTTATTTCATGCTGGTTTATAAATTTTTTAGAAATTTTTAAAATACTTGGTCTAAGTTTTTCAATATCAATTCCTACTTTTCTATCAGATAAAATAATTCCAGAATAATCAAATGAATGAGTTATGGAAATAAAATTATTATCCAATTCAGGCTTGCCACTTTTATTATATTTTAAATCTTCAAATGATAAATTTTTAAGCTGTAATAATTGGAGAATACTTAAGAATTGCTTACGCTGAGATTGTCCTTTTAGTTGATTTAGTTTAGAAGAGTATTGATTAAAATTATTTAGACCTTTATTTAAATAGAT
>DUDG01000028.1 GCA_012959395.1 Flavobacteriaceae bacterium | reverse complement strand
TGAATTGTTGAATAAAATCCAGATTTAAGAACTTCAATCATTAGTTACGGTTTTATTAAATACATATAATTTTGATTCTACTTGAATCTTAAGTAGCTCATATTCTTTTAAGGAAATGGATATAAAGGATACTTTATCACCAGGTCTAACAAAACAAGGGGGTGATTGTTCTGAATCGAATAGATTAATTGGTGAGTTTCCTATAATATGCCATCCACCTGGACTTTCATTTGGGTAAATGCCAGTTTGTGATCCCCCAATTCCAACTGAACCTATAGGAATATTAAATTTTGGATTTTTTTTACGTGGATGATGAATTTTTTTATCTAATCCACCTAAATATAAAAAACCAGGGAGAAATCCTATGTTATAAACTCTATATTCTTTTTTGGAGTGTAAAGAAATTATTTCTTTTTTATCGATAGATAGACTCTTTTCTAAATACTCTAAGTCACTTCCAAAACTAAGATCGTAGCAAACGGGTATTTCCCATTTGTAAAAAACTTGCTTTTTTATGAAATTAATTTCTTGATAAATTTTTTTCAATTCCAAAACTTTGTATTGTGTATTGTTAATGATAGGATAGGTGATTAACAGAGAATTATACGAAGATTTTAAATAAACATTTTTTGTAGAAATCTTTTTTTCAATTTCTGATTTAAATAATAATATGTTTTTTAAAATAGTTTCATCAATAATCGATGGCCATTCTATCAAAATAGAATTTTCTCCAAAACTTTTATATTTTAATTCGAATGATTTCAAAGTTTAATTAATCTTAATTCCAAGCTTATTGAATTTATGATATAGGTCTTTAAGTAATTTAATAGCATTGGGATTGTCCCCATGTATACATAAGGTATCATATTTAACCGGCACTTTAATCTGATCGATACTTATTATAGTTTTATTGTTTATAATACTGTAAGCATGTTTAAACATAATATTAGAATCTTTAATTAAAGCATTATCATTTTTTCTAGAAACCAAAGTTAAATCAGAGTTGTAATTTCTATCTAAGAACAACTCATAATAAATTTGGACATTCGCTTTTTTTGCAATTTTAGCAATTAATGAAGAGTATGGAACGTATAGTTTCACATTAATTTTCTTCATTATATCAACTATAATTTTAGCTGTTTCTTTATCATTTGCTGCAAGATTGTAAAGTGCTCCATGAGGTTTCACATGATGGAGACTACAGTTTTCTTTAATTAATATACGATTAAGTGACTCTATTTGATAAATTAAAGACTTTAACAGTTCATCTTTACTTATAGAAATTGTTTTTCTTCCAAAATTTTCTTTATCTGGAAATGAAGGGTGAGCACCCATTTTTAATTTATGTTTTTTTGCTAATTTTACAATTGCTAACATACTTTCTGAATCACCGGTGTGTCCACCACAAGCTATATTACATGAAGAAATTAAAGGAAATAGCAGGTGTTCATTCCCCATGCCTTCACCAACATCAGCATTAATATTTAGTAGTATTTCTTTCATTATAATATTTCAAAAACTTTTAGAAGACTCTTTAATCCAAGAAATAAAGTTATCAATAGAATTGCTAATCCCGTAACATTTTGCCATTTTGAATTTATATATTTTCCTAACACAGATTCTTTATTTACAATCCAAATTAAGAATCCCGCAATGATTGGAAGTAGGATTCCATTAGTAATTTGAGCAAATTTTATTATTTCTATAGATTTTATTCCTAAAGAAGAAGATATCACACCTACCAATAAAATAAGCATCCAAACAAATCTAAATTTTTTATTTTTCAAACTTATGGACCACCCTAAGCATCCGGCAGCAACATAAGAAGCTGCTAATGGAGCAGTTATTGCGCTAGTTATTCCAGCTGAAAACAAGCCTATAGCTAATATATATTTAGAGCTAGCTCCAAATAATGGTTCAATTCCTTTTGCTAAATCAGCTGCATTATTAATGCTTTCAATTTGTAATGAAGCTGCAGATATAACTATACACATAGAAACAATCCCACCTAGAGCAATAGCAATAATTGTATCGTTCCTTGCAAACTTTAAATCACTTTCATTATGCCACTTTTCTTTAACAAGTGAAGCATGAAGAAAAAGATTATAAGGGACTACAGTTGTTCCAATTAATCCGATTACTATTAAAACACTGCCTTTAGGAAACTTAGGAACAAGTAGGCCATGTAATAAATCCATTAAATCCGGCCTAGTTATTATTGCTGTTGCAATAAATGAAACACTCATTATAATTACTAAGAATATAAGTGATCTTTCTATTATTTTATAATTACCTACATACAATAAGGCAAAAGCTATTGCTCCTAAAAGAATGCTATAAGGTTTAATATTTAAATCATATAAGTTTATAATATTTTCACCAAAAACAGCTTCTAAACCTAAAACTCCACCACTAATATTACCAGCTTCATAAGCAGCATTTCCTATTACAATTGCTGAGAGAATTAAAGTTATAATTACCTTTTTTAATATAGGATTATGTATTTCATTTCTTATAACTTCTGAAAGGCCTTTTTTAGAAATGATTCCTAATCTTGCTGACATTTCTTGTAGAACTATAGTGGCAAATACAGATAAAACTAAAGCCCATAAAAGAGAGAATCC
>DUDG01000027.1 GCA_012959395.1 Flavobacteriaceae bacterium | reverse complement strand
CATAAAAATAATTTTTGCAAATTTAACTATTAAATAACCTTAGAAATCGATAAAATGATGCAAAAAATTGTTAAAATTGATAACTAAACCACGAATAAGAAAAACTACTGAACGTATAATAAATTAAACAAAATAATAAACAACTGAAATTACAAAAACAATGAAAAAAAAGATAATTAAATCATTAAAGGTCTTACTTGGTTTATTGATACTAGTATCTCTTAAAAATTTAATTTAATTCATACGATCAGAGACGGGTTCATTTCTTTTAATAAAAATTGCTGTAAATAAAGAAACCAATCCCATAAATAAAAACCCCAAAGGACTAGATTTTAAAATACCAGATACCGTAGTTGAATTTTTTATTCCTTCTTCAATAGCTGGAATTGATGCATCTATTGTTTCTTGAGGAGCACCAAAATTCTCCATCATCTTAACACTTTCTTCAATTGATAAATCTGTCATTACTTGTGGTAAGTCTGGATCTATAACATTATATAACAAAATCTGAAAGCATATTCCAATTACAAATGATACAATCATTACCAAAAAAGAATATTTTAAAGCGTTGCCATACGACAAAATTCCACCTATACTATTTCTATATGTAATGCCAAGATATATTAATAAACCCACATTTATAATTAAACTTAAAATTCCAAACCACCACTTTACCATAAGTTCAATATTAATCATATAAGTTAGCATAGTCATAATAATAGAAACAGCAGCAAGAATAATCCCACTTTTTAAGATTTCTTCTTTATAATTAATTGTATTTGATTCCATATTTATACGTTTTAATAAAATTAACAAATAATAATTATTGTTTTGTCTATTTTCAACACGAATAATTTAACTAATTTTTCATTCTTTCTCTTTTCGCTATTTCTTCAACCTCTTTATCTATATCATCAATTTCTTTAAATACAATTCTCAGCTTTTTTTCTAACTCTCTTAAAGCAGTCCTTGTTTCATCATCTAAATGATCAGATTTGTAAAGACTTAACAAATTATCTGCCGCTTTTGTTATTTTTTCTTTACTATCATCAACAAATCGATCAAATATTTCAAATTTATCTCTATTAATATCTTGATCTCCATAAATAAAACCTATTGTATTATCACTCATTATTTTGAATTATGCTGATAGTAATTTATTTATTGAATATATTTATATTATTCAAAAAAATAAAATAATATCAAAAAAATGATACTCAATCTAAAAAAAATATTCGTAATTATAACCCTTATCTTTTTAACTAATTACTCAGAATCATTAGCACAATCAATTCAATGGAATAATGATGAAAGTGGATTTTATAGAATTAAGGACAATGAATTAATACTTCATAGTACAAAAGGAGATAAAGAAATTATTATAATAAGCAAAAAAGATTTATCACCAATCAATTCCACCCCTCTCAAGCTAAAAGGATATCAATTTTCAATTGATAGAAACAAAGCATTGATTTTTACTAATACAAAAAGGGTATGGAGACACGAAACAAAAGGAGATTATTGGATTTTAGATTTAAATAACAAAAAATTAACAAAACTTGGAAAGGGGTTACCAAAATCTAGTTTAATGTTTGCAAAATTTTCTCCAGATGGAAACAATGTCGCTTATGTTAGTAAAGAAAAAACAAATAAAGCAAGAAATAGCACTACTAATGCAAATATCTTTATTGAAAATTTATCGAATAATCAAATTAAGAAACTCACAAGTTCAAATGGAACAAAAAAACTAATTAATGGAACTTTTGATTGGGCATATGAGGAAGAATTTAATTGTAGAGATGGATTCTTATTTAACAATTCTGGAACTAAGATTGCATTTTGGCAAATTGATGCAAACCAAGTTAGAGATTTTTATATGATAAATAATACTGATTCTATCTATTCATTTAATGTTCCCGTAGAATATCCAAAAGTTGGACAAAATCCTTCTCCTGCTAAAATTGGAATAATAAATTTAATAAATAATAACTCAATCACTTGGATTAAAATTCCAGGAGCACCTGATAATAATTATTTACCAAGAATGACTTGGTCACCAAATTCTGATGAATTATTTATTCAACAACTTAATCGTAAACAAAATCATAGTAAATTACTCATTGCAAATACATCAACGGGTTCAACAAAATTGCTGATGGAAGAAAAAGATAATGCTTGGGTTGATGTTAGAAGCTCTTGGCCAAATCAAGTTCAATCTGGATGGAAATTTATCAATAAAGGAAAAGAATTTTTATATACTACTGAAAAAGATGGATGGTCTCATATTTATAGATTCAATATCAATACGAAAAAAGAGTATTTAATTACAAAAGGAGAATATGATGTGACCCAATCCCTAGCAGTAGATGAAAAATCCAAACTATTATATTTTATTGCTTCTCCCAATAATGCAACTCAACGATATCTGTATAAAGTTAGACTTGACGGAAAAGGAAAACTTGAAATGGTAACACCAAATGAATTAGAAGGATCACATAATTACCAAATTAGTCCTAAAGCAAATTTTGCATTTCACAGTTTTTCAAATTACTACACAAAACCAATGAGTCAATTAATTCAACTTCCTTCACATAATTCTATAAATAAAGGGGAAAGCATATCTGAAAAATTTGATCCTTCACTAAAAGATAATCACCCATTAACTTTCTTTCAAATTACTACAGTTGATAATGTAACAATGGATGGGTGGATTGTTAAACCAAAAAATATGGATCCAAAAAAAAAATATCCTATTTTATTTTATTTCTATAGTGAACCAGCGGGGACAACAGCTGTTGATCGATATGGTGTTGGAAACACTAGACTTTATAATGGGGACTTAAGAGAAGACGGCTACGTATATGTCTCCTTTGATGGAAGAGGAACGCCATCACCTAAAGGAAGGGCTTGGAGAAAAGCAATATATAGAAACATAGGGAAAGTAAACGTTCGAGATATGGGAATGGGAGCATTAGAAGTTTTTAAAAAATTTGATTTTGTAGACACTACAAGAGTAGCTGTTCATGGATGGAGTGGTGGTGGTTCAGCTACCCTAAATTGTTTATTTCAATACCCAAACATTTTTCATACTGGAATTGCAGTTGCAGCAGTTGCTAACCAACTTACATATGACAACATTTATCAAGAACGATACATGGGAATACCTTCAGAAACTAAACAAGATTTTATTGATGGCTCTCCGATAACACACGCAAAAAAATTTAAAGGAAACCTCTTGTATATGCATGGAACAGCAGATGATAACGTACACTATCAAAAT
>DUDG01000026.1 GCA_012959395.1 Flavobacteriaceae bacterium | reverse complement strand
ATCGGTTACTTCTACTTTTGAAACTTCTGAATCCATAATTTATTCCTATTTACACTAACTTAATTTAATACTCATTTTTTATAAGGAGGTGTAATTTTATTCATAATATTTAATTTTTTTTATTTCGGCAAATCATCACGCGCTAAACGAGATTCATAAGATTGTTCTTTAGTACATCTATTAATAATATTTTCTGTTTCAATTGGGTCACCCATTGTCCAATACACCATGCCGTCTTCATCAAAGTATGTAATGTCCATTTTATAAAACTTACCAACATAACCATTTGCCCTTATATGTTCAACTATCTTTACAAACAAACCTTCATCAACTTTATCTCGAACAAGGTATTCATGTGGCCACGTTTTGGCGTAAGTCTTGGCAAAAATCCAATTGGACTCTTTGATAAAGTTTTTTAGTTCTTGTACAAACTCGTTATCCACGTTTATTCCATTGTAAAAGTTGGCACTTTAAAATGAATAAGTACCACTCCTATTTATCTATATTTTTTATTTTGGCAATAACAGAGTCAAGGTTTTTAAAGTTTTCATCTCTATCATAGAATAAGTAGAAAACTGGTTTTCCCCATTTTTTATTTGCTTTCTTGTTGAAAAATATCACCTCAGATCGCATATTATTAAAAGTATCTGGTTTTACTTGTATCCCGCATTTTTCTTTAGAATTATTCGTAATCAAAATATCAATTCTTAATTCTTCATCTAAATACCCTTTAGCTTCTTCTACTTGGTGCTTAGGAAATTCTTTTTTCAATATTTGAATAGCTTTTTTTTCAACAAGATCGCCTTTCAGTGATTGTAAAACAAATAGGTCGTATTCCCACTGAACACAATCTGCTAATGGATAACGGTATTCACCCCAGTATCCAGTTTGTGATTCATATAAATTTTTTCCAAAATCCTCAATAGTTCCTTGACTTTTGACACCGCATTTACAATCATTTTCATAATGATATTTAATCAGCCCAACCAGTGCATCTTTACTTTTTGGCTTATGCACTCCTATCAGCCTCATTACAGGAACACTTTTACCTGGGGCAGATATTCCCATTTTTCCATTTAACTCATTTAAGGGTCCGCCGGTGTAAGCCATTTTTACACTTTCCAGGCAGTATCATCATATTCCACTGAAATACCACTTTTCTTTTTTTCATAATATATGATAGGAACTTTAATTAACTCAGGCAGATTTTTTGATTTCCAACTTTTTGGCTTAACACTAACTGGTTGGTCTCCGATATAACCATCAATTCCTTTATTTTCTTCTTCTGGTTCAGCCAATCTATGATTTTCATTTTTTAAGGCTGCAATTTTTTCGATAATTGCCCCTTGAAATTTCAATCCTGAAAAAGTTTTAACAAAAAGCAAGTCATCAACCCATTTTTTTATTAACGTGTTATCAATTTCTTTCATTGCTGCTTTGTAATTTTCTATCATAATAGATATTTTTTTACATGCATCTTGCGATGCCTCAGGGTGTTTTCCTTTGTACCATTCTTTCCATTCACTAACTGTGTTGCCAGAGAATTCTTGTATCAAATCACTTAGTTGGCCAACTACTTTGGGCCTCGTTCCACCTGCAGTATTATTTGCAAGGTTTAATATTTGTGTAGTATATTTTGGAAATTCATTTACTTTTCCTGAAATTATTTTTTGAACTTCGGCATTATTTATATTGATTTTTGTCATCAAACAACTCCTTAATGTTAATTTTTAGTGCATTTGCAAGTTTTTCTATTGTGAGTAGGGATGGATTTCTATTGCCTGATTCAATATTAGATATGTATGTTCTGTCTATATCTGAAAGTTCGCCTAATTTTTCTTGCGACACTCCTAACTTTAGTCTTAAAATTCTTACTTTTTTACCAAATTTAGCCTTTGTATTCATGTTGATAATATTACATAATGTAGACTTTATAGCAACGGACTATTGTCTACATTTTTTTAAAAAAATTAACATAATATTTCGTGTATATTAGCATCTACAAATTACAATTTAGAAGTTATAAAATATGACAACTCACAAAGTTATTTTCTCAAAAGCCCAATCTATAAAAAAAGTTAAAAACTCAACCGTGGATTTAATTGTTACATCACCGCCATACCCAATGATAGAAATGTGGGACGAAATATTTTTTAAGCAAAACAATAAAATCAAGAGCGCACTTAATTCTAATAACCCTGAAAAGTCTTTTGAACTTATGCATCAAGAGTTAGATAAGGTATGGAGGGAGTGTAGCAGGACATTAAAAGAAGGCGGTATTGCCTGTATCAATATAGGTGATGCAACTAGAACAATAGACAAGAATTTTAGATTATTTGCAAATCATTCAAGAATAATTCAAGGGTTTATTAAGTTAGGGTTTCAAAACTTACCAAACATTATATGGCGCAAGCAGACAAATGCCCCAAATAAATTTATGGGCTCGGGCATGTTGCCACCAGGAGCGTATGTCACTTTAGAGCATGAATTTATATTAATATTTAGAAAAAATAGAAAAAGAGAGTTTAAAAAAATAGAGGAAAAGGATAATAGGCATAATAGCAGTTACTTTTGGGAAGAGAGAAATGAATGGTTTTCTGATTTATGGAATTTAAAAGGTACAACGCAAAAAATGAAAAGCAAAGAAACCAGGGAAAGGAGTGCTGCTTACCCATTTGAGCTTTCATACAGGTTGGTCAACATGTTTTCAGTACAAGGAGATACAGTTTTAGATCCATTTTTGGGAACTGGAACTACTACCTTGTCAGCGATGGCTTCAAATAGAAACAGTATAGGAATAGAGATTGATAAAAAATTTAAAAAAACTATTATTGAAACTATGCTTGGTAAAGAGGATTTTTTAAATAATAGGATAAATGAAAGATTGAAAAAGCATTTATTGTTTGTAGATGACAGGATAAAATCAAAAGGAAAAGATACTTTTAAGTATGTTAACAAAAGTTATGATTTTCCTGTTCTTACCAGACAAGAACTAAAAATTAAAATACCTTTTGTAAAAAGTATTAGCAAGATAGACGAAAAATCAGAATTTAGCTTTCAAGTTGATTACATTAATTAATTTATACTGATTATTCCAAATTAAAGGGAACACCTTGAATTCAAATGTTAATGTCTCCATATTAATAAGGCTGCTTATTAATCCTCATTAAGTTATTGATTTCATAAACAATTAGTTTAACACTGTTGCCTTTAACCTTAATCTCTGCCTTTATATCGGCTTTACAGTTGGCACCTGAGAATATAGTGAATTTACAACCTGATAGTGATTTACGTGCTT
>DUDG01000025.1:2576-3414 GCA_012959395.1 Flavobacteriaceae bacterium | reverse complement strand
CTTTAAATTTATAAATAATAATAATAATTTTAAGAATACTTTTGGTTTTACTAAGTCTGCTACATCAAGAAATGTGACTAAGTACACTGGTAGAGATAATACTTATGAAGGATTCAAAAATATGCTAACTTATTTAGGTGAATATAATTTTAACCTAGATAATAAAATAATTTACGGAGCAGACTTAGAGTTTTTCAAAGCAAAATACCCAACAGATCCAGGAAATAATCAAACAACTGATGAAGAAATTCACTCTCAGTATCAATTCAGACCATATAAAAAAATTTATGCAACTATAGGAGGCAGAAACGATATACATACTACTGCTGGAGATGAACAATCATACAGAGCTACAGCAGCTTATGATCTGGGTGGAAATAGCAAAATTAGATCTTCTTATGGAACTGGATTTTTATTTCCAGCTTTATACGAAACTGGTCAGTACGGATGGTCAAATCAAGTTAAAGACGCTGTGAATGCTGAGAAGACTATAAGTTTTGATATTGGTTATGAAACTTATTTTGATGCACTAGATTTAGGTTTTATTATTACTTATTTTGATATTGTTGTTGAGGATCCAATAATGGGTTCAAATATTACTAATTTTCAGGATAATATTAGTGGCGCAAAAAATAAGAGTAAAGGGATTGAGTTAGCTACGAACCGGACATATAATGAAAAATTAAATATTGAGTTTAGTTATACGCTAACAAAAAGTTATTCTGGTATGGATTGTGATAAGCCAGAAAAAGACAAATGGGGATACAATTCTTGTATTGATCTTGATAATGGACCTATTGATAGTGCAATGGTTCGCGTTCCTTTGCACGCTATTGGT
>DUDG01000025.1:0-2464 GCA_012959395.1 Flavobacteriaceae bacterium | reverse complement strand
TATTTTTTAATGGATTTAGTGAGTTCTTACAATCTTAGTGAAAGTTATAAGATTAATTTTTCATTTAAGAATGTGTTTGATAAAAATTATGAAAATGCATTCCTTTACTCCGGAACACCCAGAACAATGAACATTGGTTTGAATAAAAAATTTTAATTTTTTTTAATAGTTGTATTTATTTTACAATTTAATATAGTTTTTTTATGAGTTATTTAAAAGTTACAACAGGTATATTTCTAGCTTTAGCAGTTAGCAGATTTCTTCCGCATCCTCCAAACTTTACTAGTCTTATTTCCTTAAGCTTTTATATACCTATTTTTTTTGGTATTATCTATATTCCAATTGTTATAGTCAGTTTTGCCATTACGGATATTTTTTTTGGATTTCATTCAAGTTTATTTTTCACTTGGGGGTCCGTTTTATTTATAGGTTTAATTTCAAAATATTTTAAAAGCACTATATTAAAAAGATTTTCAGGTATTTTTTGTTCATTTATGATTTTACAGCTCAAGGTTTAATTGAATGTTATTTATTAGCAATACCATTTATGTTTAATAATCTTGTTTCTTCAGTTATTTTTGCATCAATTATTGAAGCGATTTACGGAACCTATAACAAGATAAATTTTAAACAACTTATTAAATAAAAATTAATTTAAGATTGTAGCTGGATCCAGTCTAGTGCCAAACCAGTTTAGTCTAATATCTAAGTGAGGTCCCGTAGCTCTACCACTAGCACCAACGGTTCCAACTATGGCTCCTTTTTTAATATGATCACCAACATTAACAAAAACTTTTTCCATATGCATATAAAGTGTTGAAATGCCATGTCCATGATCAAAAATTATTGTTGCACCAGTATAGAACAAATCTTTTTCTGCTAAAGTTACAATACCATTGTTCATTGCTTTGACGGGTGCTCCTTTTTTTTGTGCAAAATCTAAACCATAATGAGGCCATTTAGGTATTCCATTAAGAATTCTTTGACTTCCATAAACTCCAGTTATTATTGCATCATCAACGGGAATGATAAATATATCTTTAAAAAAAGATAAGTTGCTATCAACCTCCCTAGCTTTTGCTATTAATAGATTTTCTCTTTTAATTCTTGTGTAAAATTCCTCTGGAGGAGTTACTTTCTTTTTAGGTAATCCCTCAATTCTTTGGATATTATATTTTCTTTTTTGAACTTGTTTTATAATTTTTTTACCATTTTCATTAATAATCATGTCAAATTTTCTATCTTTTTCTATCCCAAAAGCAAAATAACCATCTTTTGAAACTTTTATTTTTTTTTTATCGATTAAAATATTTGCACCAGGGTTAGTTTTTCCTAGAATAAAGTGTCCTTGAATAAACTTGCCGTTAAATTCAATAGCATTTGTCTGGGTAAAAAACAAAAAACTTAGAATAAATAAAAATCTATTCATTATTTTGCAGTCCATCCTCCATCAATTATTAACGAACTACCTGTAATCATTGATGACGCATCAGAACTTAAGAATGTTATTGCTGTCGCTATATCACTTTCAGTTGCAATCCTACCTAAAGGGATATTTGAAAGTGCATATTTTTTAAATGCTTTATTTGATAAATATTTTTTTGCTCTTGGTGTTTCAACAAAAGTGGGACATACACTGTTAACTCTAATATTATATTTAGCTAAATCTACAGCCATTCCTTTAGTTAAACCTTCTATACCAAACTTTGTCATACTATAGACAGTTCTATTTGGACCAGCAACCAGACCAAACATAGATGAAGTATTGATTATTGCGCCACCTATTTTTTTTCTAATTTTTAGTTTTAACATCTTATCAGTACAAAGTTTTGCCACATTAAAAGCTGCTTTTGTATTTACATCTAGTAATGTCTCTAATGAAGATTTTTTAACTTTTAAAAAAGGTTCAGGTAAATTTGTACCAGCGTTATTAACAAGTATATCAATTCTATTTAAATTTTTAATAATTTTACTTATCTTTTTGTAATCATTAACATCACATTCAATACATTTAATTCTTATTTTTAATTTTTTTTTTAAAGAGCTTAGGTCATTTTTGTTTCTACCAAAAGCGATAATAGAAGCTCCAACTTGATGCATGGCTATAGCTGTGGATCTTCCTATTCCTTTTGTAGCACCTGTTACTACTGCAATTTTACCTTTAAGGTTAATGTCTTTTAAGAATTTAGTCATTACTTAGCAGTCCAACCTCCATCAACCATTAGCGAAGTTCCAGTTATTGAATTTGAACTATTTGCAGCCAAAAAAGCTACAGCCGTAGAGACATCATTCTCTTGAGCAGCTCTTCCAAGCGGAATATTATCTAGCATTTGTTGCTTGAATTTTTTATTCTTAAAGAAAGCTTTAACCATTGGTGTTTCAACGAAAGTGGGGCAGACGCTATTTACTCTAATGTTATATTTTCCTAATTCAAGAGCCATTCCCCTTGTTAATCCTTCAACAC
>DUDG01000024.1:81232-98239 GCA_012959395.1 Flavobacteriaceae bacterium | reverse complement strand
GACTTGCTAATAATGAGATTCGACTGACTAAATAAGTTGAGACTTAGCAGTGAAATAAGAGAAAATAATAGAATTAGTTTTTTCATTATTCAAACCCCACTAAATGCACTAAAACCACCATCAATTGGCAGTACCACTCCAGTAATAAAACTTGCCGCATCACTACATAAAAAATGTATGGCGCCATTTAATTCCTCTGCTTTTCCAAAACGTTTCATAGGTGTATTATTAATTATAGTATTTCCCCTTTCAGTATAAGAACCATCATCGTTTAACAGCAAGGATCTATTTTGATTTCCGATAAAAAAGCCTGGAGCAATAGCATTTACTCGAACTTTACCATTAAATTTTAATGCCATTTCAACGGACATCCATTTAGTAAAATTTTCAATTGCAGCTTTAGCAGCTGAATATCCAACAACTCTGGTTATAGCTCTATCTGCAGTCATTGAAGAATAATTAATTATTACACCAGATTCTTGATTAGCCATTATCTCTCCAAAAACTAATGAAGAAATGACAGAGCCATTTAAGTTTAACTCAGTAACTTTTACAAAATCATCCATTGAAAGATCAAATATATTTTGATTCTCCCCAATAGTTGCACCCGGCATATTTCCACCTGCTGCATTTAAAAGAATATCGACTTTACCACATTTTTCTAATATCTTAGTACTAACATTTTTAATTGATTTTTTTGATAAAACATTACATTCAAAACCAATAGCATCCCCCCCTTTGTTATTTAAAAAACTCGTTACGGTTTCTATTTTTTCAATAGATCTACCTAGAATAACTATTTTAACTCCAGAATTAGAAAGACTTAAAGCTATAGAACTGCCTAAAATTCCCGTACCACCAGTAATTACAGCAACTTTACCTTTTAAATCAAAATTTGATAACATAAATTATTTAATAATTATGAAAGTTAATTATTTTTAAAATAGATAGATCTAAAAATAGACTAATTATCTGATATAATTTTTGGAGATATATGATTATGGTAATCTATAATTGGCATTGACTTAGCATAATCGTGATATAATATTTTTGAAATTTTATTTTGCAATAAAAAATCCTCATTAATAAAACTCTTGGTTGATTTGAACGACATATCTAAATAATGCATTTATATAATTTTAATAATTCCGTATTCTAATCCTCTAATCTCAGCTAAACCTCTTAATCTTCCTATAGCAGAATAACCTGGGTTCACAATTTTTTTTCTAATATCATCCAACATTTGATGACCATGGTCAGGTCTCATTGGGATGTTAAAGTCTTTTCTTTTATTCAAATATCTCCTTTTTTGTTCAATAATAATTTTTGAGACAATCTCGTACATATCTACATCCCCCTCTAAATGATTAGCTTCATAAAAATTTCCATTAGAATCTCTTTTGGTACTTCTTAAATGAATAAAATGAACTCTATTGGCAAAATTATTAAAAATCTTTCCAAGGTTATTTTCTTTAATAACACCCAAGGATCCAGTGCAAAAGGTAATTCCATTATTTATTTCAGGAACTTTATCAAAAATATATTGGTAATCTTTTTCTTTACTAACAACTCGAGGTAAACCTAGCAGTGAATAAGGAGGATCATCTGGATGAATACACATCAAAATTCCAATTTTTTTTGCATGTGGAATTATGGCTTTTAAAAATAAAACTAAATTTTTTTTCAATTGATCGGAATTAATATTGTTATATGTTTTTAATATTTCTCTAAATGCTTCTAAAGAATAACCTACTTCACTTCCAGGAAGACCTTTTAAAATATTATCACCAAGTTTATTTTTTTGATCATTACTTAAAAGTTTATAATAAGTCTCTGCTTTTAAAAATTCATCATCTGAATAATCATTTTTTGAACCATCTCTTTTCAATATAAATAAATCAAAGGCTCTTAGAGCATCAAAGTTGAATTCTAAAGCATAAGAACCATCTTTATAATTCATGTCTAATTTCGTTCTAGTCCAGTCTAATACTGGCATAAAATTATAACAGACTATCTTTACTCCACAATTAGCAAGATTTGTTAGGCTTAATTTGTAATTCTCAATTAAGTTTTTGAAATTATCAGTTCTTGTTTTTATTTTTTCGTGTACTGGAAGTGATTCCACTACATCCCATGTTAAACCAGATTTTTCTATTATCTTATTTCTTTTTTTTATATCGGGCATTTGCCAAACTTCTCCATTTGGAACTTCATGAAGTGCACTTACAATTCCTTTAGCACCAGCTTGACAAATATCTTTAAGTGATACAGGATCATTAGGTCCATACCATCTCCAGGTCTGTTTCATTCGTGGAATCATATTTATTTTTTATTATTCATTTGTTTTGTACACTTCAATCCAAAAGGGATATTTTTTCTTTGAATTAACTCTTGCAAATGAAATTAAATCAGTATTTCCCTGATCAATTTTTAATCCATTCATTTCAATTGTACTATCATTTTTAATTATTTTTTTCCTAAAAACTAACCCATTAATTTCTGTAAACATTGTTCCGTTTGATTCAATTGGATTTTTAAATTTAAATTTTAAATTATAAGTACCTTTTTTAAATTTAACTTTCCAAAAAGAATAAATATTGTCTTGTGCCCAGACTCCTCTATCTCCTGAAGCATCATTTCTATTTAAAAAAGATGGGTTTTCAAAATTAGATCCTAATATTATTCTTGGTTCAGTTTTTAAGTTTTTTGAATTCATTAATTCCTTCAAAGTATTATCCATTTTGTTTTTAAGAGTTTTTGCTGTTTCTATATTTTGATTAACAATATTATTATTTTCATATGGATCCTTTATTAAATTATATAATTCAAAATTTTCAATGTTACTATCATAATCAGTATTACCTACTAATTTATAATTATCATTTTGAATAGAAATGTTTATATATTTTTCAGGATATCTTCTAGTCCAATATGAAAATAAATGTCTCTGGTTTGTATTTTTATTTTCAATTAATGGCATTAAACTTTTACCGTCAATTTTTCTGTCTTGTGGAAGATCTACATTACAAATTTCAGAAATAGTTGGAAGTATGTCAATATGAGCAGATAGTTGATTTATTTCTTTTGGTTGGCTAAATTTGTTTGGATATTTTAAATAAAATGGAACTCTGGTGCCACCACTGTAGACAGTTCCTTTTCTTCCTTTCATTCTACCATTATATCTAATTTGTTGAGGACCATTGTCAGACATGAAAATTATTAATGTTTCTTCTTTAATATTTAATTCATCCAATTTATCAATTACCTTTCCAACGTTTTCATCAATATTAGTAATCATTCCATAGATTCTTCTTGCATCATCTTTATCTTTTTCATTCATTTTATTTAGAAATGAATTTTCAGAAAATCCAGATTCTGGGTCTAAATCTTTATACATTTTATAATACTTTTCTGGGACTTGTAGTGGGGTGTGAGGAGCATTGAATGATAAATAACAAAAAAATGGTTTAGATTTGTTTTTTTCAATAAACTTTATAGCATTTTCTGTAAAAATATCTGAGCAGTAACCTTCGTATTCTTTCTGTTTGTTATTGTGCCACAATATTGGGTTAAAATAACTTTTATCACCCTTGAAATAGTTTGTAAAATCTCCTACTTGCCCAATTCCACCTGCTAAATGTATTAGAGATTCATCAAATCCTTGATCCGTAGGTCTAGATGGATAATTATCACCTAAATGCCATTTACCAAATATTCCAGTAGAATAATTTGCGTTTTTAAGCATTTCAGCTATTGTAATTTCGCTATCTGACATTATTGCTCCTCCGTTATAAGTGTCTCGAACGCCTGTCCTTAATGAATACCTTCCTGTCATTAAACTTGATCTAGTAGGTGCACATACAGGCGAGACAAAGAAATTATTAAATTTTATACTTTCTCTGGCAAAATTGTCAATTCTAGGAGTTTTTATATTTGGATTTCCATTAATTCCCAAATCACCATAGCCTTGATCATCTGTCATTATTATAATTACATTTGGTCTTTTGTCTTCAGAAATATTATTACAAGAACATACTATTAAAAGAAAGATTGATAAAAACTTTTTCACAATACTAAATATATAAAATTTAGAAAAACTTATTTACTTAAATCAAAAATACGAGTATACTTAATAGTAAAAGTTTGATTGTTTAAATCATCCAAAAGATCTTCATCTTTTACGATATTAATTACAACAAAAAGACCAGAATTAGCTGTTTCAAGCAATCCAAACCTAGCATTTAAAGAAAACAAATTGGATAAATTGTTATATTGAACTAATCCTTGAATAAACATTTTTGGAGTAAATGAGTAAGAGAAATTAGTTCCAAACAACAAAGCATTAACATTACCATTTAGTAATTTTAATGCTGCATGATTTATAGAAATAGAAGAATTAAATTTATTTCCAATTCTCGCGTTTAATGAAGCATTATTAGAAAATCTTTTCCCACCAAAATAACCCCCTATAACACTTCTAGTTCTAAATGATAATTTTTTGTTTGCATTAGTCATTATTACAAACATAAATTCACTGTGATTGTAATGACCAACAGGAACACTAACTCCAGAAATTTTAAAGTTCTCATTCACCCACTCTTTTGTTAAATTAAGTCCTGTATGAATTTCAAATCCACTTCTCCAAACCCAATGGTTATCTATATGTAAAAATTTTGTTACTAGTTGATCATCAAAATTCCAATAACTTCTATATGAAATGTGGGGTCTTAATTCCAAAAGGTTTCTTTTTTCGTCTAGCCTTATAGCTTTCCAAATTAAAAGCTCAGGTTTTCTAAATGAACTTCGTTCTAAGTAACCTACTTCTGGATTAAAACCTTCTCCTACCTCTGTATATTGAGCTGAAAGTTTCCATCCATTCCAATCATAATTTGCTGCAAGTCTAAAAGCATGATCCTTGTTGTCAATTCCTGGTGTTGAGCTTTTAGAAAGAAAGCCTGTAACTTTTGCTTTTTTTCCAATTCCCCAAACCCCATCTAAAGCAACTACTTTATTGTGATCTTCTTTTTTCTTTCCTAAACCATTTCTTGTAATAATCGCTGCTCCTAATGAAGATCTACTTTTATTAAAATTATGATTTACCCGAGCTACTGTAAAATTGTTTTTTTCAATTTCATACTGTTCTAATTCATCAGTGAACATAGATAAAAAACCAATATTAGTCTGACCTATTTTCCCTGAAATTCTAGATCCTCCGATTATTGGAACCTTTGAGCCATTTTTACCTATTCCAATTCTTCTGCTAAAAAATAAATCGACTTCTCCAGGACTCCCAACTGAAAATTGACCTGCATTTTCAAGAAAAAAGGCTCTTTTTTCTGGAAAAAATAAATTAAAACGATCTAAATTCACTTGTTGCTTATCAACCTCTGCTTGGGCAAAATCTGTATTATAGGTTAAATCAAGTGTCAACCCTGGCGTGATACTATATTTTATATCAGCCCCTAATTCAAGATCTGTTTTATCTAAATCTTTAACACTTTTATCTTCGATAGATTGCATTAAAACATATGGCATGATCTTAAGATTTTTTGGGTTTTTTAAATCTATTCCATCTATTTTACCTGCTAATGAAACTCTTTTTATATCAAAACCTAGTGGTAAAGAAGCCCAATAAGCAATTTCATTTGTTTTACTAATATTTCTTTGAAAGTTAATACCCCATGTTTGATTCTTCCCAATATTGAATCTTAATGATTTTAAAGGAATAGCAAACTCTGCACTCCATCCATAATCCCCTTTTTCACTTTTTACATCCCAAGAAGCATCCCAGTTTAAATTGGTTCCTCCTATAACACCCCCCTGTTGTCTAGATACACTTCTATTTCCATTTCCTTCATTATCAATCTGAGCATCATATTCCATTGCGGATGAATTGGTTCCAAACAAAAATCCATTTTGCTGATCATTATAAGTATCTAATATGAACAAAAAACTATCATCATCACTTAGACTCGCATCTCTTCTAGAATCAGAAATAACTAAATTATCTGGATCAGAATCATAACAAATTGCCGACACATATAAGTTGCTATTAGTAAAAGCAACTCTGATAACCGTTCTTTCAGAAGCTTTAAAACCAAAAGAAGGCTGAGATTGTATCATTTCATCAATGTATGGAATCGATTCCCATACGGGGTCAGACAATACATTACCATCAACTTTAGGTGGATTATCTAAAAAAGTTGCATTAAAAGAATGACGTTTATTTACTTCATTAATTTGTGAAAAACCAACATTAAATAATAGTAAATAAAATATAAAATTAATTTTCATTATTTGGAGTATTTATTTCACTTCCATAAGAACCAATATCAGAAAAACCCATATTATCAACTATTATCATGATGACATTAGGTTTTTGTTCTGATTAAAAGATTGTGCAACCTGAAAAAATTAGAGTTAACAGAAAAGAAAATAATAAACCTTTTTTTAAACATAGTAATTTAAATAGAATTAATTTTCCATCCCGGTTCATATTTACGTGACCATAATTTCATTGCATCTTTGTCGTAAATTAGACCAGATTTTTCGTCAATCTTGAAAGATCGATCACTTCGATATGAAATGTTAGCATAATGAACCAGGCTTTGACTAATTACAGCATCATCTATGGGGGAATTAAGAACAATACCTTTCCTTATTGAGTCTGTAAAATTTTGTAAATGTCTAGTTGTCATATCACCTCCACCGCCTAATTCAACACCTGACTCTTTATCAAAAGATTTTACATTTTCAATAATATCACCTTTTATATCATACAATTTATATTCTCCACGGTTAATAAATACAGACCCTTCCGTTCCATATACAATTGTACCTCGGCCACCATCCCGTTGCTTTCCAAATGCATTTCTACTTCTTCCATTCCAATTAATTGATTTATTTTTTGAAAACTTGAACTTTGCTTCCATGTTATCATACATTGTCCAACCATCATCAATAAAATGATTTTTTTGAGCAAAAACACTTACATCATTTGGATAATCCACTTCCAATGCCCAACGACCAATGTCTAATTCATGTGTTGCATTATTTCCAGCTTCACCAGTTCCATAATCCCATCCGTACCATCTCCAGTTATAATCCCATGTATCATGAGTGTATTTTCTTCTTGGGGCAGGCCCTTGAAATAAATTCCAATCTAATCCCTCAGGGGGATCCGTAACGATTTGATTGGGAACTCTTGGTCTATTATTGTTATAAAATGCAACTGCATTATAAGCTTTTCCAATTATTCCCTCGTGAATTTTTTTTATGATTGATTTTGTGTGCAATGAGGACCTTTGCTGATTACCCATTTGTACTACTTTATTGAAGTATTTTTGATGGTTAACAATAACCTCACTTTCCATCATGTTGTGGCTACATGGTTTTTCTAAATAAACATGCTTATTAGCTTCCATAGCCTTACATGCACCATATGCATGCCAATGGTCTGGTGTTGCCATGATAATTACATCAATATTTTTATCGTCAAAAATGTTGTGAATATCTTTCTCTGATATAGCTGAATATCCGGCTAATTTATTTAACTGTTTATTAGCTTTTGTTATTTGCTTATCCATTACATCACAGAAATATAAAATATCAACATTTTTTAACTTCAAAGTTGATCTTAGCAAACCAGGCAACCTTCTTCCTAATCCTTGAAAAGCAAAATTTAATCTGTCATTTGCGCCAATTATTCTAGAATAACTTTTAGCTGAAAGCTTATTGGGGGATGCATATAAACCTCCAACAGCAGTTATAATACCTGCTGAAGCTAATGTTGTTCCTTTTAAAAATTTTCTTCTATTTAATTTCATGATTTATTTTTTAATTAAAACTCTCTAATTTTAATATTTTTAAAATACACTTCATTTCCGTGATCTTGTAATAAAATATATCCAGATTGTCCCTGACCAAATCCAGACCATTTACGATATTTACTATAATTAACAAGGGATTTGAAAACTTGAGAATGCCTATTAAACTCCAACATTTTAAGGTTGTCTAACCAATGTTCTACGTGACTGCCATTGACAATTATTCGCGCCCGATGCCAAGTGTTAGGTTTAACATCTCTTTTCTTTCTACCAACTTCTTGTAAGTTTTCGGCAGTTATTAAATCATATAAAGATCCAACTGTTCTGTTGCCTAAAACTCCTTTTTTTGCATCAGGATGATTTTTATCATCCAAAATTTGGAATTCCAAACCAATAGAAGAACCCTCTCCTTTATTCAGTTCAGTATCAACAAAATATTTTATCCCACTATTCGCCCCCTTAGTTATTTTAAAGTCAACTTCCAGTTCAAAATTGCTGAATTTTTTTTCGGTTACAATATCCCCTCCACCTTTAGATTCTAATCCACCGCTTGATAGAACTATTAAAGTATTATCCTTAATTATCCATCCCTTAGATGGAAAAGTTTTTGATTTTGCTCCCCTCCAACCATTAGTTGTTTTTCCGTCCCATAAAAACCTCCACCCTTTTGAAATTTGATCATCAGAAAGCATATTGTCAATATTATTAATCTCTGTTGCATAACTTTCAACTGGCCACCTATTATTTTCAAGATCATTTGTAGAAATTTTAATATTTTTCCATTTAACTATTTTCCCTTCCTTATCTTTTTTATTAATTGAATGTATTTGAAGAGCTATAAAACCAATTTTTGATGTATCATCAATTAAATTTGAACATTGAATTCCATTAACCCAGGTTCTTATTACACTTCCTATAGCTTCAATTCTAACTTTATTCCACTCACCATTATTAAATGCATTTTTTCCTTTTTCATTTCTAGTTAGAGGATATAGAAACAAACCTCTTCTAGATTGATCGTATATACCCCCAGTCCAGGACCTAAACCTATCAGTATCTAACTCACACTGATATCCATAAACTTGACCTTTTCTTTCCCCTAATTTATTCTTTTGATACACAGAACTTCTAAATTGTACACCAGAATTCAATCCCGGAGAAACAAACACCTCATATTCAAGTATAAAATCATTATATGTTTTTTTTGTTCCCATGTAAGTACTAGGGGAATTTAAAATTGAAGTGGCTTTAATGACACCATCAATAATTTCAAAGTCTGCAGTTCCTTGCTTTATTTCCCATCCATTAAAGTTTTTACCATTAAAAAGATATTCCCAATTAGACTGAGAAAAACTTAAGGGTGAAAAAGCAAGGAAGATTAAATAGATTATTAATTGTTGTTTAATTGTTGTTTTCATTGAAATTTTCAATTAACTACTTTATATTTTTTATTAGATTTAATGTTTTTGAAACTGCATTTTTTAACTCATTATATTTTTTATTTGCAACTATCTCTTTAGAAATTAGTTTTGAACCCATTCCTACGCATATTACTCCAGCTTCAAACCAGGACTTCAAATTTTCAGGATCGGTTGAAACTCCTCCAGTCGGCATAATTGATGTCCATGGCTGAGGACCTTTAATTGCTTTTACAAATCCAGGACCATAGGTGCTTCCAGGAAACAATTTAACAATTTCACAACCTAATTCCTCTGCTTTGGCAATTTCTGATAATGAACCACAACCTGCTAACCAAAGTACCTTTCTTCTATTGCACAAAGTAGCAATATCCTCTCTTAAAACAGGTGTAACTATAAAATTTGCACCCATTTGCATATATAATGAGGCGGCGGCACCATCTGTGACGGAACCAACCCCTAATATCATGCCTGGAAGTTCTTTCAATGCATATTTAATAAGATCACTAAATATCTCATAAGCAAAATCTCCTCTACTAGTAAATTCTAAAAGACGAGCTCCCCCATCATAACAGGATTTTAAAACATCTTTAGCTACCTTAATATCACTGTTATAAAACAATGGAACTAAGCCAGATTCTTTCATCTGTATTGCAACTTGTAATCTTGAAAATTGTGCCATAACTATATTTTTATCTTGAAACTCTCCCACTTGCATCACCACCCATTAAATTCTCAACTTCAGAAATTAAAACTAAATTAGCATCTCCTTTAATTGTATGTTTTAAACATGATGCTGCAACTGCAAAATCAAGGGCTTTTTGATCATTCTTCTTATATTTTATTAAGCCATAGATAAGCCCACCCATAAAAGAATCACCACCACCAACTCTATCTACTATATCTGTAATTTGATATTCAGAACTCTTATACATTTTCTTTCTATTATACATCACACCTGCCCAAGTATTATGGGAAGCAGAAATGGACCCTCTTAAGGTTGTAATAACTTTTTTAGCATTTGGAAATTTTTTCATCATCTGTTTACATACAGACAAAAAACTTTCTGCCTTAACCTTATGACCTTCTTTTGTTATATCTAAACCCTCTGGTTTTATGCCAAAAAATTTCTCAGCATCTTCTTCATTTCCTAAAATTATATCACAATAAGATGTTAGTTCAGTCATAATTGCTTCACTATCCCCACCATACTTCCAAAGTTTAGCACGATAATTCAAATCAGTAGAAATTGTAATTCCTAATTTGCTTGCAGCTTTAACAGCTTCTAAACAAACATTAGCAGCTCCTTGAGAAATTGCTGGTGTTATTCCAGTCCAATGAAACCAAGTAACCGCCCCATCAAATACTTTATCCCAATTTATCATTCCAGGTTTTATTTGAGCTATTGCTGAATTAGATCTATCATACACAACCTTACTACCACGACTTACTGCACCAGTTTCTAAAAAATAAATTCCTAGTCTATCCCCACCAAATGCAATATTATTCACCCCAACATTTCTCTTTCTCATTTCCATTAACGCACATGACCCAATATCATTATTAGGAATTCTTGTTACAAATTCTACTGGAACTCCATAATTTGCTAAGGAAACTGCTACATTAGATTCACCGCCTCCATAAACAACATCAAATGAAGTCGTTTGAGAAAATCTTAGATGGCCTGGAGGGCTTAATCTTAACATTATTTCTCCAAATGTCACTACTTTACTCATAATAAATTATTATTTAATTCAAATTTATGGGGTTATTCAATTTTAAAGAAAAATTATCTAAATAATTATTCCATGAATCTTCACCATCAAATTGTTTTCTTTTCAACCAAGTAAACCCTGTATAATATTCAACGTAATTATCAATAACTTTTAAATCTAAATATAAATGATTTTTATCAACATCATCCTATAGATCTGTTGTATCCATATCTGAATTCTTGTTTAGAAAAATATTACCTGAAGAAAAAGGCTTTTCCCTAATAAAAATTATCACAAAAAAAAACCTTGAATTCACTAATAAAAACATGAAAGATTATACCAGGTTTTTTATCTAAGTACCAAGTTTAATGTATAAATCAACAAAAAAATGAAATACTTAATTCACTTTTTTATTGTATTCTCAATATTTCTTACTAAAAACTGTATTTAAATCTTAAATATATTCCTTGTAGCAAGTTTTTGAACTCATTTTCTTCATCATTCAATAGAATATCTCTATAAAAAAATTGACTTATTAATTCTAAATCTAAATTTTGATTTAAATCGTATGAAATTGTTGGTGACATATATAAAAAATTAATTCCTTGACCGTATATAAGAGATATAGAAGAATTAATTGCAGGTGTTAATTGCCCGCTAAACTGAGTTAAAAAACTATTTTTAGAAGGCATTAAATTTTTAGGGGATAATCTGCTTTCAGAAATTGAAAATAAATTAAGATTTTTTGAATTTACAAATCCATTGGAATTATATAAATAGGTGAACAATACATAAAGTCCATTAGTAAATGAATAATCAATAGAGGAAGAAAAACTTGTAGAGTTTTTTTTAATTAAACTTTCTTTATTTGGATAAAACAATGAAACCTCTCCTTTAAATCCTGCATTTTTAATATTTCCAGCCCATCCCCCTCCAAAAACTAATTCATCATTATATTTTGCTAAAAGAAATTGAATATCATATCCTAACTTGTTAATCTTATACAATCCAGCTAATATAGATTCATTAAAGGATTTTGGTTTATAAACTATATCTAAAGTTGATAAATTATCTCCAAAATATTGAAATCTAAAAACGTCTGATCCAGGTCTTTCTATGTAATCAAAATCCATAAAATTATATGCATTAAATAAATCATTGGAATTCCATATTTGATTAATTCCCCAATTTACTCTTTGTCGACCTATACTTAACTCAATATTTTCTAAAGAATATTTAAACCATAACCTATCTATAATTGAATGTATCTTGAAATCATTATTGTTTATTAGAAAAAATGATAAATCAGTTACTCCTAAATCAGGATTAATATTTGAGTTTTTACCAGAAAAAATTCTATTTCTAATTCCTAATCCAAAAGAAAATTTTTCATTATAATATCCTTTTAGGTTTATCCTATTGTGAAAAAGATGAGATAAATCTGTACTCTCTTCAGTATTAATTAAAGACGGTAAATATGAAACATAACCATTAATAGATGTGGAAATCTTATTTTTATTCTCTTGTGCACTTACTAAAGAAAAAAAGAAAAAGATTAAAACAAAATTATATCTTTTGATCATTAAAAATTTTACCATCCTCTAGACTTATTACTCTTTTTGCTCTATCAATAACCCTTTGATCATGAGTTGAAAATATAAATGTTATTTTTTCTTCTTGATTTAATTTATACATAATATCAAGCAATTTATTAGTAGAAATAGAATCTAAATTTGCTGTTGGTTCATCTGCTAGTATAAATTTAGGTTTAGAAGCTAATGCTCTCGCTACTGCTACTCTTTGTTGTTGCCCACTTGACAACTGAGAGGGGCGTCTATTTTTCATTTCATACAAACCCACTTGACTTAATAAATCTTCTGATCTTTCAGATCTAAATTTCTTATTATATCCTTGTAAAAGCATTATCATTTCAACATTTTCTTTTGCTGAAAGCACAGGAATCAAGTTGTATGATTGAAAGACAAAGCCAATATTGTTTAGTCTATACTTAATTATTTGATCTCTTTTAAAATTAGAGATATTTTCATCATCAATAATCACTTTTCCTAAGCTTGGTGTATCTAAACCTCCTATGCAATTTAAAAGTGTTGTTTTACCTGAACCTGATGGTCCAACAACTGCTGTAAACTCCGCTTTTTGTATTTTTAAAGAGATGTTATCTACGGCTTTTATTATAAAGTCTCCTTGTTTATAAATTCTAGATAATTTTTCAGTAACAATCATTTTTATAATTTATATATTTTTACTTGCCTCAACGGGATTTATTTTAAGAGCTCTAATTGAAGGGAAAACTGATGAAATTATTGTAATTACAATAATCATTAATCCAATTTCATAATAATAATTTAAAGGAAGTTTTAAGTGTAACATCGTGCCAATTCCAAAATTTTCCAGTCCAGCAGCAACAATACTTAAATCTATACCGTTAACTGAATAATAATTAATCATAAAGTACGAAAAAATTAATCCAAACGGTAATGCTATTAATGCCAGAAATAGTGTTTCAATACTAATCATTAAAAAAATTTTTAATCTGGTCATTCCTATGCACATCAACATTCCTAATTCTCTTTTTCTTTCTAAAACAGCCATAAGCATAGTATTAATGATTCCAAATGATAACCCTGAAATAACAATTAACATAAAAAAATATAAAACAGCACTTAACATTTTATTAGCATAAGCAAGTTCAACAGCAATGTCATCCCAACTTTGAATTATATTTGTATTATCTATTTTTTTTAAGTCTTGTTTTAATGCATCTGTTAAGTCTAATGAGATGTCCTTAATATTTTCATAGATTACAATTGGCATTTCATGGAAGCCTATAAAATTAACTAAATTATCTCTGATGGACTGATTTTTAACATAAACATTAGATTCGTCAAACATTGAATTTCCTGACCTAAAAATACCTTCTACTCTAAAGAGTAAGGATACCAAATTATTTTTTTCATCTTGAAAAGTTACAACTACTTTAGACTTTAATTTAAGATTTAGCTTATCCGCTATTTTTTTTCCAACTAAAATGGTATTATTTTTTTTCGATTTGAAATATTCTCCTTCAATTAATTTAGAGTAAATCTTTGTTACATTCTTTTCGCTTGATGGGTTAACACCTAAAACTTGAATTCCTGATGATCCATTAGAATTAGACAACATTCCACTTAAAACGATCCTTTTTGAATAGGCTTTAACTCTAGAATCTTTAGATAAAAAATTTTCATATTTATCGATATTATTGATTACATGTTTAATCGCATAATCATCTAAAAAATTTTCATTATGAATTTGAACATTTCCAATGTATCCATTAATGGCATTGTCCATTCTTTGGTTATTTAAACCATACATTATTCCTAAAATCAATAATCCTCCCCAAACGCCGATAATTATTGAAAAAATCACTACCAAACTACGAAGTTTAGATCTCCAAATATTTCTCCAACCTAATTTTAATAATGTTAAGAAATTCATAGTTTCATAGATTTAACTGAATTAAGTTTATAAATTTTAATTATAGGATATAAACTCATCAATATTGAAACAATAAAAATAAACAACCCATGAGTTAATGGAATATCCCAAGAAATAGAAAATGGGAAAATAGGGTCAAAACCAAATTTAGCTAAAGCGTCTGACATTCCATCAGCAAGCTTTGACATATCTATTGGATTATTATTAAAATACATAAGAATAGGTCTAGTGAATATAATTGCCAACAAAACTCCTAATAATGAAAGAATAAGTATTTCAAATAAAACTACTGAAGATAATTTTAATCTACTCATTCCTAATGAAATTAATACTCCAAACTCATATCTCCTTTCTTCAGTCATCATTATTACAGTCCCAAACATACCAAAACATACAACTATATATAAAACATAAACCATTATGAGGCCACCAGCGCTATCGGCAGTTATAGTCTGATCTAAATCTGGAAGAGTTTTTTTCCAAGATAATACCTCAAAATCGTTTGATAGATTTTTTCTAATTTTTGACGCCAATTTTTCAGCATCATAATTTTCTTCTTTATCAATAACTAAATGTGTAACAATTCTATCAGATGAGATATAACGTCTAGTGACATCTATATCCATAAAAACTCCCAAATCATTTAATTTAGGATTCTTTAAATCAACAATACCTATTATTTCATATTTACCAGCAGCCATCATTCCTTGGTATCCTTGGCCAAAAAGAACTAAAGTGTCTTTTAAATTAAGATTAAAATACTTTGAGATACCTTTCCCAATGACAACTTGATTTGACCCGTTGAAATTTAAGGAACCTGAAACCATTCTTTTGTTCCAGTCTACAATTAATTTTTCATCTTGTATATTAACTCCATTAATTAAAATTCCTTTGATTTTATCATTACTTGATGCTAATGAGAATGCTTTAATTCTTTCAAGGACATTTTCAACTCCTTTAATTTCATTGATTTCATTCAATAATTGCTTATCTACAATCATAGAATTATTCAAACTTTGATTTTCCCAATAATCTTTGTCATGAATTTCTATATATCCACTATAAGATTCTACAACAGTTTTTATTAAGTTTTCATAAAACCCAAACTGCATTCCCCTCATTAAAATTATCAAAAAAAGAGCTATAAAAATTGAACCTATTGTTATTAATGTTCTTTTTTTATTTCTGAAAATATTTCTCCAAGCAATTTTAATTATCATCTTAGATTTTTCATGTTAGAAGGCATAAAAAGTTTTTGATTTAAATTCAAATCAAATTCCCAAATAACTCTTTCTATAATTGTTTTATTACCAGGTTTATCCAAAGGGATAAACTCAATAACTGAGGGAAGTTTCTTGTTTTGGAAGATTTTATATAACAATGCATTCATGACACTATTTAAATCCCCATATTCATCATAAAATTCAGTTTTTATTTGCATAAAATCATTTTTATCAATCCACATTTTAAGACCTCCCCATACAACAGCTGCATCTTCTTTCGGGGTCAATTCTATAACCCAACAACTTAGATTATTTAAAACTTCTTCATTAATTATTTTATGTGAATAATCTTCGACTATTGAAGATCTTTGTACAACATCATCATTTGTAAAATCTGTGCCCATCCAATTTTGCATCATCATTGAAGGAGGTAATTTAATTGTTCTTTCAATTGATGGAATATAATTCCAAACTTCATTTTTTCTTTTTAAAAAAACTGTTCCTTTTTCTTTAGGGGGATAAGTAACGACTGAACTAAAAAAATCTGAGCCAATAGACCAACCTTTCATTTTCATTTCCTTTTCCCACTTTGGTCTTTGAATTCTTAAGACTAATTCTGAATAAGATGATTTTATTCCTCTAATCTTTTCTTCTGATTTTTTAATTATTTCAAATGAAGTTTGAGAGAAAGAAAAAATAGATATAAAAAATAATCCAAAAACAAATTTTATTTTCATTTAATATTAAAATTCTTTTAAATACATAATAAATTTAAATAAAAAAAGCCGCTAAATAAGCGACTTTTTAAAAAATAGATTAATTCTATTATTTTTTAACTTTTCTATTAGCAATAAAACTTTTAATAAAATATAGCATAGATAAAGCAGAAGTTCCAATCATTAACATTACTCTAACAAGTCCCAAACCCCCTTGTTCAATTGATTTTGGAAGTCTCATTCCAACTAAAGCAATTAGTATAATAAAAGTTAAAAGAACAGCAATGTGTGCAATCACTTTGTTTTCTTTTTTTAATCCAAATGAACAAAAAAATAATACAAATCCAAAATAAACTGGAATTAATGCGGTTGGTGAAATTACCTCTGAATAGCCCCATAAGCCTATGACCATTAAACAAATAGAATTTAAAATATTAGCTTTTGAAGAATTCATTATTTATAATTTTTAATTAAACAAGGTTAAGAAAAATTTACCAACTATAAAAATAGCTTAAAAAGAATTCGTAAATTAAAAATAATTTATATTATTTAACAGCAGATGTATGGTCGCTAATAATAAGCCATTTATTATTTATTTTTTTCCAAAATAA
>DUDG01000024.1:0-80993 GCA_012959395.1 Flavobacteriaceae bacterium | reverse complement strand
CTCCACTATTCCAAGCATTTTCTTGAAACTTCATCACTTTCATTATATCTAAAGAATCTGTTAAAGAAATAGAGTTTTGAGAATATAATTGAAAAGCAAAAAAAATAATTACTAAACTAGTTAAGTTTGATTTTATCACATTTTAGATTTATGATTATTGTACTAATATAAACTTTTTTATAAAAACATACTAATTAGTATTTTTTTATAACATTTATTTACTAAACTTTTGTATCTTCAATAAAAATTAATTGTCTAAACGTGTAACAAAGAGATAGTTATCCAATTTGAAAAGTCAACAATAAATTAAAGCTTTCTTCTAAATTCTAATTATTTATAATTACTATGAAACAAAGTCTTAAATCGAAATCAACTCAAGATTTAATATTAAATAAGTCATTTGAAATGTTTTATTCTAACGGATTTAAAAGCACTAATATTCCTGATATAATGAGAAAAACTTCTCTTTCTAAAGGAGCTTTTTATCATCATTTTAAAAATAAGCATGAAATCGGAATAAAAGTTATTGAAAATATTATAACAAAGAGAATTCAAGATGGATTTATTGTTCCGTTAGAAGATTATAAAAACAAAAACATACCCGAACTTTTATTATATATTTTTACTGAAAGAATTAAAAAATTTTCTGAAAAAGAAAAAGAGTTAGGATGTCCTGCCAATAATTTGATTAATGAAATAGGCTGTTCAGATAGTGAATTTAGAATTCTTTTAAGAAATTTAATAGATAGCTGGCAAATTGCATTAGTCAAAGTACTTGAATTTGGAAAAGCAAAAAATCAAATCCATAGCAATGTTAATTGTAGCGCTCTAGCTACCTGTTTGATAGGTTCTTTTGAAGGAATAAGAGGAATTAGAAAAATTTATGACAATAATCAAATATTCGATAATTACATTATAGGCATTACCCATTATATTAATGCCATAAAGAAAAAATAACCTTACTATTCTTTGTGTTTAATAAATTTTATATAGTTTTTAGTAAATAAAACTTTTATCTAATTCTTCAGAATCTTTATATTTTATTCTCATTTCTTTTAACTCAAGAGATAATTTCTCAACTACCTCTTTATATATCGGATCATTATATACATTATTCATTTCATTTGGATCATTTAACCTATCATACAACTCCCATTCATCTACGTCGTAATAAAAATGAGCTAATTTGAACTCTTTATTTACAATTCCGTAATGTCTTTTAGCCATATGAACTGATGGGTACTCATAATAATGATAATAAACCGCATCTCTATCCCAACTCTCTGTATCACCAGTTAACAATGGAATTAAACTTTCTCCTTGCATATCATCAGGAGCATCAATCATAGCGGCCTCTAAAAAGGTTTGAGCAAAATCTAAATTTTGAACCATCTCCTCATTTGTTGTACCTGGCTTAATTTTATTTGGCCATTTTATCATTAAAGGAGTTTTAAAAGATTCGTCATAAATAAACCTCTTATCAAACCATCCATGCTCTCCTAAATAAAACCCTTGATCAGAAGTATAAACAACTATTGTATTTTCATCTAAACCAGTCTCATCTAAGTAATCCAATACCCTTCCAACATTATCATCAACTGATGATATCGTACCTAAATAATCTTGCATATATCTCTGGAATTTCCATTTCATTTTTTCTTTATCATTCATTGTTGGCCAATTTTCCTTAAAATCATTATTAATCTTATCTAGCGTAACATCATACTTTTTCTTTTGCTCTTCATTAGCCCTGCTAAATGGCCTCATAAATCCATCTGGTCCTGGCCTTACTACTGTCTCTCCCCTAGTATATTTTATTTCAGGTTGAACATTACCCATTTCCTTTAATGTTTCAGGCCTTATCTTGCTATCATGCATATATTGCATATGAGTCAAAATATTCATTTCAGCTGTTTTTGCAGCAGTTCCCCTTCCAGAATAATCATCGAATAAGGTTTCAGGTTCTAGAAATTCTTTTTCATAAAACTCAGCAAACTTCTCTGGACTTGGCCACCATGGTCTATGTGGAGCTTTATGAAGATACATCATCATAAATGGTTTTTCTTTGTCTCTTTTGCTATCTAGCCAATTTAAAGTTAGATCAGTTATTATATCTGTTACATATCCAGTAATAATTGTATCACCTTCTTTTCCAATAAATTTGGGGTTTATGTAATTACCTTGACCTGGAAGAATCAAAAAGTCATCCACTCCTTTTGGATTATTTCCAAAGTGAAGCTTTCCAAACATCGCGGTTTGATATCCTGCCTTTTGAAAAAGTTGAGGAAAGGTGATTTGTGAATCATCAAATTTGGCATGATTATCAATTTTTCCATTTAAATGACTGTGTTTACCTGTTAAAATAACTGCTCTTGATGGAGCGCATATTGAATTAGTAACAGAAGCATTATTAAATAATATTCCCTCTTTTGCAATACGATCAATATTAGGAGTTTGAATTAAACGATTATCATAAGCACTAATAGCCTGGTAGGCATGATCATCTGACATAATAAATAAAATATTGGGTCTATCTACAGATTTATGATTTGTAGAGCAACTAAAAAAAATAATGGCAAATATTAAGAAAAATGGATAAAAAAATTTCATGTTTAAATTTTTAATTATAATAAAGTAAATTATGTAGTCTAAATTTATAAAAACTTATTGTTATAATTATTACAAATAATTCAAAAATCAAGTTATATAATTTAATATTAGCTCCAATTTATGAAATTAATAAAAGCATTAGTTTTAAAAACTTTTATCTTTATAAAATAAATTATACAAAATGATTAATCATTCATCTAAAATAATTGTAACTGGTGGTTTAGGATTTATAGGAAGTCATACCGTAGTTGAATTACAATCAAAGGGATTTGAAATAGTGGTTGTAGATGACCTTTCTAATTCATCAATTGAAGTGTTGGATGGGATAAAAAAAATTACAAAAAAAAATATTGTTTTTGAAAATATTGATTTAAAAAATCATAATCTGGTAGAGGATTTTTTCAATAGACATAAAGATGTTGATGGAGTAATACATTTTGCAGCCTCAAAGGCTGTAGGTGAAAGTGTTAAAATACCACTAGAGTATTATGAGAATAATATTAGTTCATTAGTTAATGTTTTAAAAGAATTACAAAAATTAAATAAACCAATAAATTTTATTTTTAGCTCATCATGTACGGTTTACGGACAAGCAGAAAGGCTACCAATAACAGAAAAGGAATCTATAAAAAAAGCTGAATCACCTTACGGAAATACAAAACAGATTTGTGAAGAAATAATAATTGATACAGCCAAATCGAATAAAAATTTAAATGCTATATCATTAAGATATTTTAATCCTATTGGAGCTCACGAATCTGCTGAAATTGGAGAACTACCATTAGGTGTTCCTCAGAATTTAGTTCCCTTTATTACCCAGGCAGGAGCTGGAATAAGAAGTGAACTAACTGTGTTTGGCAATGACTATCCAACAAGTGATGGGACTTGTATTAGAGATTTTATTCATGTTGTTGATTTAGCTAAAGCACATATAGCTGCTTTAAACAGATTATTAAATAAAAATCATGGTAGTAATTATGAGTTTTACAATATTGGAACTGGCAAAGGAAGTTCAGTTTTAGAAGTAATTAAAAGTTTTGAGAAAATTTCTAAAATTAAATTAAATTATAAAATAGGTCCAAGAAGAATTGGAGATATCATTTCTGCTTATGCTGATACTTCTAAAGCTAATAATAAGCTTAAATGGAATTCTGAATTAAGTCTTGATCAAGCTATGAAATCTGCTTGGAAATGGCAACAAAAAATATCTAAGTAGCTATATTAACTGCTCTTGTTTCTCTAATTACAGTAACCTTAACCTGACCAGGATAAGTCATGTCAGTTTGAATTTTTTGTGAAATTTCGAAAGATAATTTAGCTGCATGATCATCTGAAATTTTTTCACTTTCAACCATTACTCTAAGCTCCCTACCTGCTTGAATTGCAAAAGCCTTATTAACACCTTTAAATGCATATGCAATATCTTCCATTTCTTTTAATCTTTGTATATAACTATCCAGCACCTGTCTTCTTGCTCCAGGTCTTGCTCCTGAAATTGCATCACAAACCTGAACAATTGGAGAAATTAAATTATTCATTTCTATTTCATCATGATGAGCACCAATAGCATTGCAAACGTCAGGTTTTTCGCCATGCTTTTCAGCCCATTGCATTCCAAGTAGTGCATGCGGTGTTTCTGTTTCTTCTTCTGGAACCTTTCCAATATCGTGAAGTAAGCCAGCTCTTTTTGCAATCTTAGGATTTAAACCAAGCTCAGCTGACATTATCCCACATAGATTGGCTACTTCTCTTGAATGTTGTAATAAATTTTGACCATAAGAAGATCTATATTTCATTCTACCAACTGCTTTAATAAGAGTAGGATTTAACCCATGAATTCCGAGATCAATAACGGTTCTTTTACCTACTTCGATGATTTCATTTTCAATTTCTTTTATAGTTTTCTTTACTACTTCTTCAATTCTTGCAGGATGAATTCTGCCATCAGTAACAAGCTTATGAAGAGAAAGTCTGGCAACCTCTCTTCTAACAGAATCAAAACATGATAAAATAATTGCTTCAGGAGTGTCATCAACAATAATTTCAACTCCTGTTGCTGCTTCAATTGCACGAATATTTCTTCCTTCCCTTCCAATTATTCTTCCCTTCACATCATCAGATTCTATATTAAATACAGAGACACAATTATCAATAGCTTCTTCCGTTCCAACTCTTTGAATTGTATTAATAATTATTTTTTTAGCCTCTTGAGTTGCCGATAATTTAGCTTCTTCAATTATATTTTGAGATAATTCCAAAGCTTCAGATTTAGCTTCTTCTTTTAATGATTCAACAAGTTCTTTTTTAGCATCAATAGCAGATAAACCAGAAAGTTTTTCAAGCTTTTCTATTTGCTCTTTATGCATTTTATCAACTTTGATATTTTTACTTTCAAATATCTCTAACTTTTTATCATAAGCTGATATTTTATCTGAAAGACTTTGATTATTCTTTTGATTAATTGAAAGTTCATTAGATACTTGAGATTCTTTATCTTTTACTCTTTTCTGAATTTCAGATAAATCTTTTTCTCTATTTAAGATATGTTTTTCGTGTTCAGCTTTTAATTCTAAAAATCTCTCTTTTGCTTGAAATATCTTATCTTTTTTTAAGTTTTCTCCATCGGATTCAGCAGATTTAAGAATTCTAGTTGCTTCAGTTTTGGCATTATCTAATGTTTTAGTAATAGATGTTTTTTCCAATAATTTTGAAATAATAAACCCTAATACAAGTCCTATTACTACTATAACAATATTTGTGAACGTATAAATTTCCATATTTGTTTTTATTTTTTTGTTAAAAAAAAGCCTACATCATGAATGTTTGTATAAACTCTTATAAAACAAGATTAAGGCTAACAGATAGATCAAGTATCCTTGTACAAGGCACGCTTTAGCAAATCTGACTCACCCTTTATAAAAAAATTCGCGTTGAGTTTATCAAAAAAATTGATGTAGGCAGTAACTTAATTTTATTTAAATGAACGTATTAAGAGTTAATAACATCTTGAATCGATTGATTGATTTTTTCTAAACGTTTATTAACTTCTTCATTAATTTTAGTTTCAGACAAATTCTCTTGTTCTGTTTGAGTTGCTAACTGTAATGAACACATAGCTAAAACATCTTGTTTATCTTTCACAGCATAATTTTCCTCAAAGTGTTTTATCATTAATTCTATTTTTTTTGATGCAGTCCTTAAACCTTCTTCTTGTTCAACTGGAACATTTAAAGGATAAATTCTATTTGCAATATTTAATTTAATTTTTTGCACCTTGTTATTTTAAGAACTCAAATTCAATATACACTTGTCTAACTCTTTTATAAGATTATTAATCTTAAGCTTTGTTAATGATTTATCATTACTACCTAAGAAAGTATTTGCAATTTTTAATGATTGATACTTCTCTTTCCATTCTTTTAGCTCATCAGATTTTTTAATCAATGATTCGTCTTTTAAATTTAGTTCGCTAATAATTTTTGAATTTTCACTTTTTAATTTAATTATTAATGATTTTAATTTATTAACGTTTGATTCTAACAGAACAATATTATCAATAGATCTCGACATTATAAAATACTATCTCAATCAAATTTAGTGTTAGTTAAATTCATAAGCAAATATGAATTCGGATTTTAAAAAATATTAAATTTGTATTTCAATTATTTAATTAAATGAAAATACTTTTTATTATTTTTTCTATAATTCCTTGGATTGTAAATTCACAAATAAAATATCCAACAAATTACTTTTCTAATCCTCTTGAAATCCCATTAATTTTAAATGGAAATTTTGGTGAAGCCAGGTCAGATCATTTTCATTCAGGAATTGACATTAAAACACAACTTAAAGAAGGCTTCAAAATATTAAGTGCAGCAGATGGGTATATTAGTAGAATCAAAATTGCTCATGGAGGATTTGGCAAAGCAATATATATCGACCACCCTAATGGATATACTACAGTTTATGCGCATTTAAAAAAATTTAATAATGAAATTGAAAGATTTATTAAGAAATATCAGTATAAGAGACAATCTTATGAAATTGATCTATATCTAAATCCAAAAGATATAAAAGTTTTCAATCATCAAATAATTGCAATTTCAGGAAATACTGGAAGTTCCTCTGGACCTCATTTACATTTTGAAACAAGAAAGTCATCCAATCAAAAAGCGCTTAACCCTTTACTTTTCGGAATTCATATCAAAGATACCAAAAGACCCCAGGTCAATTCTATTTATATGTATAAAAAAATGAGTTTAAACGATATAAGTGAGCCAATTAAGTTAGAATTAAGTAAGATAAATGATAGCACTTATTATACAGGTAAAATTAAAGAAAACGGTCTTATAAGTTTTGGGGTTAACGGATTTGATCAACAAGATTTAGCTAATAATAGAAATGGAATTTATAAAATCTCTACTTTCTATATCAATAAACTAATAAATTCTATAACTTTTGATTCTTTCTTTTTTGAAGAATCAATAAAAATTAATACTCTTATAGATTATCCTTATTACATTAAAAATAAACAAAGAATATTAAAACTTTTTAAAGAAGAAGAAAATAATCTTAGCATCTATACTAATGAAAATAATGGCTTTATCGATATTAAAAAAAAGTCATCAATATATAAAGTGAAAATTAGTGATATTAAAGGGAATAATGTTTTTATAAACATCCCTATAAACTTTGGAGAATCAAACCAAAAAATAACAACTAATTCTGAAAATATTTTATTTGAAAAGAAAATTGATAATAAATTAGAATATGATTTTAAATATGAAACTTCAAATGTAACTATTCCTAAAAATACATTTTTAAAAAATGTAAAACTTAAAATTAAGTATTCTATTGACACTTTAAAGGTTATAAACCCTTATCTGGCAGTTTTTAAAAATATTAAAATCAAGTTTCAAAATCCAAATAATAAAAAAGGAAATTACTTAGCTATTAAAGATCATAACGGAAATGAATCTTTTGCTTCATCAAAATTAAATTCACAAAATTATTTTGAATTAAAAACAAAAAAACTAGGACTTTATTATATTAAAAATGATTCAATTTATCCGACAATCAATTCAATAAATTTTAAAAATGGTGATTGGATTTCTAATAATAATTTTCTCAAATTTAAAATAACTGATCAAGAAAGTGGAATAAAAAAATACAAAGGGAAAATTAATGGAAAATGGATGTTGTTTGAGTATGAGTATAAAAAAAATCAGCTTAGTTATGAATTTGATTCCAAATATTTTAAAAAATCTAAAAATGAAGTTGAAATAGAAGTCGAAGACATGGCTGGCAATACTATAATTAAAACTTATACTTTTTATAGAAAAACTAATTAGATTCAATAAAGTCTCTTAATACATCAACTACTGTGTCAACCTGTTCTTTATAATTGAATTTAGAAAAAGAAAACCTGATTGAAGGTTTATTTAAATCTTCCTCAGATAAAATACTATTCAAAACATGTGACCCTCCCGTGCTTCCAGATTGACATGCGCTTCCTCTTGAACATGCAATACCTTTTAAATCAAGATTAAATTCAAGTAAAACGGATTTTTCTTTTGAAACTGGCAAACATAAATTCAAAATAGTATAAGTACTAGAATCTTTACTGTTACAATTTCCATTGAATTTAACATTAGATAATTTTTCTAAAAGCTCATTAATAAAATATGATTTTAAATCAGCGATGGTTTTTTTATCTTTCTCTAAATTTGAATATGCTAGTAAAAAAGCTGTTTCCATTCCAGAAATATTATGGACAGATTCAGTCCCTGCCCTCATCCCTCTTTCTTGACTTCCGCCAACTAATAATGGCTGAAGATTAAGTTCTTTATTAACATAGGCAAAACCTGTTCCTTTTGGGCCATGAAATTTATGAGCAGACCCTACTATAAAATCAATATTAATATTAGATAAATCAATTTTATACCTTCCTATAGACTGAACAGTATCAGAATGAAATAAAGTTTTATGTTTTTCACAAATACTTCCAACTTTTGAAAGATCCAACAGAGTTCCTATCTCATTATTAACATGCATCAGAGAAACTAGTTTTTTAGTATTATTCTTAGAAAGAATATATTCTAAATCATCATAATTAATACCACCATTTTCGAGTAGTTTAACGTACAAAATATTAATTGAACTTGTTTTTTCTAAAAATCTAACAACATCCAAAACGGCTTTATGTTCAATTTTTGAAGTAATAATTGTTTTCACATTTAAATCTCTTACGGCTGATGCCAAAATCATATTATCAGATTCTGTTCCTCCAGATGTAAAGAAAATTTCACTAGGAGATACATTAAACTCACTTGCTATGGATTTTCTAGCTTTTTCTACAACAGTTCTTGATTTTCTTCCAAAACTATGAGTCGAAGATGGGTTACCATAGTTTCCAGTCATAGTCTTGTTAATGACATCAATAACATATGAATCTATTTGAGTTGTAGCCGCATTATCAAAATAAATTTTATTCATATTCATAAACCGATTTAATTATAATTTCAACAGCTTGATCAATTTGATTTTTATTGATTATTAAAGGAGGAGCAAATCTAATAATATTGCCATGAGTTGGTTTAGCTAGTAAACCATTTTCTTTTAATTTTAAACAAATATCCCAAGCAGTGTTGCTATCTTCATCATCATTTATGACTATAGCATTTAATAAACCTTTTCCTCTAATTAATTTAATAATATTACTTTTTAATATATACTGGTTTAATTTTTCTCTAAAATAATTACCCATCAGATTAGCGTTTTCAGCTAACATTTCATCTTTTACAATCCTTAAAGCTGCCATAGCAACTTTACAGCCTAAAGGATTTCCTCCATAAGTTGACCCATGTTCACCAGGTTTAATTGTTAGCATAATCTCATGAGAAGTTAATACAGCAGAAACTGGATATACTCCACCGGAAAGTGCTTTTCCTAAAATTAATAAATCAGGCTTAAATCCATGATGATCACAACATGTTAATTTACCAGTTCGAGCTATTCCAGTTTGTACTTCATCTGCTATAAATAAAACATTATTTTTTTTACACAATTCATAAGCTTTCAACAAATAATCATCATCCGGAACTACCACACCAGCTTCTCCTTGTATAGGTTCAACCATAAATGCTGCAACATTTGGATCTTTAATAGCCTCTTCCAAAGAACTTAGGTCGTTGTATGGAATAATTTCATATCCAGGCATAAAAGGGCCAAAACCATCTGTACTTAAAGGGTCATTTGAAGATGAAATAGCTGCCAATGTTCTGCCCCAAAAATTACCTTGAACAAAAATTATCTTTGCTTTATTTTTTTCAACTCCTTTTTTTAAATAAGCCCACTTTCGAGCTAATTTTACTGCAGTTTCACCTCCTTCAACTCCAGTATTCATTGGCAAGAGCCTGTCGTATCCAAAAAATTCTGTTACAAATTTCTCGTAATCACCTAACACATCATTATAAAATGCTCTTGAAGTAAGGGTGAGCTTAGAAGCTTGATCAACTAAAGCTTTAATTATTTTAGGATGACAATGACCTTGATTAACAGCTGAGTAAGCAGACAAAAAATCAAAATATTTTTTATCATCAACGTCCCAAACATAAACACCTTCTCCTCTACTTAAAACTACAGGAAGTGGGTGATAGTTATGAGCACCATATTGCTGTTCTAAATCTATAAATTTTTTTGACAAGATTAGATTCATTTATATGTAAGATTAATTTTAAATAAAAATATGATTCTTAATCAAACTAGACAATTTTAAATAGATATTAAAATATTATTATAATTTAGATTATAAAACATGAGAATATTTTGAAATATATAGAAAGTAAAAACAATGCTATTTTTAAAAAAATTAAAAAATTGCTTTCAAAAACTAAAAGCAGAAAAGACACACGATCATTTCTCGTTGAAGGAATTAAAGAAATAAAAATTTGTCTTAAAGCTAAATATAATTTTATTGAAATATTTATTTGTTCCGAAATTTTATCTAAAGAAGATTTTGAGTTTTTAAAAAAAAATTCAACTAATATTTGTATTACTAATCTATCTAAAAATCTTTATGATCAATTATCCTATAAAGAAAAAGGAGAAGGATTGTTAGCGCTGATAAAATCTAAAGATTTTGTATTAGACAACCTTATTTTACCTAAAAATCCATTTATACTAGTTACTGAATCTCCAGAAAAACCTGGAAATATTGGTGCCATTTTAAGAACAGCTGACGCAGCGGGTATTGATGCCGTAATTATAGCAAATCCAAAAACAGAATTATTTAATCCAAATATTATAAGATCAAGCCTAGGAAGTGTTTTTACTTCTCAAATAGCGACTGGTAGTACTAATGAAGTAATAAAGTTTTTAATTAATAATAAAATAAAAATTTATTCCACATTTATTAAAAATAGTGTTGATTTTACATCAATTGATTACAAGGGTTCTTGTGCAATTATTGTTGGGGCTGAATCTTCTTCATTAACAAAAGAATGGGCTTCTAAATCAACTGAATTAATTAAAATTCCTATGAAAGGAAAAATGGACTCATTAAACTTATCTGTTAGTGCTGCAATTGTTATATTTGAAGCTTTAAAACAAAGAAATGCTAATTAGTCCCAACTCACTTTTTATTTTACTGATTTCAATTATTATTTTCAATTTTATAAAAAACTCATTTCTTGATTATTTAAACTCAAAACACTTTAAAAATAAAATTCCAGAAATTATATCGGATGTATATAATAAATCTAAATATTTGAAATCTCAAGAATATAAAAAAACTCAATATGAGTTCTCTAAATTTTCTAGAATATTTAGCTTAATTACTATACTACTGTTCTTTTATTTAGATGGATTTTTAATAATTGACAATTTATTGAGGAATTACTTTGAATCATCAATATTAATAAGTCTATTTTTTTTCGGCATTATCTTTTTTGCTAGCGAGATTTTAAATTTCCCTTTTTCGATTTACTTTACTTTTGTAATTGAAGAAAAATATGGCTTTAACAAGACTAATCTTAAAACCTTTATAACAGATAAATTGAAATCATGGGGTTTAACAATATTATTTGGCGGCGGTATTTTAAGTTTTATCATATTTCAATTTGAAATGATTGGAAATAAATTCTGGATTATAGCTTGGATCTTTATTTCAGGTTTGTCTATAATAATAAATGGCTTATACGCCCAAATTATAGTTCCGCTATTCAACAAACAAAGTAAACTAGAAGAGGGTGAATTAAGAACTGAAATTGAAAAATACGCAAAAAAAGTTGGGTTTGACTTAAGTAATATTTTTGTTATTGATGGTTCTAGAAGATCTACAAAAGCAAATGCTTATTTTTCGGGTTTTGGAAAACAGAAAAGAGTAACATTATATGATACTTTACTAAACAAGTTAACTCATAGCCAAATTGTAGCTGTAATAGCTCATGAAATTGGGCATTACAAAAAAAATCATATAATTTTTAATTTACTTTTTTCTTTCTTACAAACTGGAATAATGCTATACATACTTTCATTATTTGTTTATCAACCAGTTTTTTCAGAAGCTTTAGGTATAAGAAATCATAGTTTTCATATAGGTTTAATTGCTTTTTCAATACTTTACACTCCTATCTCTGAAATATTTTCTTTAATTTTTAATTTATTTTCTAGAAAATTTGAATATCAAGCAGATGAATATGCTAAAAAAACTTTTGATGGAAAGTATTTAATTGAAGCATTAAAAACACTTTCAAAAGATAGTTTAAGTAATTTAACACCTCACCCAAAATATGTGTGGTGGCACTATTCCCATCCTACCCTTTTTGAAAGAATAACTAGATTATAAATCACTTATTTTTCTTATTTTTTTTGATTAATTTTAAATAGTGATACTAACTGACACCGTTATAGAAAATAATTTAATTGCTAAAGAGTATAAAGAACTACTTAGAATTAGCTACCAATCATTATCTAGTGATGACAGAAAGCTGATTAGGCTTGCGTTTAACACATCAGTTGATGCACATAAAAATCAAAGAAGAAAATCAGGCGAACCATATGTCTTCCATCCTATAGCTGTAGCAAAAATAGTAGCTTCAAAAATTGGTTTAGATGCTACTTGTATAGCTTCAGCTCTGTTACATGATGTGATCGAAGATACAAATTATAATGAAAAGAAAATCGAAAAATTATTTGGAAAAACGATTTGTAAAATAGTCATTGGTCTAACAAAAATTTCAAAACTAAAAAAAGATAAAAATATTTCTCTTCAGGCTGAGAATTTTAGAAAAATGCTTTTAACTCTTAATGATGATGTAAGAGTAATATTGATAAAAATAGCTGATAGACTTCACAATATGCAGACTTTAGATGCAATGCCTCCAGAAAAGCAAATTAAAATTGCTTCTGAAACATTATATATATATGCCCCAATTGCTCATAGAATTGGTCTTTATGATGTAAAGTCAGAATTAGAAGACCTAGGCTTAAAATATACAGAACCTGATATGTTTAATGATATTAAAAATAAAATCGAACAAACTAAAGATGAACAAGGTAAATACATTAAGAATTTCTCGAGAAGAATTAATGAAAAATTAAAAAAAGAAGATTTAAGATTTAAGATTAGTGGAAGACCAAAATCAATTTATTCAATAAGAGATAAAATTATTAAAAAAAATATTTCATTTGAAGAGATCTATGACAAGTTTGCTATTCGAATAGTTTATAAGTCAGAAAAAGAGAATGAAAAATTTATTGCATGGAAGATTTATTCAATAATTACTGATTATTACACCCCCAATCCCCTTAGATTAAGAGATTGGATTACATCTCCAAGATCAAATGGATACGAAGCTCTACATATTACTGTTGTTGGTCCAGGCTCAAAATGGGTAGAAGTTCAAATCAGATCAGAAAGAATGCATGAAATAGCTGAAAAAGGGTATGCTACTCATTTCATGTATAAGCAAGGAAAACAAACTGAAAGTGGCCTAGAAGGTTGGCTTAACAGATTACAAGAAGTTCTCGAAAATTCAGATACAAGTGCTTTAGATTTCGTAGAAGATTTTAAACTTAATTTATATGCAACTGAAATATTTGTCTTTACGCCTCAAGGAGATTTAAAATCCTTACCAAAAGGTTCAAGTGCTTTAGATTTCGCTTTTAGCATCCACACTGGGTTGGGTCTTAAAACTAGAGGAATTAAAGTTAATGGAAAGATAGTTCCTTTAAGTCATGAGCTAAAAAGCGGAGATCAAATAGAAATAATTAAATCAGAAAATACGAAACCTTCAGCAAACTGGTTAGACTATGTTATAACATCAAGAGCTAAATCTAAAATAAGATCTGCATTAAAAGAAGATAAAAAATTATTAGCTAAAGAAGGAAAAGAAATACTTAGAAGAAAATTAAAACAATTAAAAATAAAATTTGATGAAAAAAGTATAAATGAATTAGGAAATTATTTTAATTTAAAAACAAGCCTTGACTTATTTTATAGAGTTGGAATTGGTAAAATAGACAATATATCTTTAAAGAAATTTGCTGCTTCAAATAATAATAGGATTATTAGTTTTTTTAGAAAAAGATTAACTTCTAGTAAAGAAATTAATCATTTAGAGAATGAAATAAAAACAAATTTTGATCAAATAGTTTTTGGAAATGAAGAAGAAAAAATGGACTTTACTCTTGCAAAATGCTGTAATCCTATTCCAGGAGATAGTGTTTTCGGATTCATTACTATAAATGAAGGAATTAAAATTCACAAAAAAGATTGTCCAAACTCAATAAGCTTACAATCCAAGTTTGCCTATAGGATTCTTAAATCAAAATGGATTGACTCTAGTCAAGAAGAATTTATTTCTATAATTAATATTTCTGGGATTGATATTATAGGAATTGTTAATGAAATCACTAAATTAATTTCTAGTAGTTTAAATATTAATATGAAAAAGATGCATTTTGATACTGAAGGAAATACATTTAAGGGAAAGATTACTTTAAAAGTGAAAACTAAAAATATTCTAGACAAACTTATTTTAAGATTGAAAAAAATAAATGGAATTGAAAAGGTTGCAAGAGAATAGTGTTTCATCATTATTTTAACTTAATTTTGTTAAATGGAAAAAGAAAAGAATCAGGAAATTGTAAAGGATGTTTTTACAAAATTTTTAGATTTTAAGACTCATCGAAAAACACCTGAAAGATTTGCTATTCTTCATGAAATCTATAATTCATCTGATCATTTTGATATAGAATCACTTTATGTTAAAATGAAAAATAAAAATTACAGAGTTAGTAGAGCAACTCTATATAATACTATAGATTTACTTTTAGAGTGTAAACTTGTTAGAAAACATCAATTTGGATCTAACCAAGCTCAATATGAGAAATCTTATTTTGATCACCAGCATGATCATGTAATTCTTACTGATACTGGAGAGGTAAAAGAATTCTGTGATCCAAGAATACAATCAATAAAAAAAAATATAGAAGAAATATTTGAAATAAAGATTCATAATCATTCTCTTTATTTTTATGGAACTTCCAAAAAAAGAAATAGGGAAATAAAATAATATAAATGAAAGTTGATTTGCTGCTAGGTTTACAATGGGGAGATGAAGGAAAAGGAAAAATAGTTGATGTTTTAACTAAAGATTATGATATAATCGCTAGGTTTCAAGGTGGCCCAAATGCAGGACATACTTTAGAATTTGATGGAATAAAACATGTTCTGCATACTATTCCTTCTGGAATATTCCATAAAAACTCCATGAATTTAATAGGAAATGGAGTGGTAATAGATCCTGTGATTTTTCAAAAAGAAATTGAAAAGCTAGAACCTTATAATATAGACTTTAAAACATCGCTTTGTATTTCCAGAAAGGCACATTTAATTTTACCAACACACAGACTATTAGACGCTGCTTCTGAACTATCAAAAGGAAAATCTAAAATAGGATCCACTTTAAAAGGAATTGGCCCAACTTATATGGATAAAACGGGTAGAAATGGAATCAGAATTGGTGATATTGAACTCAAGGACTGGATGATAAAATATAGAAAACTAGCAAATAAGCATGAGTCTATGATTAAAAATTATAGTGTTGACCTTCAATATAATTTAAATGAGCTAGAAGCTGATTTTTTTAAGGCTATAAAAAATTTAAAAAAAATTCCATTTATTGATAGTGAAAATTACATCTTTAATCAATTAGATAATAATAAAAATATACTAGCAGAAGGTGCTCAAGGGTCACTTTTAGATATAGACTTTGGAACATATCCATTTGTAACCTCCTCAAACACTACAGCGGCTGGAGCATGTACTGGACTGGGTATTCCTCCTAATAAAATAAAAGATGTTTTCGGAATATTTAAAGCATATACAACTAGAGTTGGTAGCGGTCCATTTCCAACAGAGTTATTTGATAAAGATGCTGAGAAAATGAGTAAAGTTGGAAATGAATTTGGAGCTACAACAGGGAGGCCTAGAAGATGTGGTTGGTTGGATCTAGTAGCTTTAAAATACGCAGTTAAAATTAATGGAGTAACCAAATTAATGATGACGAAAGGAGATGTACTTTCGGGATTCAAAACTATCAAAGTTTGCACAGAATATAATTATAATGGAGCTACAATAAATCATTTTCCCTTTACAATAGATATCCCAAATTTAAACCCAGTATATACTGAGTTTAAAGGATGGGAAGAAGATGTAAGCAAAATTCAAAAAGAAAATCTTCTACCTGAAACATTTTTGAAATATGTTTCATTTTTGGAAGTTGAATTAAAAGTGCCTATATCTATTCTATCAGTTGGACCTGATAGAAATCAAACTATAATTCGATAAAAACAAATTGAAAATTTATCTATCAATACTGATACTATTATTTATTAATTTAATTTCTTCTCAAGAAAAAAAAATTATTCAAATAATAGAAGCAGGATCATTTGATAGAAATGAAAAAAAAAATCCTGGTGCAAATATTTTAAAACACAATGATAAAATAAGAGTTCATTTATTTCATGAGGGTATGAATATCTGGTCAGATTATGCATTATTTTATAAAAAAAATAATTCTTTTCGAGCAAACGGAAATGTCGTTATAAAGCAAGGGGATAGTATTGAATTATATAGTAATTCTTTAGATTACGATGGAAATCTTAGAAAAATTATAGCTAAAGGTGATGTTGATTTTTACAATAATAAAACAAATCTGAAAACCGAAATTCTTTTTCATGACAGAAATTTAAATGAAATATTTTTTCAAGATGGTGGAGTAATAAAAGATAGCGTTACTACAATTAAAAGTATTGAAGGAAAATATTACTTAGAAAATTCTAAATATACATTTATAAAAGATGTTGAAATTAAAAATCCTGATTACGAAATTAATTCTAATGCATTAGATTATTTAACCAAATCAGAACAAGCATATTTCTACGGGCCAACAACTATTATAGGAACGGATTATGAAATATATTGCGAAAAAGGATTTTATGACACAAAAAACAAAAAAGGATATTTTATAAAAAATTCTCAAATAAATTATAATAATAGAGAAATTAAAGGTGATAGTTTAACTTTCAATGACTTAAGTCAATTTGCTTCAGCTTCTAGAAATGTCAAACTTACAGACACATTAAATAAGACAATTATTAAAGGGCATTATGCTGAAATATTTAAAGCATTAGATTCGGCAATGATAACAAAAAGGTCACTAGCTATAAAAATGGTAGATAGAGATTCTTTATACATAAAAGCTGACACTTTATATGCTATTGGTCCTGCAGAGAATAGAATCATTAAAGGACGTTATAATGTTAAATTTTATAAAAAAAACTTAAGCGGAAGAGCTGATATAATAATTATTAATCAAAAGAGTGGCTTAACTAAAGGGAGAAACAAATATTAACATCAAAAGAAATTTCGAAAAGAAATCCAATTATTTGGAATGGAGAAAGTCAAATGACCGGAGATGAAATACACATTTCAAGAAATATTAAAACAAATGATCTTGATTCATTAAAAATTTTAAACAATGCCTTTGTAGCTGAAAAAGATACCTTAGGTATTGAAAACTTCAACCAAATGAAGGGAATTAATTTATTTGGAAAATTTTATAAAAATGAATTAAAGTCAATTAGACTTGTTCAAAATACAGAAATGATTTACCATTTATACAATGAAAAAACAAAAGAACTTATTGGTATAGACAAAGCTATTTGTAGCGAAATTTTAATGAGCATTGAAAATAACAATATCAAAGACATTACGTTTTTTACTAATCCTGAAGGAAAAGTTTTCCCAGAAGATGAAATAGAATTAAATGAAAAAATTTTAAATGGATTTAACTGGAGAATAAATGAAAAGATTAATAAAATAAAAGATTTATTCGATTAATAATTTGAGAAATAAATTTTTAAAATACCAAGCTCAAACCACAAATAACCCTATAGGCTTAGAAATGTCTTATGCTAAAGGAAGTTATATATATGATATAAAAAATAAAAAATATTTAGATTTTGTTGCTGGAGTCTCTGCTTCTAATCTTGGCCATAGGAATAAAGTCATAAATAAAGCTGTTATAAAACAAATAAAAAAATATTGGCATGTAATGGTTTATGGAGAATTTATTCAAGAACCTACTGTTAATTTGTGTGAACTATTATCTAAAAATTTACCAAAATCTCTATCAAATACCTACTTAACTAATTCTGGAACGGAAGCTATAGAAGCTGCTATGAAATTAGCAAAAAGAGTGACAGGAAGAACAGAAATTATTGCAGCAAAAAATAGTTATCATGGTAGTACTCAAGGATCTATGAGTATAATGGGTTTAGAAGAGAGAAAAAGAGGATATAGACCTCTTTTACCTGATATTAAATTTATAAAATTTAATAATGAAAATGATATTAAAAAAATCAGTAAAAAAACGGCTGCTGTTGTACTAGAAACAATCCAGGGCGGAGCAGGTTTTATTATTCCAAAAAAAAATTATCTAAAAAAAATAAAAAATAAATGCAAAAAATTAAAAACATTATTAATTCTAGATGAAATTCAGTCAGGAATTGGAAGAACAGGTAAATTGTTTGCATATGAACATTACAATATAGTTCCTGATATTTTAGTTTATGGAAAAGGTCTTGGCGGAGGTTTTCCTATTGGGGCAATAAGTACTAGTAAAAAAAATATGAGTTTATTTATAGAAAATCCAATTCTTGGACACATAACCACTTTTGGAGGTCACCCTGTAATTGCTGCAGCTGCTTATGCTAATTTAAAAGAGACCCTAAATTTAAAAATAATGAATAAAATTGATGAAAAAGAGAAGCTATTTAAGAAAAACTTAAAACATCCTCTTATAAATGAAATTAGAGGAAGAGGGCTTATGCTTGCACTAATATTAAAAGATAAAGAAGTTGCTAATAATCTAGTAATTAAATGTTTAGAAAAAGGATTAATTTTATTTTATTTGTTATTTGAATCTAAAGCTGTAAGAATCACCCCTCCTCTCACTATCAAAAAAAAAGAAATAAAACTAGGATGTCAAATTATAATTAACACTTTAAACCAGATGGATAATTCTGTTCATTAATTTGTTGAAAAGAAAAAAATGTCTTTTAAATTAAGATATATTCAGTCTCTATATTTATTATATATAAAATGTTTAAATGAAAGAGGAATTTGAGGATTATTATAACGACTCTATTTGCAAGTTTGAATCAATGCTTAAAACAAATAGTTTTATGTTTTTTGATTCGGATGAATTTGAAGAAATAATAGTTTATTACATAGAAACAGGAAATATGTCATTAGCTAAAAAAGCAATAGCAATGGCAACAGAACAATATCCAAATTCAACTGCATTAGCTCTTTTAAATATAGAAGTTCTAATATTTGATAATGAACTTAAAGAAGCTGAAAAAATAATCTTTGAAATATCTTCCATTGATCCAATAAATACAGATATTTTAATTCAAAAAGCAAAAATTTTATCAAAAAAAAGAAATCATTTTGAAGCAATTGATTTATTAATTAAAATTGATTCTAATTCAGATTTATATTTTGAAGCCCTAAGTATAATTGGAAAGGAATACCTTTTTTTAGATGACTTTATAAATGCCAAAAAATATTTTATAAAATATTTAAATCACAACAAATTTGATTATGGTGTTTTGAATAATGTACTGTATTGTTTTGAATGTATTGGTGATACAAGCCGTACAATAAACTATCTTAATTCATTTTTAGAAAAAAATCCTTATTGCGAAATTGCATGGCACCAACTTGGCAAGCAATATGCTAAAGATGAATTATATGAAGAAGCTTTAACTGCATTTGATTTTGCAATAATATCTGATGATTGTTTTATAGGAGCCTATATTGAAATGGGGAAAACCCTTGAAAAACTAAACAGAATTAATGAAGCTATTGAAAAATACGAAATTGCATCAGAAATTGAAGGTCCCAATCCATTTGCACTATATAGAATAGCATGTTGCCATGATAAAATTGGAAATACTGATTTAGCTTTTTCATATTATAATCAGACTGTAATTGAAGATCCTGTTCATGATGAAGCATGGATGTCAATTTCACAACATTTATATATCAATAATAAATGTCAAGAAGCCAAAACCAACATAATTAAAGCATTAGAAATAGATTCTGAAAAAATTAACTACTGGGAATTATATGCTAAAATTAATTGTGATTTAAAACAGTATGAAGAAGTGGAGACTGCTTTCAAAGAAATACTATCACTTGGTAAGCTTGATATTAATATTTTTACTACTTTAACAAAAATTCTATTAGAAATTCCTCTTAACAATAGCTTAAGTAACAATCTTTTAAAATCAATTAATTTGTTTCCAAAATCTGCTGAGAGTGAAATAAATTATTTGCTATCTGCTATATATTATAAAAATTCAGATAATATTAAAGCTTTAGAATTTCTTAAAAAAGCATATTTCTACAATCCATCTAAATATTCTTTTTACAAAAATACTTTTAAGTTGATTCCAAATCTTCAGGTTTTTAAAAACACTCTAGTTAACTAGTTGTTAAAATATCTTAATTTTAGAGTCATGAAAAAAGGTATGCTCTCAAATATAATTGTGTTTTTAAAAGGAATGGCTATGGGAATAGCAGATATTATACCTGGAGTTTCAGGCGGAACAATAGCAATTATTACTGGAATTTATGAAGAGTTCTTATCTACATTAAACAATATAAATTTAAAAATCATTAAATTATTATTTAAAGGGAAATTCAAGTTTTTATGGGAGAAATATAATTTATCATTTCTTTCAAGTCTAATTTTAGGAATATTAACTAGTGTAATTCTATTGAGCTATTCAATTACTTATCTAATTGTCAATTATCCTATTATTTTATGGTCCTTTTTCTTAGGACTAATAGCTTCAAGTATTATCTATCTTTTTAAAGAAATTAAAATTTGGAATAGAAAAACTTACTTATTTCTATACATTGGATTATTTTTTTCTTTAGTTATGCTAACAATATACCCCAGTAAACAAGAGGAGGTTAGTTTTATTTATCTTTTTTTCTGTGGAATGATAAGTATCACTGCAATGCTTCTGCCAGGAGTTTCAGGAGCTTATATACTAGTATTACTTGGAGCATATGAAACTATACTAAATACATTAAAAGAAGTTATTAAATTTAATTCGGATTATTTTTTAAATTTTTTCTCATTTATTGTCGGAGCAATACTAAGTATTAAATTGTTTTCAAAACTTTTAACTTGGGCTTATAAAAAACATAAAAACCATACACTTTCTTGTTTAGTTGGTTTTATGATTGGATCACTTCCTAATTTATGGCCATGGAAATCAGAATTAAATAGTGAAGAATTATTGTTTTCTAAATTATACATTCCTGTTGGTTATTTTATGAACGCTGATTTTAGAAAAGGGATATTATTTATTCTTATTGGAATTTTAATGATTTTTATTTTAGAATATTTAACTAAAAAATCTAAAAATGTTTAATAAAATTAGAAATACATCAGATTTTATTTACCTCTTTATAAAAGCTTTATTAATGGGAACAGCTAATAAATTGCCAGGGATTTCTGGAGGATTAGTTGCTTTAATAACTGGTTTTTATTATGAAATGATCGAGTCTTTAAAAGACTTAAACCTTAAATCAATTCTAATTATTTTAAAAGGAGATTTTAAAAAATTCAATTCTTATTATAATGGTTTATTTCTACTAACTATACTTTCTGGTATAATTGTTAGTTATTTTACAACTTCTAGATTATTAGATTTCTTTTTTAAACAATCTGAGTTATATGTTTGGTCTATTTTCTATGGAATGATAATTGCTTCATTAATAATTTTAGTACTAAACAATAAATTTTGGAATTTAAAATCGGTTTTATTCATAATTTTTGGATTTAGTATTGGATTCCTATTAAGTATTTCTAATCCAGTTAGTGAAAGTCAAAATCTTTTTTTTATTTTTTTTTGTGGATTCATAAGTATTTGCGGAATGATTGTTCCAGGAATCTCAGGCTCCTTTCTTTTAATTTTATTAGGTAATTATAAGCTTTTATTAATTGATTCTGTAAATGCTCTTTTTAATTCCTTGTCTAATATAATTATCCTTAATAGTTCTTTTCAACATGACTTTAACTTATTAAAAATTCTAATAGTTTTTGCTTTAGGCTCGTTAATTGGGCTTATAATCCTTTCAAGTTTATTAAGCTTTTTAATTAAAAAATATAATGATACCATTAACCAGTTAATCATTGGTTTTGTTTCTGGTTCACTTTTAATATTATGGCCATGGAAAAAAATTTCTAATAATTATGATATAGAATCATTATATGATTCATCAATTCCAATAGATTATTTAAGATATTTACCTGACTTTAAAGAAACCACTACATATATTGCTTTTCTTTGGATAATAATTGGTTTATTTATAGTGTTATATCTAGAAAAATATGCCTCAAGAAATAAAAACATATGGACTCATAGGAAAAAAAATTAGTTATTCTTTTTCAAAAACTTATTTTACTAAAAAATTTTTAAAAAATAATTTAAAAAACTACAACTATATAAATTTTGATATTGATAGTGTTAATGAATTAAGCGATATTTTAAAAGCAAAAAATTTAAGAGGATTAAACATTACTATACCATATAAAGAAAAGGTAATGAAATTTATAGATAGGATTGATGAAGATGCTAAATATATTGGTGCAGTTAATACAATTAAAATAAACTATGATAATACATTAGTTGGCTATAATACTGATTATATAGGTTTTATAAGATCAATAAAACCATATATAAAATCAAATCATAAAAAAGCGCTTATACTTGGAACAGGTGGAGCATCAAAAGCTATAGTTTATGGATTAAATAAACTAAGTATTAGTTCAACAAAAATTTCTAGAAAAAAAATAAATGGTGATATAATATATAATGAATTAAATAAAAAAATAATTTTAGATCATCAAATCATAATAAATTGCACTCCAATAGGAACTTATCCAGATATAGAAAATTATCCAAAAATTCCATTTAAATATTTAACTAATGAACATATTTGTTATGATTTAATATATAATCCGAATGAAACTACATTTTTAAAGAAATCTAAAAAAATGGGTGCAGAAATAATTAATGGATTAAAAATGCTAGAAATACAAGCAGAAGAAAGTTGGAAAATTTGGAATAGTTAAAGAAAAAAAAGTAACTTAAATAAAAAAAATTGGATAAAAAAATTGATTTTTCAAAAAACTTAAAATTAAAACAAGATCTAATTGACAGGTTAAAAGCACTTATCAATTTAGATTTGAAGATGAATGAAAAATATTTAGGTTTTAAAGATATTCAAAATGCCTGGTTTAAAATAGGTCAAGTCCCAAGATCTCAAAATGTAATAATTTGGAATACATTTCAACATCATATTAAAAATTTCTATGATTACTTACATCTGAATAGAAAATTTAAAGAAATTGATATTAAGTACAATTTAGAATACAAAAAAAATACAATAGAACAAGCTAAAAAATTAATTAAAAATGAAGACAAAATTAGAGCACATAAGTATTTTGAAAGATTAAGTAAGAAATGGAAGTTTGAGATAGGCCCAACAAAAAAAGAAGATGAAATTAAGTTAAGTGAAGAATTTAAAGCTATTGGCAAGTTGATTTTGGAAAATAAAATTGAATTTGATAAAAATAGAGATTCAATTACTAAAGAAAATTATTTAAAAAAAGAAGCATTACTAAATGAAATTAATCAAATAATTGAAAAAGAAGGTAACTCGACAAAAGAATGGCAAATAAAAATAAATTCTTTTGAAAAAATTAAAAATCAAATAGAAAAAGTTGGACCGATTCCAGCAAAAGAAAATAAAAAATACTGGTCTAATTATAAAAATATTATTAGGTCATTTTATGGTAAAAAGAATGAATACTTTAAAAATTTAAAAAAAACATATCAAGAAAATATTTCTAAACAAGAATTAATAATTAAAAAAGTAGAAAAATTAAATTTTGATATTGATTTTGAAAAAAATAGAAAAGAAATTATTTTACTACAAAAAGAATGGAAAAAAATAAATCCTGTTCCCTATAAGGTTAATGAAAAAAATTGGCAAAAATTTAGAACTATTTGTAATAAGTTTTTTAAAAAATTTGATGAAAAAAAAGAAATAAAAACTAGTGAATCTATAAAAAATGAAAAAGAACAAAATAAAATCTTAAAGAAAATAGAAAAGTATGATAATACTAAAAATGAAGATATAAATGTCATAATAAAAGAATGGAGAGAAACAGGAAAGGTAAGTTCTAAAAATGAAATTGAATTTAACAAAAAAATAAAAAAAATTTTTAAAAAAAGTGGATTAAATGAACAAGAGTCGGTAAATAAATTACTTGAACTAAAATTTGGATCAATGAATGAAAAACAAAAAAAATCAGAAATTCATTCTTTAAATATAAAATTAGAAGTTTTAAAAAAAGAATTAATCTTATTTGAGAATAATCTTTCCTTTTTTAAAGACAAATCCAAAGAAAATAAACTGCTAGATAATTCTCGTAAAGAGATTGAAAAAAATAAAAAGGAAATTGAAAAGATAATTTATCAAAAAAGTATGTTAAACAAATAATTATTTTTTAGAATTTATCCAAAAAGTATTCATCTCCTCAATACTTATATTACTGAAATTTTTATTATTATTTTTCATTTGATTTTCCATGCACAAGAATCTATTGATAAATTTTTTATTTGTTTTTTCTAATGCATTATCAACATTGATACCTAAAAATCTTCCATAGTTAATAACAGAGAATATTAAATCTCCTATTTCAGATTCTATGTTTTTAGAATTACCTGAATCTAATTCTTCTTCAAGCTCCTGTAGTTCTTCTAAAATTTTATTTTTTACATCGTTACGATTTACCCAATCAAACCCAACATTAGAAACCTTTTCTTGAATTCTCATTGATTTGATAAATGAAGGAAGTGCTTTTGGCACACCTTCAAGTATACTTTTTTTACCTTCTTTTAACTTTAATTTTTCCCAATTGTTTTTAACTTGTTTTTCATCAATACCTTTTAAATCTCCATATACGTGAGGATGCCTAAATATTAATTTCTTTGAAATACTTTCTGCAACATCAGAAATATCAAAAAGTTTAGTTTCACTAGCAATTTTTGAATAAAAGATTATGTGTAATAATAAGTCTCCTAATTCATTTTTAATTTCATCTATATTCTTTTCAGAAATAGCATCTGCTAACTCAAATGTTTCTTCAATTGTTAATGATTTTAAGGTATCAAAAGTTTGTCTTCGATCCCAGGGACATTTTTCTCTTAAATCATCCATAATATCCATTAATCGGCTAATAGAATCTAACTGTTTTTTTTTATTTGACATTGTTTAATCGAAAAAAGTCATTAAATAATCCGAATTTATTTTACCCTTTGATATGTTATTTAATTTACTCTTTAATAATTTCTTTTTAAAAGAACTTAATTTATCAGTAAATAAAATACCTTCGATATGATCAAATTCATGTTGAACTACTCTAGCGCATAAGCCATTTAATTTCAAAATTTGATTTTCAAAATTTTCATCTTGAAAATGAATTTCAATTTCATTTTCTCTAGTAATATCTTCTGTTACATCTGGAATACTTAAACAACCTTCATTAAAATTATTTAAGGTATTTGAAGACCAAACTATTTTTGGATTAATAAAAATTTTTTTAAATATTGAAATTTTCTTTCTCTCTTCTTCAGTTAGCTCATTATCTTTAGAAATTGGAGATGTGTCAACTATAAATATCCTTAAGGATTCTCCAATTTGTGGAGCAGCTAACCCCACCCCATTAGCAGCATACATTGTATCCCACATGTTTTGAATTAAAGAGTCTAAACCATTAAAATTTTCAGAAATTGGATTACATTTTTTTCTTAAAATGGGATTACCGTAAGCTATAATTGGTAAAATCATATTATTTTTTTTCTAAGTATGATTGAAGAATGATAGTGGCACTAACTTTATCAACCAATAATTTATTTTTTCTTTTACTTTTACTTATCCCACTACTTAAAATAGTTTTTTTTGCGATTAATGAGGTAAATCTCTCATCTTCTCTCTTTATCTGAATTAACGGAAATTCCTTTTGAATTTTTTTTATAAAAATTAAAATTGAATTCTCAATTTGAGATGGATTATTGTTTTTTTGCATTGGCTTTCCAATAACAAAAGTATTTATAGATTCCTTTTTTAAAATATTTTTTAAAAAAGGTATTATTTCACTATTTGAAACTGTATCTAATGATGAAGCAATAATATTGAGCTCATCTGTTATAGCCAATCCTATTCTCTTTAATCCATAATCAATTGCAATTATCTTAGGCATAGCTCAAAGTTAAATCATTAATTATTAAGGATAAAATATCTCAAACTATTTATTAATTAGAGTGTATATTTGAAAAAAAAGTATTGTGAAAGAAATAATTGAAGCTGCTTGGGAAAACAGATCACTTCTAGAAAATGAAAAAACAAAAAAGGCTATTCATTTAGTAATTGAGAAATTAGACAATGGCACTTTAAGAGTTGCCGAACCCACAGAGAATGATTGGTTTGTTAACGAATGGATAAAGAAGGCTGTTGTTTTGTATTTTCCTATCCAAAAAATGAAAACTATTGAGATGGGACCACTAGAGTTTCATGATAAAATTCCATTGAAAAAAAATTATGCTGAAAAGGGAATTAGAGTAGTTCCACATGCAGTAGCAAGACATGGTGCTTATATTAGTAAAGGAGTTATTTTAATGCCAAGTTACGTTAATATTGGAGCATATATAGATGAAGGAACTATGGTTGACACTTGGACAACTGTGGGAAGTTGTGCACAAATTGGCAAAAATGTTCATTTAAGTGGTGGAGTTGGAATTGGAGGAGTCTTAGAACCTCTTCAAGCAGCACCAGTTATAATTGAAGATAATGCCTTTATTGGCTCCAGATGCATTGTTGTTGAGGGAGTTAAAGTTGGAAAAGAAGCAGTTTTAGGAGCAAACGTTGTATTAACTGCATCAACCAAAATAATTGATGTCACTGGAGAAAATCCAATTGAATTTAAAGGAGAGATTCCTTCTAAATCAGTTGTTATCCCTGGATCTTACACTAAAAAGTTTCCTGCAGGAGATTTTCAAGTTCCATGCGCATTAATAATAGGAAAAAGAAAAGAAAGTACTGATAAAAAAACTTCCTTAAACAATGCTTTAAGGGAATATAATATTTCAGCTTGAATCTAAGTTAATCTATGATTTTAGAGACCGAAAAAGCTCTTGAATGTTTAAATAGTGGAGGGATTCTTATTTATCCATCTGATACACTATGGGCAATTGGATGTGATGCCACAAATACAGAAGCCATTGATAAAATATATAAAATTAAAAACAGGAATCGTTCAATGCCTTTTATATGCTTAATGAATGATTTTAAAATGACTAATAGATATGTTACAACTTCAAAGGAAATAAAAAATTATTTAAAAAAAAGCTCTAATCCTACTACTGTAATTTATAATGATGTAAAAAACTTAAAAGCTTTTCCTGAATCTATAGCAATTCGAATACCAAAAGATAAATTCTGCAATAATCTTATAAAAAAATTTGATAAACCAATTATTTCTTCATCAGTTAATATTTCTGGTGAAAGTTTTCCGTTCTTCTTTAATGATATTAAAAAAGAGATTTTGGATCAAGCAGATTATAAAGTAAGTTTGCGTTTAAATGAAAAACTTGATAAGCCATCAATAATTATTAAGATGTGTGATAACTCAATTATAACTCTAAGATCCTAAAATGATCAATAATAAAATTACTAAAGCCATCAATAATGATATTTTTAAAACCATTGGTAAATGTGGTGATGAATTAGGTGTTGAATGTTATGTAATTGGGGGATTTGTAAGAGATCTACTTATGAATAGAAAAGCTCCAAAAGATATTGATGTTTTAGTTATAGGTGATGGTATTGAAATGGCAAAAAAAATTTCTAAAAGCTTGAATTCAAAAGAAAAAGTAAAAGTTTTTAAAAATTTTGGAACAGCAATGTTTAAATACGATAATACTGAGATTGAGTTTGTTGGAGCAAGAAAAGAAAGTTACAACCACTCTAGTAGAAAACCAATAGTTGAGTCAGGTACACTAGATGATGACTTAGACAGAAGAGATTTTACAATTAATGCACTAGGACTTGGATTAAATTCAAAAAATTGGGGAATTCTTATTGACAAGTTTAATGGAATCGATGACCTTAAAAACGGCATAATTAAAACACCTCAAGATCCTATAAAAACTTTTTCAGATGATCCTTTGAGAATGTTAAGAGCTATTAGATTTTCTTGTCAACTAAATTTTAAAATTCATGAAGGATCATTTAAAGGAATAATTTCTGAAAAAGATAGAATTAAAATTATTTCAGGTGAAAGAATTTCAGATGAATTGAACAAAATTATAATGACTAAAAAGCCCTCATCTGGATTTAAAATTCTTGATTCTACAGGGATTTTAGATATTCTTTTGCCAGAATTGACATCATTAAAAGGAATTGATGAAATTGAAGGACAAAAGCATAAAGATAATTTTTATCACACTTTAGAAGTTTTGGATAATATTTGTAATTACACAGATAATTTATGGTTAAGATGGGCAGCTCTGATGCATGATATTGGGAAAGCACCTACTAAAAAATTTATAAAAGAAATTGGGTGGACTTTTCATGGCCATGAACTTAAAGGATCAAAAATGGTTTTTAAAATTTTCAAAAGACTTAATATGCCTTTGAATAATAAAATGAAATATGTTCAAAAAATTATTTTCATGAGTTCAAGACCAATAGTTCTTTCAAATAACAATATTTCTGATTCAGCAATTCGAAGATTAATTTATGATGCAAAAGATGATGTTGATGATCTATTGACCCTATGTGAAGCAGACATAACGACTAAAAACCCTCAAAGATTTAGAAAATACCTTAATAATTTTAAAAGAGTTAGAGATAAAATTATTGAAGTTGAAAAAAGAGACCAAATAAGAAATTTTCAACCTCCAATTAGTGGTGAAGAAATTATGAATTACTTTAATATACCTCCAGGAAAAAAAATTGGGATTATTAAGGGTTATATAAAAGATTCTATTTTAGATGGTGAAATAAAAAATGAATACAAATCAGCAAAATTATTGATGATTAAAAAAGGTACATTACTAGGCTTATTAACTAATGAGAAATAATTTTATTGCTATTTCCAAAATTAGTCTAATGCTAGTTTATTTAGTTATACTAGCAGGTTCTTTGGTTAGAATGACTGGAAGCGGAATGGGATGTCCAGATTGGCCAAAATGTTTTGGTCTTATACTGCCCCCTACTAATATTAGTCAAATTGAGTGGTCACCAAACAAAACTTTCAAAAAAGGAGTAATTTTAAAAAATGAAGGCGTATTAATTGTTGCTAAGAAAAATTTTGTTTCTTCACAAAACTTCAATTATTCTAATTGGGAAGACTATACAAAACATAATTACTCTGAATTTAACCCAATTAAAACATGGATTGAATTTGTAAATAGATTAATTGGAGCTATTGCTGGATTAGCGACTTTAATAATGTTAGCATTTTCATTTAAATATTGGTCCGAAAATAAAATTATTATTTTAAGTTCATTATTGATCGTTTTTGGAATGGGTTTTCAAGCATGGCTTGGAAAATTGGTAGTAGATTCCAATTTAGCACCTTACAAAATTACTGTACACATGTTAATGGCATTTTTAATAATTGCATTAATTATATATTCAATTTATATTGCTAATCTTTCTTCTAAAAATATAAATAAAGATATAGTTGTAAAGTATCTTGTTTTAGGATCTATTATATTAAGCTTGATTCAAATAATAATAGGGACTCAAGTAAGAGAATTTATTGATGTTCAATATGAATTATTAGGATCTGAAAACAAAGATCAATGGTTAGATTCACCAAATCTAAATTTTTATTTTCACAGGACCTTTTCAATACTAATTTTAATTACAAATGTTTTATTGTATTATTTAACAATAAAAAGAAAATATAATACTGATTTGATTTTAAAAATTTGTTTTATTATTTTTTTAGAAATTATGGTTGGAGTGTTAATGTATTATGGAGATTTTCCAATCTCTAGTCAACCAATACATTTATTTTTAGCAACAATATTATTTGGATATCAATTTTATTGGTTTTTACATTTTACAAAAAATAATATTATAAATGATTTATAGAATTAGAATTATTCTTGACACTAAAGAAGATATAATTAGAGATTTAGAAATTGAAAATAAAAATTCATTTGAAGACTTGCATTTTGCTATAATAAAATCTTTTCAATTAATGGGTAAAGAAATGGCTTCATTTTATATAAGTAATAACCAATGGGTTCAAGGTGAAGAAATAACATTGCAAGGTTTTGGAAATGATAAAAACGAAAAAATCATGAAAGAATATTCATTAGAATCTTTAATAAGCGAAGATCAAATGAAATTCATTTACATTTATGATTTTTTAAATTTATGGACATTTTTTATTGAAATATTTGAAGTTAACGAAATAATGAAAAATACTAAATATCCAAAAACAATTTTTTCTTTAGGAGAATTACCAGAAGAAGCTCCAACTAAGCAATTTGAAGAAATAAAAGATATTAATAATCTAGAAGATGATCATCAAGGTGATTATGATGATGATTACAACTAATCAACACTTAACATTTCGTGATTCTCATAATTTCTAAGAATATAATTAAACGAGGCTTTAATTATCTCTCCCATATTACTAGAATTTTTGAAACTTTTATCTCTAGTAAGTGAATAAATTTGTGAAGATAATAACTTAATATTTTCAGTGGAAGATATTTTATCCTTTAACATGCATTTAATCACTCTTTTAATTCTGTTTTCTGAACTTAAAATTCTTTTAGCAATTATTGATCTTTCTTCAATTTTATATTGATTAACAGAATTTTTTTCTAACTTTTCTTTAATTAAATCCATTATCATTCGATTTTCTTTAAAAAACTGAGGTCTATAAACCTTCAACTTGCCTTCAAAAGATTGCTGGTCAAAATCTATTGCTCTAATTTTATAAATAACTTGATCAAAATCATGAGTTGGAATAATTACATAATTATACGATCTCATATCACCTAAAAGACGAATCATACATCTTTCATTGAACTTAACAAATTCTTTTGCAATTTGTGATTTTTCTGATGGTTTACAGTTAGGTAAAAAATCTTCAAAAAATTCATCGCCTGGAATTCCAGCAATATGTTCTTCAATCAAAGTATTTTGAAAAATAAGAAAATTTAAATTATTTGGTGATAGAATATGTTCTAATTCTAATCCATAAACTCGAGAAGCATCCGCTTTTTTAACATAGAAATAGGTGAAATTATCATTTAAAATATTTCTGATTTTAATCCTAAAAGGTTTTGAATTACCAAAAGTACAATAGTCAATAGCATCAACATTTAAAAACTTCATATTTGCCTCATTTCCATCAGAGTGTAATAAATTATATACTTGTTTTAAACAATAATCTATTTCCTTTCTTTCAGAATCAGAATAAAAAACTCTAACCCATAGTGTATTAATATCTTTATTATTATAAACAGAAACTGAACCTGAAAATCTTTTTAAATCTTCATAAAAAATAGGAATAATTATTTTTCTATTATATAAACCTAAGTATTCATCTAAATCCTTTGAAATAGGGAATAAAGGTTTTTTCTTAGACATTAACTTTTTAGTCATATATTATTTTTTTCAAAGTTAACTCATTTATTATTTCTTAAATAATTTTAAATCTTTCTGATTTTATATGGAAAGTTATTGTTGTAAATTTGAATAACTTAATTTTTATTTTGTTCGATTTACAATCAGAATACAGTCCAACTGGAGATCAACCTGAAGCAATAAATCAACTAGTTTTAGGTATTGAGGATAATCAAAAATTTCAAACTCTTAAAGGAGTTACTGGCTCTGGAAAAACCTTTACAGTTGCTAATGTAATTAAAGAAGTCAATAAGCCAACATTAGTTTTGGCTCATAACAAAACTTTAGCAGCACAATTATATTCAGAGTTTAAACAATATTTTCCAAATAATGCTGTAGAATACTTTGTTTCATATTACGACTACTATCAACCTGAAGCATATCTACCGGTTACAGGAACATACATAGAAAAAGATTTATCAATTAATGAAGATATAGAAAAGCTAAGGTTAAGTACAACTTCATCTTTACTCTCTGGAAGAAGAGATATTATAGTAATTGCTTCTGTTTCATGTTTATATGGAATCGGAAATCCAACAGAGTTTAAAAAAAATATTATTCAAATTGAAAAAAATCAAATTATTTCTAGAACAAAATTTCTTCATAGTTTAGTTCAAAGTCTTTATTCAAGATCTAATTTTGATTTAACAAGTGGATCATTTAGAGTATCAGGTGATATAATTGATATATTTCCAAGTTATGCCGATTATGCTTTCAAAATTCATTTTTTTGGAGATGAAATTGAAATAATAGAAAAATTTGATCCAATAACTAATAGTACTCTTGAATCTTTAGAAAAGCTACCAATATACCCAGCAAATATGTTTGCTACATCACCTGATGTTTTGCAAAATGCAATGAATAAAATTAGAGAAGATTTATTGCATCAAATAAATTATTTTAAAGAAATTGGAAAATTTTTAGAAGCCAAAAGATTAGAAGAAAGAACAAATTTTGATTTAGAAATGATTCAAGAACTTGGTTATTGTTCTGGTATTGAGAACTATTCTAGATACATAGATGGCAGGGAACCTGGGGCAAGGCCTTTTTGTTTATTAGATTATTTCCCAGATGATTACTTGATGATTGTTGATGAAAGTCACGTAACTTTATCACAAGTTCACGCAATGTATGGTGGAGACCGCAGCAGAAAAGAAAATTTAGTTGAGTATGGTTTTAGACTTCCAGCAGCAATGGATAATAGACCATTAAAATACGAAGAATTTGAGTTTGTTCAGAATCAGGTTATTTATGTTAGCGCAACACCTTCTGATTACGAACTCACTAAAACAGAAGGGGTTATTGTTGAACAAATACTTAGGCCAACCGGACTTTTAGATCCTCAAATAGAAATTAGACCAAGTAATAATCAAATTGATGACCTAATAAATGAAATTCATATAATAGTTAAAAAAAACGAAAGAATTTTAATAACCACCCTTACAAAAAGAATGGCTGAAGAATTAGTAAAGTTTCTAAGTAAAATTAATATAAGATGTCGATACATTCACAGTGATATAGATACTATTGAAAGGGTAGAAATTATGCAGGGTTTAAGAAAAGGATTATTTGATGTATTAGTCGGAGTTAATTTATTAAGAGAAGGTTTAGATCTACCTGAAGTATCTCTTGTAGTTATTTTAGATGCTGATAAAGAAGGATTTTTAAGAAGCCACCGATCATTAACTCAAACAATTGGAAGAGCTGCAAGAAACGTTAATGGGAAAGCTATTTTATATGCTGATAAAAAGACTAAGAGTATGCAAAAAACTATTGATGAAACTAATTATAGAAGAAATAAACAAAAGAAATATAATACTAAAAACAATATAACACCAACCCCATTAAATAAATCAATCAACGATGTCTTCTTAACACAAACCGATAAATTAGAAGACGACAAAATGATAATGAGTAAAACTAAAAACTTATCTAAAAAAGAAAAAGAAAAAGAAATTAGAAAGTATAGAACTAAGATGGAAAGTGCAGCTAAATCTTTAGATTTTATAGAAGCTGCTAGACTTAGGGATATTATTAAAACATTAAAAGAATAAAAAATGGGGAGTTAACTAACCCCCCATTATAAAATTATTTTTTTACAGCAATTATTTTTTTAGGAATACTTTGATATTCTTTTCTTTTAGGTAGGGTAATTGACAAAATACCATTTCTGTATAATGAATCTACTTTCTCTAAATCTATTGACTCTGGAAGATCATAAGACTTGTTAAAAGAAGAATAATTAAACTCTTGAATATTATAATTATATTCAGAAGTTTGATTATCATTTAAAGTTGAAATATTTAATATCCTATTTTCAATTTCAATATTAAAATCCTTATTACATTTTCCAGGCATAGCAAGTTCTAAAACAAATTCTTTATCATTCTCTTTTATATTAATAGAAGGATAGCTATAAGAATTATTTGGAACATTTATATTCCAATTATTTTTAAAAAATTCATCAAAAATAAATGGCAAAAAAGATGATTGTGTTTTAATTAAGTTCATAATGTATATTTTAAATTAAACAAATTTTAACAATTTGAATTATACAAAATAAATACCAAATGAAAAATTAAGACAAAATGTCAGTTAATTTTAAATATTTATAGACAAAATGTCAGTTAATTGAGGGCTTCCATTATCTTATCCGCAGCTTCTTGAAATTCTACAGCACTGTAAACTTTAAATTCACATTGATCTATGATTTGTTTAGCAATTTCCGCATTAGTACCCTGAAGTCTAACAATTATAGGAATGTTTATTAAATCACCCATGTTATTATATGCGTCTACAATTCCTTGAGCAACTCGATCACACCTAACTATCCCACCAAAAATATTGACAAGTATTGCCTTAACATTTGAATCTTTCAATATCAATCTAAAAGCAGCTTCAACTCTTTTGGCATCTGCAGTACCTCCAACGTCTAGAAAATTAGCAGGTTCACCTCCAGATTGCTTAATCAAATCCATTGTAGCCATAGCAAGTCCAGCACCATTAACCATACAGCCAACATTTCCATCTAAATCAACATAATTTAATCCTACTTCTTTAGCTTCAATCTCAACAGGATTCTCTTCTTTTAAATCTCTCCAAGATTCATAATCTTTATGACGAAACAAAGAATTATCATCTAATGTAACCTTTGCATCAACAGCCAAAATTTTATTGTCAGATGTTTTCAATACAGGGTTAATTTCAAAAAGTAAAGAATCAGAAGAAACATAAGACTTATAAAGCAAGGTTATGAATTTGGTCATTTCTATAAAAGCCTTGCCAGAAAGACCTAAATTAAAAGCTATTTTTCTTGCTTGAAAAGGAAGAATACCCAACAGAGGATCAATGTCTTCATAAAAAATTAATTCTGGTGTTTTTTCAGCTACCGCTTCAATATCCATTCCTCCTTCACTAGAATACATAATCATATTTTTTTCCGTATTTCTATTTAATAAAATAGAAATATAAAACTCTTCTGGCTCAAACTCACCAGGGTAATAAACATCTTCTGTTATCAAAACTTTATTTACTAATTTACCTTTCTTTGAAGTTTGAGGAGTTATTAAATTCATCCCCAAAATATCAGAAACAACTCCCTTTAATTCCTGCAGGCTTTTTGCTAACTTAACTCCACCTCCTTTTCCTCTACCGCCAGCGTGAATTTGAGCCTTGACAACAAACCAACCTGTTCCGGTTTCTTTAACCAAATCATCAGCAACGCTTAAAACATTCTTTACATCCGAAAGAACACGCCCCCTTTGTATATTAACTCCATGTTCAGCTAGTATATTTTTTCCCTGATATTCGTGTAAATTCATCTTTTGTAAATTATAAAACAAAGATAAAACAATTACCTAAAGATTTAGATAGGAATACTTTTTATAATGTTATATATATAACAAAATGTTTTATTTTTATAATAAATCCTTTTTTATTATAATTAATTAAAGTGATGATATAGATTTGCAATCATGAAAAATAAAGACCTATTAAATATTGTCAGTAAATTTGGTACACCAACATATGTATATGATGCAGGAAAAATAAAAAGTCAGTTCAATAGACTCGTAAATTCATTTAAATCTGTAAAGAATTTAAAAATTAATTATGCAGTTAAAGCATTATCAAATATTTCAATATTAAAATATATAAATAAACTAGGCGCAGGAATAGATACAGTTTCTATTCAAGAAGTAATGATAGGTATTAAAGCGGGTTTTCCTGTTGAAAAAATAATCTATACACCTAATGGAGTTTCTATTGAAGAAATTCAAACAGTAGCTAAAATGGGTGTCAATATAAATATTGACAATCTAAGTGTTTTAGAACAATTCGGCAGCTCTAATCCTGAAATTCCTATTTGCATAAGAATCAATCCCCATGTAATGGCTGGAGGAAATAGTAAAATATCAGTTGGCCATATAGATTCAAAGTTCGGAATAAGCATCCATCAAATACCACTATTATTAAGAATCATAAAAAATACAAATATCAAAGTAAATGGGATACACATGCACACAGGAAGTGACATATTAGATATTGAAGTGTTTATACATGCAGCAGAAATATTATTTGAAATTGCTTCTAAATTTGAAGATTTAGAGTTTATAGATTTTGGAAGTGGTTTTAAAGTACCTTACTTTCTAGGAGATAATGAAACTAATATTGAAGAGTTAGGAGAGAAATTATCTAAAAGATTTAATGAATTTTGTAAGAATTACGGGAAAAACCTCACCCTTGCTTTTGAACCAGGAAAATTTTTAGTTAGTGAGGCTGGTAATTTTTTATGCTCAGTAAATTCAATAAAACAAACTACATCAACTGTATTCGCTCAAGTAGACACTGGCTTTAATCATTTTATAAGACCTATGATGTATGGCTCAAACCATCATATTAAAAACATATCTAACCCAGATGATTCTGAAAGATTCTACTCTGTTGTTGGATATATTTGTGAAACTGACACATTTGCTACTAATAAAAGAATTTCAAAAATATACGAAGGAAATATTTTAAGTTTTAAAAATGCAGGAGCTTACTGTTTTTCTATGGCAAGTAATTACAACTCAAGATTCAAGCCATCTGAAATTCTATTTCATAAAAATAAAGCAGTTGAAATAAGAAAAAGAGAAAATATTGATGACTTGTTAAAAAATCAAATTGAATTAGAATTTTGACATATCAGTCTTATTGCGCTTCAATAAAATTCATTTATATTTCATTTGTTTTAATTAAGACATAACTAATCAATAACACCAGATCCTATCAATTCATCATTTTTATACCATACTGCAAATTGACCCCTAGTAATTGCTAATTGTTTTTTATTAAACACTAGAAATACGCCATCACTATTAAAATACAATAAAACATCCTGAAGGGCTTGACGATATCGAATTCTAGATTTAAATTTTATACCTACTTCTAACTCAAAAGACTTGTCAGATCTAACATGATGCAAATCATCTTTAGAAATAAACAAAACTTTTCTAAATAAGCCAGGGTGCCTTTTACCCTCCCCTACATAAATAATATTATTAATTACATCTGTTTTTATAACAAATAAAGGATTTTTTTTACCTCCAATTGCCAATCCTTTTCTTTGACCATTAGTAAAAAAATGAGCGCCATTATGTTCTCCTATAATATTACCGTCAGATAAATTATACTTAAATGGTCTAGATAATTTTTTTAAATTTTCAAATGAATGATCATTATAATCTTGCTCCGTTTTATAAATATGACTATCGTAAGGTATTTCGATAACTTTTCCTTTTTTGATTTTTAACTTTTGCTGAAGAAAGTCTGGAAGTTTTACTTTTCCTATAAAACAAAGTCCTTGAGAGTCTTTTTTTTCAGCAGTAATTAAGCCTTTTTTTTTAGCAATTAATCTAACTTCGCTTTTTTTCAATTCACCAATAGGAAACATAGTTTTACTCAACTGTTCTTGAGAAAGTTGACATAAAAAATAGGACTGATCTTTGTTTTGATCTTTCCCAACTAATAACTGATAAAATACTTTATTATCATTATTTTTTTTAACCCTGCAATAATGACCTGTTGCTATATAGTCTGCTCCCAACTTCATTGCGATTTTTAAGAATATATCAAATTTAATTTCTCTATTACATAAGACATCTGGATTAGGAGTGTTGCCATTTTTATATTCTTTAAACATGTAATCAACAATTTTTTTCTGATAATCTGAACTTAAATCAATTGTTTGAAAAGGAATAGATAATTTGTCAGCCACAATCATTGCATCATAACTATCCTCAACCCATGGGCATTCATTAGAAATAGTAACAGAATCATCATGCCAATTTTTCATGAAAATTCCAATTACTTCATATCCTTTTTCAACTAATAGGTGAGCTGCAACACTTGAATCTACCCCACCTGATAAAGCTACAACAACACGTGTTTTACTATTAGGCATAAATAAATGTAATAAAACTATTTTCTATTCTGTAATTTTCTCTGTTGCTCTGCCTGATCCATCATCTCTTGCATTTTTCTTTGAAACCTATTTTGTTTAACAGGTTTCTTCTTATTCTCTTGAATCTGTAAATGTATTTTTTCCTCATCAATAATAAAATACTTGATAGAAAGCATAATTAAAATTGTAAGAATATTAGAAATAAAATAATACAAACTAAAAGCACTCGCATAATTATTGAAAAAAAAGAGCATCATAACTGGCATCAAGTACATTATAAATTTCATATTAGGCATCCCTGGCTGAGATTGTTGCATTTGAGCACCAGAAGACATCATAGTATAGAAAAATATAGCTATGGAAGCTAGAATTGGGAGAAGACTTACGTGATCTCCATACCATGGAATACTAAAAGGCAATTCAGCTATCACATCGTAAGAAGAAAGATCATCAGCCCATAAAAAGGGTTTTCCTCTAAGTTGAAAAGCAATTGGAAAAAAGCAAAATAATGCATAAAAAACAGGCAGTTGTAGTAAAGCAGGAACACAACCTAAAAGTGGGTTAGCACCAGCTTTATTATACAACTTCATTGTTTCTTGCTGTTTTTTTACCGCATCATTTTTATATTTTTTATTCAGCTCAGTAATTTCTGGTTTAATAACTTTCATTCTAGCCTGTGAAACATAAGTTCTATAAGTTACAGGAGACATCGCCAATCTAGTAATAATAGTCATTAAAATTACGGCCAGTCCTGCAGAAAAATATTTACTTAAAAATCCAAATAATGGAAAATATATAAATCTATTTATCCAGCCAAAAAGACCCCATCCAAAATAAATAGATTGTGAAATATTATTTTGATAATTTTTTAAAATATCATAATCGTTTGGGCCTATATACCAATTCATGTTTGAGTTAATCTCAGATCTAACTAAATTTATTGGAAATACTGAATTATAGTTTTTTGTATACAAAACATCCCTGCCTTCTTCTTCAAAAAGCTTAGTAGATTCAAAAGAAGCATTATCAACAGGAGTTTCAAATATCAGTATTGAATTAAAAAAATGTTGACCATATGAAATCCAAGAAACATCATCTTCTTTTTCATCACTATCAGTATAAGAACTTAAATAATTAGTATCATCTCCATCAAACTGATAAAGCAATTGACTATATCTATTTTCATAATCGACACTTTTAGCTTGTCTAATAGCTTTTAAATCCCAATTTAAATCAACAATCTCATTCGAATCTATAATATTTGACAATCCAAAGGATTTGATAGAAAAATCTAACATAAATCCTTCTTTAGGAAGCTTATATTCAAAAACAATAGATTGATTTTCAAAAAAATCCAAGGACATCTTTAACACTTTGACCCCGCTAATATTACTAATCTCTGGTGTAAAATTATATTTAGAAGTATTAATCTGCTGACCATTAATAGTATTAAACTTTAAGCTTAAATCCTGATTTCCATCTTTAACTATATAAAGAGGATCCCCATTATAATCAGTGTAATTTTTTAATAATGCTTCAACCAATAATCCTCCTTTCGAATTAAACTTTAATAGTAAATCATCATTTTCAATTGTAACGGTTTGAATTTTTAAATTTAGATTCTGGTTATTAATCTCAGACTCATTTGAATCAATTTTTACATTCACATAATCGTCTGCTTTATCAATCTCTAATACTTCTGAAGAAACTTCCGAAGACTGTTCAGTTTGTTTTGTTTCTAATGATTTTTTTTCTAGATCTGGCATTGTATAATTAAACCACCAAAAAATGGCAGCAATTAATAGTCCTAAACCTATAATTTGATATGGATCAATTTTATTCTCTTCCATTTTTATTTTTTGGATTTATTATAACTTAAACATGCTTTTACAAATGACACAAAAAGAGGATGTGGCATCTCTACAGTACTTTGATATTCAGGATGGAACTGAACACCAATAAACCAATCATTTTCAGGTAATTCAATTATTTCAACTAATCCAGTTTTAGCATTAATTCCAACTGAATTTAAACCTGCATTTTCTAATTGATTTAAATAATTATTATTTAATTCCCATCTGTGCCTATGTCTTTCATTTATAAGTTTAGAATTATATATTTCAAACACTTTAGACTGTTCGTTTATATTACATTCCCAAGATCCAAGACGCATTGTACCACCCATTTCAGATATGGTTTTTTGCTCTTCCATTAATGAAATAACAGGATTAAGTGTTTTTTTATTCATTTCAGTAGAGTTAGCATCCTTTAATCCAATTATGTTCCTAGCAAATTCAACAACAGCCATTTGCATTCCTAAACATATTCCAAAAAAAGGAATGTTATTTTCTCTTGCGCATTTAATCGCTTTTATTTTACCTTCAATTCCTCTTGATCCAAAACCTGGAGCAACAATTACTCCATCAAAATTCGATATTTCATTATTAATTTGATCATTATCTATAAATTCAGAATGAATTGAACAAACTTCAACTTTAGTTTCATTAATAGATCCTGCATGAATTAACGATTCTAAAATAGATTTATATGAGTCCTGTAATTCAACATATTTACCTATAAGACCAATCTTTATAGTGTTTTTAGGAAATTTTAATTTATTAACAAAATCAGTCCACTTTTCTAAGTTAGCTTCTTTGAAATTTGAGATTTCTAACTTTCTTAAAACGACCTGGTCTAACTTTTCTTTTTTCATCAACAAAGGGACGTCATAAATAGTTGAAGCATCTATAGACTGAATTACTGAATCCACTTCTACATTACAAAATAATGCTAATTTATTTTTTATTTCATCTGAAATTTGATGTTCAGTTCTACAAACTAAAATATCAGCATTAATACCACTTTCCATTAAAGTTTTCACTGAGTGTTGAGTAGGCTTAGTTTTTAATTCTTTAGCCGCTGATAAATATGGAATTAAAGTTAAGTGGATAACAAGACTGTTTGCTTTACCAAGCTCCCACCTTAATTGCCTTACAGATTCTATATAGGGAAGCGATTCTATATCTCCAACTGTTCCTCCAATTTCAGTAATTATAACGTCAAGTGAATTATTATTACCTAACAACTGTATTCTTCTTTTAATTTCATTTGTAATATGAGGGATTACTTGAACTGTTTTTCCTAAAAACTTCCCTTTTCTCTCTTCTTCTATAACAGTCTGATAAATTTTTCCAGTTGTAACATTATTGGCTTGAGAAGTTTCAACATTTAAAAAACGTTCGTAATGACCTAAGTCTAAATCGGTTTCAGCACCATCAGAAGTCACATAACACTCTCCATGCTCATAGGGATTTAAAGTTCCGGGGTCAACATTGATATATGGATCAAGCTTTTGAATAGTTACATTAAGGCCTCTGGACTGAAGAAGTTTAGCAAGAGAAGCCGAAATAATGCCCTTACCTAAAGAAGAGCTTACGCCACCTGTAACAAAAATATATTTTGGTTTAGACATTAATTAATTTCTAAAATTTATTTTAAGATGTCAAAAATACAAAAAGAAAGCGACTCTCTTTTATTTTTAATAAGAGTAAAATTAAATCCAATTATAATTAATATCTCTAATAAGTTTTGGGTCTAAAGAATTATGAACTGGACAGGTATTACCCACTTTTTCAAGAATCATTTTATCTTTTTTGACCAAATTTAATGGAAGATTAATTACAATTGAAATTTTAGAAATTCTTCTAGGATTTTTCGACATAGTTTTTTGAACATCTGCTGTCACATTTATAAATGAAACACCTAATTGTACAGCCTTTATTCCCATTACAGTAATCATGCAAGATGCAAGCGCAGTTGCCACTGTATCTGTTGGTGAAAAAGCCTCTCCTTTCCCAAAATTATCTATAGGAGCATCAGTAATAATCTCATTTCCAGATTTTAAATGGATGCATCTGGTTCTTAAATTTCCTTCGTAATAAACTTTACTTGTCATTATAAATTTCAAAAATATTTAATTTATCATGTTGAATTAAAAAAACAGAATTGTTTATATAACCATTGTTCTTAGATAAATAATTAAATTTATTTTGCATGTAATCTGTTTCTCCAATGCCCAAAGATTTGATTAATTTATTTTTATATGCAACCCTTAATATTAAATCAAGGGTAAGGTCATATCCTCTAATAGCAATTTTATTAGGAAGTTTTCCATAATTATTAAGATATAATTCATTAAAAACATCAAATTTTTCATCATAAATAGGTCTATGATATGAAGGATAAGTAAATTTCAAATTTCCTAAATGTTCATAAGAAATATTTTCATTTTCGTAAACATCTGCTCTATAAGTAGTCATCATAGCAATATTTCTTTCTTGTGAAATTTGTGAATTTAACAATGATGAAACACTAGTTATTACATTTAGATTTTGTGATTCCAAAAACACAATATTATTTTTATTGTTAACCAATAAAGAATCTGTTAATTCAGGATCAACTAACCCATTAGTTAAGTCTGTATTAATTAATTCTGCATATGGATAACTCTTTAAAAGTTTTTCTTTTATTTTTTGACTTTTATCATCATAAATAATCATTACACATGGATCAGGATTAGTTTCAATTATCTGCTCAATGTATTTAAACATTTTATCTCTTTGGCTTTCTTCAGATGGCATTGACTGAAAAACATTATTATTTATTTCTATTTCCTTAGAAGTCAAGGGAGAAATTACTGGAGTATTTGATTTAATAATTCCAATTGAAAATTGATTAATATTTCTTGGTATTAATGGTCCAATAATAAAATCATAATTTTCAAATGAATTAGTAGAAATAATTTTAGCAATATTCAGAAAATCATTTTGTGTGTCAATTACTTTTAAATCTAAATTTAAACCAAGTTCTTGTCCTTTCTCTAAAGCCGTTAATAAGCCACTATAAAAATCTAATGAAATAGTGGATAAATTCAAATTCTTTAGATAATTTTTTGAATTTTCAACAGAATCAATTTCAATATTATTTAAATTAAATGGGGCTAATAAACCGAGTTTTATATTCTTATTTTTAAGTCTACTATCCAGTAAATTAATCTTGAAATCCTTTCCTTCTTTAATTTCACTTTTTATTGAATCTTTATTAATTTGGAAAATATCATTTTTTAACACAAGCTTTCTCTTTATAGGAATATTAAGTTCCATTTTTCTAGATATATTAAGTCCTTGTATCTGAGTATTATATTTTTTTATATCATCAATAGAAACATTATATAATTTTGAAATTGTATAAAGAGTTTGCTTTCTTTTTACTTTGTGTTTAATGATTTCTGTAATATACCCTTTATCAATATCTTTAGAGTTTTCTTGAGAATAACTCAAAAAAGAAAATAAAAAAAATAAAATTAAAATTTTAAAAAACTTCATTATTCCCATTCAATTGTTGCAGGAGGTTTTGAGCTTATATCATATACTACCCTATTAACACCCTTAACATTATTAATTATTTTATTAGATATTTCCTGAAGAAATTGATAAGGAAGATTTACCCAATCGGCTGTCATTCCATCTGTAGATTCTACTGCTCTAAGAGCTACACATTCCTCATATGTTCTTTCATCACCCATAACTCCTACACTTTTAACTGAAAGAAGCATTGCGCCTGCTTGCCAAACTTTATCGTATAAATCATACTCTTTCAACCCTTCAATAAAAATTGAATCAACTTCCTGTAAAATTTTAATTTTTTCATTTGTAATTTCACCTAATATTCTGATAGCTAAACCAGGACCTGGAAATGGATGTCTCTTTAATAGATTCTGATCAATTTTTAAGCTAGCACCTACTCTTCTAACTTCATCTTTAAATAACATTTTAAGAGGCTCAATTACGGATAACTTCATAAAATCAGGCAAACCACCAACATTATGGTGAGATTTTATAGTAGCTGAAGGTCCTTTTACTGAAATTGATTCTATTACATCTGGATAAATTGTTCCTTGAGCAAGCCATTTAGCCCCACTTATCAATTTAGCTTCCTTGTCAAAAACATCAATGAAAGCCCTTCCTATAACTTTTCTTTTCTCTTCAGGATCTGTAATCTTAAAAAGCAAATCAATAAAATATTTTGATGCATCCACACCTTTTACATTTAAACCCATTCCTTCATATTGGTTTAATACATTTTGAAATTCATTTTTTCTCAAAAGACCATTATTTACAAAAATGCAATGTAAATTTTTACCAATGGCTTCATTAAGAAGAACAGCTGCAACAGTAGAATCAACTCCTCCGGATATACCTAAAATAACTTTTTCTTTACCAATAGTTTTTTTTATTTCTGAAACAGTTATACTAGAAAAGGAATCAGGTGTCCAATTTGGGTTAATATTTGAAATATTTATTAAAAAATTTTCTAATATTTTCTTTCCCTTACTAGTATGATACACTTCTGGATGAAATTGAATTCCATAAACTAATTCATTATTTATTGAATAAGCAGCATTTATAACATCATTAGTACTTGCAATGCATTTAGCACCTGATGGAAGATCTTCAATAGTATCACTATGACTCATCCAAACTTGTGTTCCAGACTGGATTCCATTAAAAAGAGGATCCGAATTATCAATCTTAGACAGGTTAGCTCTTCCATACTCTCTTTTATTTGAAGGAATTACTTTACCACTATTAAAATGAGCGATATATTGTGCACCATAACAAACTCCTAAAAGTGGTTTAACACCTTTAATCTTTGTCAAATCAAAATGTAATGCATCTTTAGACCTAACTGAAAAAGGAGATCCAGAAAGAATAACAGCTTTAAAAGAATTTAAATCTACTTTAAGATTATTATACGGATGTATTTCACAGTATATAAAAAGTTCCCTGATTCTTCTAGCAATTAATTGAGTGTATTGAGACCCAAAATCAATTATTAATACTTTTTCTTCCATTTTCAAAAATACTATTAAAACAAATAAAAATACTATGAGATAATGAATTTTTACAATTCAATAATTAAAAATCTTGGATCAAAAGGATCTATATTTTTCATAACTAAATCTATGAATTCGTCTCCGTAATATTGATAAAATTCAGAAAAATTAATTTCTCTTTCTTGAAGCGAATTATATGGGAATAATTTTGTTTTAATTGAAATTATTTTGTCTAACCTTTCTTTAGTTCTCTTCTTTTCAGCTTTTAAAAGCCTTTTTTCTAAATTATCAATTCCATTTTTTTGTTTTTTTTCCTGGGCTTTAACCGCTCCAGTAAAAGAAAAATCAGTAAGTTTTGCAACTTCTAATAATTGTTTAAAATTATTGCTAATACTACTTTTAATACTTGTAAAATCGATCGTGTTTTTAGAAAATTTATTTGTGTAAAATTTTAACAAATTTTCATTGTCTTTAAAAAAATGCTCAATACTCAAATTCAATTTTTTAAAATTATTAGTATGTTTTTTATGAATAAGGAGAACTGAGTTTCTGATTGATAAAATAGGAAAAGTTATGTTTTTTTTCTCAAAATAGTCTTTTAGCTGCAGCCAATAAGCTATTTCACTTCCTCCCCCTACATAAGCTAAGTTTGGAAGAATTGCTTCTTGATAAAGAGGCCTAATAAGTACGTTAGGAGAAAATCTTTCAGGATAATTTTTAATCTCCTTAATGATTTCATCTTTACTAAATGAAGTTTCAGATCCCAAAACTTTATAAACTAAACCATTTTTTTCAATTCTTGAACGAAGATTATTTTTAATATAAAACAAGTTTATTAACCTTGGATTAACTTGTAGCTTTGTTTTACCTTTTGAAAACTCTACTAATTTGTCATTTGTTTTTGACACTAGATTATAGCAAGTACTTTCTTTTATTTCATCAATAAAAACATCAATCATTAATTTTTTTAGACTCTTATTGTTTGGGTTCAAAATTACTAGTCCATATTTACCAAAAATCTTATGGACTAAATCTAAAGTAGCTTTAGATAAGTTTTTGTTTTTTAAATACGAAGATTCAAAAAATGATATCATTTTTTTTACATTTAAATTTTCTTTATCAAAAAAATCTGACATCTCATGAAAAACTTCAGACAGCTTTTCTGTATTTAAATCACCTACAATACCATTAGTTTTAACTTTCCAATTAAATTGCTTCTTAGCTGTTTTAAAAAAATTAATTTCTTCATAATCATGATCTTCAGATGCCATCCAATAGATTGGTATAAAATTCATTTCAGGAAATTTGGTCCTTAAATTTTCACAAATTTTTATAGTGTCTATTATTTTATAAAAAAAATATAATGGTCCTGTAAATAAATTAAGCTGATGACCAGTTGTTACAGTAAATGTGTTCGATTTACTTAAGTCAGTTATTAATTTTAACTGAATGCCATTATCCGGTATTGATTGATATTGCACTTTTAGCTCTTTTGATAATATATCTCTAAATATATTATTGAAATTTTTTTGTTTTTCTTCTATTTGAGCTTTATAGTTTTTTAATTTATTTAATCTGTTATAAAAGGGATTAAGCCCCTTTTCATTATTAAAATAACTTAGAGTAAGAGATGGCAAATGCCCGGTTATATTTGGATCAATTAATTTCAACTAAATTATTTTTTTATTAATATACATAATCACGAATCCTATAATCTATTTATAATACCCTTATCAATTAGCAAGGTATTCCATAAAGATCAAATTCAGTAGCGCTAATAATTTTTATATTTGAAAAGTCACCTGTTTTCAAATAATGTTCAGATGCATCTATCAAAACCTCATTATCAACATCTGGAGAATCAAACTCACTTCTTCCAATAAAATAAGCACCTTCTTTCCTGTCAATTGAACATTTAAAAGTTTTTCCAATTTTTTCTTGATTTAGACTAAAAGAAATATTTGATTGAATTTCCATGATTTCAGCAAGTCTAGCATCTTTTATCTCTTTTGGAACATCGTCAACTAAATTATAGGCATGCGTATTTTCTTCATGACTATAAGTAAAACAACCTAACCTGTCAAATTTAGTATCTGAAACCCATTTTTTTAATTCATCAAAATTCTCTTCTGATTCTCCAGGATAACCAACAATTAAAGTAGTTCTAATTGCTATCCCTGGGACTTCATATCTTATTTTATTTATTAATTCACTTATTTTTAATTTACTAGAACCTCTTCTCATAGATTTTAATATATTATTAGAAATATGTTGAAGAGGAATATCAATGTAATTACAAATTTTTGATTCATCTTTTATTACTTTAAGAACATCGATTGGAAATCCAGTTGGAAAAGCATAATGAAGCCTAATCCATTCCATTCCCTCTACTTTAACTAATGATTTCAATAATAATCCTAACTCTCTTTTTTTATATAAATCCAGTCCATAATAAGTTAAATCTTGAGCAATAAGAATAATTTCTTTAACTCCTTTATTAGCCAATTTAGTTGCTTCAATAACTATATCTTCAATAGACTTAGATTTGTGTTTTCCTCTCATTAAAGGAATTGCGCAAAAAGAACAAGGTCTATCGCATCCTTCAGAAATCTTTAAATATGCATAGTTTTTTGGTGTAGTAGTTAACCTTTCCCCTACAAGTTCATGCTTATAATCTGCTTTTAAAGCTTTTAATAACTTAGGTAAATCTGTCGTTCCAAAATATTGATCAACATTAGGAATTTCCTTTTCTAAATCTGGTTTATATCTTTCACTTAGGCACCCAGTAACAAATAATTTATCGATCAGTCCTTTTTCTTTTTTATCAGAATACTCTAAAATAGTATCAATAGATTCCTGTTTGGCATTATCGATAAAACCACAAGTATTTATAACCACTATGTTCCCCTCTTCTTGATGAACGACCTGTTTATTATTAGCTTTCAATTGACCCATTAAGATTTCTGAGTCATAAATATTTTTTGAACAACCAAGAGTTACTACATTAATTTTATTTTTTTTTGAATACTTAACTCTCATGTATTTATATAATTTTATGATTTTTTAAAAAAAGAATCCACAAATTCTTTTTTGTCAAATATTTGCAAATCTTCTATTCCCTCTCCAATACCAATAAATTTAATTGGAATTTGAAACTGATCTGAAATACCTAAAACAACTCCACCTTTAGCAGTTCCATCTAGTTTCGTGACTATTAATGAGGTGATTTCTGTAACCTTAGCAAATTGTTTAGCTTGCTCAAAAGCATTTTGCCCAGTAGACCCATCAATTACTAATATTACCTCATTTGGGGCATACGAAGCTTTCTTTTTCAGAACTCTTTTTATTTTACCTAACTCATTCATTAAGTTAGTTTTATTATGTAATCTACCAGCTGTATCAATTAAAACTACATCAACATCTTTTTTAATTGCTGACTCTAAAGTGTCAAATGCAACAGAAGCTGGGTCACTTCCCATTTCTTGTTTTATTAAATCCACATCTACTCTATTTGCCCATATTTCTAATTGCTCAATTGCAGCTGCTCTAAATGTATCAGCAGCCCCAATTACAACTTTTAACCCCATTGACTTGTAGTGATTAGCCATTTTACCAATGGATGTGGTCTTACCTACCCCATTAACTCCTACAATCAAAATAACATGAGGTCTATTTTCTGAAATATTAAATTGATTTTCATCACCAGAAGAATCTATTACATCCATAATTTCCTCTTTCAATATAGAATCTAGTTCACCTGTATTAATGTATTTATCCTTAGCTACTCTCGATTCAATTTTGTCAATAATTTTTAGGGTGGTCTTAACTCCCACATCAGAGGAAATTAAAATTTCTTCAAGTTCATCCAAAATATCATCATCTACTTTACTTTTTCCTATAATTACTTTTGAAATTTTACTAAAAAATGAAGTGCTAGTTTTTTTTAGGCCTTTATTTAGAGATTCTTTTTTTTGTTTGGTAAAAAGGTTACTAAAAATAGATGTCTTTTTTTTAGAATTAGATTCTTCCTCAACAACAGGCTCTTCTTCTACAACTGGTTCTTCCTCTAAAACAGGTTCTTCTTCTACAACAGGCTCTTCCTCTAAAACAGGTTCTTCTTCTACAATAGGTTCTTCCTCGACAACAGGCTCTTCTTCTAAAACAGGCTCTTCTTCTACAATAGGCTCTTCTTCTAAAACAGGTTCTTCCTCTAAAACAGGCTCTTCTTCTACAACAGGCTCTTCTTCTACAACAGGTTCTTCTTCTACAATAGGCTCTTCTTCTACAACAGGTTCTTCCTCAACAACAGGCTCTTCTTCTACAACAGGTTCTTCCTCTACAACAGGCTCTTCTTCAACAACAGGCTCTTCTTCAATAACAGTCTCTTCCTCAACAACAGGCTCTTCTTCTACAACAGGCTCTTCTTCAAAAACAGGTTCTTCCTCAACAACAGGCTCTTCTTCTACAACAGGTTCTTCCTCAACAACAGGCTCTTCTTCTACAACAGATTCATCCTCAACAATAGGTTTTTCTTTCTTTTTCTTTTTGAAACCAAAAAGTCTTCTAAAAAAATTCATATAATAAATGTTAATTCAAATATATGAAAACAAAAAAAGCCACTAAAAAGTGACTTATAATTATTTTCTAAAAAATATGTTTATTATTTTTTTACCAACCACTCATTTACTTTTCCAGGAAGCATAATAGACTCAACAAAGATGTAAGCACCAGTTTTTGGGCTTTTAACCATTTTAATAGCTTTTGTTAGTCTTTTTGAACCAGTTTGTATTGATGCTACAGATTTTTTTGCCATGACCTAAAATTATTTTATTTCTTTATGAATTGTGTTTTTTTTCATAATAGGATTAAATTTTTTAATTTCTAATCGATCTGGTGTATTTTTTTTGTTTTTTGTTGTAACATATCTAGAAGTTCCAGATAAACCAGAATTTTTATGCTCTGTACATTCTAAAATAACTTGAACTCTATTTCCTTTCTTAGCCATATTATTTTAGATTAACGTTTACTAATTTTATATTCTTTTAAAACTGCTGAAATACCTTTTTTATTGATAGTTTTCAGAATTGATGTAGAAACTTTAAGCGTAATCCACTTATCTTCTTCAGGAATAAAAAATTTCTTTTTAACTAGATTTGGTTCAAATCTTCTTTTTGTTTTGTTCATAGCCTTAGAAACATTGTTTCCAACTAAAACTTTTTTTCCAGAAATTTCACAAACTTTTGACATAATTCAGTCTTTTTAAACAGGGTGCAAATTAACAACTTTTTTAGAGTATTGCCAAATTTTTTATTGCCTAGTTAATAATTCCGAAAAAAATAGTTCAAGAGCTTTATTTACAGTTTTATAAACGTTCTTTTCACGATTTTTTCCAAAGTTAAATTCAAAAGATTTTAAATCTGTTGGTGTAGAAATAGAAATAAAAACCTTTCCAACAGACTGATCTGAATCTCCTTTAGAAGGACCAGCATTTCCTGTTGTTGCAATAGCATAATCTGTGTCAAATATTTTTTTAGCTCCTAATGCCATTTCATTAGCAACTTCAACACTAACTACTGAATGTTTTAAAATTAAATCTGCATTAACTTTTAAAACATTTTTTTTCACTAATGTATTATATGCTACTACAGATCCTTTAAAATAATTTGACGAACCTGGAATTGAAGTCAATCTGGAAGAAATTAATCCTCCAGTCAAACTTTCAGCAGTTGAAACCGTATGATTAAATTGAATTAGTTTTTTTCCAATTTCTTTTTCTATTGGATTTGATGATTCAAAACCAATAATAATTTTATCTAAAATTATATACAATTGATCAATAAGACTGTCCATTGTATTTTCTAAAACTTTTTTATCATCTCCTTTAGCTGAAAGTCTAAGCCTCACACGACCTAAATTTGGTAGATAAGCTAATTTGAAATTTGAAGGCAAACTTGATTCAAATTCTTTTAATTTATTAGCAATAGTACTCTCACCCAGGCCATAAGTGAGTAAAGTTTTATTTAAAATAACTGGACATTCAAACTTGTTTTTAATTTCAGGAATCAAATATGTAGAAACCATTGACTTCATTTCAAAAGGGACACCAGGAAGAGAAATATATAAAGTGTTCAAATTTTTGACCATCATACCAGCTGCAGTACCGAAATTATTTGGAATAAGCTTAGCTCTAGAGGGCAAGTAAGCTTGCGCTCTATTCAAATCATTAATTGGATTGTCTTTAAAATTCTTGAATAAACTTTCGATATGTTTTAAAACTTCTTTATTTAAAACTAATTTATCTTTAAAATAATCACAAAAAGCTTCCTTAGTGATATCATCATTTGTTGGACCTAATCCTCCAGTAAGAATGACTATATCAAAATTATTTTGAGATTTTTCTAATGAATTAAGAATGTTTTTTTTAGAATCTCCAATTGTTAAAATTTCCGAAACCTCAATACCAATATCTATAAGCTCTTTAGAAATAAAAGCTGAATTAGTATCAACAATTTGCCCAATTAAAATTTCATCACCAATTGTTATAACCTTTGCTTTCATTATTTTGATTTAATTGAAAAAAATTGTTTTTCATTAATAAATCCCTCAAACAAATCATTTTCACTAACCTTACCGACCCCAGAAGGAGTTCCAGTAAAAATTACATCACCAATTTTTAAGGTAAAAAATTTAGAGACTTCAGAAATCAACTCGTCAATGAACCATAACATATTTGAAGTGTTTCCAAATTGAACGATAGTTCCATTTTTTTTTAAAGAAAAATTTAAATTATTCAAATCATTAAATTCATTTTTGTTAACCCATTTACCAATTAAAGCTGAACCGTCAAATGCTTTTGATTTCTCCCAAGGAAGACCATTTTTTTTTAATTCAGATTGTAAATCTCTTGCAGTAAAATCAATTCCTAACCCAATTTCATCGTAATAAGTATGTGAAAATTTAACATCAATGGATTTGCCAAGTTTTTTAATCTTAATTAAAACTTCTACTTCATAATGGACATCATTAGAATAATCTGGAATAAAAAAAGGATGATTTTTTAAAATAACTGCAGAATCTGGTTTTAAAAAAATAACTGGTGAGCTTGGTTTTTCATTTTTCAGTTCATCAATATGATCTACATAATTTCTTCCAATACAAATTAGTTTCATATTTACAATTTATTATTCAATTTACTTAATCTTATTTGAGTAAGCACTTTTTTAGTATACATAGGGAAATCAGCATTCAATATCCATCCAAAATATCCAGGCTCATTTTCTAAAACAAAATCAACTGTTTTTCCCTTATGTTTTCCAAAAGAAAAACATGGCATATCATGTTCATTATAAATTATAAAGCCTGCAAAATCCACATTTCGTCCTCTACTTGAAAAATCTGACAAAAACTTTACATTGTCTTCCAGCTCATCATACTTTTTAATTTGTGATTCTAAAACTTCATAAGTAGCTAGAGCATCTGCCTTTGAAGAATGAGCATTCTCTAAAGTCTTTCCACAATAAAATTTATACGCTGCACCTAATGTTCTCTCTTCCATTTTATGAAAAATAACTTGTGCATCGATAGTTAAAATATTTTCCAAACTAAAATTCAATTCTGATCTCAAAAGTTCTTCAGCTAATAATGGAATATCAAACTTATTTGAATTAAAGCCAGCTAAATCACAATTATGAATCATTGAAATAACGTCAGAAGCAATAAATTTAAAATTAGGTTGGTTTTTAACTTTGTCATTAGTTATCCCATGAATATTTGAAGCTTCCTCGGGAATTTGAATTTCAGGATTTACAAGCCATGTTTTAGATTCTTTATTTCCATTTGGAAAAACTTTTAAAATAGAAATTTCAACAATCCTATCTTTAGAAACATTAACACCAGTGGTTTCTAAATCGAAAAAACATATAGGTTTTGAAATTTTAAGATTCATTTAATTTAAATTAATTAGGATTTAAAAATTAAACTATCAAATCAGTTTCCCAATTTTCTATTAAATCTTTAATTCTTTTTATAAACAATCCGCCTCTAGCCCCGTTGACTATCCTATGATCAAAACTATGGGAAAGAATAATTTTACGTCTTATTCCAATAAAATCACCCTTATCAGTTTCTATTACTGATGGTTTTTTTATTATAGCTCCAAATGCCAAAACACCTACCTGTGGTTGATTAATAATTGGTGTCCCCATCAAAGTTTCAAATACACCAATATTACTTATGGTATAAGTTCCATCTTGAACTTCATCTGGTTCAAGTTGACCACTTCTAGCTCTCTTAGATAAATCATTTACTTTTTTTGCTAATCCTAATAAGCTAAGCTGATCAGCGTTCTTAATTACCGGAACAATTAAATTTCCATCATTTAAAGCAGTAGCCATACCTATATTAATATTTTTTTTCATTATAATATTATAATTATCAATACTAACATTTAATAAAGGGAATTCTCTTAAAGCTTTTGCAACTAACATTATGAAAATTGGAGTAAAAGTGATTTTTTCTCCTTCTTTTTCATGAAATTTTACCTTATTAATCTCTCTCCATTTCCACAAATTAGTAATATCAGCTTCAATAAAAGATTGAACATGAGCAGATTTCTCTTTACTACTAATCATATGATCAGAAATAAGCTTTTCCATTCTACTCATTTCTTTTATTTCATCATTATCAACTGAAAAATCCTTATTAGATAAATCCTCAGTAAAATTGTTTGATTTAAATCTGTGTTTTGAAATGTATTCTAATAAATCATTTTTGGTTAATCTACCTTCTTTTCCAGTTCCTTTAATTTTTTCTAATTCTGATTCACTTATTCCCTCTTTTTTAGAAATACTTTTAACTAATGGAGAATATATTTTTTTTTCATTTGAATTCACATCAAAATCAATAATTTTTTCTGCTTTTTCAATTAAATCCTCTGGCTGTACTATTGTTACAGGCTCTTCAATAACTTTTGATTGTTTTGGCTTCTGACTAGGTGTTTTACTGTCAACACCTTTAGTTTCAATTATAGCTATAGGTTCTCCAACCTGTATAACATCATTAACTTTACAGAGTTGCTTCAAAAGAATTCCTGAAACTTCACTAGGAACTTCTGAATCAACTTTATCAGTTGCAATTTCTACAACCAAATCATCTTCGTTAATTTTATCACCAACATTTTTTAACCAATTAGTTATAGTAGCTTCATCAACACTTTCTCCCATTTTAGGCATTAAAAGCTCAAATTTTCCCATTGATTTAATTTTAATTTTAATACAAAAATATCAAAATAATATTGGTTTGGTTTTAAATAATTAATTAAGAAATTTTTATAAATTATTTTTAATAGAATTTTCAAAAGGAATTCTCTTAATTATGCTTCTTCCTAGAGTAACTTCATCAGTATATTCTAACTCATTCCCAACCGAAATTCCCCTAGCAATCGTAGTTATTTTAATATCATGATCTAATTGCTTATAAATATAAAAATTGGTAGTATCTCCTTCCATTGTTGCGCTTAAAGCAAAAATTAATTCTGAAATCTCATTAGTTTTAACTTTAACAATAAGAGAATTAATATTTAATTGATCTGGACCTATTCCTTCAATAGGGGAAATTTTACCACCTAATACGTGATAAATACCATTAAACTGACCAGTACTTTCAATAGCCATAACATCTCTTATATCTTCAACTACACAAATTATAGATTTATCTCTTTTTGAATTTGAACATATTTCACAAGTTTCTAAATCAGAAATATTATAACAACTCTTACATAAAATAACATTTTCTACTAACTCTAATAATGAATGAGAAAGTTCTTTAGTTTGAATTTTTGGTTGATTTAATAAAAACAAAACAAGTCTTAAAGCAGTTCTTTTACCAATGCCAGGTAATTGGGACATTTCATTCACTGCATTTTCAAGCAATTTAGAAGAAAAATTCATTTTTTAAATATACTACTAGATTTTGTAAGAACCATAAATTAGTATATTTGAAAAAGACCAATTTATAATGCAATCCTCAATTATCCTTTTTGTTATTATTGCCTATTTCATAGGCTTATTTATAATTTCATATTTAACTAAAGGAAATGATGATAATTCAACCTTTTTTTCTGCTAATAAAGATTCTCCATGGTATTTAGTAGCATTTGGAATGGTTGGAGCTTCACTTTCTGGGATAACATTTATTTCTGTTCCCGGTGATATTGGAGGCTCACAATTCACGTACTTCCAGGTAGTATTAGGTTATTTAGTAGGATATTTCATTGTAGCAATTGTTTTATTACCTATATATTATAAACTCAATCTCACATCAATCTATGAGTATTTAAATGATAGGTTTGGAAAAGTAAGCCATAAAACGGGTGCTTTTTTCTTTTTTATTTCTAGAATTTTAGGAGCATCATTCAGATTGTATTTAGTAGCTATAGTATTACAACAGTTTGTTTTTGATTCTTTAAGCATTCCATTTGAAATTACTGTAATTATTTCAATTTTATTAATTTGGATTTATACTTATAGAGGAGGTATTAATACTATAGTTTGGACAGACACCCTACAAACAGCTTTTATGCTTATTTCAGTTTTGTTATCTATTTATTTAATTAATACAAATCTAGAATGGACTTTTATTGAGTTTATAAATTCTGTTGAAATTCAGAATTATAATAAAATAATAGTAAATGAAAGTTTTTTAGAAAGAAATCATTTTATAAAATCTTTTATAGGAGGAATGTTTATAACCATTTGCATGACTGGACTAGACCAGGATATGATGCAAAAAAACCTCACATGCAGATCATTAAAAGATGCACAGAAAAACATGTTGGTCTTTAGTTTTGTTTTGGTAATTGTAACATTTTTATTTATGCTTCTAGGAGCTCTTTTATTTATTTACGCTAAAAAAAATAATATAGAAATTCCTCTTATTAACGGAGTTCCTAATAGTGATTTATTATTTCCTCAGATTGCTTTAAATAGTGATATAGGAATTGTTATAGGAGTTACTTTTTTATTAGGTTTAATTGCAGCAGCTTACAGTAGCGCTGATAGTGCATTAACATCTTTAACAACATCTTTTTGTGTTGATTTTTTAAATCTAGAAAATAAAAGTAAAAAAATTCAAAATAGTCTAAGAAAAAAAACACATGTAGTAATGAGTTTTGTTCTTATTATAGTTATAATAATATTTAAAAATGTTTTAAACACTAACGTAATAGATGGCCTATTAACAGTAGCAGGGTATACATACGGACCATTATTAGGGCTATTTGCGTTTGGTATTTTTACTAATTATAAAATAAAAGATCAATATGTTTGGATAGTTGCTTTATTTTCAGTCCTTTTAGTATTAGGTATAGGAAACATTGACTCTAATTATTTAGGTGGGTACAAAATTGGCTACGAGCTTCTTCCAATTAACGGGTTAATTACATTTATCGGATTAATATTGATTCGTAGAAAGTAACACTAAGGTACAAGCTTCCATATAGCTTATCGATTCTTTTTTTAATAATTTATAAAATTCACTATTTTCAGTTCCGGGATTAAAAATTACTCTTTTTGGTTTTAAAGAAATTATAAAATCATAATAATCACTTTGTCTATTTTTATTTAAATAAAGAGTTACAGTATGAATATCTTTATATAAAAAAGAATCTTTTTCAATCAAAACCTTACCAATCCTTCCACATTTTGATCCAATAGCTACTACTTCAACCTGATTTGAAGTAAGTCTTTTAACAGCCATATTTGAATAACGATCAGGATTTAAAGAAACCCCTAATACTAAAGTTTTTTTTACCATCTTATAATAACCGATCCCCAAGTAAATCCACTACCAAAAGCAGCTAAAACAACCAAATCATTATCTTTTATCTTACCCTGCTCCCAAGCTTCTGTTAGTGCTATTATTACAGAAGCAGCTGTAGTATTTCCATACTTCATAATATTATTGTAAACTTTATCGTCTGGTAATTTAAATTTCCTTTGTATGAATTGTGCTATCCGTAAATTAGCCTGATGTGGGATTAGCATGTCAATATCTTCCTTATTTAAATTATTGGCTTCTAATCCTTCAATTATTACTTCAGAAAAACGTATAACTGCATTTTTAAAAACAAACTGTCCATTCATATATGGATAATACGATTGATCCTCAGAATCATTTTCAGCTAATATTTCAGGAACCCATCTTCCAGTGTTAGGTGCATCTAGCATTAATTCCCTTGCATATTTACCTTCAGAATGAAGATGAGAGGATAAAATTCCTTTCCCTTTATCTTCACTTCTAGATACAATAGCTGCTCCAGCTCCATCACCAAAAATAACAGTCAATCCTCTTCCTCTTGTGGATTTTTCTAATCCACCAGAATGATTTTCGGAACCAATCACTAAAATATTTTTATACATACCCGTTTTTATAAATTGGTCTGCAACAGACATAGCATATATAAAACCAGAACACTGATTTCGAACATCTAAAGCTCCTATTGTAGGCATATCTAACATGTCTTGAACACGAACTCCTCCTCCCGGAAAGTACATATCTGGACTAAGTGTTGCAAAAATTATAAAATCTATATCTTCTTTTTTCAAGCCAGATCTATTAATAGCTATTTTAGAAGCTTTAACAGCCATAGTGGAAGTAGTATCATCTGTTTTAGGATCAATCCAACGTCTTTCTTTAACCCCAGTTCTTTCCTGAATCCATTCGTCTGTGGTATCCATTATCTTAGATAAATCATTATTTGTTACAATATTATCTGGAAGATAATACCCTAAACCAATAATTCTTGAATTGTACATAAAGCTTTGTGTAGTTATTGCAATTTAAATAAAAATAAATAATGCAATCTATATAGTATTAATTAATGTCAATTTGTCACTAAAAACTATTTGGTATACCATTTGATTATAAGATATAAAATAAAAATTATGGCTAAAGGTAAAATTAATGTATCGGTTGAAAATATATTCCCACTAATTAAAAAGTTTCTATATAGTGACCATGAAATTTTTTTAAGAGAATTAATATCAAATGCAACAGACGCAACATTAAAACTTAAACGTTTAAGTAGAATTGGAAAAAATAAAATACAAATTGGCAACCCGTTTATAGAAGTTAAAGTTGATAAAAAAGGAAAACAAATTCATATAAGTGATCAAGGCATTGGCATGACTATGGATGAAGTTAAAAAATACATAAACCAAATTGCTTTCTCAGGTGCAGAAGAGTTTTTAGAAAAATATAAAGATGATGCAAAAGATAGTGGTATTATTGGTCATTTTGGTCTTGGATTTTATTCAGCATTTATGATTGCTGAAAAAGTAGAAATAATTACTAAATCATATAAGGATGAACCTGCAGCTCATTGGACTTGTGATGGGTCTCCTGAGTATTCACTGGTAAAAAGTGATAAAAAAGAAAGAGGATCAGAAATAATTTTACATGTAAGTAAAGATTCAAAAGAATTTTTAGATGAATCTAAAATTCGAACTTTACTTCTTAAATACAACAAATTTATGCCTGTTCCTATTAAGTTTGGAACTAAAGAGATTACTAATAAAGTTGGAGAAGGTGACAAAGAGAAAGAAGTTAAAGAAACGGTAGATGATATAATTAATAACCCTAACCCAGCTTGGACTAAAGCTCCTTCAGATTTAAATGAGGAGTCCTATAAAGATTTTTACAGAGAGTTGTATCCTATGCAATTTGAAGAACCTCTTTTTAATATTCACTTAAATGTAGATTATCCTTTTAATTTAACTGGAATCTTATATTTTCCTAAAATATCAAATGATATTAATGTTCAAAAAGACAAAATACAACTTTACCAAAACCAAGTTTTTGTCACTGATAATGTTGAAGGTATTGTTCCAGAATTTTTAACTCTCTTAAGAGGAGTTATTGATTCACCAGACATACCATTAAATGTGTCAAGAAGTTATCTACAGGCTGATGGAGCTGTAAAAAAAATTAGCAATTATGTTACTAGAAAGGTTGCAGATAAATTAAATTCTCTTTTTACTAAAGAAAGAAAAGAATTTGAAAAAAAATGGAACGATATTAAAGTTATTATTGAATATGGAATGATTAGTGAAGAGAAATTTTTTGATAAAGCTCAAAAATTTGCTTTATATCCAACAGTAAATGAAAAGTACTTCACATTTGAAGAACTCAAAGATAAAATTTCTAAAACTCAAACAAATAAAGATGGAAATCTAATAGTATTGTATGCCTCTAATAAGAATGAGCAACATTCTTATATAGAAGCTGCTAAAGAAAAAGGTTATGAAATTCTTTTACTTGACTCTCCAATTATTAGTCATCTAATTCAAAAAATCGAGTCAAAGAATGAAAAGGTTAATTTCTCTAGAGTTGATGCTGATGTTATTGACAAATTAATAAAGAAAGAGAGTGAAGAAGTTTCAAAACTTAATGAAAAAGAAAAAGAAAAATTAAAAACAATTATTGAAAATATTGTTCCAAAAGAAAAATACACAGTTCAATTAGAGGCAATGGACAGTACTGCACCTCCATTTATTATTACACTTCCAGAATTTATGAGAAGAATGAAAGAAATGCAACAAAGTGGTGGGAATGAAATGTTTGGGAATATGCCAGAAATGTACAATCTAATTATAAATGTAAATAATTCTATTAATTCTGAAATCTTAAACTCAAAAAGTAAAAACAAAAAAGAGCGATTAATTAAACAATCATTAGACCTAGCAAAATTATCACAAAACTTACTTAAAGGAGAAGAACTTACTTCATTTATTAAAAGAAGTATTGATCTAATAAAATAATTTTATAGTTATAAAAACAACATTAAGAATTTTAATGGGTCTTGTAGCGTTAATCTGCTTTGTGGGATCTATGAACCTATTGATAAAGGGAGCACATGGATATTTACCGGACACCGTTCCGCCCCAACTCAGGTTAGATAATATTTTGCGATTTGTGAGTGGCATTTATTTTGCCTTAGGATTTTTAATTACCTGGGCTACTATAAACGTTAACAAAACAGGTAACCTAACTTACTTTGTGGGGCTACTCGTGATTTTTGCCGGCTTGGGAAGGTTGTGGTCAAGAATAGATTTGGGATCTGCGGGAGACTATTTCGACTCTATGATGTATTTGGAATTAGTTTTAGGATTAGCAATTATGATACTCAAATATTTTTCTCCCGGAAAATAGTTTAGGGTTTTAGGGTTTTAGCATGTATTATAATAAATGTTTTGGTTTAAAAGTAATTTGAACAAATATTTTAAGCATGGAAAAACATTAGGTTAAATTGACATAGTTAACCTTTTAAAGTAAAATAAATTTTACCATATTTACATTTATGAATTTGAAAAAATATATCTTATTTCTAGTGTTATTAACATTTGGATGTTCAAATGAAAAAGATCAAATGAATGTGAATATTTCAATAGATGGATTTAAAAAAGGAAAAATTTATCTTCAAAAGATCAAAGATTCAATCCTTATAAACGTTGACTCTGTTTTTATTGAAAACAAAAGTCAGATAATGCTTACTTCAAAAATAGATTCCCCAGAATTTTTTTATATAAATTTAGACGTATCTAAAAATGAAAATAAAATAGGGTTTTTTGGAGAAAAAGGTGATATTTCTATTTTTACTAACCTTAAGAAATTTAATTCTGAATTTAATATTTCGGGATCTTCTAATGATTCCATCTACAGAGAATACACAGGAATTATTAAAAAATTTAACAATAATAGACTGGACTTAATTAAACTTTCTTTTGATAATTTAAAAAACAAAGATAGTGCAACTATAATTCAAAAGAAGATAGAGAGTTTAAATAAAAGACAATATTTATTTAGTCTAAATTTCGCAGTAACTAATGGAAGTAGTCACGTAGCTCCTTATATAGCTTTAAGCGAATTCCCTGAATCTAGTAAGGTTCTTCTAGATACAATCAAAAACTCACTAAGTATTGCAGTATTAAATTCTAAATATGGTCAAATGCTTCAAGATCTTATAAAATCTAAATAAACTCTATAATTCGTTAAATGATTTAACTAATTCAGATGCTTTTTTTGCTAAATCTAAACTAATAGAATTGTAATGCGCTTTTTTATTTTTAACATCTTTTTGATGAATTTTGCTAATTATTTCATCAAAAGCATCAAAACATTGATCCATTAATTTTTCGCTTTTAACTAAATCTTTGTCAGAATTTTCTAATTCCCATAAATTAATATTTTGAATAATTTCTCCAATAATATTATTTAGATCTTTTTTTAAATTTTTTATACTTGCCATAATTTAATTTCCAGAATATTTAACAAAGTTTCTTGGTGTTTCAAAAAGAGTTACTGACAGGTGTTTATTATTATCAATTTTTTTTCTCAAAGTATTCCAGATAAAAATACAAATATTTTCAGCAGTTGGCACTACCTCTTTAAAATACTTTATTTCAAGATTTAAATTTTTATGATCTAATAAATCTTCTATTTCATGTTTGATAATTTGTTTTAAATATTTTAAGTCAATTACTATTCCTGTTAGCTCATCCACTTTTCCTTTAACATGAACAATTATTTCATAATTATGGCCATGAAAATTTGGGTTGCTACATTTTCCGAATATATTTAAATTTTTCTCCTCACTCCACTGTTTAATATAAAGTCTATGAGCTGCATTAAAATAAGCTTTTCTACTAACGGTTACTTTCATCTAATTTGATTTTATCATAATACTTTTTAAATATAATTTTAAACCATACGGTATAATCGCCTGAATTGTTATTAATATCTGTATACAATTTGTCTAAGTCAACCCATTTCCAATCGCAAACTTCTTCTGAATTAATTAAAGGCTGATCATTAAATTTTCCAATTACCACATGATCAAACTCATGCTCAATTAAACCATTTTCAAATTGTTCCTTATAAATAAATGCCAAGAATGGTTTTAATTCCGTTTTAATACCCATTTCTTCCATTAGACGCCTATTTGAAGCATCTAAAATAGATTCATTCTCCCTAGGGTGACTACAACAAGTATTAGTCCATAAGCCTGGGGAGTGATATTTATTCAATGCTCTTTTTTGCAATAAAAGTTCATGAGAATCATTGAATATAAAAACTGAAAAAGCTCTGTGTAATATGCCTTTTTTATGAGCTTCTATCTTCTCCATCAAACCTATTTGATGATCATCTTCATTCACTAAAACAACCATTTCATTGATCATTTTTTAAAGTTACGAAATTTGGAATATTTAAAATTAGATATTAAAAAAACAATACTATTTTTGATGTTTATAAAAACCATGAGTTTCCTAAAAGAAATTATAAAAAGAAGAACATTTGGAATTATTTCACATCCAGATGCAGGAAAAACTACTTTAACCGAAAAGTTATTATTATTTGGAGGAGCTATTCAAGAAGCTGGAGCAGTAAAATCACATAAAATTAAAAAAGCTGCTACAAGTGATTTTATGGAAATTGAAAGACAAAGAGGAATTTCTGTTTCAACTTCAGTATTAGCCTTTAATTATAAAGAAAAGAAAATAAATATTTTAGATACTCCTGGACATAAAGACTTTGCTGAAGACACATTTAGAACATTAACAGCAGTAGATAGTGTTATAGTAGTTATTGATGTTGCTAAAGGAGTTGAAGAACAAACAGAAAAGCTAGTAGAAGTTTGTAGAATGCGAGAAATTCCTGTTATTGTTTTTATAAATAAGCTTGATAGGGAGGGTAAAGATGCTTTTGATTTATTAGATGAATTAGAACAAAAATTAAAATTCAAAGTCTGTCCATTAAGCTTTCCTATTGGTATGGGTTATAACTTTCAAGGAATATATAATATTTGGGGAAATAATTTAATGTTATTTAATGCAGATAATAAACAAAGAATTTCTAAATCAATAAATATAAATAACTTAAATGATCCTAAACTTGTTGATTGCCTTGGAGAATTAGCATCAAATAAGCTTCTTGAAGAAGTTGAAATAGTTAAAGAAGTGTATCCAAATTTTAACAAAGAAGATTATTTAAGCTGCAAGCAACAGCCAGTCTTTTTTGGTTCAGCTTTAAATAATTTTGGAGTTAAGGAATTACTTGATTGTTTTATTACAATTGCTCCTTCTCCTAGAAAAAAAGAAAGTGTAGAAAGAATAATTGATCCATCTGAATCTAAATTTTCAGGGTTTATATTTAAAATTCATGCTAATATGGATCCCAAGCATAGAGATAGACTCGCATTTATTAAAATAGTATCCGGAAAATTTAAAAGGAATGTCGCTTATCACCATGTTAGAATGAATAAAAAATTTAAATTTAGTAGTCCAAATGCATTTTTTGCTGCAAAAAAAGAAATTGTAGATGAATCATTTCCAGGAGATATAGTAGGGGTTCATGATTCTGGTAATTTTAAAATTGGAGATACATTTTCAGAAGGCGAGCATATATTTTTTAAGGGAATACCCAGTTTTTCTCCTGAACATTTTAGATATATAAATAATCTAGATCCAATGAAATCCAAACAATTAGCAAAAGGCATTGATCAATTGATGGATGAAGGAGTGGCTCAATTATTTATTTTAGAAATGAATGGTCGTAAAGTAATAGGTACTGTAGGTGCTCTTCAATTTGAAGTTATTCAATATAGATTAGAACAGGAGTATGGAGCAAAATGTTCATACGAAAATCTTAATATTCACAAAGCATGTTGGATTGAAAGTCTATCTAAAAAAAATGATGAATTCAATGAATTCAAAAAACTTAAAAACAAATTTTTGGCTAAAGATAAAAATGGAAAACTAGTTTTTTTATCAGACTCATCTTTTTCTTTAGAGATGACAAAACAAAAATTTCCATCAGTAAAATTTCATTATAAGTCAGAATTCTAATTATGCCTCTCCTGTAGGACCAAAGTTTAGATTAATTGATTGTTGTTTATCAAAACCCTTAATTTGGCCATTCGACTTTTCAAACCTAGAAATATTTTCATTTAAAGCTTGTGAGAATCTTTTAGCATGTTGCGGAGTTAAAATAATTCTTGATTTAACTTTCGCCTTTGCAACGCCTGGCATAATATTTACAAAATCTACAACAAACTCAGAAACAGAATGATTTATTAAGGCTAAATTAGAATAGGTACCTTGAGCTATATTTTCATCAAGCTCAATATTTATACTTCCTTTTTTAGAATCAGTTTTATTCATTATAACTTAAGTTTTTTCTAGCTAATAGCTCCTCATATTCATCCACATATCCAACAATAATATCATTGAATTTTCTGTTACCTGTTCCAGCTGGAATTTTATGCCCAACTATTACATTTTCTTTTAAGCCTTCTAAATTATCTATTCTTCCATTAATAGCTGCTTCATTCAATACTTTAGTTGTTTCTTGGAAAGAAGCTGCAGAAATAAACGATTTAGTTTGTAAAGAAGCCCTAGTAATTCCTTGTAAAATTGGAGTCGCAGTAGCATTTACAGCGTCTCTAGCTAAAACTAACTCCTTATCATTTCTTTTAAGTAAAGAGTTTTCATCTCTAAGATCTCTTGCGCTGATCACTTGACCTATTTTAAAGTTTTCTGAAGAGCCTATAGATTCAATAATTTTTTTATTAAATAAATTATCATTTTCTAGTATGAATGCATTTTTATGAATCAACTGACCTTCTAAGAAAGTAGTGTCTCCAGAATCTTGAATTTTTACCTTTTGCATCATTTGTCTAATCAAAACTTCAAAATGCTTGTCGTTAATTTTTACACCCTGAAGTCTATATACTTCCTGAACTTCATTAACAAGGTACTGTTGCACTGCAGAAGGACCTTTAATATTAAGTATATCATTAGGAGTAGTTGCTCCATCTGACAAAGGCATTCCAGCCTTTACAAAATCATTCTCTTGAACAAGAATTTGATTAGAAAGTTTAACTAAGTATTTTTTAATTTCCCCAAGTTTAGATTCAATAATTATCTCTCTATTACCTCTTTTAATTTTTCCAAAATTAACTACACCATCTATTTCACTAACAACCGCAGGATTAGAGGGGTTTCTAGCTTCAAAAAGCTCCGTAACCCTTGGAAGTCCTCCAGTAATATCACCAGATTTAGCAGATTTTCTAGGAATTTTAACTAAAATTTTCCCTCCTTCTACTTTTTCACCATCATCCACCATTAAATGTGCACCAACAGGTAAATTGTAGGTTCTAATATTTTTGCCTTTATTATCATTAATTAATAAAGTAGGAACCACTTTTTTATTTCTAGATTCTGAAATAACTTTTTCCTTAAATCCAGTTTGTTCATCTATTTCTACTTGATAAGTTAAACCTTGATCAATGTTTTCATATTCAATTTTACCTCCAAATTCCGATACAATTACACCGTTATAAGGATCCCATTGACAAACAACATCATCTTTTTTAAGATTTTGACCATCTTTAACTAATATTGTAGAACCATAAGGAATAATATTATTACTTATAACAATTCCTGTCTTCTTATCTAATAATTTAATTTCACATGTTCTGGAAATAATTATATCGATTTTATTGCCAGCTGAATCCTTTGAAGAAACAATTTTTAAATCATCTATTTCAGCAATACCATCAAATTTAATCTGTAACTTGTTTTCTTCTGAAATATTTCCAGCAATACCACCCACGTGAAATGTTCTTAAGGTTAACTGAGTTCCTGGTTCACCGATTGACTGAGCAGCAACAACACCAACAGCTTCCCCATTTTGAACCATTTTACCAGTAGCAAGATTTCTTCCATAACATTTAGCACAAATGCCTTTAGGAGATTCACAAGTCAAAGGAGATCTTACTTCTACTTTTTCAATAGGAGTGTTTTCTATTAATTTAACTACTTCTTCACTTATTTCTTCACCAGAATTAACTATAATCTCTTTATTTAATGGATTATAAACATCATGTAATGAAACTCTACCTAAAATCCTTTCTCCAAGAGATTCAACTATTTCTTCATTCTTTTTTAAAGGTTCAACAGAAATACCTCTTAAAGTATTACAATCAACATAATTAACTATTACATCTTGAGCTACATCAACAAGCCTTCTTGTTAAATAACCTGCATCAGCTGTTTTTAAAGCTGTATCGGCCAATCCTTTTCTAGCACCATGAGTTGATATAAAGTATTCTAGAATTGATAATCCTTCTTTAAAATTAGATAAAATTGGATTTTCAATAATTTCACCACCAGCAGAACTAGCTTTTTTAGGCTTAGCCATTAACCCTCTCATCCCAGTAAGCTGACGAATTTGTTCTTTTGAACCCCTAGCCCCAGAATCAAGCATCATAAACACAGAGTTAAAGCCTTGTTTGTCTTCACTAATTCTCTTCATCGCTAATTCGGTCAAAGTAGCGTTTGCAGAAGTCCATACGTCAATTACTTGATTATATCTTTCATTATTTGTTATTAGACCCATATTATAATTAGTTATAATTGTATCAACTTCAACATTTGCTTTTGCAATCAGTTCAGGTTTTTCAGGCGGAATCATAATATCTCCTAAACTAAATGAAAGACCACCTTCAAAAGCAAAAGAGAACCCCATCGATTTGATTTTATCTAAAAATTCTGCAGTTTCTGGTACGCTAGTAACTTTTAATATATTTCCAATAATATCTCTAAGACTTTTTTTTGTTAATACTTCATTAATAAATCCTGCTTTTTCAGGAACTACTTGATTAAATAAAACTCTACCAACAGTAGTTTCAATAATTTTAAAGACTAGTTTTCCTGAATCATCAAAATCCTTGACTCTAATCTTAATCATTGCATTCAAATCAACTATTCCTTCATTGTAAGCAATGTTTACTTCTTCATCTGAATAAAATCTTAATCCTTCACCATTAACCTTAAAATCTTTGGTAGACTTTAACAATTTTGTCATATAATATAATCCCAAAACCATATCTTGAGAAGGCACAGTAATAGGAGATCCATTCGCAGGATTTAAAATATTATGAGAAGCCAGCATCAAAAGTTGAGCTTCTAAAATTGCTTCAGGCCCTAATGGAAGGTGAACTGCCATTTGATCTCCATCAAAATCAGCATTAAATGCAGTACATACTAAAGGATGAACTTGAATTGCTTTACCTTCAATTAACATAGGCTGAAATGCTTGTATACCAAGTCTGTGTAAAGTTGGAGCTCTATTTAGAAGTACTGGATGACCTTTTAAAACATTCTCTAAAATATCCCAAACAAGCGGTTCTCTACGGTCAATTATTTTTTTAGCAGATTTAACTGTTTTAACAATTCCTCTTTCAATTAATTTTCTAATTATAAAAGGCTTATATAATTCAGCTGCCATACCTTTTGGAAGACCACACTCATATAATTTAAGTTCTGGTCCACCAACAATTACAGATCTAGCTGAGTAATCAACTCTTTTACCTAATAAATTTTGACGAAACCTTCCTTGTTTTCCTTTAAGAGAATCTGACAAAGATTTTAACGGTCTATTAGCATCAGTTTTAACAGCTGATGATTTTCTAGTATTGTCAAATAGTGAATCTACAGATTCCTGAAGCATTCTTTTTTCATTTCTTAATATAACTTCAGGAGCTTTAATCTCAACTAATCGCTTAAGTCTATTATTTCTAATGATAACTCTTCTGTATAAATCATTTAAATCAGATGTAGCAAACCTGCCTCCATCTAAAGGAACTAAAGGTCTTAATTCAGGTGGAATTACTGGAATAGCTTTTAACACCATCCACTCGGGCTTATTCTCTCTATTAAGGTTTGACTCTTTAAATGACTCCACAACTTGAAGCCTTTTAAGGGCTTCCATTTTTCTTTGTTTAGATGTTTCATTATTTGCTTTGTGCCTTAATTCATAAGAAAGTTCATTAAGATCAATTCTTGAAAGCAATTCTATTAAACATTCTGCACCCATTTTAGCAATAAACTTATTTGGATCTTCATCATCTAAAAATTGATTTTCTTGTTGAAGATTATCAGTAATATTGATATATTCTTCTTCTGTTAGAAAGTCCATTTTATTTACAGGTTCCCCTTCTATATTGACTGCTAAACCAGCTTGTATTACAACATATCTTTCATAATATATTATCATATCTAACTTCTTAGAAGGCAATCCTAAGAGATAACCAATCTTGTTAGGTAATGAACGGAAGTACCAAATATGAGCAACTGGAACCACTAAATTAATGTGTCCTACTCTATCTCTTCTAACTTTTTTCTCAGTAACCTCAACTCCACATCTATCACAAATAATACCTTTATATCTTATTCTTTTATATTTACCACAGGCACATTCGTAATCTTTTACTGGACCAAAAATTCTTTCACAAAATAAACCATCTCTTTCTGGTTTATGAGTTCTGTAATTAATAGTTTCAGGTTTAAGAATTTCTCCCCTTGAAGAACCTAAAATAGTCTCAGGTGAAGCTAATCCTATAGATATTTTTGAAAATTTTTTGGATTTACTAATTTCAATGTTTCTAGACATAATGATTTCTTGTTTTATTATTCTTCTAGTCTAATATCTAGACCAAGACCTTTAAGTTCATGCATTAATACGTTAAATGATTCTGGCAATCCAGGATCAGGCATAGTTTCACCTTTAACAATAGCCTCATAAGCTTTAGCTCTACCTTGAACATCATCAGATTTAATTGTTAAAATTTCTTGCAAAGTACTTGAAGCACCATATGCTTCAAGAGCCCAAACTTCCATTTCGCCAAATCTTTGACCTCCAAACTGTGCTTTTCCACCTAAAGGTTGTTGAGTAATTAGAGAGTATGGTCCAATAGATCTCGAGTGCATTTTATCATCGACCATATGACCTAGCTTTAACATATAAATGACCCCGACAGTTGCAGGCTGATCAAATCTTTTCCCAGTACCGCCATCATATAAATATGTGTGACCAAACTTAGGGACACCAGCTTCATCAGTTAAATCATTAATCTGTTCAATAGTTGCACCGTCAAATATAGGAGTAGTGAATTTTCTGCCTAATTTTTGACCAGCCCATCCTAATACAGTCTCATAAATTTGACCTATATTCATCCTAGATGGTACACCAAGTGGATTTAATACTATATCAACAGGAGTTCCATCTTCAAGAAATGGCATATCTTCTTGTCTAACTATTCTGGCTACAATACCTTTATTTCCATGTCTACCAGCCATTTTATCCCCAACCTTAAGTTTCCTTTTTTTCGCAATATACACTTTGGCTAATTTTAAAATACCTGGAGGTAATTCATCACCAACAGAAATAGTAAATTTCTCTCTTCTTAACATACCTTGAAGATCGTTTTCTTTTATTTTATAATTATGGAGTAAGGTAATTACCAAATGATTAGTTTTTTTATCTACAGCCCACTGACCAGAAACTAAATGAATATACTCTTCTACTTGATTCAGCATTTTTAAAGAGTACTTTTTTCCTTTTGGAAGAATTTCTTCCTCTAAGTCATTAAAAACTCCTTGACAAGTCTTCCCACTTAAAATATTATAAAGTTTTTCAACTAATTTATCTTTTAATTCTTTGAACCTAAGATCATAACTAATTTCCAGTTCATTTAAAAGATCTTTATCCTCAGATCTTTTTCTTTTATCTTTAATTGGTCTTGTAAATAATTTTTTATCTATTACAACGCCATTTAAAGATGGAGGTGCTTTTAATGATGCATCTTTAACATCTCCTGCTTTATCTCCAAAAATTGCTCTTAATAACTTTTCTTCTGGAGTAGGATCAGACTCACCTTTAGGCGTTATTTTACCAATTAAAATATCCCCTGGATGAACTTCTGCTCCAATACGAATCATACCATTCTCATCAAGATTAGCGGTAGCTTCTTCACTAACATTTGGAATATCATTTGTAAGTTCTTCCATTCCTAGTTTAGTATCTCTAACATCAATTGAATATTCATCAATATGAAGAGAAGTAAAAACGTCATCTCTAACGACTTTTTCAGAAATAACGATTGCATCTTCGAAATTATAACCTTTCCAAGGCATAAAAGCAACTTTAAGGTTTCTTCCAAGTGCAAGCTCTCCTTTTTGAGTAGCGTATCCTTCGCATAAAACTTGACCTTTTTTAACTAAATCACCTTTGACAACTATAGGCTTTAAGTTTATACATGTACCTTGATTCGTTTTTCTAAACTTAACAAGAGAATAAGTTTTTTCATCAATATCAAAACTTGTTAATTTTTGTTCTTCAGTAAGACTATATTTAATGGTAATCTTTTGAGAATCAACATAGATAACTTTACCATCATAATCTGCATTAATTAATACTCTAGAATCAGAAGCAACTTGTATTTCTAGTCCAGTTCCTACAATTGGAGATTCAGGCTTTAATAATGGCACTGATTGTCTCATCATGTTTGATCCCATTAATGCTCTGTTAGCATCATCATGTTCTAGAAAAGGAATAAGAGAAGCTGATATAGAAGCTATTTGATTAGGAGCAACATCTGTATAGTCAACATTTTTTGAATCTATAACAGGGTAATCTGCCTCCTGCCTAGCAATAACTTTATCAGAAAGTATTTTACCATTCTTATCCTTAGGAATATTTGCTTGTGCAATTAATTTTCCTTCTTCTTCTTCAGCACTTAAAAATTTATAGTTTTTTAAATCAACTACACCATTTTCAACCTTTCTATATGGCGTTTCAATGAATCCTAGGTCATTTACCTTAGCAAAAACTCCTAATGAAGAGATTAATCCAATATTTGGACCCTCAGGCGTTTCAATAGGGCATAATCTTCCATAATGTGTATAATGAACATCTCTAACCTCAAAACCTGCTCTTTCTCTAGAAAGTCCTCCAGGTCCTAATGCGGAAAGTCTACGCTTATGAGTAATTTCAGCAAGAGGATTTGTTTGATCCATAAATTGAGACAACTGATTTGTTCCAAAAAATGAATTAATAACTGAAGACAGTGTCTTTGCATTAATTAAATCAATTGGTGTAAACACTTCGTTATCTCTAACATTCATTCTTTCCCGAATAGTACGAGCCATTCTTGATAATCCAACACCAAACTGAGAAGATAATTGTTCTCCAACTGTTCTTACTCTTCTATTAGACAAGTGGTCAATATCATCTATTTCAGCTTTTGAATTAATTAATTCAATTAAGTATTTGATAATAGTTATAATATCTTCTTTAGTTAAAACTAACTTGTCCATTTCAATGTCAAGTCCTAACTTTTTATTCATTCTATATCTACCTACTTCACCAAGATTATATCTTTGATCAGAGAAAAATAATTTATCGATTATTCCTCTTGCGGTTTCTTCATCTGGTGGTTCGGCATTTCTTAATTGCCTATAGATATGTTCTACAGCTTCTTTTTCAGAATTAGTTGGATCTTTTTGTAAAGTATTATGAATTATAGCATAATCAGAAAATTGACCATCAACTTTATGCAGTAAAACAGTCTTTGTATTTGTTGCTAAAATTTGTAAAATATTCTCTTTATCTATTACTATATCTCTATCTAAAATAATCTCATTTCTTTCAATAGACACAACTTCACCAGTATCTTCATCAACAAAATCTTCAAACCAAGAATTTAAAACTCTTGCAGCTAATTTTCTTCCAATACACTTTTTAAGTCCAAATTTTGAAACTTTTATTTCTTCAGCTAAATCAAAGATTTCCAAAATATCTTTATCTCTTTCATATCCGATAGCTCTAAGTAAAGTTGTAACCGGTAATTTCTTTTTTCTGTCAATGTAAGCATACATTACACTATTAATGTCAGTTGCAAACTCAATCCAAGAACCTTTAAAAGGAATTACTCTTGCAGAATACAATTTTGTTCCATTTGCATGAAAAGACTGACCAAAAAATACACCCGGTGATCTATGTAATTGAGAAACAACGACACGTTCTGCACCATTTATAATAAATGTTCCACTTGGCGTCATATAGGGAATAACTCCTAAATACACATCCTGAACTATAGTCTCAAAATCCTCGTGTTCCTCATCTGTACAAAAAAGTTTTAATCTAGCTTTAAGCGGAACGCTATAAGTTAAACCTCTTTCAATACATTCTTGAATAGAATAACGAGGTGGATCCACAAAATAATCTAAAAACTCTAATACAAACTGATTTCTAGAATCTGAAATAGGAAAATTTTCTAAAAAAGTATTAAAAAGACCTTCATCAGTTCTTTGATCAGATTTTGTTTCTAGTTGGAAAAAATCGCTAAATGATTTTATCTGAATATCAAGAAAATCTGGATAATCAGGAATATCAGTAGCTGAAGCAAAGTTTAATCTATTTATAGTGTTGTGCATTTAAATCAATTTAAATTAAAAAAACGTAAAAATTTAAGTATGAGGATATGACCCTAATACTTAGGAAACTTTAAATAAAACTAAAGCTCAAGCTAATTATTTTAGCTCAACCTCAGCTCCAGATTCTTCAAGTGATTTCTTAAATCCTTCAGCTTCATCTTTTGAAACCGCTTCTTTAATATTACTTGGTGCATTGTCCACAAGTTCTTTAGCTTCTTTCAAACCTAAACCTGTTAATTCTTTAACAAGCTTAACTACTGCTAGTTTTGAACCTCCAGCTGCAGTTAAAACTACATCAAATTCTGATTTTTCTTCTGCTACTTCAGCATCTCCACCTGCTGCAGGACCAGCTGAAACTGCTGCTGCTGCTGGTTCAATACCATATTCACTTTTAAGAATCTCTGCTAACTCGTTAACTTCTTTAACTGTTAGATTAACTAATTGCTCTGCAAAATCTTTTAAATCTGCCATTTTATAAATATTTATTATTATTATTATTATTATTATTATTTACTCTTTTCTATCACCAAGAGTTTTTAAAACTCCTGAAATTGTTGAACCTCCTGATTGTAAAGCGGAGATAAGGTTTTTTGTTGGAGATTGTAAAAGAGATATAACCTCTCCAATTAATTCCTCTCTTGACTTAATATTAGCTAAAATACTAACCTGATCATCACCAAGATAAACAGCATCTTCAATAGCTGCTCCTTTTAAAATTGGTTTTTCAGATTTTTTTCTAAACTCTTTAATCAATTTAGCAGGTGTATTACCAACTTCTGAATACATTAGTGCTGTATTTCCAACTAATACCTGATTTAATTCTCCAAAGTCTTTTTCAGATGCCTCCATCGCTTTTGCAAGCAAGGTATTTTTAACAACTGCAAGTTTAACATTTGCTTTAAAACAAGCTCTTCTTAACTTACTTGTTTCAACAGCATTTAGACCTGAAGCATCTGTCATGTAAATGTTGGTATTATCGCCTAATTCAGCAGTCAACCTCTTAATTACTTTAGATTTTTCTTCTCTTGTCATTTTAATTTTTTTAACTAAATATTAGTATCAATATTAATACCTGGACTCATAGTACTAGACATAGAAATACTTTTCAAATAAGTGCCCTTAGATGAATTAGGTTTAATTTTAATTATGTTCTGAATTAATTCAAGGGAATTCTCATAAATTTTTTCAGCATCAAAAGAAACTTTCCCTATTGAAGCATGTATAATTCCTGTTTTATCTACTTTAAAGTCAATTTTACCAGCTTTAACTTCGGAAACTGCTTTAGCAACATCCATTGTTACAGTACCAGTTTTAGGATTTGGCATTAAGCCCCTGGGACCTAATACTTTTCCTAAAGGACCTAACTTACCCATAACACTTGGCATAGTAATAATTACATCAACATTAGTCCAACCATCTTTTATTTTTTGTAGATATTCATCAAGACCAACATAATCAGCACCTGCATCTTGAGCTTCTTTTTCTTTGTCTGGTGTAACAAGAGCTAGGACTTTAACATCTTTACCTGTACCATTAGGAAGAGTAACGATTCCCCTAACATTTTGATCAGCTTTTTTAGGATCTACTCCAAGGCGAATTGCCAAATCTACAGAAGCATCAAAATTAAATTTAGAAACTTCTTTTACAACTTCAGAAGCTTCTTTTAATGAATATGTTTTTGCATTATCAATTTTTGATAAAGCATCTTTACGCTTTTTTGTGATTTTTGTCATAATCTTAAATTAAAAAATTAAAAAGGAGCTTGGCCTTTAACCTTAATACCCATAGATCTAGCAGTTCCTGCAATCATTTTCATTGCTGATTCTACTGTAAAAGCATTTAAATCAACCATTTTATCTTCTGAAATCCTTTTAATTTGATCCCATGAAACGGTTGCTGCCTTACTTCGATTTGGTTCTCCAGATCCCTTTTTAACCTTTGCTGCTTCCAATAATTGAACGGCTGCTGGTGGGGTTTTAACAACAAATTCAAAAGATTTATCCTTGTAAACTGTAATTATTACAGGTAATACTTTACCAGGCTTATCTTGTGTCCTTGAATTAAACTGCTTACAGAATTCCATTATATTAACACCAGCCGCACCTAACGTAGGTCCAACAGGTGGTGATGGATTGGCAGCACCTCCTCTAATTTGTAATTTCAGTACTTTTTCTATTTCTTTAGCCATTATTAATATTTATTATCTCTTAAATAATTGGAAGCTATTTAAAAAATGATTTATATGTAACATTTATATTTTTTCTACTTGCATGTAAGAAAGCTCTAAAGGAGTTTTCCTGCCAAATATTTTAACCATAACTTTAAGTTTTCTCTTATCCTCATTGACCTTTTCAACAGTTCCATTAAATCCATTAAAAGGTCCGTCAATTACTTTTATGTTTTCACCTAAAATAAATGGAATAGAAATGCTTTCTGAATCCATTGAAAGATCATCAACTGTACCAAGCATTCTATTAACTTCAGCAGTTCTTAATGGAATAGGGTCTCCTCCTTTTGTTTCACCAAGAAAACCAATAACATTAGGCAAAGCTTTTATAATATGAGGAATTTCTCCAGACAAATTAGCTTTAATCATAATATATCCTGGAAAATAAACTTTTTCTTTATTAACCTTTTTGCCTTTTCTTATTTGAACAACTTTTTGAGTAGGAACTAATATCTCTTCAACAAGATCAGAAAAACCAAGCCTATTAATTTCAGATTCCATATAGTTTCTGATTTTATTTTCTTGACCACTAACGGCTCTTACAACATACCACTTCTTTAAATCTGTATCCGTCATCTTTTAATTGATAAGTTCAAAATAAAATTTAATTACTCTAGATAAAACACTGTCAGCAAACCAAATAATCAGTGCAAAAATTATAGAAAACAATAATACTATTACAGTAAGATTTGAAAGCTCAGGAAGTGGAGTCCACGAAACGTGTTCTTTTAACTCTGAAAATGACTCTTTAACGTAAGAAACTATATTCATTATTCTAACTTTTGCACGGGTTGAGAGACTCGAACTCCCGACACCTGGTTTTGGAGACCAGTGCTCTACCAACTGAGCTAAACCCGTCTCTAAAATGATGTAATTAAACACCTTAGATTTATAGCCACAAAAGGCATCTGCGTTAGCAGACACCTTTTACGGATTTATTATTATATATTATAAAATCTTAGTAACCTGACCAGCACCAACTGTTCTACCACCTTCTCTAATAGCAAACCTTAACCCAACGCTACAAGCGATTGGAGAAATAAGATCTACAATAATAGTTAAGTTATCACCTGGCATTACCATTTCAACTCCTTTTGGAAGTACGATATTACCAGTAACATCAGTTGTTCTTACATAAAATTGTGGTCTATAGTTATTGTGAAATGGAGTGTGTCTACCACCTTCTTCTTTCTTTAAAATATATACCTCAGCTTCAAATTTATCATGTGGTTTAACAGAACCCGGTTTACAAATTACCATTCCTCTTTTGATTGATTCTTTTTCAATTCCTCTTAAAAGAATACCAACATTATCACCAGCTTCACCTCTATCAAGAATTTTTCTAAACATTTCAACTCCAGTTACAGTAGATGTAAGTTTTTCAGCTCCCATTCCGATTATATCAACACTATCACCAGTATTAGCAATACCAGTTTCAATTCTACCAGTTGCTACAGTTCCTCTACCAGTAATAGAAAATACATCCTCAACAGGCATTAAGAAATCTTTATCTACCTCTCTTTTAGGAAGTTCAATCCAAGAGTCTACAGATTCCATTAGTTGCATTATTGTGTCAACCCATTTTTGTTCCCCATTTAAAGCTCCTAAAGCGGAACCTAAAATTATAGGACCATTATCCCCATCATATTCATAGAAATTTAATAAATCTCTTACTTCCATTTCAACAAGTTCTAATAACTCTTCGTCATCAACTTGATCAGCTTTATTTAAAAAAACTACAATACGAGGAATACCAACTTGCCTTCCTAGTAAGATGTGTTCTCTTGTTTGAGGCATTGGACCGTCAGAAGCAGCAACTACAAGGATTGCACCATCCATTTGGGCAGCACCGGTTACCATGTTCTTTACGTAATCCGCGTGACCAGGACAGTCAACGTGAGCATAATGACGTTTTTCTGTTTGATATTCAACATGCGAAGTGTTAATTGTAATCCCTCTTTCTTTTTCTTCAGGAGCATTGTCAATTTGATCAAAGCTCGTTGCTTCAGAAAGACCTGCATCACATAATACTTTTGTAATAGCAGCAGTTAGGGTAGTTTTACCGTGATCAACATGTCCAATTGTACCAATATTTAAATGTGGTTTTGAACGATCGAAAGTTTCTTTAGCCATAATATGTGTGTTTTGTTACTTTTAAAATGAGCGCAAATATATAAATTTTATCTTGAAATTCTCAGGAAAATAATGTTTTTTTAAGAAAAAATTCATGATTAATAAGGTTTTATAAAAAAAAGACGTAAATAAATCTTAAAAATCTTTAAATAACAAGAAGAAAATAGGACGAAATTATAATAACATACATTTGCAAATTATTAATAAAAATACAAAGCATATTTAAAAGGCTTTTGTCCTCTATGAAATTTAACAACCTTGGTTTAACACCATCTCTTTTAAAAGCAATAAACGAAAAAGGATATACAGAACCTTCTCCAATTCAAGAAAAAGCTATTCCTTTAATTCTAAAAAGAAAAGATGTTTTAGCTTCCGCCCAAACAGGCACAGGAAAAACAGCAGGTTTTACACTTCCATTGTTACAAATTTTATCAAAACAGTCTAAATCAAACCACAGAAAAATTAGAGCCTTAATACTAACTCCAACCAGAGAGCTTGCAGCACAAATTCATGAAAATGTATTAGAATATAGTTCATACATTGAATTACGATCAACAGTAGTATTTGGAGGAGTTAATCAAAACCCTCAAGTCTCTAAAATTAGAAGTGGTATTGACATTTTAATCGCTACACCTGGTCGTCTATTAGACTTAGAAAATCAAAGACTATTATCATTAAGTAACATTGAAATTTTAGTTTTAGATGAGGCTGATCGAATGCTAGACATGGGCTTTCAACGAGATATTAATAAAATAATGCATTTACTTCCAAAACAAAGACAAAATTTATTGTTTTCAGCAACTTTTTCAAAAGAAATTAAAACATTAGCAAAAGGAATTTTAAATGATCCTGTATTGGTAGAGACTTCGCCTGAAAATATAACCGTAGAAGCTATAATTCAATATGTTTATAAGGTAGATAAAAATAAAAAATCCGATCTAATCATTAAATTAATTAAAGAAGGAAATTGGAAACAAGTTCTTGTTTTTACTAGAACAAAACATCGTGCAAATAATCTTTGTAAAAAAATGATTAAAGCAAATATATCAGCTGCAGCCATCCATGGAAATAAAAGTCAAGGAGCAAGAACTAATGCTTTAGCTGGTTTCAAAAATGGTTCCGTTGAAATTCTTGTGGCAACTGATATAGCCGCAAGAGGATTAGACATTCCCTTATTACCACATGTAATAAATTTTGAACTTCCTAATGTGCCAGAAGATTATGTTCATAGAATTGGAAGAACAGGAAGAGCAGGAGCAAAAGGTGAAGCAATTTCTTTAGTATGTATTGATGAGAAAGAATATTTAAAAGATATTGAAAAACTTGTAAGGCTTAAAATTCCTTTAAAAATTAAAAAAGGATTTGAACCTAACCCTAATGCTATTCCCGAACCGCCAAAACAAAAAAACAGAAATAGTTTTAATAAAAAACAAAGGAAATCTAATCCCTCTAGAAACAGAAATCGTAATAAAAGATGAAATAGAAGAAATCATTGGTGTGAGAGTATCAATAAAATATTGGAAAAGACGGTAATATAAGTAGAATTTGAACTGGTACCTTTTCCTTGTCAAGGATAATAAATTCCCTGATAATTAAAAAATATATTTTTTTGGGATTATATTTTTATTATTTTCAGCCATCCAGTATACATTCAATATCCACCATCGATCACCATCATAAAGTAATTGAATACTATTTATTCCCCTAGCAAAAGGTTTTGTATCAGTTTTGGTCCTAAAAGATTCATAGCTAGAAAAAACATGAACAATATTACCAAAACGCTCCGTTGTCCTCCCAATTTCTTTTTCATGAAAACCATTTTCAAATAACCATTTTCCTGAACCATCGATATATTCATCCGGACTCATAAAACGAGCACCTGTTTTACCTTCTTCATTTGTTCTGGAAGGGATTAACTTAGCATCTTTATGAAATAGATACTTAAATAAATTCCAATCTCTTTCCACACCCTTATCTCCAGAAATAACGGAATACAAGGTTTCAATAGTGCTGTCTATGGATTGTGCCTTTTTTGTATAATCATTATTTTGTGAGTATACTTGAATATTAAAAAGTATAATTAGAAGAAGTAGTTTTTTCATATTTCTAAGTTAGAAAAAAATTTAATGCCCATTGCCATAAATCAAACGAATAACTAAAACCTGTCATCCTCCCATATCTTCTTATGTAAGTTTAGAGGATTTATTATATTTAAGAATTAATAATCATAAATCAGTTTAAAATGAAGAAAATATTGGACAAATATCAATTTATAATTGGAACGGGTATAATTTTAGTTTTAGCAACTAAAGATGTATTGGGTGCAAGTATTTTCTCATTTGAAGTAACAGACAATTGGTTACCATTTGAACTAACAATTGCATTATATCTTATTTCAATAGCTCTACTGATTAGACATATTTATCAAAAAAATAGAAAATAATTGTTTCTAAACCATAGGCATTTCTTCTTCTTTTAATTCAACGATTACATAATTCTTATATTTAGATTGTGAAAAGAATATTTTTAGTTTTTTTATTGTCTTCTTGTTCAATTTGGAAAGTTGGTGATGTTAGTAATTCAATGGAAGAGGTTAATGTTGGTTATGGTACTCAGCAAAAAAAGAATTTAACTACTTCTATAGGTGCTGTTTCTGGTGAAAAATTAACCAAAAGTCCTACACACAACACATCTGAAACTCTTAGTGGGCAAGTTCCTGGCCTTCAGGTGATTGAAAGCAAAGAGCTTGGAGATTATTCATCAATATTTATTAGAAACTTTGGATCTCCCCCATTAATTATTGTTGATGGTATTGAAACTACTTTAGATGAAATAGATCCAAATGATATTCAATCTATTTCTGTTCTTAAAGATGCAGCAGCAGCAATATATGGTTCTAGAGCAGGCAATGGTGTGGTAATTATTAAAACAAAGCGAGGTAAGAATCCCAAATAATCTACATCTTTGTATGCAAATAAAAACAACCACCTTACAAAACGTTTTTAGAATTCTTTTAGGCTTAGCTATGCTGTACATTGGCATTGGGCATTTAACGTTTAGACGAATTGAATTTCAAGCACAAGTACCTACTTGGTTAACTAGTGAAGAAAATTTAATGGATTTTGTAATACTTGCATCAGGAATTGTAGAAATTATTTTCGGAGCCTTGATGGTATGGGGTGGCAAACTAAAAGTAAAAACAGGTATTGCCTTGGCAATTTTTTACATTTTAATTTTTCCTGGAAACATCAACCAATATGTAAACGGCATAGACGCTTTTAATTTAAACACCGACACCAAGCGATTGGTCCGTTTATTGTTTCAGCCTCTACTAGTACTCTGGGCGTTATGGTCTACGGGAGGATTACGCTTTTTTAAAAACAGAAAAAAACAAAATGACTAAAACATTCTATTATTTATTTTTATCATTTCTTATACTGAGTTGTGCAAGGAAATCACAATACAATGATCCTATCCCTGTTCACGATAACTTTTCGATAGAATCAAAATTCGTAAATGAAACAAGAGTAATAAACGTATGGGCACCATCAAATTATAAAAACACTAACGACTCTTTGCTAGTATTATATATGCCAGATGGTGGCGCAAATGAGGATTTTCCACATATTGCAAACACTATTGCCAAACTTATTGAAAGCAAAAGCATTTCTCCAATTATCCTTGTTGGAATTGAGAACACTGAAAGAGGTAGAGATTTAACAGGCTTTTCAGAAGTTGAGGAAGATGCTAAATATTGTCCACTGACAGATGGAGCTAATAATTTCAGAGCTTTTATTTCTGAAGAATTAGTTCCAGAAATTAATAGAAAATACAGAACTAAAAACAAAAAAGGTATAATCGGAGAATCATTGGCAGGGCTTTTTGTAATGGAAACATTTTTTCTAAAACCTAAAACATTTGATTTTTATATTGCAATGGATCCTTCTCTTTGGTGGAACAATCACTATTTAGTTAAA
>DUDG01000023.1 GCA_012959395.1 Flavobacteriaceae bacterium | reverse complement strand
AATGACTACTAGCGGGCTTAAAAGCTATTAAAATCTCTCCAGATTCTCCCCCTTTTAAAATCGAGTTTTTGGAATCTAAAATCAACCCACCCTTCAACTTGTTTTGATTGTGACATTTAACACATTTACTATCTAAAATTGGATGAATTACTTGAGTATATAAATTAATACTATCTAATTTTACAATTTTAACTTCTTCATTAAATTCAGGAATTTTTAAATAATCCTTACCGTAAGTAATGCTTCCTCCATAATACCCTGTAATAGAAAGTAAAATAATAGCGAATACAAATAAAGGCACAAAGTATTTCTGGTAATTACTGTTTTTATACGCCCATAATAAAACGGCAATGGAGAATGCAGTTGAAATTCCTAGCCACATGTGTTTGTCTAAAATATCTTCTGAGTATTCTCCCCCAAGTGAATGAAAATAACCAAGCAAGCAAGCCAATACAGCAAAAACAAAAGAAAACAAAAGACCAAATCTTATAGGAATTGTATAGCTGTTTTTAAAGAATTTTTCGAGCAATACCAAACAAAAAGTCAGATATAAGGCGCCAATCGGCAAATGAATAATTACCGGATGAAATTTTCCTAAATAATCTAAGATTTCAAACATTTAAGGAATTATATAGCATATTCTGCGTCTAAAAGTAAGTTTTGATTCGAAGAATCACAAATGGCATAATTAAATCCTTTACGTAAACTGTACCCTGCATATTCGCCTTTTTTATTAATAGCAATAAACCCTACTTGTAGATAATCCCAAACTGGGCCTGATTTATGAATTTTAGAAATTCTTTCTACTATCTCTTTACATGCTGCTAAAGGAGTATAACCCTGTCTCATTAATTCAACGACCATAGCGCTTCCTGAAGTTCTAATTACAGCTTCGCCTAATCCAGTAGCAGCGGCAGCACCAATATCATTATCTAAAAATAGTCCCGCACCGATTATAGGCGAATCGCCAACTCTACCATGCATTTTCCACGCTGCTCCACTGGTAGTGCATGCTCCAAATAAATCTGTATTATCATCTATTAATAACATGCTAATGGTATCGTGATTTTCTAAATTTATAACTGGCTGATAATTGGATTGTTTCTTCCAATTAATCCAATCTAATTTTGAAGCTTCTGTTAAAAGATTTTCTTTTTTAAATCCCTTGGAAACAGCAAAATCAAGAGCTCCTTTTCCTGACAACATCACGTGTGGCGTTTCTTCCATAACTAATCTAGCTACAGAAATTGGGTGTTTAATATTTTGTAAAAAACTTACAGAACCACAATTATTATGTTTGTCCATAATACAAGCATCTAGAGTCACTATCCCCTCTCTATCTGGATATCCGCCAAAACCTACAGATCTAATTTTTGGATCTGCTTCTGGAATTTTGACTCCAGCCTCAATGGCAGAGATTCCAGTTCGACCTTCAATCAAATATTTCCAAGCTTCTTTATTGGCAGGAACTCCATGATTCCAGGTTGAAATTATTCTTGGATAAACAGCAGTATCATTATTATTTATTTCACTATTACTATTATTGCAATTAATTAAGCTAGTCGCCCCAACTGATCCTAGTATTGATTTTTTAATAAAATTTCTTCTTTTATTCATAAACTAAATTTCTTTTGGGTATCTACTCAATTATTCCAACAGGCCTATTTTCTATTCCTACTATTTTAGTCAAGTCATCTCCAATTTCACTTCTTTTAATATCTGCTAAGGCTTCAATTTTTTTTACAACTTCTGGAAATTCTTGATAAAGATTTTTTGTTTCACTAGGATCTTTAGCCAAATCATATAATTCTTTTTGTTCTAAATCCACGTATTCATATTTAATAGGTATCCCATCGTTTCTTCCCTTTCTTCCATTTAACGTTCGATATCGATGAGGAAAATACATTTTCCAATCTCCATATCTTACCGCATGTAAACTGTTAACATGATAATAAAAAAAGAGGGCTTCGTGAGGAGAGTTCTTTGTTTTATTAATCAATACTTCCCAGATATTTTTCCCATCTATTTTATTTTCAGACAAACTAGAGTTAGTAACACTAGCAAAAGTAGGCAGCCAATCAATTCCCATCAAAGGAGTTGAAATAACCGTATTTGGTTTTATTTCATTTGGGTACCAAACTATACAGGGAACTCTTTGTCCTCCTTCCCAAGTAGTCCCTTTTCCTTCTCTATAAACTCCTGTTGATCCTGCATGCTCACCATAAGATAGCCATGGACCGTTGTCAGATGTAAAAACTACAATTGTATTATCTTCTAAATTATTATCCTTTAGTGCCTTCATTATTAATCCTACAGAATAATCTATTTCCTGTATAACATCAGTATAAAGACCATTTTTAGATTTCCCTTTAAAATCTGATGATGCAAATAAAGGAACGTGAGGTTGTGGATGAGCTAAATACAAAAAGAAAGGATTTTCTTTGTTTTTATTTATAAACTCCACGCTTTTTAGAGTTAATTCTTTTGTTAAGTTTGACTGATCTTCCAATATTTTTATTGGTTCTTCCTTTTCATAAAGCATTAAATCAGGATAGCTATCTGGATATTCTGCATGAAACGGCCACATGTCATTTGAATATAATATTCCATAAAAATCATCGAATCCGTGTCTTGTGGGTAAGAATTTTTTATTGTCTCCAAGGTGCCATTTCCCATATATAGCTGTTTTATAACCGTTTATCTTTAACATCTCCGAGATTAGTAACTCATTAGGATTGATGCCTTTTTTTGAATTAGGACCTAGGGCCCCGCTAAAACCAATTCTATTAGGATAGCTTCCAGTTAAAATTGAAGCTCTAGATGCGGAACAAACTGCTTGAGTTGAATAATAAGAATTTAATAGAGCTCCCTCTTTAGCTAATTTATCTAAGTATGGGGTGTTTATTAATTTTGAGCCATAGGAACTCAAGTCTTCAAATCCTAGATCGTCTGTTAATATAAATATAATATTTGGTGATTTTTGCTCACCCACACTATTGCATGAAGAAAAAATTATTGATATTAAACATATTAATAGATAGGAGTCAGAAAATAATCTCATTAACAAGAATTTTAAGATTGATTTTTTTAATTTAGTAATTAATAAGGTAAGATCATAGGTCTTTTAGACTAGTGTATCGCGATACTCTTATTAAACTTCTATAATTTTAGATAAAAAATGAAAATTGTTAAAAATCCTTTCCTTATTAATCCTACTTATAATAAAATTTCTTCTATTTCAATTATAAATCAATGTTATTTTTGGATAGGCTATTTTATATTTAATACAGTTAGGTGGGGGAGTTTTTACGATGATTATATTTATTCACTAAAATCTAATTTAATTGGATTCCCAATTCATATTGTCCTTTGCTACCTTTTTATATTTATCTACCTGCCTAGGCTATTTAAAGGAAAAATTCTAGAATTTTTTGGTTTACTTATTTTTAGCTTAGGCATTGCTTTAGTGGTCAAGTTTGGGCTAACTTATTATTTACTTAACAAAGATGTCTTGCCTGAATTTGCAGGAGTCACTTCAAGCATAACTTTTAATTATATGATAGCTACTGTACTTGGCGAAATTTACGTCATAACATTTGTTACTTGTATAAAACTTGTTATTGATTGGATAAAACAAAGAGAATTATTAGCGTATACTAATAAAATGTTATTAGAGAATGAGCTTAAATACCTGAGATCTCAAATTCAACCGCATTTCTTTTTCAATACTCTTAATAACTTATATTCTTTAACTATTGATAAGTCTGATAAGGCACCTAATCTGATTCTTAAACTTTCTGATTTAATGAAATATTTCCTTTATGAAACGGGGAAAGAATTCCAGACTCTTGATAAAGAAATTATACATATTAAAAATTATATAGAAATTGAAAAATTAAGATATAATCAAGGTTTAAAAGTTAAATTGAATATAAAAGGAAAATTAAAAACAACTAAGATAAGGCCTATGCTTTTAATACCTCTTGTAGAAAACGCATTTAAACATGGAGCTCGGAATTCAAAAAAAAATAGCTTTATAAATATCGATCTTCTTGTAACTTCAAAAATTATTCATTTTAGAGTAGAAAATTCCTTCTCTAAGCAAACTAAACCAATTACAGCTCAAATAGGAGGAATTGGACTTTCAAATATTAAAAAAAGACTTGAAATAAATTATGGTTTAGAAAATTTTAGTTTTAATACATTTGATGAAAAAAATAAATATATTGCCGACCTAAAAATTAACTTAAAAAATGATTAACTGTATAATCCTTGACGACGAACCCCTAGCTATAAAAGTAATTACAAATTTTATACAAAAAATTGATTTTCTTAATTGTATAGGTTCTTACTCAAATGCCAATGATTCAATGGAAACTCTCAAAAAACATAAAGTAGATTTGATGTTTTTAGATATAAACATGCCCTTTATTGATGGAATCAGTTTTTTAAAAAGTCTAGAAAACCCTCCAAGAACTATTATCACTAGCGCTCATTCTGAATATGCAATAGAAGGTTATGACTTAAATGTTGTAGATTATTTGCTAAAACCTATTCCTTTTTTAAGATTCGAAAAAGCTGCAAATAAGGCTTTTAAATTAATTACAAAAACAAATACTAAAAAACTTACTTTAGATTTCGTTTTTGTAAGAGTAAATAAATTAAATGTCAAAATAAATTATGAAGATATTTTAGTTATTGAGAGCTTAAAAGACTATATAAAGATTGTAACTAAAAACAAAAATTTTATAGTTCACACAACTCTAACCGCTTTCACAGAATCCCTGCCTAATTCAAAATTTATAAGAATTCATAGATCAACAACCGCTGCAATTAATAAAATTGATATCATTGACGGCAGCAATGCTTATATTAATAGAAAACTTTATAAAATAGGCGGAAGTTATAGGGAAGAGTTTAAAAATCTATTGATCAATTTTTAATTATTCGTTTATTAAAATTTCCGCTTTTTCAATTGTTGTAACAGGAAACTTACATGTATTGTCAACGCAAACATATATAAATGTTTCATCTTCAAAATACCTGTCTTTTAGCAAGTATATCTCAGAAGAGCTGTTTGACGCTGCAGTTAAAGTATTAGGTAAATATTTTAACATTAATTCTTTTGCCTTCATTTCTGCCTGTTTTCCACTAATAGCTACTTCATAAAATTTATTGGAATAATTATGTGAAAGCCATAACCAAAAAAGGTGATCGGTAACTCTTTCTTTAATGTTTTCACTAATATCTTTAATCATTGCCTTGGAATGCTGACTATATTCTTTCTTTCCCAAATAATGCCCAAGTCTAAATAAATTAAAATTCATAACTGAATTTGCAGAAGGAGTAACCCCATCTTCCAAGTTTATTAAAGTATTTGTATATAAATTCTCTTTCGTAGTTGAAAATTTATAATATCCATTGTTTTCTTTAAATTTTACATTACTAAATTGAGTGAAATCATTAGCTTTTGTGAGCCATTTTTCATCAAAAGTAACTTCATATAGGCCTATTAATGCATCTATGTAATAACTGTAATCTTCAAAAAACAATACCTGATTTACTTTATTAAAACTGTTTGTATGAAATATACTACTTCCCGAAATCATGAATTGACTTAAGGCCTTGTTTATTGAAAGTGCTTTATTTAAAAATATTTTATCTCCTGTTGCTTTATAGCTATCCACCAACCCTCTTATAGTTAATGCATTCCATGAGAAAATAATTTTAGTGTCTGTTATCGGATTGATCCTTTTTTCTCTAAAATTATATAGTTTTTTATTTATCAATTTTAACTTTGCTTTAAATTGATTTAAATCTAAATTAAGTTTTGAAGCAAACTTTTGATCTGAAGTTGTTTGAATAAAAACATAACTTTTTCTTTCCCAAAATCCCTTATCATTAATATTATAATATTCGCTAACCCATTTATAATCCTCTCCTAACAATTCTTGAAGTTCTTCCTTTTTCCAAATATAAAAATCCCCCTCTTCCTTAGACCCATCTTCATAATTGGTGTCAGCTGAAATACTAGAATATATTAAATTGTCTTCTCCCGTCATTTTTAGTTCTAAAAAATTATAAATATTATTTAATTCTTCTTCAAATCTAGGTTCTTTAAAAACCTTATATGCCTTTGAAAAAACACTTAATAACTGAGCATTATCATATAACATTTTTTCAAAATGTGGTATGTGCCACAAATTGTCTACAGTGTATCGATGAAATCCTCCTTCAACCCTGTCATTTATTCCGCCTTGAGCAATTTTAATTAAAGAATTGTAAACAAAATTTTTCATTTCTTCATTCTCATTTTCAATAGAAAATCTTAAAAAGAAATTTAGCATTGATGGCAATGGAAATTTTTGACTATTTCCAAAACCTCCATTAACCTTATCAGTGTATTTAAATGCATTATTAGCTAATTGTTTTTGTAATTCATCAGAATAAACCTCTTTATCTGTAACAGGCTTAACTAAAGCCTCTTTTCGAACTCCTTCCTTAATATTTTTTGCATATTCTAAAACATCAGTCTTTCTGTTTTTATAAAATTCATTTATTTGATCTAAAACTTGCATCCATTGAAGTTTTGGCACATATGTACCTCCCCATATTGGTGTTCCATCAGGCAATGCTATAATATTCATAGGCCATCCTCCGCTTCCAGTCATTAAGACTAATGCTTTCATATAAATTTCATCAATATCTGGTCTTTCTTCCCTGTCTACTTTAATACTTATATAATTATTATTCATTACTTCCGCTACATCTTCTTTTTCAAAACTTTCTTCTTCCATCACATGACACCAATGACAAGATGAATAGCCAATGCTAATAACTAAAAGTTTATCTAAATCTTTAGCTTTAGATAACGCTTCCTTTCCCCATGGAAACCAGTTTACTGGATTAGAAGCATGCTGTTTAAGATATAGGCTTTTCTCTTTGCTTAATTTATTTTCCATATTTTGAGATAATACATTATTTGTGCATAATATAAAACCCAGAAAAAAAAGTGTTGCAGATTTTATATTATGTATTTTCATTTATCATCAAGTTTTTTTATCTAAATTAATTAAATATTAATTAAATTTTTATGTTTTATTCGTTTATTGAAATCTATAAAGAACTCCATTTTAAATTATTTTTATTTCTATATTCTTCTGTTTATTGTTTTGGACAAGTTGATTCAAATCAAAAAATTAAAATTGAAATGGAAGTTGACAGTTTGATTAATATCAGTATTTATGAAAAAGCATTCCCTGGTGCCCAAATATATTTTAAGCTAGACGATAAAATAATAATTAATAAATCATACGGTTTCCATACTTATGATTCCCTAATCGAAGTTGAAAATGATCATATATATGACTTGGCATCACTAACTAAAGTATTCGCATCTACTCTAGCAATTATGAAAATAAGCGAGGATTACAAAATTAATTTAAAAGACCCTATTTCAAATTATATAAAAGAACTAAAGAAATCAAATAAAAAAAATACTACTTTTTTTGAAGCTTTAAGCCACACTAGCGGATGGATTCCTTATATCAGTCATCAAAATTTTATAAAAAGAAAAAATGAAAAACTAAAAAAATCTGTAATCAGAAATAAAAAAACAAATCGCTTTAATTTAATGGTAAGTGAAAATTTATTTTTAAATAAAAATTATTATAAAAAACTTTTTAAAAGAATTAGAAAGTCTAAAATTGAAAATGTTGGATCATATTTATACTCTGGTCTTTTCTTTTTTTATGTCCCTGAAATAATTAAAAAAATAACTGGTAAAAATTTTGAAGATTACTTAAATGATAACTTTTTTAAAAATATTGGGAATAACTCAATTATGTTTAATCCACTAAAAAAAGTTAATAAAAAAATGATTGTACCAACTGAATTCGATTCAATTTTCAGAAAACTGTTAATTCATGGAACTGTGCATGACGAAGCTGCTAGTTTAATGGGTGGTATTTCTGGAAATGCAGGATTATTTGGGAATGCTAGTGAAATTGGAAAACTTTTAGATGTTATAGATTCTCAAAACAATAATTCCATTCTAAATGATTCAACTATAAGCAAATTCACTTCTTATGCCTATCCAAATAGCTCTATAAGAAGAGGTCTGGGGTTTGATAAACCACATCAATTTTCTAATCAAGATAATTACCCTAATAAAAAATTCTCTAAAAATAGTTTTGGGCATACAGGATTCACTGGGACATTCTTTTGGGTAGATCCTTCGAAAAAAATTAAAATTGTTTTTTTAACAAACAGAGTTTATCCTTCACGAAAAAATGAAAAACTCTTCGATAACGATATAAGAAATAAATTAATTGATATCCTTTTAACATCCTCTAAATCAATTCAAAATGAATAACTCTTTTAATTTAATTGTTTCAATTTTATTTTGCCTTTTAGCAAATGCTCAGCAACCAAAATTTATCGACTTATTTGATACGTCAATGAATTCGAGTGTCTCTTGTTATAGAATTCCTTCATTAGTAACTGCTCCAAATGGTACAATCATTGCCGCAATTGATGAACGCAATATTTCTTGCGGCGATCTAAAATGGAATAGAGATATTAATATTGTTCTTAGAAAAAGTCTTGATAATGGTGAAACTTGGAGTAAACTTGAAAAAATTATTGACTATCCTTTAGGAGAATCTGCTTCCGATCCTTCAATGATAGTAGATAAATTAACGAATGAAATATTTCTTTTTTACAATTATATGAATCTTGATAAAGAAAAAAATGTTTATTATTTGAAGTTTATAAAAAGTGTAGATAATGGGGAAAACTGGTCTTCTCCAAGAGATATTACCAACGAAATCACTCACGAAAATTGGAGAAAAGATTTTATGTTTATAACATCAGGGAGAGGAGTTCAAACATCAAACGGAACACTTTTGCATACTCTAGTTAATCTAAGCAAAGGCACTCATGTATTTGGCAGTAAAGATCATGGGAAGAATTGGTTTTTAATTGATAATCCAGTGAAGCCTGGTGATGAATCTAAAATAATAGAACTTTCAGACAATAACTGGATGATCAATTCTAGAGTTAATGCAGCTGGCCTTAGATTCACCCACACTTCGCCAGATAAAGGTAAAAATTGGTTTTCAAGCCCAAACAGTGACTTGAATGATCCCGGTTGTAACGCCAGTCTTATTAGATATAACTTTTCAAATAATTTGGAAAAATCTATTTTGTTATTTTCAAATGCCAATAACTCTAAGGAGAGAAAAAACATGACTATTTCTATTAGTTATGACAATGGCAAAACATGGCCTAATACCAAAACAATTTATACTGGAGAAGCAGCTTATTCATCTATGACAATATTAAAAAATGGCGAAATAGGCTTGTTTTTTGAAAAAGATAATTACTCAAAAAATGTATTCGTTAAATTTTCCTTAGACTGGCTAAGCAAATAAAAAATTTATTTTCTTTTTTTAACAAAATATCTTAAAATATTTTCAAACAAAAGAGAAGTTGGGTTATAAGCTATATGTCTTAATTTAGACTTTTGACCAAGAGCTTTCATGCCTATTATTTTAAATTTTTGACAAATTTATACTTTTCTTGAAATTTATATTACTTTTACTCGATTATTTTTTATTATAATTCTTCAAATTAAAAAATTGAACAAAACATCCGCTTTTAAACCATTTTATTTATTATTCTATTTTTTAATAACTCTATCACTTAGTGCGCAAAATAATCTAGAAAAAGCTTCTCCAGAATCACAAGGATTATCTTCTGAAAAATTAAATGATTTGAACTCAATTATGCATAGCTATGTTGACAATAATGATTTTTCGGCTATACAAACAGCCATTGTAAAAAACGGGAAAATAGTTCATTTTGATAGTTATGGCTATTCGGATATTTCTGAAAATGACAAGCTAGAAAGAAATGATATTTTTAGAATTGCTTCAATGACAAAACCTATAGTGTCTATAGGCCTGATGATGCTTTATGAAGAAGGTAAATTTCAATTGGATGATCCGGTTTATAAATACATCCCTGAATTTAAAAACTTAACTGTTAAAAAAAGGAAAAAAACAAAGCCAATAAAAAATGATGTTAAAATTATTGATCTATTAAGGCATTCTGCTGGCTTTAATTTTAAAGGCCCAGAAGATTATAGAAAAGTGATTGACATGGACCTTGAGCAATATACTCAAGATGCAATAAAAACCCCTTTATTATATGAGCCTGGCTCTCAATGGAGATATAGTTCTTCAATCGATATTTGTGGTTATCTAATCGAAATTTTATCAGGGATGAAACTAGATACTTTTTTAAAAACTAGACTATTTGATCCAATTGGAATGAATGACACTTTTTTTGAATTGCCTAAAGATAAAATACAAAGATTGACTACTTTATATATTAAAGAAAATGACGGAGAACTTTTGTCGTTTGATAATAAATCTAACTCTCCATTTGCCAAAAAAGTAATTCTTTTAAATAGTTCCGGCGGCCTGCTTTCTACTACTGACGATTACCTAAAGTTTTGTCAAATGCTTTTAAATAATGGGGCTTTTAATGGCCAAAAATTAATTACTCAAAAAACGCTTAAACTAATGAAAGAAGACCATGCGCTTGGGCTTAAATACAAAAAATTAATTTTTGGTAAAAAGAAAGGGTTTGGTTTAGGATTTGAAGTAATTAAAGAAAGTAATACCAAATTTGGTTCTAAAGGAACTTTTGGATGGGGAGGAATGTTTGGAACCTATTTTAGAATCGATCCTGTTGAAAATATGATTTTCATTTATATGACTCAATCTTTTGAAACTTATAAACTAAAATTATCCAATACTTATAGAGAATTAGTTTACAAATCGTTGTCGAACTAATTTATTTCTTTTTTGCTTTTGCTTTTAAAAGTTCATTTTGCTCTTCTAATAAAGAATTCATATTAACTAAAAGCTGTATGTTTTTAGGTGTAGAAACTGATTTATCTTTTGGATCTTCAGCTTTTTTATTTAACCTGTTAACAAACTTTACTATGATAAAAACTGTAAAGCCAACGATTAAAAAATCTAATAAAGTTTCAATAAAAAGTCCATAATTTATTGAAACTTCTTCGATGGTTAATTCCCCTAACATATTTTTTTGAGCCTCTCTTAATACCATTTTTTTGCTTTCAAGGTTAACACCATTGGACAACAATGATAAAGGAGGTAATAGCACTTTTTTAACTAAAACATCTATAACAGAGTTAAAAGACGCGCCAATTATAATCCCAATTGCCATATCCATCATGTTTCCTTTTACTGCAAACTCTTTAAATTCTTGTAATAATTTCATATCAATTTTTATATATTTTAAAGATAGTAAATAAGTTTATTCCCTACATTTATATGAATTAAAAGCCAATTATTGGTGTTATTTCTTAGCTGAAAGATTTTCAAATCTAGTATTGGCTATTGGGTATTGTTTCCAATCCTTAAAATCGAAATGCCACCATTCAAATTCATATACGACAAAGCCCTCTGATTCCATTGCTTCTCGCAATAACTTTCTATGCCAACGCTGCTCTGTTGTACCGCCATAATAATTTGGGAAAGATCGTTTGGTCATTTCATCATAACCCCCAACCATTTCTATTACTTTACCTGTTTTTAATTCATATAAAGTAAGATCAACTGCACAACCACGATTATGCCTTGATCCTTCCTCAGGATTTGCTACAAAAATTTTTTTGTCATCTGGAGTTGCGTCCCAAAACATTTTTGTAACATACCAAGGACGATAAGCATCGTGTATAAGCAGACCATATCCTAGTGAATTTAATTTTTGATGAGCTTTAATTAATGCTTCAGCAGCTGGCCTTTGCATATAGGCACTTGCTTGAGAATAAAATTTATTACTCATAAAATTGTTTGTGCTAGCATATCTAATATCATATTTAATTGTCTCATCAATTTCTTTTAATTCGACAAGGTCTGTCTTTTTAAAATTTTGATTTTCATTAGGGGGATTAGAGTTTAATGCAACTTTTCTTAACTCGTCTATAGATTTTGTCGAATTAATCTTAAATGTTTCTGATGCTGAGCCCCAAAGATTTAGGCGCTTAAAAACGGGACCATTTAAAACAGAAACTTCTGTTGCTATTCCACCATTTCCTCTTTTAAATTCTAACTTCTCTCCATGATACATTCCAGAATTTTCAGGGAAAGCAAATAAATCACCTTTAATATGAGACAATCTGTCCTTTTCAATCCATTCAATTAGGAGCCACAAATCACCCATGTCTTCATAAACAAATAGAACATTATGATCCCATCCATATTCCCCTATAAGACCTTTCCAATCATTTGGGAAGGACGTTTCCTTAGGCCGATTTTTTTTTAAAAATTTTTTCCCGTCTACCATTAAATCATCTTCTAATTTTTCAATCTTAAACATACCCTGAACAATACGCCCGTCTGTAACTATTCCCTCATCATTTTTTTGAAGGGGAACTTCAAAAAAATCTGTAACCAGAATTGTTTTGTCTCCCCTCATTTCAATATCAATATTAACATTGTTATGATCATAATAACCAACTAATGTTTCAGCTAATTCTTTACTAATAGGAGAAGTTTTTTTATAATTAGGGAGAGGCTTGCTTTCCTTGTTAGCTATCATAAGATCTAACGCATAATTAGATAGTTTTGTAGTAATAGAATTAGTAATGTCAACAGAAGATGTCGTAACAACACCAAATTTTATTTCAGGCAGAGCAAATAACTGAGTTGAAAAACCATAAATTGCACCACCATGGCCAATTTTTTGATAACCCTTGTGTTTAGATAAGGCAAAACCAATTCCGTAACCATTGTTATAATCTCCTTCAAATTGAGGAGTAATCATTTCTTTCAATGTTTCAGGCTTAATTACAGTTTCCTTGGGGCCAATGCCATTAGAGAAAAGCATTTTTAAAAATTTTGCCAGATCAGTTACTGGAGCATAAAGACTTCCTGCTGGAATCATCCCTAATTCAAATGTTGGTGCAGGAAACTCACGACCATCATAGCTCCACATTGTAGCTTTTGCCAACTTTGACTGTATTTTCTTATTTGGAGCAAAAGAACTATTAGACATTCCTATTTTTTCAAGAATATTTTTTTTCATATAGCTTACATATGGAGTTTTGTAAACTGATTCCAGCGTATACCCAACTACTGCAATTGCTGCATTTGAATACTTTATTTTGCTTTGAGGAGGGTGAACTAACGTTGATTCTATAATACTTTCAACAGTTGTTTTTAAAGAAACTTCATCATCAGCAAAATAATTCCCTTTTTTTGGCTCTCTAATCAAACCAGATCTATGAGACATCAATTGCCTTAGGGTTATAGGAATATCATACGGATTATTTGGGGTGAAGTCAGGTAAATATTTTTGAATAGGGGCATCAAGATTAAGTTCTCCTTTTTCAACACGCTGCATAATAGCCATATCAGTAAAAAGCTTTGAAACAGATCCAACACGATAAACCGTATTAGCATCTGCAGGAATTAAATTCTTTGGATCTTCATGGCCAAAGCCACTAGCCCAAACAATTTTTTGATCACTGACCAATGCTATTGAAATTGCATTTAAGTTTTTACTTTTTATTTCATATTTTATCGCATCTTGTAGTTTTTCTACAATTAATTCATAGCCAGGAGAAACGGCTATGTTTTGTAAACCTCTATCACAACTTTGAAAAAACACAAAGAAGAAAACAGCTGGCATTATTCCTTTAGAAAGTTTTTTGATCATAAAACTAGTGATGAATAAAATTAAAAATACGAAAGATTTAATCAAGGAGAAAACTATGTTGGCTTTCTGTTATTTTATCTAAAAGTAATTTATATCACATGAAGACAATACAGAAATTGATAGAAACGATAAAGTTGTTATTTTCAAGGATAAAAGAGGGTTACAGTAACCGACTATGCTCCTTTGTTAAAATAACCATATAACTCTATACTATTAAAATATATAAACAATATTAGTATAGAGTTTTTTATGAATGTTATTGTCATATTTCTTCTTTTGTTAAGCCATAAGAACCGCATATTCTTATTAGTGTAGCAATCGGTGAATAAAGATTGCTGTTCTTGATATTAAAGCTTCCATTGTTTTAAGGTTAACTGTTTCCTGAGTTGTATGCGCTCCGTTACCCATTGTCCCTAGCCCATCTAAAACATCAACATAATCTGCAACGAAAGACACGTCTGCAGCACCTCTTTTCCCAGGATCATACGGGAGTACTTCACCTTGTTTAAGAGAAAGACTTACATCACTTAATAGTTTTAAAAGTCTCATATTTCCATCACTAGCTCTCATTGCTGGATAACTGTCAGTAAAAGATATGGATGCTTTTGTAAAGGGTAGTGATTCTTCAACAATCGTCCTCATTTTATTCCTGGCTCGTTCTTTTTGTTCTTCAGAAATAAAACGTAATCCTCCATTCACTCTTGCAATTTGAGCTATTACATTAGTTTTTCCAAAAATCACTCCTTTACCTTTTTTATCATCATAATCCACGAAAGTCCCTCCCATTAAATTTCCAGGATTAAAAGTTAGTAATTCTTCACCACGAACTTCTTCATAAAATTTGCTCAAAATCCGTCCCATTTCAAAAATAGCTCCAGCTCCAATGGAATCTCTAAAAATTCCTGAAGAATGAGCCCTTTTACCAGTAGTTGTTACACTCCACCCTGAAGATCCTCTTCTGGCAATAGTTGCATTATTGTATCCTGTTGAGTTTTCAAAACCTAATGCAATATTACTATTCTTAGCAGCATCAATTAAATCTTTTCTTGATATACTTAATGGTTTTCCTGTGCTTTCTTCATCTCCAGTCATCGCAACTGTTATAGTAGAATTATCTAATAAATTTAAATCATCTAAAGCTTTAAGAGCAAAAAGCATAACTACATTTCCGCCCTTCATATCATTTCCTCCGGGAGCATAGGCAATAGTATCTCTTCTTTCAAAAGTTTGAAAAGGACTGTTTTCTTCAAATACTGTATCTAAATGTCCAATAAGAAGTAGCTTTTTTCCTTTAGAACCCTTTTTATATGCAAAAAGGTGACCAGCTCTATTCATTTCTTCAGGCATTTCAATCCATTGAGTAGAAAAATTAATATCATCAAAAGCACTTCTAAAAGAAGCTCCTACCATTCTGACACCCTTTTTATTTAAAGTTCCACTGTTTATATTTACTACTTTTTCTAAAAAAATAACAGCATCTTCTTGATTTAAACTTACCTGTTTCAATATTTTTTTTTCTAATCTAGAAAGTTTTGTTTGCCCAAAAGAAACAAGTGGAATAAATAGTAATAGTAGAAGGAGTTTTCTCATAATCTAAATATAAGAATTATCTAAACCTTATTAATCTTCTCCCTTTATAGATGACTGTGTACGCGATAGTTCAATAGAAATTAATTTTCCATTTTCCAAAAAGCAATTCCTCCTGCTTGCTTTCCTACATTTACTGATGATATTTTTTCTAATCTTTTTAGACTTATAACATCTACCACACCTGGTTCACCACCAATACCTTCTACAGAAACAAAAGCGTATTTACTATCAGATGATATAGCTATTCCATGAGATACACTTGTGGTGTTTTTTATTTTACTTAAAAGAATCATATTGTCCAAATCCCAAATTGCAGTACTTCCTTCGTTTTTTAAAGTCGCTACTAAGTATTTTCCATCTGGAGAAATTTCCACGTTATATGGGCCCTTGCCTGTTGATATCCTATTTGAAATTTTCCAATTTTCTAAATCTACTTCAATAATTTCATTAGAACCATTACATGCTATAAATGCTATATTTTTTGATGGGTGAGGAATTACCCAAGTAGGTTTAATCGTTGAATGATTCATTTCGCTCATTTTCATTTCCATTTTATCATTCATAGATTTCCCCATGTTCATTTTATTACTAAGGTTTAATTTTCTTGAAACTTTTAAAGTAATAGCATCAATTTCGTAAAGTTCGGAAGACATCATTGAAACAGAGTACTGCTTCAAACCATCATAAGATATTCTTGAGCCATGTGGCATTATTCCTGTTTTTATTCTTTTTATTTCAGCCATTGTTTCTGGATCAACTACAGACACACTACTAGGTTTCATATTCCCATGAAGGTTGAAGTTTACACAATATAATAATCCAGTTACAGATGATATTTGCATTGATGCTGGAAATAATCCCAATGTAGTTTGATCTAGGGGTTCATTATTTTTGGTTGAATATTTAATCAGTTTTCCAAAAGGATTTCCATGAGCAAGAGATAGGTACCAAAATTCACCATTAGGGTCAACAGTTATACCATGTGGACCTTCGATTTCTGTAGGCAAATAACCCACTTCAAATCGCTCAACTTCTTTGGCTTCAGTTTCATTAAATTTTATCAATGAAACAGTGTCATCAGACTCAGCTGCAACATATACATAATAATTTTGAGCCTGGATTTGATTATAAAAAAAAAAAATAACTAGTAAAAATCTCATTAATCCAAAATATGTTGATTAGTTTTTGAAGTATCTGGTTTAACTGGAGCAACTTTTGCAGCTCCTATTCCAGTATTAAAATCAGAATAAAAAACGTGACCTTTATATAGTTGTGCACCCCAAACCATTGTATCGTTCGGAATATAGCCATCAGGACTGCCTGATAATATATAGCCAATTTCTCTACCTTGTTTATATAGGTCACCTAGTAAGTCTCCACTTATATCAACGACCCTAACACCCCCAGTATACATAGCCACATAAAGTATATCATCTTCAATCCAATAATTATGTGATCCGTGACTAGGGATCTCATATCTCGCGACTTCCTTTGGATCATTTAAATCGGTAAAGTCAACAAAATGTATGAATCCGGCAGTTTCACTAGGCCCCTTTGAATTAACACCATTTGGGAAAATTTCATCTCCAAGAACTGTGTAAAATTTTCCTGTAGATTTACTTTTGAATGGATAGGTTGCATGATGTGCTCCACTATCATAACTATAATTTCCAAAAGCTACTGGATTTGAGGGAGACCCACCTACAATTCCGTTACCAACATCAACTAAATAAACGCCATCTTTCCAATTAGAGGAATAAGCTATTCCATTTTCAATCCAAACATCATGAATAGACTGACCTTCCTTTTCAATTTCAAACATACCAACCTCATAAGGATTCTTTGGGTCTTCTATGTTGATGATATAATATCTTTCACCATTACTTAATGCATAAACATGATTTTCATAAATAAATACATTATGAACTCCCCCTGTCAAGTTTTTAGTATACTCGGATATTATGTTTACATCATATGGGTTTGAAACATCGATTATTATTATTCCATTTTTTCTATTTGAAGCCCCCTCTCTGCTTATGACACAAATTTTTCCATCAGATGAAACCTTTACATCATTTACAGTTCTTGCATCAACTTGAACACTATCAATTTTTTTTATATTTGAAGGCTCAGTAACGTCCCAGAAATAAGATGTGCCATCAGCTCCCCAGGTCCCTGTTACTGCATAATCATTTCCATCAACACCTTCAAAAACCCAAAAATCTGATGTATGTTTATCGTTAACTAATCCTGTTCCCACTGTATTCATCTCTCTTTTAACATTTCTCTTAAAGATATTTACAACTTTTGATGTTGAAATATTACCAACTCTTGCAGTAACAATATATTTTCCTGCAACATCACCAACAAACCTGCCGTCTTGCAAGATTAAACCAGATGCTGTATTACTTTTGTCAAATGATTTTCCAGTAAAAGAAAACTCAATTGGTAGGTTTTCTATAACTTTCCCTTTTTTATTATAAGCTATTGCTTCAAATTGAATCACATCTCCAGTTTTTGAATTTTCATTATTTGAAACTAATTCTATTTTAGATGTTGGATTTTTCAACACATTAACATTAATATTTCCTTTAATTCCGTCAAAATCAGCTTCAATAGTAGATACCCCATCTTTAACAGCCAAAATATTATTTGAATTATCAATATTTATTTTATCGTTTAATGCTTTTAGTGAAAAACTAACTTTTGAAAAATATTTAATTCCGATATCAGAACTCCAGTAATCTATAGTTCTTATAACATCTAGCTCATCTGTAATCTCATAAATAAGAGGAATATAATTACCAACATAAACTGAATTATCATCAAGTTTTAATGTTACCTTTTTGATTTTTGGATAATTAACAAATACTTCGAACGTTCTGCTATGTCTTTTTCCTCCTTCTCCAATACAAATTGCAACTACTTCGTGTGTTCCTGGCTCATTTGCTTTTATAGATCCATTTTCAACATCAACTGAAATTGAATTTGCAGAACTAAATACTCCCTTTTTGTTGTAATAAATAATATTACTGCAATTAGACTTCAATCCATCAGAATTAGAAACATACGTGTTTGGAGTAAATGTTTCGCCTATGTTTAATGTAAGTCCATCAAGATCAGAAATTATTGTCTTGTTTTGAGAATATAATGTTATAATAAAACAAGAAAAAACTAGAGTTAAAATTATTTTTTTCATAATAAGTTAGTTAGAACTGCTCAATTTAATAAAAAAAAGGGAATTTGCTATTATACAAAAAGATGAATCAAAAAATCTGTAGTTGTTAATGACAGTCAACAAATGGATGTTCATGAACCTAAAGAAGCAGCTCCAACATGAATAAAAGAAGATTATTCTCTATTTGTAGCCTATAGAGAGGATGCGTTAAGACTCTTAAGAATGACAGAAAATGGAGATGAACAAGTTGGAAACTCTATTGTATTTGAATAAGTGCCTAAATAAGTATCTTAGTAACGCGAAAATGGATACAAAAATAGAAATGGCATACGTAATGGCATACGTATTAATAAATTTTCACTCAAAAAAACATTCTTTTTATTGAATAAAATGGGGATGTAGCTCAGCTGGCTAGAGCGCTTGACTGGCAGTCAAGAGGTCGTGGGTTCGAGTCCCATCTTCTCCACTACACTTAATCTCTTATGTTTGGTTTAAGCCAAGCTAAAACACTATCAACTATTTTATTTTCAAAATCTTCAAATAATGATGGATCTGAAAACGCTGCAATATAATCTTTATATGATTTAGAGATAAAAACTTTAGTCAGATTGCCGATCTCTTTGTGTCCAGGGGGGGATATCATCATCATCCTTTCTTTTCATTTCAAAATTTTAATTCCTTTAAGGGCGTTTAAAATTTACCATTTCTTTGCCTCTTTATTAGTCCCAATTACAGGAAAAGCACTTATTCTTAAACGAGCTGCCCCCATGGGTATAAGTTCAACAGTTTCTATCTCTTCATCGGATTTTACCGGACTGTCTTTTAACTCTCCTACCAAACCATACCTGTCAATTTTCCAATTAAGTATTTTTTTGGCTTTTACCTTTAAAATAATAGGTGCGGATGCTGTGGTGAACGGAAAATTATTTTTTGGCCAAGGTCTCGTTTCAATTTCGAAAGATGTTGTTGGATCGTCATTCAATAGTAAACCATAATTCCAGGCAGTACTTGGATAAACATCATAAGAAGGCCAATCCTTAGTATTTACTCCTTTTTGCCATTTAGAACTGTGAGTAGCGGTTTCATTGCTTTCTTTTTTAATATAATTTTCTCCTATTTTCAACGAAAAAGTTAAAGGCCCATAGTCTACACTCACACTATTGTGATTAGCTTCCCACGTTCTTATTTGTATTTTTTTTGGCAACTGAAGTAACAATTTATCTCCATTTTTCCATTCTCGATGTATTCTTACATATTTTCCAGCCTCTAGACTTACATTTAACTTTTCTCCATTCAACATTAATGAGGCTTCATTTGCCCAGCTAGGTATTCTGAAGTATAAAGGAAATAGTGTTGATTTTTCAAGGTTAAGTTCAAAACTCAATAAATCTTCAAAAGGATAGTTCGTAGTATTGGTTATCGTTACTTCATACCCTTCTCCAACCATTGCTGTTACAGTACTTGCAGCATAAATTACTGCTGCTAAACCATTATCTGGCGTAGCCATCCATAGGTTTTCGGTAAAATATGGCCATCCCTGTGAATGATTATGTTGACAACAACGTGAACTAAATGGATTATACATTAGCATTGGTCCTCCATTATCGATACCCGGGTTATGGCTTTCACTATTATTCAGTACCATATTCGGAGATGTAATATATCGTAAGCTCTTAAAATCTGGAGCAACCGCTGCAGGATAGGTATTAAAAGCAACATCTTCGACATGATCAGCCCAAAAAATATCTCCTGTAATTCTCAATAAATGTTCGTCTGAATTCATTTGTTCTACCATCCCGCAAGTTTCTACACCCTGTCTTGGGTCATCATAACCTGGACGGCTATTTTCATCTGAACCATACATTCCTCCCGGTACCTGACCGAAATATTTTCTTACGATATTGAAATTATCATAGGTATCCTGTAAATCTTGCTTATTCCCACTAAGCAAATAATACTGTGCCGGCTCTCTAAACCCTTGAGCCACATTTACATTGTGCCAATCAATTAAATCCCCATACCAATCTGGCCATTCCTCTATCCCTTCTCTTTTATTTTTTGCGCTTCCTATTTCATCAAGTGAATGTCCGCGACTTGCCCAGGGTGATGTATTGCGATGTATTTTTTCAGCTAATTCTAACAACCAAGGTTCTCCCGTACGGTTGTACAGCCATAAAACACTGTGTAAATTATCACCTCCTCTAACTTTTTGCCAGTATTGAGTTTTTGATAAAAAATTCTCATCCGGAATGCTAAATTGATACTTAAAATATTTTGTCATTAAAGAAATTACTTTCTCATCTCCTGAGTACTCATAATAGGATTGAAGACAATAAAGCATAATCATATTGGCCCAATAATCACGGACTTTAAGTTTTTCCGCTAGTCTCTCAGGAGTTCTATCTTTTTCTGCAACATAACTTTCCCAAGCAAAACCAGGTCCAAAATACCCATCTTCTTGCTGACTGTTAAGAGCACCCTCTAACCAAATTTTAGATTCATCAATCATTTCTTGATCTTCCAATATATAGCCAATATTTGCATATCCTTTTAGCCAGTAAGGAACTTCTTCCCAGCCCCAATCACCTTTACCATCTTTGTCTAGCCAAGCATTATTTTCTTTTTGCAACCAAGCACTTATTTTACCTAAATTTCCAGTAAGACCATTTCGTTGACGAAATAAATACTCTTTCAGCCAACCCGCTGGTTTAATAGTTCCAATCGGCAATTTTATCAGTACACTTGGTTGTAATGGTACTCTGTTACTAAAATAATGTTGATTCTTTTGAGAAGTTTCAGGTGATTTTACCACACTAATTTCATCTTCTATAGCATTGCTTGAAATACTACACGATATGATAATAACGCATAATATACCACTCAATATTTTTACAGGTAACTTTTGATGGGAGAATTTATTTATTTTTTTCATATTTACAATTTACAACTATCCAAGAAAAATTCAAAAAGGGAGTGGGGTTAGTCTTTAGAAATAGTGGGGGTTTTTATTTAGGGGGATTTATTAGCTCAAAGTTGATTGAGATTTAATTTTTTTCATGTTTATAATCACCCTTAATATGAACAATTGTCAATGAGTGAGGTGGTAGGTGGACGACACCATTTTTAAACTTTAGCT
>DUDG01000022.1 GCA_012959395.1 Flavobacteriaceae bacterium | reverse complement strand
TCATTGTTCCTTTTTTTTCATGGGCCCAATTAGATTCTTCAAAAAAATATTCTGTTAATACTATTGCTTTTTATAATGTTGAAAATTTATTTGATACAATAAATGATCCTAAAACTTTTGATGACGATAGAACCCCTAAAGGGAAAGATAAATGGAGTAGTATTATTTATAAAAAAAAATTAAAAAATATAGCAAAAGTAATTTCAGAAATTGGAAGAGAAATTAGTAATTCAGGCCCATCAATTATAGGGCTTTCTGAAGTGGAAAATAAAAATGTGTTAATTGATTTAATCAAATCAGAGAAATTAAAGAAAGAATCTTACGGAATCGCCCATTATGACTCTCCAGATGAAAGAGGGATAGATGTTGCGCTTTTATTTAATAGAAATAGGTTTAAACCTATTTCTTCAAAAGCTTATCCCTTATATTTAAAAAGAGAAAATGGAGAAATTGATTATACAAGAGACCACTTATTAGTATCAGGATATTTAGATAATGAATTAGTTCATTTTATAGTAAATCATTGGCCATCAAGATCCGGAGGTCAAATGAGAAGTGAGCCAAGTAGAATATTAGCAGGAAAACTGAACAAGAAGATTATTGATTCTATTATATCCAAAGACTCTCATGCCAAAATAATAAATATGGGAGATTTTAATGACAATCCAAGTGATAAAAGCATTAAGCCCATTTTAAATACTATTTATAAAAAAACTAAAATTAAAAAGGGAGAGCTATACAACCCTATGGAAGAATTGTTTAGAAAGGGTTATGGATCTTATAGATATCGAGGAAAATGGGACATGATCGATCAATTTATGATTACTAAAAGTTTAATTAATGATAAAAATTCAATATTCTTTTTAAAAGCAGACGTTTTTAATAAAAAATACCTAATTAATTCAGATGGGAAATATGAGGGTTATCCCTTTAGGAGTTTTGCAGGCGGAAAATTTCTGGATGGATATAGTGATCATTTCCCAATTTATATGTTTTTTGCTAAAGAACTTAAATAGTATATAATATGATTCAAATATTTATAACTGGTGGTACATTTGATAAAAGCTATGATTATATAAATGGAGAACTTTTTTTTGAAAAAACTCATCTTCCTGAAATGTTAAAAAGAAGCCGTTGTCAATTAAATGTTGAAATTGAAACTTTAATGATGATAGACAGTCTTGAAATGAATAGTTCGCATTTTAAAAAAATCATTTCAAAATGTAAAAATTGTGATTCTAATAAAATCATAATTACGCATGGAACTGACAAAATGGTTGAGACCGCTAAAGAAATTGAAAAAGCTCAAATAAAAAATAAAACAATAATACTCACTGGAGCAATGATTCCCTATGCTTTTGGAAGCTCATCTGATGGCTTTTTTAATTTAGGATGTGCACTTTCTTATTCTCAAACTTTAGATGAGGGAGTATACATTACAATGCAAGGTCAATATTTCAACTGTAATGAGGTCATCAAAAATACAAAAAAAGGATTTTTTGAGAATCTGTAGATTAAATTATTCCTTGAATATAATTAAGGATATTCCTTTTTTTAGTTGAAGATTTTACTAAAATATCATTAGCTCTTTCAATTATAGATTTATCATTTGGCAGATCCTTTAAATTAATTTTTACATTTAAATAAGCCCCATATATTGCCGTGTAAACACACAAACAAGCCACCCCAGCATCAGAAATAGAATTCTGATTTCCTTCTTTAGCTAGCTTTAAAATTAAGTCATAGCATTCATAAGATTTTTCCATTACTTTTAAAGGAACCTTAGCTGCATAAATTGTAGATTCATTAATTGACTTTAATCTAATTTTTTTTTCTTTTTCCGAATTATTAGGCAACTTAAAAGCTAACATAATCATATTGAAAGCATTAGAATCTTCATCTACTAAGAGTAATAATTCATTTCTTATGACATTAATTTGATCTGCAATGTGACTGAACATTTCTACTTGATTTTCCCAGCCCCTTTTATTTGATGATAAATTTGCAACCATAGCTCCAAGTGATGCCCCAAGTGATCCAACATATGCAGAAACTGAACCTCCACCTGGAGCTGGAGATTCTCGTGTAACTTCATCAGAAAATTCACTTGCAGTTAATTCAATATTTTTTTTCTTATCATTAGCAAGACTATTTAAAAAATACTCTATAATATTTTTTTCAGGTGTAAATTTTTTAACCTGATTTAGCCCTAATGATTCAATAGCAATATCAATTATATCTTTTTCAGGTATTCCGATAGATCTATTTTGCTTTTTTAAGAAATACTTCCCTGTATCAAGCATTGATTTTAAAGGAATTAGTCCAACTATCTCGGAGCCTGTAATCCTTACCCCTCTTTTATCTGCTTTTTTAATAACTTCTTGAAATACAATATGAACTGGTGTTTCATTTATATTGGTCAAATTCATTGAAATTTGAGAAATTCCAAATTCTTCTATATACCATCCTATAGCTTTAACATTTTTTAGAGAGCCAGGTATTGTTTTAGGATTACCCTTTTGATCTTTTACTATCTCTCCTATTACAGGGTGTCCTTTTCTTTTAATTCTCCCTTTTTCTCTAACATCAAAAGCTATTGCATTTGCTAATCTTGTAGATTTAGTATTTAAATTAATATTGTAGGCAATTAAAAAATCTCTCACTCCAATAGCAAGTGCCCCTGATTTTTTATTAAATATAGTAGGACCAAAATCAGGTTTCCAATCTTTTTTCAATAGTTTAACTTGTAATCCTTCATATTCTCCTAATCTAACATCGGCTAAATTTTTTCTTTTATTATTTTTAGCAGCATGTTCATATAAATAAACAGGTATTTTTAATTCCTCTGCAACCATTTTAGCCAATTGTTGAGCATATGGAACAAGTTCTTTTAAAGAAATATTAGCAACAGGAACCAATGGGCAAACGTCAGTAGCTCCAAACCTAGGGTGTTCCCCTTTATGTTTTGACATATCTATTTTTTCCGATGCAACTTTTATAGCATTAAAAGCTGCTTTTACAACCGAATCTGGATCACCAACAAAAGTCATGACAGTTCTATTAGTAGCTTTTCCTGGATCGACATTTAATAAGCTAACTCCTTTTGAACCTGAAATAGCAGCAGATATAGAATTTAACACTTCATTGTCATTTCCTTCAGAAAAATTGGGAACACATTCTACTATTTGATTCATGTTTTTTGAAATTATTTATTAAACACCTCTCCTTTTTTACAAATAAATGTAGGTTTAATTTTTCCTTGACTATATAATATTTCTCTATAATCTGATATATTAAATCCTATAAAATCTGCTATTTTATTTGCTTCAATAGTACCTCTATCTTTAAGATTTAAAACATTCGCAGCCCGAAAAGATAAAGCAGAAAAAACCTCTGCATTAGTAAGTTTTTGATTTGATGCTAAAATAGAAGCCTGTATTAGTAAGTCTCCCATTGGAGCCGATCCTGGATTCCAATCAGTCGCAATTGCTAATTGACATCCGGCATCTAATATTTTTCTAGCAGGTGCAAAAGGTAATCCCAAACCAAGGCTACAACCTGGTAAAACAACAGCAGAGGTTTTTGATCTCGAAAGATATTTTATTTCTTCATCACTTAATACTTCTAAATGATCTACACTAATAGCACCAGCATCTACAGCGGTTTTTAACCCTCCACTTGTAAATTGATTTCCATGAACTGTTGTAGTAAAACCATTTTCTTTTGCCGATATTAAAAATTGCTTTGATTCATTTATATTAAAAGCATTTCTTTCGATAAAAATATCTACTCTATTTGTTAATTGATCTTTTATAATTTGAGGAAACAAATCTTTAACTATAGATTTTAAATAATCTTGTGAAGAAATGTTTTTGTCATTTGGTGGGACATGTGCAGCCAAACATGTACTTACTAAATCATATGGATTTTCTGAGTTAATTTCATTAATGGTTTTTAAAATTCTTATTTCTTGATCAAAATCCTTTCCATAACCACTTTTAACCTCACAAGTTAATACTCCTTCAAAAAAATGCCTATTAAGCCTATTTACTGTTTGTTTTTTTAATTCTTTATCTGAAGCTAAATTTGTCTTCTGCATAGTATCATAAATCCCTCCTCCTTCTGAAAGAATTTGTTGATAGGAAATCCCAGCATTTTTTTTAGCATATTCACCAGATCTAGACCCTGCAAAACATACATGAGTATGACAATCAATAAACCCAGGCAACAAAACATGAGGAGAACTTATTTCATAAACATTTTTACATTTTTTTTTCAATTTTGAAAATTTACCAACTTCAACAATTGATTCTCTATCAACAATAACTCCTCCATCATAAATTATCTCTAAATCATCATCAAATAAAGGTCCCTTCAAAGATAAATTTGACATTGTCAAAATTTCAACAAAAGGGCCAAAAAGTGTTTTCAATATTATATATCTAGATTAAACTTTTTTAAATTCTTATTTGCGTCTGGATATCCCGCATCACTATGCCTAATTACTCCAATAGCAGGATCATTAAACAAAACTCTTTTGATGCATAATTCAGCACGTTTGCTTCCATCAGCTAACACCACCATTCCTGCATGTTGAGAATAACCCATTCCAACTCCCCCTCCATGATGAAACGAAACCCAAGTGGCGCCTCCTGCTGTATTAGACATCAAATTAAGAAGTGGCCAATCAGAAACGGCATCTGATCCATCAAGCATTCCTTCAGTTTCCCTGTTTGGAGAAGCTACTGACCCGCAATCTAAATGATCTCTTCCTATAACAATTGGTGCCGATATTTTTCCGCTTCTAACTAAATCATTAAATATTAGTCCTGCTTTTTCTCTTTCTCCCATTCCTAACCAGCAAATTCTACATGGTAATCCTTGGAATTTAACTTTTTTTCTTGCTTCTTTTAACCACCTTATCATATCTTCATTTTCAGGAAATGCCTCTATTAATGCCTTATCAGTGGCGTAAATATCTTCCGGATCTCCAGATAATGCGGCCCATCTGAAAGGACCTTTTCCTTCGCAAAATAAAGGTCTAATATATTCTGGTACAAATCCATTGAAATCATACGCGTTTACTGCCCCTCCTTGTTTTGCAAATTCTCTTAAATTATTTCCATAATCAAAAGTGATGGAACCCAATGATCTCATTTTCAGCATAAGATTAACATGTCTGGCCATGCTTCGAAGTGATAAGTTTTTATATTCTATTGCATCTTTTTTTCTTAATAAAATTGATTCTTCTAGAGTAATTCCATTTGGAACGTATCCATAAACAGGATCATGAGCAGAAGTTTGATCCGTCAAAATATCTGGAATAATATTATCTTTTAGTAGTTTATCTAATAAATCCCCTATATCGCTTACTAAACCAACTGAAATATTTTCTTTTTTTTCTTTAGCTTCTAACACCCAATCCCTAGCTTCTTCATAAGAATAAGTCATTTTATCAATATATTTTGTTGCTAGTCTTTTTTCTATCCTTTTAGGGTCAATATCGGCACCTAAATATGTTGCTCCTGCCATTGTAGCTGCAAGCGGTTGAGCACCTCCCATCCCTCCTAAACCTCCAGAAACCAATAATTTTCCCTTTAATGATCCGTTAAAATGTTTGTTTGCACATGAAACAAAAGTCTCATATGTGCCTTGAAGAATACCTTGGGTTCCAATGTAAATCCAACTGCCAGCTGTCATTTGACCATACATCATTAATCCGTCGTTTTTTAATTTTTCAAAATGTTCCCATGTAGCCCATGCCGGAACGAGATTTGAATTTGCAATTAATACCCTAGGTGCTTCTTCATGTGTCCTGACTTTTCCAACTGGCTTTCCCGATTGTACAAGCAAACTCTCATTATTTTCTAAATCCAACAAAAGTTTAATTATTTTTTTTGCAGAATCTACATTTCTTGCAGCTTGTCCAGATCCTCCATAAACAATTAAATTATTTGGATCTTCTGCCACCTCCTCATTTAAATTATTTAAAAACATTCTCAAGGGGGCTTCTGTCTGCCAGCTTTTAGCATTTAATTCATTTCCTATTGGAGCAGAATAATTCGGATGATTTGCATACTTTTTTAGAAATGAATGATAGTCCATAAAATTTACAAGGTTAATTCAATTAATTTTTTTGATTTAATAATTCTAATAGCACTATCAATATCTTCGCTAAAGATTTTGTCTTTTTCGCAATGATTAATTTTAGAACGAATATAATTGTAACATTTATTCACTTTTAAACCAGATTTCAAAGGCATGTAATAGTCCAATGCCTGAGTAGAACAAATAAGTTCAATAGCTAAAATTTTTTCTAAATTTTCAACAACTCTTAAAAATTTAACTGCACCTATAGATCCCATGCTTACGTGATCTTCTTGGCCAAGAGATGTTGTTATTGAATCTGCGCTTGCAGGAAAACATAAGTTTTTATTTTCACTTGCTAAAGCTGCAGAAGTGTATTGTAATATCATAAGCCCAGAATTAACTCCATTATTCTTAATTAATAACTTAGGGACTGTTTCATTCCCTTTAAGTAACAAATAAATACGTCTGTCTGAAATATTACCTATTTCAGAAGCAGCTACAACATTATAATCTATTGGGATTGCAATAGGCTGTCCATGAAAATTTCCTCCACTAATAATCTCATCTTCATCAATTACAATTGGATTATCAGTTACAGAATTGAGCTCTATTTCTAATGCATTTTTTAAGTGTAAATAAGCATCCCAACTAGCTCCATGAACTTGAGGTATACACCTTACAGAATAGGGGTCTTGAACTTTATCACAATTTTTATGTGATTCTAATATTTCTGAGCCTAATATCAAATCTCTAACCGTGTCTGATACTATTAAAGAGCCTTTGTAAGGTCTTAACTTTTGAATTTTTTTGCTAAATGGTTTAATAGAGCCCTGAACTCCATCTAATGTAATAGCAGAAATAATATCTGCATTCATTAAACAGTTTTTAAATTTACTTAAAGCAAAACATGTATATGCTGAAATAAATTGAGTTCCATTAATTAAAGCTAGGCCCTCTTTTTCTTTAAGTGATATTAGAGATTTTTTTTCTTTTTGTAAAACCTTTTTACTTTCTACTTCTTTTCCTTTATATAGAACTTTTCCTTCACCAATTAATGGTAAAAATAAATGAGCTAAAGGTGCCAAATCCCCCGAAGCACCTACAGAGCCTTGTGATGGAACAATTGGGATAATATTATTATCTATATGCCAACAAATTCTTTCTATAACTTCAATACTAATGCCAGAAAATCCTTTGCATAAAGAGTGAACTTTTATAATCAACATCAGTTTAGAAATTTCAAAAGGAACATTTTCTCCAACTCCAACTGCATGACTTTTTAGTAAATTTTCTTGTAATAATCTAGAATCTTCTTTTGAAATAATAGTACTACACAAAACTCCAATACCCGTATTAACTCCATAAGTATTACGTTCAGACTTTAGAACATTTATTATGCTTCTCCTGGATTGATTTATTTTTAATAATTCTTCGTCACCAACTAGGCAATCTAACTTACCATCTAATATTTTTATCACTGACTCGACTGTAAGCTTATCTTTCCCGTATAAAAAATTCTTTGAAAGCATAGTAAAATAAAGTTTCTTAAATATACAAATTCTGGTGTAGTGTTAAATTCTTTTATTAACTTTAAGAGAACTCATTTAATTTAAAAACCATGAATAAATTAGATAAAAATCAAATCCCCAAACTAGGTCATAAAATCAACCAACTTAAAAAAAGAATATCTAGAACAGAGCAAAATGGAAATACTGGAAAAGTTGAATTTAGAAAAATGAGAATTAACAAAATTAAAAAGCAAATACTTGAAATTTTAAATAAAAAGAAAAAATAATTTATAATTTTTTGTTTGATACAATGAAAAATTTTGCTTAATAATGTGTAGTCTAGAAATTACCCTACCATATTATCATCTTATAAAGTTCTTATCTGCTAGTGCATTTCTCATTTTTTTAATTTATCTTTTTCTTGTAGGGTTTTCATTAGCTCTTCCGTTATATCTATATAATACACACGATTCAAAATAATTTTTATGGATTCATTCAATGAGCATTTTGAACATCTAAGCAAAGACCCTGTCCTAAAATATTTAATAGAAAAAATTGGAGATAAAATAAGACTTTCTGATAGATATGAAAAAGATCTAGCAAAGGCAGTTTCACAAATTATTATAGAGCAGCAAGTTAGCTTTAAAGCTGCCATAACAATAAAAAAAAGATTTAATAATTTAATAGGCAAACTTTCTTATAAAAATATTCAAAAAATAGATAATAAAGACCTTCAATCAATCGGCATATCATTTAAAAAAGTTGAATATATTAAAAATGTTTATCTCTATTTTTTAAACAACAAATTAGATTTTAAGATTCTTGAAGATGAAGAAGTAATTAATGAATTAACAAAAATCAAAGGTGTAGGAAAATGGACTGCAGAAATGTTTTTAATATTTATTCTATTTAGAAAAAATATATTCTCAAATGGAGATTTAGCTTTATTAAATAGTATTAAAATTAATTATAATTTGAAAATTCTAACTAATCCAAAATTAGAAAGCCTAAAAAAGAGATGGGGTCCATATAAAACAGTTGCTTCTTTATTGCTTTGGAAATCGATTGAAAAAAAAATATTTTATCAAAAAAGTAAAATTAATTATAAATACTATTTTTAAAAAAATGACCAAAAATGACCAAAAATGATCAAAAAATGACCAAAAATGACCAAAAATGATCAAAAATGACCAAAAAATGGCCAAAAATGGCCAAAAAATCAAAATTTTAAAAAGTCACTATGGTAATTTATGTCCTTGACATACTTCTAACATTCTAAACCAATCTATTTCACTTAAATCTATATTAACAGAATCATAGGATGCTTTTATTCTATCTTTTTTTACAGTTCCAATAACGGGATGAATTTTTGAAGGGTGTTTTAAAATCCAAGCTAATAAAAGTTGATCTTTACTAACACTATATTTAACTGAGAGTTCATCTAATAATAAATGAATCCTTTTATTTTTATCGCTTTTTTCTTTAAAAACTGAGCCTAGAGGGTTCCAACTCATAGGAATGATTTTATTTAAAACCATATAATCTAAACTTGAATCAAAAAGAGCACTGTGATGAGTTAATGAAAATTCAATTTGATTGGCATTTACTTTAGATTTTGATGATATTAACTTCGTTTGATAATTTGTAAAATTAGAAACGCCAAAAGATTTAATTTTTCCCTGATCCATTAGAATCTCAATAGCTTTAAAAATTTCATCAGGATGCATTAAAGGACTTGGTCTGTGCAATAATAAAATATCCAAATAATCTGCATTTAAATTGTTTATTGATTTTTCCACACTATATATAATGTAATTCGAGTCATGTTGATAATGTTTAATCTTATTTTGTCTTGTTTTGCCTACATATTGTATTCCACACTTTGAAATCAATTGAATCTCTTCTCTTTGAATACCAGATTGAGCAAAAGCTTTTCCAAACTCTAATTCTGTTGTATAATCCCCATAAATATCTGCATGATCAAAAGTGGTAATGCCTATTTCTATATTATAATGGATTAAAGATTCCATTTCTTTAGTGGCAAGTTGACTCCCCCATTTACCCCAATTCATACATCCTTGAATTATTCTTGAAAATTTATTATTCATTTTTTTATTATTAAGATTTTAAAATCATGTTAAAATAAATTTATATTAAAATTCTAATATAACTTACATTTGCGGAAATTTAATACATTGATAAGTAATTACACTAAAGAATTTCGTTACAACCTAAAGCTTTCATTTCCAGTAATGTTAGGAATGGTAGGGCATATGACTGTTTCTTTTGCAGATAATGTAATGGTAGGTCAATTGGGGGCAGCAGAATTAGCGGCAGTATCCTTAGCAAATAGTTTTTTCTTTATAGCAATGTCTTTAGCAATAGGTTTTGCAACAGCAATTACTCCAATTGTTGCCGAAGCAGACTCTTCAAAAAATATAATGGGAGTTAAAAATGCGCTTAAACACGGTTTAATATTGTGCTCTATTATGGGAGTTTCTCTTTACTTATTGTTAATGCTAGTCAAGCCGATAATGTTCGAAATGAATCAACCATTTGAGGTTGTTAAATTAGCAATCCCATATTTAAATTTTATTGCTCTCTCTATAATTCCATTAATTATTTTTGAAGCATTAAAAAGGTTTTCCGACGGATTATCTAATACAAAATACCCAATGTATGCTATTATCTTGGCTAACGTAATAAATATTACACTTAATTATCTATTAATATTTGGATATTTCGGATTTCCAAAATTAGGTATTACTGGAGCCGCGATTGGAACGTTAGTTTCAAGAATTATTATGGTGTTTTTCTTATGGCTTATTTTTATAAATAAAGAACAATTCAAACAATATGTTTTTAATTTACATTTTAAAATAATTGATACATCGATTTTTAAAAAAATAATTGATCTAGGTTTCCCCACTGCATTACAGATGCTTTTTGAAGTTGGTATATTTACTACTGCTATTTGGATTAGTGGAGTATTAGGTATAAATTTTCAAGCTGCAAATCAAATAGCTTTCAATTTATCAGCAATGACATTTATGATTGGAATTGGACTTGGTGTAGCAGCTATGGTTAGGGTAGGTAATCAAAAAGGATTATCTGATTTTGTTTCACTAAGAAGAATTGCATTTTCTATTTTTTTGTTAGTTATATTAATTGAAATAGTTTTTGCTTTTATGTTTTTTACATTAAGAGATTGGCTGCCCACCCTATATCTTGACACAGAAAACGTTTCGAAATTAGCAGAAAATCAAGAGGTTATTCTGATAGCATCTGAACTTTTAATTATAGTGGCCCTATTTCAAATTTTTGATGGATTACAAGTTGTTATATTAGGAGCCTTAAGAGGGATGCAGGATGTTAAAATTCCTACAATAATGACATTCATAGCGTATTGGCTAATTGGATTCCCAATATGTTATTATTTAGGGCTTTATACCCCATTAAAAAGCACAGGCATATGGATTGGCTTACTTTTTGGTTTAGCTTCAGCTTCAATTATGCTTTACTTAAGATTTCATTACTTAACAAAAAAATTAATTCACAATGACAATTAATTTTTTACTAAATCCATATATCATTTTCAGCAGTTAATTCACTTGGATTTAAATTTCCTGTGTTTACAACTCCCCGAGGCTCTATTAGCATTATTTTCGCTTCATCCTTAGCATATGGTTTATGTTCCACACCCTTTGGGACTACATACATTTCTCCTTTTGATAAATTAACAAATCCATCTCTAAAATCAATACGTAAGTTCCCCTCAACTATAATAAATGCCTCATCAGTATCTTTATGACTATGCCATTGAAAATCTCCTTTTAACTTTGTTATCTTAAATTGATAATTATTTATTTCAGCTATTACTTTTGGAGACCATCTCTCATTAAAAAGATTAAACTTGTTTTTTATATTTATTGCTTTATAATTCATAGGTTAATTAATATAAGTAATTAATAAGAAAGTCCAAATCCAAATGGGAACAGAGGATTTTCTAAGTCAAAAGGCATATCTTCTTTTTGATTTAATATTGATTCCCATGTTGAAGGCAATTGAATTGGCAATTTTCCTTCGGGTTTTAATTCTCCAAATATTAAACTTGATAGAACTTTATCTGAAATTCCAAACTCAACTAATAACGCACCGGCTTCTTCGCTAATTTCAGTTAATATCGCTGGCCTTTCAAGATTCACAATAACTACACTTGGTTTTTGTTTTATAAGACCCATAATCTCATTTTTTTCATCTTCATTATAAAACAATCTCCCTTGCCTAAAAAACATTTCTAAAAAATAATCATCTCTTGGATCAAATGGGGTATTAATTTTTAATAAAACTATTTCAGCATCGTTAAAATCCTCAACTACTTGTCCAAATTTTTCATATTCACTTACGTCTTTAACCCCTTTAATAAATATTTTCATTCCTTTTTGAAGAGGAAGAAGATTGTTCTTTAATAAAATAGTAGACTTCGCCTGCGCAATTTCTCCTTTTTTTCTAAAATCATTATTACCAACAATCTGTTTTGATTTTTTAATATCAACATAAGGATTGTCAAATAATCCTAATTTAAATTTATCTCTTAAAATTCTTTTAACCGATTGATTTATTCTTTCTTCTGAAATCTCACCTGTTTTATATAACTCAACTATTAGTTCTGGAGAATTTTCTCCTCCAAACTGATCACACCCGGCATCTATAGCCTTTTTTACTCTTTGTAATTCTGTTAAATTTTCAACTCCCCATGCACGAGGTTCCCCTAGCGCTCCTTTACTAATAATATTCCAGTCCGTACAAACTACTCCGTCAAAACCTAAAGAATCTCTTAAAATATCATTTATAATTTGACTATTAAACCCAAAGGCTACATTTTCATTGGTTTGATCAATAGGCACCCCATAATATGGCATTATTTGAGCTGTTTTTGCAGGAAATGCACCTTCAGTAAAAGGAATTATATGATAATTAAAATTATTTCCTGGGTAAACCTGTTCAGTGCCATATGGAAAATGTGCATCTTCCCCATTCTTTTGAGGACCTGCTCCAGAAAAATGTTTAGTCATAGTTGCAACGGATTGATGGTTTAAGCTATCCCCTTGAAATCCTAAAACATAAGCTTTTGTCATTTCTGAAACTAAATTGGCATCTTCTCCAAATGTTCCCCCAACACGAGCCCATCTAGGTTCAGTCGCTAAATCTGCCATAGGGTGTAAACCTAAAGTAATGCCTATAGCTCTATATTCTTGTCTAGCAATATCACCAAATTCTTTAACTAAAGCTCGATCTCTTGTAGCTGCTAATCCTAGAGGAGAGGGCCAACTGGAAAAAGAAGATGTGTAAATTGTAGCTCCAGGATTTGATTCTGAACCATGTCTCGGATCTGTAGCAATTGTAACTGGAATACCTAAACGAGTTTTTTCAGACATTAATTGTATTTTATTATTATAAGTAGCCATTATCTCTGGCTGATAAGAATCAATAATATTGAAACTATTCATTTTTTTGACAACTATCATATCAGATGTTGGTCTTAAAATTCTATTAAACATAACATCTTCAAAGCTCATAGGGAAAAATGGCTTTTCAAAAGGGTTACCATTAGGCCTGATTCCTGTCATAGTAATAAACATAGTCCCGGCCTTCTCTTCAACTGTCATTTGAGAAATTAAATCTTCTACTCGATTACTTATAGTTTCAGTAGGATTTTCATATATATCTAACTTTCCATTCTTATTTAAATCTCTATAAATATTTCCATTTATTTCTATCACTAAAGCCTTTTCGCCTAACAATCTTAAATTACTCCAAGAATTGTACGATTTATAAAAATAGTACCCCGCTAGCATTAAAAAAAGCATCATTATTATTACGATAAGACCCTTAAATATGCTCTTTATTATTTTCATTTCTTTATATCATAAAATTTTTCAATTTGTTAAATTAGATAAAATTTAAGAAATAAAATTTTTTAAATTTGCAATTAAAATTTAATTATGAGAACTAAACATTTGTCATTCAGATCCGGAAATCCAGCATTAAGTTCTAAAACTTTTGAAAATACAAGCCAAAGAAAAAAAGGAGCTTTATTAAGAGATGATGTTATGACTATAAAAGGGACCGTTGATAAAACGGCCATTTCATTACTTCTATTATTAATGGCCGGTTATTTTTCGTTTTCCGAAGAAATGTTTTTTTTAATTCCTATTGGAGGAATTGGAGGTTTTATAATTGCTCTAGTAACAATTTTTAAAAAAACTTGGTCTCCAATAACTGTTCCTCTCTATGCAATTTTTGAAGGATTATTATTGGGTGGTATTTCTTTTATGTATGGCCAATTATATGAGGGAATTGTTTTTAATGCAATAATGCTCACAGTCTCTATTTTACTTTCTTTACTATTTGCTTATAGATCAGGTGTAATTAAAGCTACAGAAAACTTCAAATTAGGTGTATTTGCAGCTACAGGAGGGATTTTTTTAGTTTACATTTTTTCATTAATAGCAAGTTTTTTTGGTTCTGGATTTTCTATAATGGATCCATCTAATAGCTCACTTATGAGTATTGGATTCAGCCTATTTGTTGTAGTTATTGCCTCACTAAATTTAGTTATAGATTTTGATTTTATTGAAGAGGGCGCAGAAAAAGGAGCTCCAAAATACATGGAATGGTATGGAGCTTTTGGGCTTTTGGTTACTCTTGTCTGGCTATATTTAGAAATTTTAAGGCTGTTAGCTAAATTGAATTCTAGAAAATAGTGATGAAACCCTAATGGGTTTTATATTATAAATTTTTTCAGAACATATATTATGGTATGTTTTATCTCATTCATATATAATATAAATCTTTATATTTAGATTATAATGAAACCTATTTTAACTTATATTCTTCTTTGTTTAATCTTTCAAATTGATTGCTTTTCGCAGATAGATATAACTAAAAAATCTCTTGAAAATATTTCATTTAAAGAATATCATGGGAAAATTGCTGATGCCAGCAATAAAGAAGGGTTAGCATTTGCTAATATTAGCTTACTCAATTCAAATATTAGCACAATTTCTAATATCAATGGTGACTTCAGTATTAAGATTCCCGAAAATTACAAGCCTAATATTAAAGTATCCTTTATAGGTTATAGTCCAAAAATTGTTGATTTAAAAAATTTAAAAAATAAAAGGAATATAATATTGTTAGATGTTTATTCTATACCTCTTTCCGAAATGATTTTAACAATCCCTAAAGACGTTGAAGGGCTTGTTAGAAAAGCTTTATTTAATTCTAAAAGCAATTATTTAAATGAAAATTTATTAATGACTTCTTTTTTTAGAGAAAGTATAAAAAGGCGTAGAAAAAATGTTTCATTAACAGAGGCAGTAAGTAAAATTTACAAATTTCCCTATGAATCTTATAAAAGAGATGTTATTGAATTTGTTAAGCTTAGAAAAAACACGGATTATTCAAGACTCGACACTTTAATAGTAAAATTAGCTGGGGGTCCTTTCAACACTCTTTTTCTTGATATTGTTAAATACCCTAATTTTTTCATCCCAAAAGAAAATATTCCCTTGTATTCATATGTTATAAAAAGAACTACAAAAGTTAACAATAGCCCTGTATATGTAGTTGGATTCAAACAAAAAGAAAATATTGAATTACCTTCAATTCAAGGTGAACTATATATAAAAGTTGATAAGCTTGTAATTATTAGCGCTAATTTCAATCTTAATATAAACAACAAAGACTTTATTAAAAATCTATTTGTAGTCACTAAGCCAAAAGGAGCAAATGTTTGGCCTTTACAAGCTAAGTATAAAGTTGACTATGTAGAGAAAAATGGGAAATGGATTTTTAATTATAGTAATCTGTTATTAAAGTTAAAAATTAATTACGATAAAAAATTATTTAACACTTCCTATACTTTTGCTTCTGAAATTGCAATTACAGATTGGACTCAAAATAATTCCTTTGCTCTTCCTAAAAACAAAATGAGAGTTAAGCCTAAAATCATTTTATCTGACTCTAAACTTGGATTTATAGATTTAGATTTTTGGGGTACTGATAATATAATTGAACCAGAAAAATCTATTCAAAATGCAATTAGAAAGATCAAAAAACAATTGAATAGACTTTAGCTGTTTGTTAATTTTTCATAACAACAATTTAAATAAATATAATGCTATTTATTCGTTAATCTTTCTTACCATAGAGTTTGCAGAAGCAGAAGAAGGGTACATTTCAATTGCTTTTTTATAATACTTTAAAGCATTTTCCATATCACCTTCGTTATAATAAAATTCACCCATTGAATCGTAAGAATTGTAACTTTTATAAAGATCTAAATATTCATCAAAATGATTTTTAGCTTTATCTTTTTCACCAATTCCATAGTAAAAGTAACCTAATGAATTAATTATTGGAGGGATCATATAAGAATGATCACCATTAGTTGGTAGAGAATTTGGATCACCTTTTTGATCTCTTATCTCAGATAGCAATAATTCCATTTCTCTAATTCTTTCATTAGAATCTGGGTTTGAAAAAGCATAGTAGAAATGAATTAATTTACCTTTAGGTTCAAGTTCTCTCATTTTAGACCATAACTCAAAAGAACCTTCTGATCCTAAAGGCCAATTATTCCCCTTTGGTAAATCAAGAAGTGAAACAAAAACTTTAGAAGTTTCATTGTTATCAGCTACTAATTCTTTTGCTTTTTGGATATGCATTTTTTGTTTTTCAGATCCATCAATTGCAAATCCAGCCAAAACAACATGAGGGCCAAAAAGTGAAGAGTCATACTCCAAAACTTTTTCAAAAAACGTCATAGATTTTTCGTATTCAACATTGTACATATGTTTCATTGCGTGATGAAGCATTTCATTAGCATTGGTATTGTCTCCATTCCATTGAATATATGATCCATCAGTAGCATCAAAAGTCCATTGATTATTTTGATTAGTTTTAGTCTCACAACTTAAAACTAGAATTGATAAAATAAGAATTATTTTTTTCATAATATTAATTTTTAAGATTCATGAACAATATATTAAATAATTTTTAAAGACATACTTGGATAGATGTTTTTATCCATTAAGAGATTAAACGTAAAATATTATAATACGTATTTCAAAAAGGTATAGTCCTTGTTAAAATATTAATCTCATTTTATAGGTAACTTTGGGTTTAATAAATAATGTTTCCAATGAAAACTCAGAAATTATTTCTAGCTTATTGCCCATTTAGAAAAAGGGAAACACTAGATTATATACTCAGTAATTAATTTAATCAATAAGAAACCACAATATAAAAAACAAATGAAGAAAACTATTCTATTTATTTTCTGTCTAGTTTTAGCAGTTAATCTACAAGCAAATAATACTGAAGACAATGATCCTGCAGTAAAGAAAAAACGTGTATTGATATTTACAAAAAATGGGTTATCACTAAATGGGGAAAAAGGTTATGTACATAAAAACATTCCTAATAGCATAAAAGCTTTAAAAGAAATTTGTAAAGCAGAAAATATTGATACTGATACTAGTGAAGACGCTTCGCTTTTTAAAGAGGCATCCTTGGCAAAATACGATGCTATTATTTTTTCTAATGCCAATAATAAGGTGTTTGATACCGAAGACCAAAAAGTAGCCTTTCAAAACTATATCAAAGGGGGCGGGGGGTTCATAGCTATTCATTCCGCAAATGCCGTAGAAAGAGATTGGCCTTGGTATTGGGCGCTGGTCGGTGGTAAATTTATTCGCCATGCACCTCATCAGGAATTTGATGTGGTCATAGTTGATAAAAATCATCCTTCAACCATTTTTTTGGATAAAGTATGGAAAGTTGATGATGAATGTTATTATTCCAATAACCTAAATCCTGATATAAAAGTATTACTAGCAGCCGATTTAAGAACGGTTGAGGATAAGAAAAAAGTAGAATACCCAAATGATATTTTTGGTGATTATTTTCCGCTGTGCTGGTCACATGAATTTGAAGGTGCCAGACAATGGTTTACGGCTTTAGGTCATGATGCCAAAACCTATAACGATCCCACTTTTAGAAAACATTTAAGAGGTGGTATTCTTTGGGTCTTGAATATGGAAAAATAATTAAATTAGTTCGCAGTCTTGAGTTTTTTTAACTCCGAACTCAAAGCTTAATAATATAACTAAAATGCAAAGAAGAAATTTTATCAAGAAAACATCGTCAGCAAGTGCTGCAACATTTTTAGCCCCAACCATTTTACCTTCTGGAATATTTGGAAAAACTACGGCTAACAAAAAATTAACCATTGGACAAATTGGCTGTGGACGTATTGCTCGTGATCATGATATGCCTGGCGTAATGCAATATGACAATGCTCGTCTTATCGCAGTTTGCGATGTGGACAGTAACCGTATGAAAGATGCCAAAACATTAGTGGAAACTTATTACAGTAAAAAAACGGGAAGCAAAAAAACGGTAGATGTAAAAATGTATAGAGACTATAAAGAAATGTTGAAAAATAAAGACATTGACGCTGTTGTTATTAGCACACCGGATCATTGGCATTCGCAACCTGCTATTGAAGCAGCCTTAGCCGGTAAAGATGTTTATTTGCAAAAACCAACATCACTTACCGTTGAAGAAGGACGAATTTTAAGCGATATCATTCAGAAAAAAGGTACTATTTTACAAGTAGGCACACAACAACGCTCCATGTCTCAATTTAGGGTTGCCGCCGAATTAGTCCGTAATGGCAGAATTGGGAAATTACACACGGTAAAAGTAGGTCTTCCAGGTGATCCGTCAGGACCCGAAGCCCCTAAAATGCCAGTACCCTCAAAATTGAATTACTATATGTGGTTAGGTCAGACTCCATTGATGGATTATACGGAAATTGGTGTGCATCCGCAACAAGGTTATAGCCGCCCCGGTTGGTTGCGTATTGAACAATTTGGAGCGGGTATGATTACTGGATGGGGGCAACATCATTACGACTCTGCTGCTTGGGGTATGGATACCGAATTAACGGGCCCAATATCTGTCCAAGCCGTAGCAGAGTTTCCCAAATCAGGACTTTGGAATGTTCATGGTGATTTTATGTCAAAAGCAGAATACGAAAATGGCATAACCATGTACACCAGCAGTGGAGGTTACACCAACGGTATTAAATATATAGGTACTGATGGTTGGATATTTGTTTCAAGAGGAGCTTATACAGCTTCAGCTTCTGACCCTGTGGCAGCAGCTAAAAGTTCAAAAGCATTAGATGCCAGCGATCCAAAAATATTGACTTCTGTTATAGGGTCTGATGAAATACATTTGTATAAAAGCGATGAACAACATGGTAACTGGTTAGATTGTATAGAAAGCAGAAAGCCTCCGATATCTCCCGTTGAAATGGGTCACAGGGCTTGTTCTATTTGTTTAATTACACATATTTCCATGAAACTAAAAAGAAAGTTGAATTGGAATCCTGAAGCGGAAAAGTTTATTAATGATGACGAAGCTAACAGCATGTTAACACGTTCACAACGAAAGCCTTTTGGAGTTAATTATATTAAAGGTTTATAAAACACTGCAAAATCATTAGAATTACTGAACTATAGTACTATGAAATCTTACGGATCTATTTACAAACAAGAACTTTTAAAAGAAATTATTCCTTTTTGGGAAAAGTATTCTCCAGACTACATCTATGGAGGGTATTTTACATGTCTCAATTCTGAAGGAAAAGTGTATGATACTGATAAGTTTGTGTGGCTTCAAGCTAGAGAAGCATGGATGTTTGCTACCCTAGAGTACTCTTCATTAAATGGTAATCAGTGGCACGAAATGGCTCAATTGGGTATCGATTTTTTAGAAAAATATGGTCAGGCTCCTTCGGGAGATTGGTATTTTTCATTAAGCCAAAAAGGAGAACCTTTAATGGCTCCTTATAATATTTTTTCAGATTGTTTTGCGGCTATGGCTTTTGGGGCCTTTTACAGAATTGATCCAAATCCTAAGTATAAGAAGTTGGTTAATGAGATTTTTAAAAGAATCATAGCTAGAAAAGACAACCCTAAGGGAATTTATAATAAGCATATTTCAGGAACCAGACCAATGAAAAACTTTGCGCTCCCTATGATTTTATGTAATTTATCTTTGGAATTAGAACATATATTAGGGATACAGCAAGTTACAAACTTAACTCAGGAATTAATTCCATTGATCATGGAACAGTTTTATGATTCTAAAACGGGTTTGATATTAGAAAACATTAGTATTAAGGGAGAATTTGTGAATTCTTTTGAAGGTAGGTTACTCAATCCGGGGCATGCTATAGAAGCTATGTGGTTTATTATGAATATAGCCATTAAGCAAAATAACAGAGCTTTAATAGAACAAGCTGAGACTATTTTGTATCAGCAATTAGAGCATGGTTGGGACAAGTTACATGGTGGTATTTTCTATTTTTTAGATCTAAAAGGTTTTCCACCTCAGCAATTGGAATGGGATCAAAAACTATGGTGGGTGCATCTAGAAACTTTAGTGGCCTTAGCTAAAATTTATTCTTATAACAAAAGTTTAAAAGCCAAAGATTGGTTTAAGAAAGTGCATGAGTATACATGGAACCATTTTAGAGATCCAATTCATAAAGGGGAGTGGTTTGGTTATCTTAATAGACAAGGTAAGGTATTGCTCCAGTTAAAAGGTGGAAAATGGAAAGGATGTTTTCATATACCTAGGGCACTTATGCAAATTTCAAATGCATTAGAAACTTAATAGAATATGAAACTTAACTAACTTTTTAAAAATTATTTTAATATTTTATATAAATTACTGTTTTGAACACTAAATTTATTTTTAAGCTATATCTTATGTAATGAGAAAGAACAATTGTAATTTAATTGCTGCTGTCTATACTCCTATGAGTCAAGATGGTTCACTAAATACATCTGTAGTAAATCAGTATGCTTGTTATTTGAATAAAAACAAGATTTCTGGCGTATTTATCAATGGATCGACAGGAGATTTTGTTTCATTAACGACTCAAGAAAGAAAAGATATTACCTTGGCTTGGTCTTCTTGTAAAACTAAAGACCTTTATCTTATAGATCATGTTGGAGATCCAAGTTTAGAAGTTACAAAAGATTTAGCAAAACATGCTTCAGATAAAGTAGATGCAATAGCCGTTTTGGCTCCATTTTATTTTAAGATTGATAGCCTAGATAAATTGATTTATTACTGTAAAGAAGTGTCTACAAGTGCTCCAAATCTTCCTTTTTATTATTACCACATTCCTTCATTGAATGGGGCAGAAATAGATATTTTGAGTTTTTTAAAAAGAGCCTCCAAAGAAATTCCACAGTTTGCTGGAATTAAATTTACCGACAACCAACTAATTGACTTTCTACATTGTAAAAACTATAGTTTAGAAGAATATAATATTTTGTTTGGTTACGACGAATTGTTTCTTCCAAGTCTATCATTAGGCGCTAATAGCTGGGCAGGAAGTACCTATAATCATCTAGCCCCAATTTATTTTAAAATCAAGGAGTATTTTGATCATGGGCAAATGGAAAAAGCAGCTAATTTACAAACTAAAGCTATAAGGTTTGTTGAAATATTAAATGCAAAAGGGGGATTTAATGGTGTTGGCAAGTACTTTATGAAGTATTTGGGAGTTGATTGTGGCCCTAGTAGATTTCCTCATATAAACCTTGAAAAGAAATCCGAACTTGAGATTGTTAACTCCTTAAAAGCCTTGGGTGTTTTAGAATATTTAAACCATTTACCAATAAATTAAAAGAGTTCTTAGGTAATCATTTATAAGAAGACCATGACAATGATAATTATAATTATAAAAACATTATTTAATTATAGAATTATTCTTTCATTTTGTTTGTTATTTTTTTTTCAATCAAATGGTCAAGAACAAGAATTTATTATGAAAAAGAAATTCCCACATTAAAAGGATTAAATGGTTCATTTTCAGGAATTCATAATGGCGTTCTTATTTTGGCAGGAGGTACAAATTTTCCAAATAAAGCTCCGTGGGATGGAGGTGAAAAAGAATGGTACAGTGATATTTATGTGCTTGAAAAAAAAGAAAATCAAACCATTTGGTATGACAAGCTTTCAGTTTCCCTTCCAAGAGCTCTTGCAAATGGAGTTTCTATTAATACTAACCAGGGATTATTATGTTTTGGTGGCGACAATAAAAAAGGCGTATTTAATACAGTCTATTTATTAAAGTGGAACGAGAATACTAAAGAAGTAGAAATAGAATCACTCCCCCCAATGCCAATTCCACTTTCAAACATGGGTGGAGCTGTCGTAGATGATATTGTTTATCTGATAGGAGGACAACAAGAAAAAGATAACGTTTCAACCAACAATTTTCTTTCATTCAATGTAAATTCATCAATAGTTAGACCTAAATATAGTTGGAAAAAACATCAAGATTTTCCATTTAAGAGTAGAATTCAATCTGTAGTAGTAGGTCAAAGCAATGGTCATCAAGAATGTTTATACGTTATAAGTGGTTTGTCATATAATCCAAATCATTCAAGGCCATATGATATGCTTTATGATGTTTATCAGTTCAATCCATTCAATGAACAATGGTCTCAAAAAGCCAATGTCCCTTTTAATAATACTCCAAGTTTATCAGGAGGATATCTTGCTGCAGCTCCTTCTATTAAAAAAGGAGATGCTCATGTTTTGGTTTTTGGAGGCGCAGGTGGACCTAATCAACATTTGTCTAAACGCATGGAAATATGGTCTAAATTAAAAGATAAATCTACGTTAAAATTTGTTTTACCAAATGATTCAAACAAAATAACACTTACTTCTCCGGGTTCACCGGTTTGTTTCCCTTCCAGAGGTTCGCCGCGCCACCATTGAGCGCGCAGGAAACCGGTCAGGTGACGCTCCTTGACCGCCGACGAAGCAGCGG